>CAZZFF010000074.1:0-32092 GCA_964653485.1 uncultured Verrucomicrobiota bacterium | reverse complement strand
CGCGTATTCCGCTTATTCCGCGGTTCCTCAAAAACATCTTAGGCGAGGATTTGGGTGTCAGCGGGGCCATTGACAACGCGTTCGGGAAAGGGGAGACTTGGCTCGTTATGAAACACCCGGCACGCGCCGCGAAAAAGAAGCTCGACTACCCGGAAGAAACTACCGGCAGCCGTCTGGCCGCCAAAGCCCGCAAGCTGGCCAGCAAACTCACCTCGGAGGAAGAGGCGGAGCATTTCCGGCGCGGGATGGCAAAAATTTATGGCGGCCAGCCCAAAGAAATCACTGGCGCTGGACACTAATCTTTTGCTCGACCTCGCCGGGGAGGAGGATTTTGCCCACGAGTTCAAGGAGGGATTTTCCAGGCGGGGCTATACCCTGCTTGTGCCGCCGACGGTGGTTGCGGAACTGGAGTTCTTCGCCTCGCAGAAAGACGCGCCGCAGCACGAAATCGCCAATGTGGCTCTGGAAAAAATGAGCGGTTGGGAATGTCAGCCCTTCACGTTGTCGTCCACCCAACTGGTTATCGCCACACAGTTCGCCTCGCGCTTGATGGAGTCTTCACTCATTCCCGAAACCGAACGGAACGACGGGAAGATTCTGGCGCAAGCTTCACTGGCGGAAATTCCCCTGCTGGTGACTTCCGACGGGCATCTGCTAACCATTGACGAAGACGCCTTGCTGCTGGCCTTCAACGAGGCCGATCTTTCGCCGGTGCGTCCGGTTCACCCGAAGCGTCTATTGCGGGTGTTTCGTTAGCTGCCCCGCCTGGAGCCGGCAGGGCGTAAAGCGAGAGTTTTCGGAGGCTAGCCAAGGCAACGGCTCAACGGTTCGCGGAACCGTCCGTTTTCCGTGCAACAAGTTGCAACACCAAACCGTTGATCCCTGTTCAATTCAGGGTGGGGGTACCATTCGTTTCCACGCCCTCCGGTGACGCCAGGTGCTTGCCTGGGCATCCCCCCGGCCGGGCGGGGGACTTCCGGGCTTGAGGCATTGGCACACCTGGGCTAGGGTAACATTATTCCCGGCGGGCGCCGAGCCGAGCCGGATCCACGAGCGTAGCGTGGTTGTTAAAGGAGGCGGACAAGGATGAACGACTCGCACAGAGTGACTCAACCGAGAGGGGATTCTTTGTGGTACAAGCGCGGCGTCATCTACGAATTGCATGTCCGCGCCTTTTGCGACAGCGACGGCGACGGCACGGGGGATTTTCGCGGGCTGACGCTCAAGCTGGATTACCTGCGAGACCTGGGTGTGACGGCGCTCTGGGTGCTGCCTTTTTATCCGTCCCCGCTGAAGGACGACGGCTACGACATCGCGGATTACCGCGGGGTGCATCCGCGATACGGGACGCTGGGAGATTTTAAGGTCTTCCTGCGCGAAGCGCACCGGCGCGGGCTGCGGGTCATTACCGAGTTGGTGCTCAACCACACGTCGGACCAGCATCCGTGGTTCCAACGCGCCCGGCGCGCGCCGTCCGGGAGCCGATGGCGGGAATTCTACGTGTGGAGTGACACGGTCGAGAAATACACGGGGGCACGGGTGATTTTCAAGGACGCCGAGGCGTCGAACTGGACCTGGGACGGCGTGGCCAAGGCGTATTATTGGCACCGTTTCTATTCCCACCAGCCAGACTTGAATTTCGAGCACGCCGCGGTTCAACACGAGATGGTGAGGGTGATGGATTTCTGGCTTGGGCTGGGGGTGGACGGGTTGCGGCTGGACGCGGTGCCGTACCTGTTTGAGCGGGAGGGGACCAGTTGTGAGAACCTGCCCGAGACTCACGAGTTCCTCAAACGGCTGCGGTGGCACGTGGATAAGCGGTATGGAGACCGGATGCTGCTGGCCGAGGCGAACCAGTGGCCCGAGGACGCGGTGGCCTACTTCGGCGCCGGGCGGGGCGACGAGTGCCACATGGCGTTTCATTTTCCCCTGATGCCCCGTTTGTTTATGGCGCTGCGACTCGAGGACCGGGTGCCCATTGTGGACATCCTGGAGCGGACGCCGCCCGTACCCGAAACCGCCCAGTGGGCGCTGTTCCTGCGCAACCACGACGAACTGACGCTCGAAATGGTGACCGACGAGGAGCGCGATTACATGTATCGCATTTATGCGCGAGCTCACCAGGCGCGGCTCAACCTGGGCATCCGGCGGCGCCTGGCGCCGCTCCTGGGCAATGACCGCCGGCGCATCGAGCTGATGACAGCGCTGCTCTTTTCGCTGCCCGGCACGCCGGTCATTTACTACGGCGACGAAATCGGGATGGGCGACAATGTTTACCTGGGGGACCGCAACGGGGTGCGGACGCCGATGCAATGGAGCGCGGACAAGAACGCGGGCTTCTCCCGCGCCAACCCGCAGAGCTTGTATCTGCCGATCAACCTGGACCCCGAGAATCATTACGAGGCGGTCAACGTGGAAGTGCAGGAGCGCAACCCGCACTCGTTGCTTTGGTGGATGAGGCGCCTCATCGCCCTGCAGAAGCGGTGGCCCGCCTTCAGCGTGGGCGCCCTGGAATTCCTGCATCCGGAAAACCGGGCGGTTCTTGCGTTCGTGCGGAGCATGCCCTCCCAGCGGCTGCTCGTGGTGGCCAATCTCTCCCGGTTCGTGCAGCCGGTCGAGCTGGACCTTTCCACCTTCCGATCTCTCACACCGGTGGAACTGTTCGGTCACAAGGAGTTCCCCCTCATTGGCGACCGTCCGTATTTCCTCACGCTGGGACCCCATGCGTTCTACTTGTTTTCCCTGGAAGCCAAGGCCCCGGAGACGGTGGCGTCCGCCGTCGCTCCCGCCGAGGCCGGGGCAAAGGCGGTGCTGACCGTCCAGGAAAGCTGGAAGACGGTCTTTCAAGACCGGGACCGGGGGCCTTTGGAACGGGCGCTGCAAGACTGGCTTCCGATGCAGCCCTGGTTCGGGGGCCTGAGCAAAGCGATCCGCGCCGTTCACGTGCAGGACGCGGTTCCGGTCACGGTGGACTCCGGGCAGGCGGTTCTGGCCCTTCTGCAAGTCGACTATTCTCGAGGGGAGCCTGAGCGGTACTTGTTGCCGCTGGCCGAGGCTTTCGGGGAAGAGGCCCGGGCCATCGTCTCACGGCCAGGCGCGGTCGTTGCGCGGCTGGCGCGCCAGGGCGCGGAGCAAACGGGTGTTCTCTACGAGGCGCTGGCCAGCCCGGCCTTTTGCCGGGCGCTGCTGGGCCTCTTCTGGCGCCGCCGAGCCGCGGCCGGCCGGAGGGGCGAACTCGCGGCGACGCCCGCCGACCTGCTGCTCCAACTACGCCGCCGGGGCGCGGAGGCTCCGGAGCCGTCAGCCTGGCCCTCCGGGCACCACAACGCTTTGGTGGTCTTCGGCGAGAAACTGATCCTCAAATGGTTCCGCCGGCTCGAGCCAGGAACCAACCCCGAACTGGACGTGAACCGCTTCCTGACGGCGCGACGGTTC
The DNA here is from genome assembly GCA_964653485.1 of uncultured Verrucomicrobiota bacterium. Classification (GTDB taxonomy): domain Bacteria; phylum Verrucomicrobiota; class Verrucomicrobiia; order Limisphaerales; family UBA8199; genus CAVQND01. The sequence continues at coordinate 28,657 of CAZZFF010000074.1, read as the reverse complement.
CCGCACACCCCGGCGCTGGCCGGGGCGCTGGAGTACCGTAGCGCCCAGGACGAGATGTTCACGGTGGCGGTGCTAACCGCGTTCGTGCCGGGGTGCAAGAACGCCTGGGACGACGCGCTGGATACGTTGAGCCGGTTTTACGAGCGGATTCAGACCCTGCCGGAGGCCGACCGCCAGGCACGGGCGCCTTCGGCATCCTCGATTGCGCAACGGGTCAGGGCCGGGCTGGCCGAGCAGGACCAAGACTTGATCGGCACGTATCTGGAACATGCCCGCCAAATAGGACGGCTCACGGCGGCGCTGCACCTGACGCTGGCGTCGGAGCCGGCGGACCCGGATTTCGCGCCCGAACCGATCACGCCCCATTCGCAACGCGGGGTGTTCGAATCCATGCAGAACCTGGCGCGCCGCAACATGCAACTGCTGGGCGAGCGGCTCAAGAGTCTGCCGCCGGAGCACCGGGCCGCGGCGCAAGCCGTCCTGGGTCGTGAATCGCGCATCATCGAGAAGCTTCGCGCCTTTGGCCGACTCGACGCGCGCATGGCACGCATCCGCCTCCACGGAAACTACCACCTGGGACAGGTCCTCGACACGGGAAAGGACCTTTGGATCGTTGGCTTCGAAGGCGAGCCGGCGGCCGCGTTGAGCGAGCGCCGTCTCAAGCGCTCGCCCCTCCGGGACCTGGCGGACATGATCCGCTCGTTCTATTATGCGGCGCACGCGGCGCTTCGGAAGCAGGCCGCGCACGGGATGCTGCAACCGGCCCAACTGGCGGCCCTGGAGGAGTGGGCGCGGTTCTGGGCGCAACGCGTGGCGGCGGCGTTTTTCGCGGCCTACCGCCAGTCAGCCGGGGCCGCGGCGTTCCTGCCGGCCGACGATGCGGACCTCGATGTCGCGATGGAGGCATACCTCCTGCGCCGGGCCATTTCCGAGCTGGGCCACGACCTGGAGCACCGGCCGGACTGGGTGGGCATCTCGCTCCAGGGTGTCCTTGATTTGCTCCAACCTCCGGAATCCACATGAACAGGTTCATTTGCATCCACGGGCATTTCTACCAACCGCCGCGCGAGAATCCCTGGCTTGAGGCCATCGAGCTGCAGGATTCGGCGTTCCCTTACCACGACTGGAACGAACGCATCACCGCCCAATGCTACGCGCCCAACGCTTACGCGCGGTTCGTGGACGGTGAGGGGCGCATCGAACGCATCCTCAGCAATTACTCCCGCATCAGCTTCAACTTCGGACCCACTCTGCTGGCGTGGATGAAGGAGAAAGCGCCCGACATACACCAAGCGATCGTAGCCGCGGACCAGGAAAGCCAGAAGCGGTTTTCCGGCCACGGCTCCGCCCTCGCGCAGTGCTACAACCACATCATCATGCCGCTGGCGAACCGCCGCGACAAAGTCACCCAGGTGCTCTGGGGCCGCAGCGATTTCGAGGCGCGATTCGGCCGCGCGCCCGAGGGAATGTGGCTTCCGGAAACAGCGGTGGACAATGAATCGCTGGACGTCCTGGCCGAGCTCGGCCTCAAGTTCACCCTCCTCTCCCCGACTCAGGCCAGCCGCGTGCGGCCGTTGGCGGGCGGCGATTGGCACGATGTGAGCGGCGGACGCGTGGACCCCTCGATGCCGTACCTGGTAAGGTTGCCCTCAGGCCGCTCCATCGCGGTGTTCTTTTACGACGGGCCGATTGCCCGGGACGTGGCCTTCGAGGGACTGCTGAACAACGGGGACAGCTTGGCCCGCCGCCTGATGCAAGCGTTCGATGACAGCCGCGGCCACGCGCAGCTCGTGAACATCGCCACGGACGGCGAGACTTATGGCCATCACAACCGCCATGGAGACATGGCGCTGGCGTACGCCCTGCAGGCCATCGAGGCCGGCAAAGACGCAGGCCTGACAATTTACGCGGAATTCCTCGAAGGGCATCCCCCCGCGCACGAAGCCGAAATCCACCAGGCCAGCTCGTGGAGTTGCGCCCATGGCGTGGACCGCTGGCGCAAACACTGTGGCTGCAACTCCGGCGAGCACCCGGCCTGGAACCAGCTTTGGCGCGAGCCGCTCCGCCAAGCCATGGACTGGCTGCGCGACCAACTGGCGCCCAGGTTCGAGACCAAGGCCCGCGAGTTCTTCAAAGACCCCTGGGCGGCCCGCGATGATTACATCACGGTCATCCTCGACCGTTCGCCGGAGAACACGGCCCGCTTCATGGCCCGGCAGGCGGCCCGGCAGTTGGACGGGCCCGATGAAGTCACGGCGCTGCGCTTGCTGGAGATGCAGCGCCACGGGCTGCTGATGTATACGAGCTGCGGCTGGTTTTTCGACGAGATTTCCGGCCTTGAGACGGTGCAGGTCATCCAATATGCCGCGCGGGCCATCCAGCTCGCGCATGACCTCCTGGGCGAGGATCTGGAGCCGGCGTTCCTGGACATCCTGGGCAAGGCCCGGAGCAACCTGCGCGAGCATCCCGACGCGCGGCACGTCTATGACCAATTCGTCAAGCCCGCCATCATGACACGAGAAGGCGCGGGCGCCCACTACGCCATCAGTTCCCTCTTCGAGTCGTATCCCGAGGAGGCGCGCATCTACTCGTTCACCGTGCGGCAGGAAGACCGGCAGATGTTGAGCGCGGGCCACGCGCGGCTCGCCCTGGGGCGGATCAAGGTCACATTCGAGGTCACGCGCAACGCCGACCTCCTCACCTACGCCGTGGTCCACATGGGCGACCACAACCTGAATTGCGGCGTGCGGTTGGGCGGCGAATCCGCGGCCTACGCGGCCCTGGTGAGCGACCTGCGCACCGCCTTCGAGGCGGGCGATTTCCCGGAACTCATCCGGCTCACGGACCACCATTTCGGCGCGACCCATTACTCTCTGAAAAACCTCTTCCGCGACGAGCAGCGCAAGGTGCTCAACCAGATTCTGGCCGCCACGCGCGACGAGATACACAACACCTACAGGCTAATCACGGACCGCTACGCGCCGCTCATGCGCTTCCTTGCCGATCTGCGCGCACCCCCTCTCAAGCCGCTGGCCCTGGCCACCGAGTTCGTCCTTAACAGCGAACTGCGACGGCAGTTCGAGGGCGATACACTGGACCTCCAGCGCGTGCGCACGCTGCTGGGGGAATGTGAATCGACCAAGGTCCCGCTCGACGCCGACACCCTTGCCTACGCGCTCAAGGGGCATCTCGACCGCCTGAGCGACCTGGTCCTCAAGTCGCCGGAAGCGCCGGACCTGCTCCAGCAATTCACCGACGCCGCCGAACTGGCGCGGGCGCTTCCTTTCGAGGTGAACCTATGGAAGGCGCAGAATGCCTACGCGGGCATGCGGAAAGGGGTTGTCCCCGACCTCCGCCGGCGCGCCGAGGCGGGCGACGACGCGGCCAAAGCGTGGTTGGAGAAGTTCCCAGTGCTCGGGGAGCGCCTCGGCTTTCGCGTGGACGAGGATGCCAAATGACGCCCTCAAGGAGCGAAGACCGTGCGACCCAGGCTGGAGCGGGTGCGCCCCGCGCGACCTACCGGCTGCAGTTCAACGAACACTTTCGCCTGGCGGACGCCCTGGCGCTGGTCCCTTACCTCGACGAACTGGGCCTTTCGCATCTGTATGCATCGCCTCTGCTCGAGGCCCAACCGCACAGCGCCCACGGGTACGACGTATGCGATTTCAGCCGGTTGAACCCGGAGTTGGGAACGGAAGAAGACCTGGAATTACTGGCAGCGGCGCTGCGCGCGCGCGGCATGGGCCTCGTGTTGGACATTGTCCCCAACCACACGGGCATCGGAGGACCGGAGAACCGCTGGTGGTGGGATGTGCTGGCTCATGGACGGGAGAGTCGTTTCGCGCCTTGCTTCGATATCGACTGGGAATCTCCGGACCCGAGGCTGCACGGCAAGGTGCTTGTGCCCGAGCTCGACGCCCCTTACCAGCGAGTGCTCGAGAAGCGCCGCCTTCAACTGCGCTTGGACGACCATACCCTCACGCTGGCCCATGGGGACCGTCGGTTCCCGGTGGCCCCGGAATCCGTCTCCAACTTGCTGGGGTTGGCGGCGGGCATCCCCGAGGCGGTGAGTCAACTCAATGCCAGCCCGGACGCGCTGGACGCCCTGGCGCGGCGGCAGCACTACCGGCTCACGTGCTGGCAAAACGCGGACGCCGAGTTGAACTATCGCCGCTTTTTCAACGTCCCCACCCTTGCCGGCCTGCGCGTGGAGGACCCGGGCGTTTTTGACGCGATCCATGAGCGTGTTTTCACCTGGCACCAGCGCGGGTGGGTGGAAGGCTGGCGCGTGGACCACATCGACGGCCTGCGAGACCCGGAGGAATATCTGCGCCGCCTCCGCTCAACGACGCCTCGCGCCTGGATCGCGGTTGAAAAAATCCTGGAGCCTGGCGAAGCCTTGCCCGGCTCGTGGCCCGTCGCCGGCACGACCGGCTATGACTTTCTGACGCGGGCCACGGGGCTGTTCATTGACCCGGCGGGCATGGAAGCGCTCACGAATCTCTACGTCGAGTTCACCGGCCAGACCGCCGATTACGCGGCCCTCGCGCTCGAGAAAAAGCGGCTGGCGCTCCGTGAATTGCTGAATGCGGAGGTGAACCGGCTCGTAGCCCTGGCGCTCCAATTAGCCGAGCGCCATTGGCGTGTGAGGGACTTCTCAGCCGAGGAATGGCGCGCCGCCTTGATCGAACTGGCCGCCTGCCTGCCGGTGTACCGCACCTACGCGCGGCCGGGGACCGGCCAGATCAGTGAGGCCGATGCCGCGCGGATTTCCGAAGCCGTCGCTGCCGCGCGCCAGGAGCGTTCGGACCTCGATCCGGACCTCTTCAGCTTTCTGAGTGACATCATGCGGTTGCGCCTGTGCGGGGACTTGGAAGCGGAGCTGGCGACGCGTCTCCAGCAAGTCACCGGCCCGGCGATGGCCAAGGGGGTCGAAGACACCGCGCTCTATTGCTTCAACCGTTTGATCGCCCTCAACGAGGTTGGGGGCGACCCCGGGCGAGTTGGGTGTTCGGTCGAGGAGTTTCACCGCGCCTGCGCCGCCGCCCAGTCCGATTGGCCAAACAGCCTGCTGGCCACTTCGACGCACGACACCAAATTCAGCGAGGACGTGCGCGCGCGGTTGGCCCTGCTATCGGAGGTCCCCGAGGCGTGGGACGCCGCCGTCCGCCGCTGGGCAGCGCTCAACGAGCGGCACCGCCGCGGCGGTTTGCCCGACCGTAACATTGAATACCGGTTCTATCAGACTCTTGTCGGAGCGTGGCCGCTCGAAGCGGAGCGCGCGCTGGCCTGCCTGGAGAAGGCCGCTTGCGAGGCCAAAGTCCACACCTCCTGGACCCGCCGCAACCCCCCGTATGACGAGGCGCTGCGGGCCTTCATCGCTGGCGCCTTTGGAGATCCGACGTTCACCCGCGACATGGAACGATTCGTTGCGGGGCTAACCGAGGCCGGCTACGTCAACTCGCTCTCGCAGGTGCTCCTCAAGCTGACCGCGCCCGGCGTGCCGGACTTTTACCAGGGCTGCGAGCTCTGGGATTTTAGCCTGACGGACCCCGACAATCGCCGGCCGGTGGATTTCGAGCGACGGCGGCGGGCAATGGAAGAGCTGCCTTCCCTTTCGGTGGGAGAGGTGTGGCGGCGGCGCGCCGAAGGGTTGCCCAAGCTCTGGCTTATTCGCCGGGTGCTGAGGCGGCGGGCGGAGCGGGAGAGATGCGCGGCCGGCCAGGGCGACTACCGGCCGCTCTTCGCGCAAGGCGCGAGGTCCGCCCGCGTGGTTGCGTTTCTGCGCGGCGGAAACGCCCTCACTGTCGTCCCCCGCCTCGCGCTTCGACTGGGCGGCGACTGGGCCGGCACCTTCCTCGAAGTGCCTGCCGGCCAATGGCACAACGAGCTTACGGATGAAGGGCTCGCCGGAGGCCCGGTGGCCCTCGATTCGCTGTTCCGGAATTTTCCGGTCGCCTGGTTAACCCGCAAGGAAGGAGAGTCATGAGCACGTTTCGCGTGTGGGCGCCGCTGCCTCGAAAAGTCGAAGTCCAGGTCGGAGACAAGGTGTTTCCGATGAGCGCCGGCGCCGACGGGTGGTGGACGGCGGAGGCGCCCGCCGAAGCGGAAGGCGATTATGGTTTCATCCTCGATGGCGCGGGGCCTTTTCCCGACCCCCGCTCCCCCTGGCAACCCCAGGGCGTGCATGGGCGTTCGCGCCTTGTGGAGCACGGGGCCTTTGCCTGGAGCGATGCCGGCTGGCAGGCGCCGCCGCTCTCAGCGGCGGTGATCTACGAAATGCACGTCGGCACGTTCACGCCGGAGGGCACCTTCGCAGCCGCGATCGAGAAACTGAGCCACCTTGCCGGCCTGGGGGTGACGCATGTCGAATTGATGCCGGTCAACGAATTCCCGGGCGAGCGCGGCTGGGGCTACGACGGCGTGGACCTGTTCGCGCCCCACCATGGTTACGGCGGCCCGGAGGGGCTCAAGAAACTCGTGGATGCCTGCCACGCGCGCGGCCTGGCGGTGCTGCTCGACGTCGTCTATAACCATCTCGGCCCCTCCGGCAATTACCTGGGCCGCTTCGCCCCCTACTTCACTGCGCGCTACTCCTCTCCGTGGGGTCCGGCCATCAATTTCGACGGGCCGGAAAGCGACCCGGTGCGGCGCTTTTTCTGCGACAATGCGCAGATGTGGCTGCGCGACTATCACCTCGACGGGCTGCGGCTCGACGCGGTCCACGCCATCTTTGACACGTCCGCCGAACCATTCCTCGAGCAGGTTGCCGCCGAGGTCGAGCAACTGGAGGCCCGGCTCGGCCGCCGCCTGGTTGTGATCGCCGAGAGCGATTCAAACGACCCGCGCTTGCTCCGGCCCCGCGAACGCGGCGGCTTTGGACTCGACGCCCAGTGGAGCGATGACTTTCACCACGCGCTGCATGCGGTGCTGACTGGAGAACAGAATGGCTGGTTTGCCGACTTCGGCGCTCTGGCCCAGCTCGCCAAGGCCCTCCGCCAGGCCTACGTGTTGGATGGGGGCTACTCCGTCTATCGCCGCCGCCGGCACGGGCGCGCCCCCTCGGGGTTGTCCGGGCACCGTTTTCTGGCTTATCTCCAAAACCATGATCAAATCGGCAACCGCGCCCAGGGCGAACGGAGCCGCAAGTTGATGAGCCTGGGCCGGCTCAAGGTGGGCGCGGCCTTGGTGTTCGCGTCGCCGTTCGTGCCGATGCTTTTTCAAGGCGAGGAATGGGGGGCAAGCGCGCCTTTCCTCTTTTTCACGGATCATCAGGAGCCGGAACTGGCAAAGGCGGTGCGGGAAGGACGGCGATGCGAGTTGGCGGCCCAAGGCTGGCGGTCCGAGGAGACCCCCGACCCGCAGGGGCGGGATACCTTTGAACGTTCCAAGCTGGATTGGTCCGAGATTGGCCATTCCCCGCACCTCGAACTCCTCGCCTGGCACCGTCAACTGATCCGCCTCCGCCGCGCCGAGCCGGCGCTGACCGACGAGCGGCTGGAACTGGTCCGCACGCAATGCGACGAGAACGCGCGCTGGCTGACGCTCGAACGCGGCACCCTCACGGTTGCCTGCAATCTTGCCGCAGCGCCGCAACGCCTCCGGCTCCGAGCCGGCAAACACCGCGCTTTGATGATTTCCGAGGGCGGCATCGCGGTCGGCGACGGCTTCGTGGAGTTGCCGCCGGATTCGGTGGCCATTGTGAAACTCGAGGAAAACTCCCGCCGCGCGTAGGATGGGGTCGCCTCGGGACCGTCAATGAAACGGGTCACACCGGCGCGCGCACGCGGATGAGCGTGCCCTGGCCGGGGGCTGAGCTGATTTCGCAGACCCCGCCGAGGGCGGCAGTGCGTTCGCGGAGGTTGTTCAGGCCGATGCCACGGCGTTTGTCCTGGGGGGCGCGGGCGGCTTCGGGGTCGAACCCGCGTCCGTTGTCGCGGATGCTCAGTTCCAGGGAGCCCTCCTGGACAGCCATTTGGAGCGACACGGTCGTGGCCTGGGCGTGCTGTTCCGCGTTGTTCAGGGTTTCCTGGATGATGCGGAAGAGGTTCAACTCGACGGCGGGCGGCAAGCGTTTGGCGAGCCCGGCGATGTGGCAGGAGACCTGAAGATCGGAACGGGCTTCCAATTCTCCGCACAAGTTCCGGCAGGCCTCGACCAGGCCGAGGTCGTCCAGATCGCTGGGCCGCAGGGCGTGGGCAATTCGCCGGTTTTCCTCGAGGGCCTGGACCAGCAACTCGCCGCAGCGCTCGATCATCCGCGCCGCGGCGGGATTGTTTGCGGCGATGGTGTCCTCGATCTTGAGAAGCCGCATCTTGGCCGAGGCGATAATCTGGTTGACTCCGTCGTGGAGTTCGCGGGCCACGCGCTGGCGCTCGGCTTCCTGGGCTTCGATGATGCGGCGAGGCAACTGCCGCAATTCCTCCTCCGTCCGTTTGCGTTCCGTGACGTCCCGCACCACCAGGACCAGCCCCGAAGGTTGTTCGCGGCCATCGAAGGAGACGGCCGCGCTAATCTCGGCGGGAAAGGGGCGGCCATCCTTGCGCAGCAGCGTGTGTTCGACGTTTTGCAAGGCCCCAGTCCGGAGCGCCAGGGTGAGATCGGCGCGGAACCGCTCCCGTTCCTCCGGCGCGGCCAGTTCGACGGCGTTCTTGTCGAGCAAGAGGCCGGCCTCCGCGTAGCCCAGCATGGATACGGCCTGGGAATTGACCGCGACCAGACGGCCTTGGGCATCCAGCAGACCCACGGCGTCGGGCAGGATCTCCACCAGGCGCCGGTAATGCTGTTCGCTGGCCCGGAGTGCGGCCGTGGTGTGCCGCAGGCGGGCGGCCGTGCGGATTCGGGCCATGAGTTCCTGGGCGTCCAGCGGCTTGGTGAGGTACTCATCGGCGCCGGTGTCCAACCCGCCGGCCTTTTGGGAGGCGCTGGTCGCCTCGCCGGAAAGCATGATCACGAAGACATCGAGCAACGCCGGGTCCGATTTGATTTGGCGGCAGACTTCAAACCCGCCCAGGTCCGGCAGTTGCACGTCCAGCAACACCAGGTCCGGCAGCCATTGCCGGGTCAGGCGCAGGCCCTCCAGGCCCGTGGGAGCCGTGGAAACCTCGTAGCCTTTGGACTGGAGGAGCCTCGAGATGACTTCGAGCAGGGCCAGGTTGTCATCGACCATCAGGATGCGGGTCTTGGTTTTCATGCCACGCGTCGCGCCACAAACTCTCTGCGATGAGTTAAGGGGCAACTGGTGACGGGAGCAAGTTTTTTCCGAGGGGTGACAACGGATGTCAGACCCCGGGTGATACGGTCGGCTCGAAGGTTGGAAGGCCCGGGGCTTCCTAGGAGCATCGCCGAGAGGAGTGACAGGGGCGGGGGAGGCCCGGTTGCGGAGCCTCCTCCGAGTAGTTTTGCATCCGGCCCTGACAAGATGAGACAGGAAATCAAAGTTCGACTGTCACCGCACGTGGTGGTGAGCCGGCCCGAGTTAATGGACTTGGGCGACCATGCCGAGATCGATGCGTTCACGGTTATCACGACAGCGTTGACTCTGGGCTGCTATGCCTCGATCGGTCCGCACTGTTTGATACTCGGCGAGGGGGGCGGCCGGCTCGTCATGAAGGACTTCTCCAGCCTCAGCGCCGGGTGCCGTATCGTCTGCTCCGGCGAAGACTACACCGGAGAGGGACTCACCGGCGCCGCCATTCCCCTCCAATACCGTGTCGTGAAGATGTCCACAGTGACCCTCGAGCGATTTGCGTTCCTCGCTGTCAACGTCACCGTGTTCCCGGGAGTCACCATCGGAGAAGGCGCGGCCGTCGCGGCAGGCGCCGCCGTGGACATGGACCTGGAGCCGTGGGGCATCTACGCCGGCTCTCCCGTCCGGCGCATCGGCTGGCGGCGGCAGGAGAGGATTCTGGCCAACGCCAAGGAACTCCTGCGGTCGGGAGTCTCTTGCGAAAGGGACCGCGGAGCGTGAGAGCGCAAGGGCATATCACTCAGACTTGCCTCCGATACGCAAGTTCTGGGTCGTCTTGGTGGTCATGGACGTCTTCTGGCCGCCGGCATTCATTTGCATGACCGCTTCCGAACTGAACGTCGAGGTCCCCTCTCCAGGCAGGAGCCGGCCCAGATCGAAGGCTAGGTCGCCGCTGCCTTTGCCAGTCATTTTTGTCAGATCGAGCGTCACCCCGGGCATGGCCGGATTCTGAATCTTCTGATTCGAGGCGCGTTGCTCGACGGTCTCCTTGACGGTCACGCGATCCCCTTCGATGGAAACAAGTTGATAGACCGTGGTTTGGTCTATGCTCATGCCTTGCGCCTTGACCGCCGTTTTGACCTCCCACCTGGCGCCCGGACCGACGGTCTCTTCGGGCAGGGAGACAGACAAATGACCAAAGGAATCTCTCACTTGATCGACCATCTGGCGGAGTTGGGGGTCGGCGCCCGCCGGCATCTTAATCTCGGTCCCCTTGGAAAAGCCACGGTCGGACGTGGTCCCGGAGCCGGACAGGCCCTTGAACCCCGAGAGCACGGATTTCATGAGTTGTGCCATCTGGGGATTGGCATCCGCCTCAGCGGTGGCTTCGGCGTTGCCTATCGTCAAATCGTAGAGAATGCCGCCGTCGGGCGAGACGCTCTTGACCGTCGTGTCCATCGCCATCCGGATGGTAGGCAATTTCATCGTCTGGCCGGGCATACCGGCGATTTGGATGTCCATGGCGATTTTCATTGTTAGGTTCAAGGTCTGCTTGTCTCCGGCCCGCGGATGCAGGCGCAGGACCTTGCGGGGTTCGGCCCCGGCATCGAGCAACTTTGCCTGGAGCATCGAGTCGGCGGAAGAGGGCTTGGCCTCCGCTTGCGCCTCCTGCGCCGCACGGGTGGGGCGGCCGGCGGCAGGCTTGGCGGCCTTCTGGGCGAGGGCCGCGATCTTTCTGGCCAGGTAGTTGTACCTATAGGAGACCGCGTCGGAATTCCATGTCGGGTTCTCATTCCTGAGGCCCCGCAAGACGGTTTGAGCTTCGCGGTATTTGGCCAGGGCACGCCCGGTCTGGCCGCCGGCGTCCAGCGAGTCTGCCTGCTGGATGAGCATGTAAATGCGTTGATACTGGTCCTCCGGGTCTTGGGCGCGAGCAGGCCCCAAGGCCATCAACAAGGCCAGGAGGACCAGGCTGGAAAGCCATTTAAGTGCTTCAGGCCGCGTTCTTGAGACCGCGCCGCTCAGAGGGTTCCGATTGCTGCTCTTGCTCATACGCCGAATCCTAGCGGGGTGCCCTCGAAATGGCGATGCCTTTTTGGTCTTGGGGCATCACGCCGGCCACCGCCGGCATGGTCCTGGTTGACAACGGCAATGGGGCTGCCCAGTCTAGGGTGGTGACTGCAGATTCCACAGGGCCCCGCACCCGCAGCAGGCTCGCTCGGGTCGTGACCCAAGCGCCGCTGGTGCTTTCAAAGTACCAATGGATTTGGCCATTGGCGGGAGCGGTGCTGATCGGGCTGGCCGGCTTCTGGACGCGTGACCTGGTGGAAGGGTCGATGAAGACGGAACTGACGGGCCGTTTGCAGACATTACTCAGCGCCAACGTGGCAGGGTTGCGGCTTTGGCTATCGGAGCAAGAGACCGACGCGAAGTTGTTTGCGAGCGACGCGCGCATCCGCGAGGCGGTTCTGGGATTGGTGCGGCAGGCGAACAAGCGGGGCATCACCCAGGAGGGTCTGACGGGGTCCGACGCGGCCCGGACACTGGAGCAGGCTCTCAAGCCTCTGCTGGAATCACGCCGCTACCTGGATTACGTGGTTGTTGGCGCGGACGGGCGTGTCCTGGCCTCGCCTCTGGCATTCCTGGTCAACCATCCCGCCCCGGCCAGTTATTCGCTTTTTATGCGGCGGACGCTGGAAGGGCTGCCCATCGTCTCGAGGCCCTTTGCGCGCGAGGCCGCACCGGGGGAGCAGGGCATCGGAGCCACCATGTTTGTGGCGGCGCCGGTCAAGGGGCTCGATGGCAAGGTCGCGGCGGTGTTGGGATGGCGGATGAAGCCGGAGGAGGGGTTCAGCCGGATTTTCATGGCCGCGCAAATGGGCGAGAGCGGGGAGGCCTATGCATTCGACCGAGACGGGGTGATGCTGACGGCTTCGCGGTTTGACCCGGAACTGAGATACCTGGGATTGATCCCCGACGCGCCGGAGGCCACCGCGATACTCAACCTGCGATTGCTGGACCCGGAGGCCGACTTGGACCGCGGAGAACATCCCGCTCTGGCCCGCAAGCAGATGCACCTGACGCGGATGGCGGCTTCGGCCACGCGGGAATGGCAAGGCTACGACGTGGACGGCTACCGGAATTACCGCGGGGTCAAAGTCATTGGGGCCTGGACGTGGTTGCCGGAATACAACCTGGGCGTCGCCATGGAGGTGGCGGCCGACGAGGCCTTCGAGACGTTATTTGTGGTGCGGCGCGTGTTCTTGACCCTGTTCCTGCTCTTGATCCTGGGCGGGGCGGCCATCTTTGCGTTTTCGCTCCTGCTGGAGCGTTTGCAGGCCTCGCTGCGCAAGAGCGCGGTGGCGGCCCGGCGCCTGGGACAATACGTGCTGGTGCAGGAAATCGGCCGTGGGTCCAATGGGATGGTGTATCGGGCGCGCCACACCCTGCTCCGCCGGCCTGTGGCGGTGAAGGTGCTAAGCCCCGACCTGACCAACGAGGCAACGGTGGAGCGGTTCGAGCAGGAGGCCCAGATGACCAGCCAACTCACCCACCCGAACACCGTGGCAATCTATGACTACGGGCGCACGCCCGAAGGACTCTTCTACTACGCGATGGAGTATTTGAGCGGAATCAACCTCGATCACCTTGTCCGCCAATTCGGCCCCCAGCCCGAAGGGCGGATCATCTATATTCTCCGGCAGGCCTGCGGTTCCTTGGCCGAGGCGCACCGAGTGGGCCTCATCCACCGAGACATCAAGCCCGCCAACATCCTCCTCACCCGCCGCGGCGGAGTTTGCGACATCGTAAAGGTGCTGGACTTCGGGCTGGTCAAAGCCGCACACGCAGGCGCCAAAACGGTGGCCGAGAACGCCGTGGTCGGCACGCCCCACTTCATGTCGCCCGAGGCGGTCGAAACCCCGGACATCCTCGACCCCCGCAGCGATCTTTACTCGGTCGGCGCAGTCGGCTACTGGCTGCTGACCGGCAAGACGCTCTTCGAGACCGACCAGGTGGAGCAGTTGCTCGAAAACCAAGTCCAGCGGATGCCTCAAACGCCCGCGAAGCGCCTGGGCAGGGACACTTCGACAGACCTGGAAGAGTTGGTCATGAGCTGCCTGTCGAAGGCGCCGGCCCAACGCCCGCCCAGCGCGGACGCCCTCGAAGAGGCCCTGGGCCGCTGCCAGGCGGCGCGTGCCTGGACCTCGGAGGACGCCGCCAAGTGGTGGGGGGCGAACGTGCCGAGCGTGGACCTGGCGCCCGCGGCGGTCATGGCCGAGAAGACGCTCGTCATCGCGCCCAGACCCTAACGCCGGACGATTCGGAGGCGCAGCCAAGCATCTCAACCGCCCTCCGCCAGCCACGATTTCACCGACTGCACAGAAACAAAGAGCGGCGGTTATTCATGCGCGACGAAGGGGCGGGGTTCAAACCTCGAATTCGATGGCCAAATTGGACGCGCTTTGGTAAGACTCGGGGCATGAAAATCGACTGGCCCGCAGCCAAACCCTAACCTCGCCCCATCGATGAATGCGTCACCCCTTCCTTCAGCCCGCTCGATTCGTTCCCGCTTCATTCAACTGGCTCTTGTGACCTTTGCAACCGCTGTAACCTCCTTCGCTGCCGACAGGCTGCAAAGCGGCTTCAGCAATCCGCCCTCCTCGGCACGGCCATGGGTATATTGGTTTCCGCTGGACGGCAACATCAGCAGCAACGGCATCACGCTGGACCTCGAGGCCATGGCCCGCGCCGGCATCGGCGGCGTCCTCTACATGGAGACAGACCAGGGAGCGCCGCGGGGTCCGGCGGCCTTTGGCGGTCCCCTCTGGCGTGATTTGTTCAAGCACATCTGCGGTGAAGCGCACCGGCTTGGACTCCAGGTCAACATGAACAACGACGCCGGGTGGTGCGGCAGCGGCGGACCTTGGATTACGCCGGAGCTTTCCATGCAGCGAATCGTTTGGGCCGAGACGAACGTGAGCGGGCCGGCAAGGTTCGACGCCGTCCTGCCGCGGCCGCAAGCGGTAAAGGACTATTACCGGGACATCGCCGTGTTCGCCTTCCCGACACCGCCGAGCAATTACGTCATCCCGAGGTTGGCGGGCAAATCGGCAAGCACCCCGGAGGCAATTCCCTTGCAGACGGACTATCCCGCCTTGCCCGCGGCGGCAATCGTGCCGCGCGCAGGCATCGTGGACCTCACCGGCCAGTGCGACGCCAGCGGGCGCCTGGCGTGGGAAGCGCCGGCGGGCAACTGGACAGTCCTGCGCCTGGGACATACCACGACAGGCACAGACAACCACCCCGCCCCGATGGCCGGCCGGGGCCTGGAGTGCGACAAGCTGAGCAAGGAGGCCGCCGAAGCCGCCTTTGCGGGATTGATGAAAAAGGTGATCGACGATTCCCTGCCCCTGGCCGGGGAAGGAAAGACCTTAGTCTCGACCCACATCGACAGTTGGGAGGTCGGCTCGCAGAATTGGACGCCGAGGTTCCGCGAGGAGTTTCAGCGGCTCGGGGGCTACGACCCCATTCCCTGGCTGCCCGTCATGGCAGGCCGCGTGGTCGAGACCCTGGAGATGTCGGAGCGGTTCCTGTGGGACGTGCGGATGACGGTCAATGACCTGCTCGTGCAGAATTACGCGGGTCATTTCCGTGAGATGGCCCGCCGCAACGGCATCCGGCTTTCGATTGAGGCATACGACGGCGAACCGGCCGACGACATGACCTATGCGGGCCAGGCCGACGAGCCGATGGCCGAGTTTTGGTCCTGGACCAAATTCGGGGCGGCCTACAGTTGCACGGAGATGTCGTCAGCGGCACACGTGTACGGCAGGCGAATTCTCGGCGCCGAGGCCTTCACCGCCACGGACGCCGAGAAATGGCAAGGGCACCCGGCTTATATCAAGGACCTGGGCGACTGGGCCTTTTGCGAGGGCATCAACCGTTTCGTCTTCCACCGTTACGCCCTCCAGCCCTGGACGGACGCGCGGCCCGGCATGTCGATGGGGCCGTGGGGCCTTCATTACGAGCGCACCCAGACCTGGTGGGAATACTCGCGCCCCTGGCACGACTACCTGGCCCGTTGCCAGTTCCTTCTCCAACAGGGCCTCTTTGTGGCGGACCTTTGTTTTCTCGAGCCCGAGGCCTCGCCCCAACGCTTCAAGTCTCCCGTCAAGTCCGGCTATGACCGCCCCGGCTACAATTTCGACGGCTGCCCGCCCGAGGTGGTGCTCACGCGCATGAGCGTACGCGACGGCCGCTTGGTGCTGCCCGACGGCATGAGCTACCGGTGGCTGGTGCTGCCGCAGGCCGGCGTCATGTCCCCGCGTCTCCTGGGCAAGATCGTCGAGTTGGTTAACGCCGGCGCCACGGTTGTCGGCGCGCCGCCCATAAAATCGCCCGGCCTGACCGATTACCCGAAGTGCGACCAGGAGGTCAAGGCCCTGGCAGCCCAATTGTGGGGCGGCGGCGACGCCCCCGAGCAGATCACCGAACGTCCTTTCGGCAAGGGCAAGGTGCTGTGGGGCGGCGAGTTCCGCCCCAAATCGCTCCCGGCCGAGGCTACGGATCAGCAGCTAGGCTCGGCCCAGTGGATTTGGCGCAGAGAGGGCAACCCCGCCTCGGCGGTCCCGCCGGGCAAACGCTTCTTCCGCCGCCTGCTCACCCTCGATGAGGGCAGCCGCGTGGCCTCAGCGACGCTCCTCATGACCGCCGACAATTCGTTCGAGTGCTGGGTCAATGGCCGGCCCGCCGGGTCCGGGGACGACTTCGGCCACACTTACAAGATGAATATCACTCCCCTGCTCAAGCCGGGGACGAACTTGATCTCGGTCGAGGCGGTCAATGGCGGCGATGCTCCCAATCCCGCCGGCCTGATCGCCCGGCTGCGTCTTGACTACGGGGCGGGCCACGTTGTGAACGTGACCACCGACGCCCGGTGGGAGGCTGCCCAGACCGTCACGGCGAATTGGCGCGCTGAACCGGGCGCGGCGGACGCTTGGACCGCCGCGATGGAACTCGGTCCCGTCGGCATGGCCCCTTGGGGCGACATCGCCGCGGCGGACGCCGGGGCCGACCCCATCCCGGACGCCGGCATTCTCTGCAGGATGCTCGAGGAGCGCGGCGTGCCTCCGGATTTCAGTTGCCAGACCCGAAACGGGCCTGACAGCCTGCGCTACACCCATCGAACCATCGAAGGCGCGGAGGTCTATTTTGTGGCCAATAAGAATCTGCAGCCTGACGAGGCGCTTTGCTCATTCCGCGTGAGCGGCCGGCGCCCCGAATTGTGGTGGCCTCAAAGCGGCCGCATCGAGCGCGTCGCCGCATACAATGAAGCGGGCGGAGTCACCCGCGTTCCCCTTTCCCTGGACCCGTACGGCTCGGTTTTCGTCGTCTTCAGAAAAGACGCGGCGGAGGAGCCGGACCGGGTTGTCCTCGCGACGCGGAACGGCCGGACCTTGCTCGACACCGCTTCATTGCCGAGCGCCCAACCCAACAAGGGCGCGACGGGCCAAGCGGCGGAAGCCCTCAGCTTAACGCGCGGTCCCAACGGGGCAATCGAGGCCCTGGCCTCCGCTCCGGGCGCCTACGCGCTCAAGAGCGCCGGCGGAGCGACCCGGGACTTCGAGGTCGCCGCCCTGCCCGCCCCACTCACGCTCGACGGACCCTGGGAAGTGCGCTTCGCTCCAAATTGGGGCGCGCCCGAGCGCGTGACGCTCGACCGTCTCATCTCCTGGAGCGAACACACCGATCCGGGCGTGAAGTACTTCTCAGGTACGGCCACCTACCTCAAGACGTTCGATATTCCGGCCGGCCTTCTTGGCGCGGGGCGCCACTTGTGCCTCGACCTGGGCAAGGTCGCAGTCATGGCGGAGGTGAAGCTCAACGGACAAGACCTTGGCATCCTCTGGAAACCGCCGTTCCGCGCGGACATCACCGGCGCTGCGAAGCCGGGAGAGAACGCCCTGGAAATCAAGGTCGTCAACCTGTGGATCAACCGCCAGATCGGCGACGAACAACTCCCGGAGGACAGCGCCCGAAACCCGGACGGGACCCTGAAATCATGGCCCGAATGGCTCGCCCAGGGCAAGCCCAGCCCGACGGGGCGGTTCACGTTCACCAGTTGGCGCTTATGGAAGAAGAACGATCCCCTGGTCGAATCCGGTCTATTGGGGCCTGTGACCATACAGGCGGCACAGACAGCCACGGTTAGGTTTTAGGCAGAAGCCTGGTTGACCGCGGGAAAAAGCGATTTGCGCCCTGTGTTATTGCGCAGCTCATTATGAAACCCAAGCAGCAGCGCGCCGGGCATTACTTATGCACCCCATCCCATTCACACCCCCATGAATGGGGGTGTGAATGAGCAACTGGAGGGTCATAATGCGAATTGCTGGTGATTGCGGCGGCTTTATTGACGCCGCACCGCACCAGGATTAGCATTTTCCGGGTGAAAAATGCTGATTTGACGATTACTGAACTGGCTGCCTCAGTGCCGAAGGCTGATGGAGAGCATCCTGGAGACGATGGAGCTTCAGAAAAACAGCGAACTCATGAGGCTGATCAAGGCCGATCGGGTGGGACAAGCCGCATTCACGAGGGTGCCTGATAAAGGCTGAGGTCCAGTGGTCTGAACAGGTTCGGAATTTTAAGCTCTTTGGCCCCAGAGCCGAGGCGGAAGCTGCGGATGGCACTCGCTGACGTTCGCCAGGCTTGCTAAGGGGTCATCGAGCTCAATAGGATGAGGTCATCGTGCTCACGTTCACGACCACAAAGAAAGGCGGCCACTCTTGAGAATCCTGAATGCCAAAGCAACCCTCGCTCTGTTCGTCCTGTGCCTCGGGCTGTCGTTGGCCTCCGCCGCCGATTCGCTCGACTCAGGGTTCCGCAATCCCCCGCCGGAAACGCGGCCGTGGGTCTATTGGTTCTTCATGGACGGCAACATGACCCGCGAGGGAATCACGGCCGACCTCGAAGCGATGGCCAAGGCAGGGCTTGGCGGGGGGATCTTCATGGAGGTGGATGTCGGGATTCCGCGAGGGCCGGTCGAATTCATGAGTCCCCGCTGGCAAGAACTTCTCCGGTTCGCGGTCAAAGAGGCCGAGCGTCTCGGGCTGGAGTTGACCCTGAACGCCGGCCCAGGCTGGACGGGCAGTGGCGGGCCTTGGGTGCGGCCGGAGCAATCGATGCAGCATATCGTCGCCAGCGAGACGAATGTCGTCGGGCCTTCCCATTTCGAGGAACTGCTCGCCAAGCCGGCCCCCCGCCAGCCCTTCTTCGGCGAAGCGACCCTCACCCCGGAACTGAAGAAGGCCAGGGACGACTTCTACGGGGACGTCGCGGTGCTCGCATTTCCGACGCCCGCCGGCCAGGCGCGCGTCACCGATATTGATGAGAAGGCGCTTTATTATCGCGCGCCCTATTCTTCGCAGCCCGGCGTCAAGCCGTTCCTGCCGGCGCCGGCGGAGCACCCTGCCCTGCCGGCCGATCAATGCATCGCGACCAACCGGATCGTGGACCTGACCCGCAATCTCTTGGCCGACGGACGCCTGCAGTGGAACGTGCCGGAAGGCCGCTGGACTGTGTTGCGATTCGGACGCCGCACCACGGGGCAAACCACACGCCCGGCGCCCCTGCCGGGCCTCGGCTTCGAGTGCGACAAGTTCGACCCCGCCGCGCTGGACGCCCACTATGCCGCGTTCATCCAGACGCTCCTGGAGGGGCTTGGCCCGCGCCAGTCGAAGCAAGCGGGCTGGACGATGCTGCACATTGATAGCTGGGAAATGAGTTCGCAGAACTGGACCGCGCGGTTTCGCGAGCAGTTTCAGCGCCGGCGCGGCTATGACTTGCTCGCCTGGCTGCCGGTGATGACGGGACGGGTCGTCGGGAGCCTCGAGGTCTCCGAGCGTTTCCTGTGGGACCTGCGCCAAACCGCCCAGGAGTTGGTGCTCGAAAACCACGCGGCCCATCTGAGGGAGCTCGGCCGGCGCGACGGCTTCGGACTCTCTATCGAGCCTTACGACCTGAATCCCTGCGCCGACCTGAGCCTGGGCGGGGAGGCTTCGGTCCCCATGTGCGAGTTCTGGGCCAAAGGCCACGGATTCCACACCGAGTTCAGCGCCTTCGAGGCGGTCTCCATCGCCCATACGCTTGGGAGGCCGATCGTGGCCGCGGAATCGTTCACGTCCGGCGACACCGAGCGTTGGCAGCTCTATCCCGGCGCGCTCAAGGGCCAGGGCGACTGGGCCTTGTGCGCCGGGGTGAACCGCTTTGTGTTTCATCGCTACCAGCACCAACCGTGGCTGGATCGGGCGCCGGGGATGACCATGGGGCCTTACGGCGTGCATTGGGAGCGCACCCAGACCTGGTGGGACCTGGCGGGCGGTTACCACGAATACCTTTCGCGCTGCCAGTTCCTCCTGCGGCGCGGCCTGCCGGTGGCCGACATCTGCTATCTCGCGCCTGAAGGCGCGCCGCAGGTCTTCCGCCCGCCGAAGTCGGCCACCCGCGGCGACCCGCCCGACCGCCTGGGTTACAACTTCGACGGCTGCGCCCCCGAGGCGCTCGTGAGCGGCGCCAGCGTGAGCGACGGCCGCCTGGTGTTTCCCGGCGGCATGAGCTACCGGGTCCTGGTCCTGCCCCGGTTCGACACGATGACCCCTGCCCTCCTGCGCAAAATCAAGGGTCTTGTCGAGGCCGGGGCCACGCTCGTCGGGGCGCCACCGCGCAAGTCTCCGGGTCTGTCCAATTACCCCCAATGCGATCTCGAGGTCGAGAGCCTCGCGGCCGGGTTGTGGGCCAAGCCGGCGGTCTCGGACAAACCCGTGGGCAAAGGCAGAGTGGTCTGGGACGCCGATGCCGCCCAACCGGCCCCCTTCGCCGACATCTACCCGGATTATGGGAGCGTGGCCCGACTGCTGGCCGCGATGAATGTGGCTCCCGATTTCGATGCCGAGCCTTTTCTCCGCTACACACATCGACGCGAGGGCGACACGGATATTTACTTGGTCGCGAACCCCGAGGCGCGCCGCATCGAAGCGAGCGCCACTTTTCGCGTCGACGGACGGCAGCCCGAATTGTGGGACCCCGTCACAGGGGAACAGCGGCCGTTGCCGGAGTTCGCACAGCGCGGCGGCTGCACAAGCCTTCCTCTGCGGTTGGAACCGCATCAATCGTTCTTCATCGTCTTCCGCAAGGCAGGCGGGACCCAGCCGCCGCCAGGGCGCAATTTCGCGGACTCTCGCCCCGTGCAGGATATAGACGGTCCCTGGGAAGTGGCCTTCCAGCGGAACCGCGGCGCGCCGGAGAGCGCCCGATTCGATACACTGACCGACTGGACGAAGGCTTCGGACCCCGGCGTGCGGTACTTCTCGGGCATCGCCACCTATCGGACCCAATTCCACTGGAAGCCGCGCCAATCGAGAGTCTTCCTCGACCTCGGACAGGTGGAGGTCATGGCCGGCGTGCGGCTGAACGGCCGGGACCTTGGCCCGGTTTGGACCGCTCCCTTCCGCGTCGATGTAACCGCGGCGGTCAAACCCGGCCCCAATCTCCTGGAAATCCGCGTAGCCAACCTCTGGCCCAACCGCCTCATCGGCGACGCCGGCCTGCCCCCGGCCCAGCGCGTCGCCTGGACCACCTGGAACCCGTTCGCCAAGGACTCCCCGCTCCTGCCCTCCGGGCTGCTCGGGCCCGTCCGCCTCGCCGCGGAAGGAGACCAGGAAAAAGAGTAGGAACGCCGCTTGCGCTCTTCTCAGCCGAGTGTGAGGTTGTCACTCACGCCGGCGGGAGGGCCTGGCTTTGCCTGGCGCGGAACCCGGCGGAGAAAGGAACGGGAAATGAGCCACGTGCGATTATTAGTCGGCACACGCAAGGGCGCGTTCGTCCTGACATCGGACGGCAAGCGCCGGCGGTGGGCCGTCAGCGGCCCGCTTTTTGCGGGGTGGGAGATTTATCACATCAAAGGCTCGAACGTTGAGCCCAACCGGATTTACGCCTCGCAGTCCAGCGGCTGGTTCGGCCAGAAGATTCAACGCTCCAGCAACGGCGGCAAGACCTGGGAGGCGGTGGGGGATAAGTTCGCGTACGAGGGCAAGCCGGGCACTCACCAGTGGTACGACGGCACTCAGCATCCTTGGGAGTTCAAGCGGATATGGCACCTCGAACCGTCGTTGACCGACCCGGATACCGTGTATGCCGGCGCGGAAGACGCCGCCCTGTTTCGCAGCACGGACGGCGGCCTGACCTGGGGGGAACTCGCCGGGCTGCGCAACGCCAAGGGCCCGCTCTGGCAACCTGGCGCCGGCGGCATGGGCCTCCACACAATCCTCCTGGACCCGAGCCGGCCCGAGCGCATCTTCGTCGCCATCTCCGCGGCCGGCGTCTTCCGGACCGACGACTCCGGCAGCACATGGCAACCGGTAAACCGCGGCCTGAAATCCCCGTACCAACTGCCCGACCCGGATGCGGAAGTCGGCCACTGCGTCCACCGCATTGCCATGCACCCATCCCGCCCGGACGTGCTCTTCATGCAGAAACATTGGGACGTGCTCCGGAGCGACAGCGCCGGCGAGTCCTGGCACGAGGTCAGCGGAAACCTCCCCTCCGATTTCGGGTTTCCCATCGACGTCAACGCAAACGAACCCGACACAATCTACGTCATCCCGATCAAAAGCGACTCCGAGCATTTTCCACCCGACGCCAAGCTGCGCGTTTACCGCAGCCGGACTGGAGGCAACGAGTGGGAACCGCTCACCAAGGGCCTGCCGCAGAGCCATTGCTACGTCAACGTGCTCCGCGACGCCATGGCCGTGGACTCGCTCGACCCGTGCGGCCTTTACTTCGGCACCACGGGCGGCCAGGTTTACGCCTCCGCCGACGCCGGCGACGCGTGGAACCCCATCGTTCGAGATTTTCCGGCCGTGTTGTCTGTCGAAGCCCAGACTTTGCCATGATACGAGTCGAGCTTCCCGTTCATTTGCGGCGGTTGGCGCAGGTCGAAGGAGAGGTGCGACTCGAGGTTGAGCGCCCCGCCACGGTGCGCTCGGTTCTCGACGCGCTGGAGAGGCGCTACCCCGTGCTGTGCGGGACCATGCGCGACCATGTCACCTTGCGCCGCCGCCCTTTCGTGAGGTTTTTCGCGTGCGAGCAGGACCTGTCCCACCAACCGCCCGAGAGCGCGTTACCGGACCCCGTCGTCACAGGCGCCGAGCCATTTCTGATCGTGGGCGCCATAGCAGGGGGATGAAGAACATCCTATCATCAAGACCCATCGGCGGTCGCGCGGGCGGGCCTTTCTTGGAGCGGCCGCGAATGATCTGAACTTCCAAATGAAAAATCCGAAATCCGCCGCGTTTTCGCGTTCGGATTTCGGATTTTCGCGTCCTTCGCTCTCTGCCGTTCAACCCCCGGTTTCGACCCAGCAAACGGCGTAACGGATCATCTCATTGAGGTTTTTTACATCGAGCTTCTTTTGTATCTCGGCGCAGGCGCTGGTAACCGAGCGAAGGCTTAGATCAAGTTGGCGGGCGATTTCGGCTTTAGTCTTGCCGTTGCCGAGCAAGCGCAGGATTTCGAGTTCCTGGTCACCCATTCGTTCGATGGAGCAGGCTTGGGCATGTCCGGCAGACCGGGGCGCCTGGGCCTTCGACGCGGCCATGACGTTCTCGCTGACATAAATTCTGCCAGCCAGGACGTCGTGGATGGCGGAGACGATCTCCTCGGGGTCTTCCTGTTTCATGATGTAGCCGTCCCCCCCGGCCCGGAGCACGCGGTCGGCGTACAGGGCCTCATCGTGCATCGACACGGCCAATATCCTGGTGGCACGGTCCACCGCCCGCAATTCCTTGATGAGGTCCAGCCCACTCTTCCCCGGCAGTGTGATGTCCACCAACACCAGGTCCGGCTTGAGTGCGAGGATGTCGCGCAACGCCGTCTCGGCATCGCCGGCTTCGCCGCAAACTGACAAGCCCGGCTCGGCGCCGAGGATTTGGACCAAGCCTTCGCGGAACACGGGATGGTCTTCGACAATAAACACTTTGCTCGGCGGCTTCGATGTGTTGGCCATAGCTCACTATTTGTAATCCGGCACGGTATGAACAATCAATGGCCTTCGCAGAGCATACGTCCTGCCAACGCGCCGGCTCACTGGCAAACCGAGCGGTAAAAGCGCCGGGGCGGCGCCAAGGCATCAATGAATTGGAAGCCTGTCGGGCTGTTGGTCGCCACGCCCAGCGTTTGCCAGTTCGTCAGCGAGAGGTCATCGACGCATTGGATGGTGTAAATGCGGCCGAGCGCGTCGCCGCCCGTGATTGCAACACCGCCGCCGCCCGCCAGGGCGACGGCCAGGCGCGGCGACCCTTGGTTGTCCGCCAGGCTGCCAAAAATGCCCTCACTGGCATTGAAGTAACTGCCGCTGGCGCTCACCTCGAGGTTGACCGCCCGCACCATGTATACACACGCATCGGAGCCGGGGGCAGCCACAGTATAGGCGGTCCCGGCGATAAGCCCGCCGGTCAGATTGGCAAAAGGCCCGGCGATGGTGGGCGCCTGATAGACGCAGTAGCCGGCAACCGGATCGGGCGAGGAAGCCCAGTGGAGATCGATTCCGCCCGCGGAATTGCCGGCCACTGTGAGGCCGGAGGGGGGGGCGACCATGTGCATTCGCAACGTCGGATCGCCCATCAGGGCGATATGAAAGCATTGCGGGAACATGCCGGGGTCGTAGAGCGTCCCGTTGTTCTGGGTCGAGCGCGCGCTAAAGCCGATCGTCTCTCCCAGGGCCATGTGGTGGAACTGCCAGTTGGGCCGGCCCGACCACGCGCAGCTCAGCGTGTAGGTTGCCGTGGCCAACTGTGATCGCATGAGGTTGTTGGGCGAATCCCAGTCGCCAAAGTAGCTTCCAAAAAGCATGGTGAACACCACTTGCGTGTCATTGGTCACCAGCGCCCAAGTGCTGGCCACGCCGGAACTTGTGGTGTAATCGCTGCTCCCCGGTCCGCACCCGTAACCCCACAAACACCCTTGCGAAGTCAGGGTGCTCAACCAATCCCCCGAGAGAATGTTGCTGACGCCGAAGAAGGCCGAAAAATTGCGCCACCCGGCCACAGCGAACGGCTCAGCCCCGTTATAAACCCCGAATTGGTCGTCAATCAACCCCCGCTCCTCGACGGAGAAAACCTTGTTGCGGAAATTGTGGTCTTTATCCAGGTATCCCCGCAAGAGCTCGCACTCCGGCTGGGGAAAGGCCGGGAGATTCGCCAAATCGACCCGCCCCACGCACAAAGTCACGTTGGTCATGGTGTCGTTGTGGCTGATTTGGTCGAACTTCCCGTCGCCGGGCACGTTCCAATTCCGCGGGTCGACGCCCTTGGTGTCCGTGACCCGGCTGTCGGTCCAGGTGCCGTTCATGTCTCCGTAATAAGCGTCAGCGGGCCAGGCCCCTTCGTGTTGGGCGTGCTCATCGGGAACGATGCTTTCGGAATAGGGGACCGGAACATGGCCGAAGAGAAAGACGGTGTTGACGTTGGTTGGGTCGGCCGCGTAGTCGGCGCGGATAAGGGCCTTGACGGCGGCCAGTTCGTTGGACCTGGCGAAGCCGACGTCCGGGTCGCTGTTCGCGGGGTCCACGGACATCCGCGGCACGTCGTGGCGCAGGACGATCCACCCGTCGCCGACCAAGTCCTGCTGCAGACGCGCCAGTTCCTTCGCCAGGCTCGATGAAAACGTATTGTCAACGACCAGAACGACCTTCCCTCGGCTCTCGACCAGAGGCGCCTGTATGCCCGTATAAATGTACCCATATCCGGAATAACCCGAGGCGGTCTTGACGATCCCGTATTCGTAGGTCTTGCCGATCAGCACATTGGTATCCGTGTATCCGGTGGCTTGACCAGGCAGTGCTGCGACAACAGAGCCCCATGCGGTGTCGTCCCGCCCCTTGCGATAAACCGTAAAGCCGGACGCCGCGCTTTCGGCAGGCCAGGAGAGTGTCACCGCCGGTGGAGCGCCCTGCACGACAGCGCTGACCCGCACCGCGTAATCCGCGGGGGATTGGGCTATGGCGGAGAGCGCGAGCCGGCACGATAGGCCACAGATCAACAGACTGAGTTTGCCGCTACGATTGCCTGGGGCGGGGTTCATGGCCCAAAAGTGAGCAAAGAGGTCCCATTTATGGACAGACAGCAATCCTCCAATTTGCAATAAAGGGACCAGCATAGCGGGAGAGCGATGCGGACATGATGAAAGACCAGAATGCACCAATGAAACGACGAAACTCTCGGATGGGATGGGTGCGGGTGGCGATGGCCGGAGCAATCGGCTTCGGGTCTTGCATGTCCGCTCCTGCGAACGAATCCGAAGTGCTGGCCGGAGCCATCACGATGGTCCCGGAGCCGACGACGTTGATAGCGGGTGCGTTGCTGCTGCTGCCCTTCGGAGCGAGCATGATCCAGGTGTTGCGGCGGAAGAGGGGATGACCGGCTTTTCAGCTTTGGGCCAAAGCCTTCTCGATGAGTTTGCGTTCTTCGGGCAGGAGTTTGGCCTTGGCGCCGAGTTCGAGGAATTTCTTAGCCTTGGCTCGATTTCCTGCGTCGCGTAGGACGAGGCCGTAATAGCCGGCGATGGCGGGGTCTTCCAACTCGTTAGGTTTGAGACGCTCAAGCACTGAGAGGGCTTGGGCGCTTTTCTTTTGGAGATTCAGGGAGAAGGCGTACGTGGTGGCAAAAGCGGCGTTGGTGGGGGATTTTTCATAGACTTGGCGGGCCAAATCATCGGGCTGGAACTCGCGCGCGTTGAGGAGCAAGGCGGTGACGGCGAGGTTATTCTTGGCGGCGAGATCGGTGGGATACCTTTTGACTCGCTCGCTATAGAGGAGCATCAAGGGCCGGGTTTGGCCGGTGAGGAAGAGGCTCTGAGACAAGGCCCGGAAGGCCCATTGGTCGGAGGGGAATTGCCGGACGATGTTCCAGAGGAGATCATTCTGTTCAGCGGTCCAATTCCATTGGGCCGTCGTGCGGAGGAGCAGGAGCAGGCTGTTCCTGTCCCGTTGGGCGGACTTGAGGGCCTGTCCCCACTCGGTCCTGAAGGAATCGACCAACTCCAACTCGCGGAGGGCGCGGGCAAGGAAGGCGTGGCGGAGGAAATCGAGATCACTCCAATTCTCGGAGCCGAGGCAGGAGCGCAGCCCGGGCCAATCCCGCATGGCGGTGTAGCACTCGGCAATGAGGACGGCGACCGGGGGATTGGTCTGCGTGCCGCGGGGCAGGGTCTGGAGCCAGGCCATGGCATCTTTGGAGGAGGAACCGGAGATTTGCCACAAGGCGAGTTCGTGAATCTTGGCGGAATCGCTCAGCGCCTCCTGCTGGACGGCAGCAAGGGCGTTGGTGAATTGGGCCGTTTTGTTGGCGCGCAGGATGTCCAACCGCAGGAGTTTGTCTTTGAAGACACAATTGGTGTTTTGAACCAACTCGTCGGCGGAGGCCAGGGCGGCATCAGGGTGATGGTTGCGGGCGGCATCGATAACCAATTCGCGCAGGGCCGCGCAACGGAGGAGGTTGTTGGTGGCCGTGACGGAGAGGCGCTTGAGAGAAGCGCGGGCATCGTCGAGCGCGGCGACGTTGGTGCCGTGAAGCCGAATGACCGCGAGGTTCAAATGGGGGACGGGGTTGGCCGGGTCGAGCCGAACGGCCTCCAGGAAGCACTTCTCGGCGCGAGCCGGCTGACCCGTCGCGGAAGCGATGGCGCCGGTGATGTTCTGAAAAGCAGCGGTGTTGCGTCCGGCGGCATCGATCCCATCGAGGGCGTTGGTGGCGGTGGCGTAATCGCGGAACGCCAGGGCGGTCTCGGCCAAGGCGAAACGGTCTTCAACGGAGTGAGGACGGAGTTCGACGATGCGTCTGCGGGCCAGGAGTGCGCCTGGGGAGCGGGCGGCGTCCTGCGCTTGGGCGGTGAGGAGCCATGCCTCGACATCGCGGGGATTGGCGCGCGTGACGCGCTGTGCGTTGTAGAGGGCCTTCTTGATATCGGATTTTGCGAGATACAAGCGGGCTTGTTTGAGGAAGTGGGCCCGGCGGAGCGACTTGTAGGCCCGCGCGCCGCCATACCCCATGCCGCCCAGGCAAAGAGACACGGCCAGAAGGACCAGCAGGATCATCCGAAAACGTTTGGCATTCATAAGCTCAGCTTTTCTTAAGAGCGCTCGGTCCCTATTCTTCCAACTCCGCGACTACGGGCAAGACATGGGCGCTGGAGAGGAAATGAGGGGAGTATTCCGGGACGCTCTCCTGGAGCAATCGTTTGAACTGGTCCGGCTCGAGCTGGTGGAGGCTGGCGCGCAAGCGCTGGAGCGTCGCGCGCATTTGGCCAAGGTCCGGGGGTTGGGAGAGAAAGCGGCGGATTTTGGGGTGGTTGGTGGGGGCAAAGTTTTCGCCTTTGTGGGTGATTTCCTCGAAGAGTTTTTCGCCGGGCCTGATGCCGATGAACTCGATTTGGATGTCTTCATCGGGCTTGAGGCCGCTGAGTTCGATCATTTGGCGGGCGAGGTCAACGATGCGAATGGGGTTGCCCATGTCCAGCACGAAGATTTCGCCGCCGCAGCCCTGGACGGCGCTTTGGAGCACAAGCATGGAAGCCTCGGGAATGGTCATGAAATAGCGCATCATTTCAGGATGGGTCACTTTGACGGGGCCGCCTTCGGCGATTTGCCTCTGGAACAGGGGGATGACACTGCCGGACGAGGCGAGGACATTGCCGAAGCGGACGGCCATGAATCGTGTTTTTCCGGGGTTGGCGGCGCCGAGGGCCTGCACATACATCTCGGCCAGCCGTTTGGCGGCGCCCATGACGCTGGTGGGGTTGATGGCCTTGTCGGTGGAGATGAGGATGAACCGGTCCACTTTGAAGTCCAGGGCCAGGTCGGCAAGGTGGGCGGTGCCGAGGCTGTTGTTCTGGACGGCCTCGCTGGGCTGGTACTCCATCATGGGAACGTGCTTGTGGGCGGCGGCATGAAAGACGACATCGGGACGAAAGTGCCCGAAGATGTCGCGCATGCGGGCGTGGTCCTGGATGTCGGCCACCACGGGCATGACGCGGAGGGAATGCCCCAGGGCGATGAGCTCCTGTTCGATCTGGAACACATTGGGTTCGGCGCGATCCATGAGGAGAAGGAGCCTCGGCTGATAGGTGGCGATCTGGCGGCATATCTCGCTGCCGATGCTGCCGCCGGCGCCGGTGACCAGGATGACGCGGTCTTGCAAGGCCAAGCGGATGCTCTCGGTTTCCAATTCCACTCTTTCGCGGCCCAGCAAGTCCTGCACCTCGACGTTGCGCAACTGGCTGACCTTGACCTGGCCTAGCGCCAACTGGTCGAGCGAAGGGACCGTCTTGAATTGGAGCTGGGCCTGGCGCAGGAGACGGACGATTTCTCCGATGCGTTTGGGAGGGGCCGAGGGCATGGCGATGATGGCCTCCCGG
>CAZZFF010000073.1:0-32156 GCA_964653485.1 uncultured Verrucomicrobiota bacterium | reverse complement strand
CGGATCGCGGCCGCCTTGGCGCGCGCCCAGGCAAGCCGTCCGGGGATGTCGAGCCTGGCGGCGACCTCCCTGAGTTTCTCGGGGGCTCCGAGCACAGGGATGTCATGGACGCGGGAGTGCCATTTTCCTTTGTCATCATCGAAGAAGGCGACCGGGTCGAGACCGCAGCCGGGTTTGAGGGAGAGCTCGAGGGCCAGGACGGCGCCGGCGTCTCCGGCGCCGATAATGCCGACGCGCCGGCTGCGTCTGGAGGTGTGGCGGCGAGCGGCGGTGAGCGATTCCCAGAAGGTGCGGAGGGCGAGGCGGACGCCGGTGAGGCCGACCAGCGAGAAGACGAAGTCCAGGGCGATGATGCCGCGCGGGGGGGCGTAGCCTTCACCCCAGGAAAGCCAGACGATAGCCAGGATAATCGTGCTAATCGTCATGGCGTGGAACATGCGGGCCAGGTCGGGGGTGCTGAAGTAGCCCAGCAGCGGCGTCAACTGATGGAACAGACCCAGGAGGAGCAACTGGAGGGGCACCAACCAAAGCAGGACGTGAAGACGCTCGGACTGGCTGGCGGCAACCACCATAAAGTCGAACCGCAACTCGTAGGCGAGCCAAAGGCTGGCCGTCAGCTCTGTCGCATAAAGCACCAACAAAACCCAGACGCGCACTGGGGAGGTTAAATCCAGACTGATGTTTTTCATAGGGAAAGCCCAGCCCTGGCCGGATCGATTGGCGGGGAAGTGGAGTGACAGGAGGCGGAGGGGAAAGTCGAAGCCGCGGGCGAGGCTTTGAGCAATTCGGCGATTTGGCGCCGACGCGCGGTATCGGCGTCGGGCAGGGCCACGATGATTTCATCGATGGCATTTCGCCAATCCGCGTTCAAGAGGCATTCGGGCATTCCGGCAACGGGGATGCCGTAGGGCCGCTTGTGCCATGTGTGGGGATCGTCATCAAAGAAGGCCACGACCCGGCGGACGCCCGCCTGATCCCCGCGAAGGCCGAGGGCCAGCCGCAGGGCCGGCGGACCGGCGCCGATGATCGCGACCCGGCGGACCTGCGGCCCAAGCCCCGCGGGCGCGGCAGAACCGGGCCGGGAGCCGGAGCGCCGACCGGAACGAACACCGCCGAGGACAATGCTCCACAGGGTGCGGAGAATAATCCACAAGTCCGCGAGAACTCCGGCCCGCTCCATGTACCGGCGGTTCAGCTCGATTTTCTTCGGCAGACAATAACGAACGTAAAACTCTTCGATGTCGGGCGCCCCGCGCAGGAGCGCCTCTTCATTGCGGAAGAGCAGACTGGCCAGGTCGGTAATGCCGGGTTTGCAGTTCAAGACCTGGCGTTGTTCCGGGGTGTAGCGATCGACATACCTGGGGACCTCGGGGCGAGGGCCGACGAAACTCATTTCGCCGGCCAGGACGTTCCATAGTTGCGGCAGTTCATCGAGCTTGGTTTTGCGCAAGAGGCGGCCGATGCGAGTCACGCGCGGGTCTTCACCCTGGGTCAAAGGGCAGCCCATCCGCTCGGCGCCGACAACCATTGAGCGGAATTTCCAGATGCGAAAAGGCCGGCCCCACCGGCCCACGCGCACCTGGCGGTAAAAGACCGGGCCGCCGTCCGCAAGTTTGACGCACAGGCAAATCAGCAGGCCCAGCGGGAGCATCAGGATGAGCCCAAGGCCAGCGCCCGCCACGTCGAACAGGCGCTTAGCCGCGTCGCCGGACCGGTCGCTTTCAATCGAGTCACTCACGTGTCGAGTTGCGTTTGAGCGTCCGCGGTCGTCGGGCGCGTCGTCTGTTCCGGCGGAGGATGTCCTTAATCGCCTCACAGACGCCAAGGAGGTCGGATTCTGCCAGGTCGGGATAGAGCGGGAGGGTGACTATCTCCTGGTAGAGCGAGTTGGCCGTGGGCAGGTCCCGGGGGCTATAGCCGTACGTTTGGCGATAGTAGGGGTGCATGTGCAAGGGCATCCAGTGGACCGAGGCGCTGATGCCGCGTTGCTTGAGTTGGGCGATAAACTCGCGGCGATCGATGCAGAGATGCTCCAGTTTCAGGCGGATAACGTAGAGATGCCAGGAATGGATGCGATCCCGCATCTCTCGGGGGAGGATGATTTCATCGACCTCTTTGAGAGCCGCGTGGTATTGGCCGGCAAGCGCCGCGCGCCTCTGGTGGAGCCAATCTGCTTTGCGCAATTGGTGCAAGCCGACGGCGGCGGCCAGGTCGGTGAGGTTGTATTTGAAGCCCGGGGCGACGATTTCGTAGTACCAGGAACCCTCGCCGGTGTAGCGCTTCCACGCATCATGGGAGATTCCATGCAAGGACATGATCCGCATTCGCTCGGCGTATTCATCGGATTGAGTGCAGACCATGCCGCCTTCGCCGGTGGTGATGGGCTTGTTCGCGTAAAAGGAATAGCAACTGAAATCGGCCCCGTGGCCGACCATCCGCCATTTGTGATGCCGCACGGGCGCGGAAGGGTGGGCCGCGTCCGGTTCGCGGTAATAGGCCGGGCAACAATGCGCCGCGTCTTCGACGACCTTGAGATGGTAGCGCCGGGCCAGGTCCCGGACGCCGGCAACATCGCCGATTTGCCCGCCATAGTGAACAGGCATGATGGCAACGACTTGCAGGCCCCCTTTGAGGGCGGCGCGGATTTGCCTTTCGGCGTCGGCGACGTCGAGGTTGAAATCGGCGGTGCGGCAGTCGGCCAGCAGCGGGCGGGCGCCCATGTAGCGAACCACCTCGGCGGTGGCGGCGAAGGTCATGGTGGGCACGACGATCCCCTGGCCGGGCTTGAGACCCAGGGCCTCGATGGCCAGGTGCAGGGCGGCGGTGCAGGAATTGACGGCCACGGCGTGTTTATGGCCGAGATAGGCGGCGAACTCACGCTCGAATTGCTTGGTCCGCGGCCCCGTCGTGAGCCAGCCGCTCTTGAGCGTGGCGACGACCTCATCGATTTCACCGGGGCCGATGCAGGGCTTATAGAAAGGAATGGTATGCATCAGACAGTAGTCCGAAAGTACCGAGTCGCGGGCGTCGAGTGGGGAGGGGCGAGGGTCGAGAGAACGAGGCGATGCCCCTCAAGGCGCGAGACTCGGGCCTTGGAGGCCGGATCGCTTGTGAATCCGGGTTTATATCCAGCCGCGCAGCCTGTAGTAGGCCATTCCAATGTACTCGTGGGCCACGACACAAAAGTCATAGAGATTTCTCGAGGTCGGGATGAAGCCGGGGAGACGGGCGTGCCACGGCTCCGGGAGCGAGTCGGGCGCCCAAAAGTCGGTGGGAGCAGGAACGAACTGGATGCCGGGACACCCCCGCTTGAAAACCCCCATCGACCTTGGCATGTGCATGGCGGAGGTGACCAGGAGGATGCGCTTGAAGCCGCGGTCATGGAAAAGGGAGCGCAGGTTTTGGGCGTGCTGGCGGGTGTTCAGGGCCTTGGTCTCCTTGACGATGGCGCCCCTGGGAACACCGAGCATTTCGAGCAGCTCAGCCATGTCCTCCGCTTCAGGGCGCAACGCGGTGGAGCTGCCGGCGGTGCATAGGACTACAGGGGCCTTCCCCTGGCGGTACAGGTGCGCGCCATACAGGACGCGGTCGCCCGCATCATCCACTTCGACCGTCGGCCGGGGCGGGATGTGGCTCTGGATGCCCCCGCCCAGTATCAGGATACAGTCGGCCTCCGGGACTGGGTTGGGGGGCGGGTATTGGCTCTCGAGATGACGGATCAATGCCCTGGAGACCCAATGGTTGCCGCACACCAGCGGGATAGCCACGGCCAGCCAGAAACAAGACCGGGCGATCCGCTTGTGCTTTTGGAAGAGGGCGGCGCCGAGCAACAGCAGCACGCAAAGCGAGGTCGGCTCGCAGCACTTGAGAAAGAGATGATAGAAATACATGGCGAGAAGAAATGGACTGTTCAGGACTGGCTTGAACGGGCTGGGTTCGCCAGCCCGGGCACTCCGGGGTCCCGGCCGGCTTGGATGCAGGCCATCTGCCGCACCCAATCCGCGGCCAGGATGGTCCAGGAGAAGTCGCGTTCGGCGAGTCTTCTGGCGCGCAGACCCATTTCGCGCCGGCGTTCGGGCCGGTCAGCGAGGTCTCTTATTGCCTGGGCCAACGCGCGCGGTGACTCCGGCTCGACCGCCACACCGCACGCCTCTGCCTGGAGAATGGCGGCGGTCTCCCCGAGACCGGCGTAGATCACAGGCACTCCGCAAGCCAGGGGGGGAATAGCCTTGGACAGCCGCATCTTTTGCGACGCGGGGAGTTTCTTGAGGACGACGAGGGAGGCATAGGTGATGGACATCAAACGCGGCATTTCTTCGAAGGCCGAGTCCCGAAAGAGGATATTTTCCAAGTGAGCCGAGGCCGCCTCTCGGATGAGCTGCTGGCGCACGGGCCCCTGCCCAACCATGAGAATCACAATGTCTTTGCGATCCACAAGGAGCTTGGCCGCCTCGACGATGACATCAAGGCCCTGGTAGTGGGCGTGGGTCCCGGCATAGGTGAAGACCTTGCGCCCGTCGGTTCCCATGAGCCTGGCATAGGAGTCATCGGGGCCAAGAGGCCGCAGGGCTTGGACATCGGCGCCATTGGGCAGGAAACTCATCCGCCGGCGGTCAATGCCCCGGGTTGCGATGAAGTGCTCTATAAAGGCGTGCGTGACCGTTGTGACGGAGAAGGCGCGCCGCATGAGGAACCTCTCCATCCCCTTGGCCAGCCGGATCAGCCAGTTCGCTCCAACCCACCTGCCCTCGGAGGCAATCTCCACCTGCAAGTCGGGGGTGTTATACACGTACGGGACACCGCGGAGCACTCGGAGCGCCCAAGCCGGGAAGGCCAGTGTCAAAGGCTGGGCTTCCACGAAGACGAGGTCGGGTTTGCCTCCGAACAGGAGCCGCGGGGTGACAGCCAGGGTGAACGAAAGATAATTCAGGATGCGTTTCAAAGAGCCGCGCCCGGCGGCGGGGAAGAGCCACACTCTCTCGACGGGTATCCCATCCACGCTCTCGCGCATGTGGAGGCGGCCGCGGTAGCCGTCGAATATCCGGCCCAGCGGATAATTTGGCATGCCCGTAAGCACACGAACCTCGATCCCCAGGTTCTTGAGCTCGCGGGCAAGACTCCGCAAACGGATTTGCGGCGCACCCATTTCAGGCCAGTAATACTGGCTCAAAATCAGTATCTTGCGGAACGGGGGCTTCTGAGGCTCAGTCATGGGCCAGTTTATGCACCGCATCCATTCGATCGAGGTCGTAAATGACAACGTTCCGGGCAGCGAGCTCTTGGACCGCCGCGCTTCCCAGGAGCTTCTTGCAAAGAAGGACGGCCTCGGCCCCGGCGCAGGCCTCCTCGGGTGAGGTCGCGAGGACCCGAGCCAGGTGCGGCAGGCGCGCCATGACTTGGGCCAGATTCGAGCCGACAAGGCGCGCGGCCTCGAAATCCGGGTCGTAGATGCGGATTTCAAACCCCTTTCCAAGGAGCCGTTCAGCCAACTCGACGAACGGACTTTCGCGCAGGTCATCCGTGCCGACCTTAAAGCTCAAGCCAATGAAGGCCAAGCGGCGCTCCGGCCTGGAGAGGATGACGTCGAGGGCCTGCTCAACCCGGCGCCGGTTGCTGAGAAGCACGGAAGAGAGGAGGGGCAACGGCTCATGGTGCTCCCGGGCCAGGGCCTCCAAGGCCCGGAGGTCTTTGGTCAGGCATGAACCTCCAAAGGCAAAACCCGGCTTCAAATAAGCCGGCGAAATGTTCAGAACCCTGTCCTTCGTCAACAAGTTCATCACTTCCCGCCCGTCCGCTCCGATTAAAGTGGCGAGGGTGTCGATTTCATTCGCGAACCCGATCTTGAGCGCATGAAAGGCGTTGCACGCATACTTGAGCACCGACGCTGTCTCAAGGCTCATTTTGAAGCGCGGCGCTTCGATCCCCCGGTAAAGCTCCAGCACGGTGTCCAGAGTCTTTTCGTTGTCGCCCCCGACGACGATGAAGGGAGGATGGAAAAAGTCGAAGACCGCGGTGGTTTCCCTGAGGAACTCCGGGTTGACCACGACCTCGATGGTGGAGGTGGGCAGGTCACTTTGGATTTGCGCCAGGGTTTGGCGGAGCATCGGGGCCAGGATGGTGGAGCGGACGACCACCGGCAGGGGGGCGGCTCGGTCGGCAGTCTGGGCGGCAATGGACTGCAGGACCCGATAAAGGGCCTTAGTCTCGACAAGTCCGTTGGGCAGGCAAGGGGTGCCGACGCAGACCAGCGCCATATCCGATTGCAAGAGGGCGTCCTTCGAGTCCTGGTCTCCCGAGAGCCTGCCTTGGACGGTTTCCCCGGCGATAAGCTCATCCAGGCCGGATTCGAGGACGGGACTCCTGCCTTGGCGGAGAGTTTCGACCTTGGAGGCCACCGTATCGGTGACGGTCACATGATGGCCCAACTTCGCAAGGCACGCCCCGGTGACGCAGCCGACATAACCGGCTCCGAAGACAACGATTTTCATATTCTGCTCTCGAACAGTGGTGGGCAAGCGACGTTCGACGGTCCCGTTGGGTCGCCGCGCGCTCCGGTGACTTCGGACTTTACCGGGGGGACCGGCGACCCTACGCTGCCGAAATGACGAAGCTCCTTGGTTATCTCCTGGTACTGGGTTCGATGGTGGCCAGCCCCTTGGGAGCGGCAGAGCACTATGTCAGCCCTGCCGCGACGCCCCAGGGCGACGGGTCGGCGCAGAAGCCCTGGACGCTGGAAGCGGCGCTGGCGCACCCCAAGGCCGTCAAACCCGGCGATACGGTGTGGCTTCGCGGAGGGACCTACCGGGGCGCGTTTACGAGCACGCTGACCGGCAAACCAAACCAACCGATCCTCGTGCGCCAGTTCCCTGGCGAGCGGGCAACGATCGATGGCACCATGTCCAATACGCCGCCCTTGAACATCAACGGGGCTTGGACCTGGTACTGGGGCTTCGAGGTGTGCAACACCTCGCCGGATCGGACGCACACGCGGGGCGTCGGACTGGACATTTACGGTCCCGATATCAAGATCATCAACGTGTTGATCCATGATACAGGCGTGGGCATCGGCTTTTGGAGCACGGCCACTGACTCGGAGATCTACGGCTGCCTGATTTACTTCAACGGGTGGCAGGGCGACTCGGGCGACCGGGGCCACGGCCATGCCATTTATACACAAAACAACCAGGGCAAGAAGTTGATCCGCGACAACATCATGTTCGACCAGTTCGGCTGGGGGCTTCACGCATATACCCAGGGGGGCGCCCTCAACGGTTTTGATATCGAAGGCAATGTGGCCTTCAATAACGGCGTGCTGACGCGGGAGGGGGAGCATTACGACAATTACCTGGTTGGCGGGTTCAAGCCGGCCCGGGACATCACGTTGCGGGAGAACTTCGGCTATGACACCCCGGGCAAAGGAGGAGGCAACCTGGGACTGGGTTACCAGCCGATTCGTCTGGGCCAGATCACTTATGGCAATGGGGATGTCTTGGTTGAAAGCAACTACATCGCGGGAGGCAACCTTGTCTGCAAGTATTGGACAAATATGATCGTGCGCGGCAACACCTTTGCGCTGATCACGGGCGGGGTCGGCCTGGACCCGGGACCCGGCGCCCGCCCCTATCAGTGGGACCAAAACGAGTACTATCTCACGGGCACGGCCCCTTTCGGCTACCAGGGGGCGGGGTTTAGCTTTGCGGACTGGAAGGCGCGCACCGGTTACGATACCCGCAGCCGCCTGGTCCAAGGGCGTCCGGCGGCGACGCAGGTCTTTGTGCGCCGCAATTTCTATGAGACCAACCGCGCCAACATCGTCGTTTTCAACTGGAGCGGGCAGGACACGGCCCCGGTGGACCTCCGCGGCGTTTTGGCCGAGGGAACGGACTTCGAGGTGCGAAACGCGCAGGATTTCTACGGGCCTGCCGTCATCAAAGGACGTTTCACGGGCCAACCGGTCCCGCTGCCGATGACTAATCTGAGCATGGCCCAACCGATCGGCCTGGAAGGCAAAGCCAAGCCGACCGGGCCGGAGTTCAATGCTTTTGTTGTGTTGCCGATTCAACGGTAATGGGGTGGTTGCGATTCAACGCGCCACGGGTTTGACCAGCAGCCCCAGGAAATGCGTTCGAAGCGGCGCGATGGCGGCCAGCACCGGGTAAGCGAAGGCAGTCAAGGCTCCGAGGTTGCGGGCCAGGGGCGGCAAGAGCGTGAGACTCTGCCAGTGACAGGAGAAGCCCGGAAAGCAGGATTCGAGACTGGAACGCCGGACGCCCCTAACGCTCGGGTTTCGGGGATTGTTATACTTGAAATCGTAACAGACCGCCGCGCCTCCGGGCTTGAGGACCCGGTCCATTTCCCGGGCGATGTTCCTGGCAATCTCCGGGTCCAGAATCGAGGAGAAGACGGTGAACGCGGCGACCAAGTCAAAGGAACCGGCGGCAAAAGGCAGCGAGCGGGCGTCGGCCACGCGGAGGTCGGCCAGAGGGCAGGCGCGCCGGGCCGACTCGATGCGATCGGGCAGGAGATCCACTCCGGACAAGAGGGAGGGAGCGGCGCCCAAGGCGGCCAATTCACCCAGTACCCGGCCCTGGCCGCAACCGATCTCGAGAATCTTCCGATTCTTCAGGGACGCAAAACCCGCACGCCCGAGCGTTCGCGCCAGCACCCGCATTCTCTCCTCGCGCATCGCCGCGTTGCCGGGATTCGCCAACGACCATTTTGATTCGGCCGCGCCCCGCGCGGCATAGCCGGCATAGACGCGCTGGATCCGTTGGGCTTCCGGGTCCTCAGCGGGCATGCGAGCGACCGACGAAGGCTCATCCGGGGTGGGCGTGGCAGGGCAACGCGTAGAATGTGGGTTCATTCGCGTCCGGCCGGGGTTTTGAGCTTCGAGATCACGGCGCGGAATTTGCCGCGCTCCGTCCGGGGGATGTCGGGCACCAACTCGATCTTGACGTGGACGAGGCCAAGCCGTTCGGCAAACCGCTTTTGTATGATGTTCTCTTCGCGCTCTCCAAAGCCGGGTTGGGCCACGATCCGCACTGTGAACTGGTCGAGGGCCTCCTGGATGACCTGGCCCTCGATGATGTTGGGCAGGTCGATGAAGATGCCGTGGAACCGCACCATCTGCCGGCCGTCAGGACAGGTCACCAGGTCCTCCAGCCTGCCGACAATTTCCTTGAGCACCGGGAGATGGACGCGGCCACAGGGGCAGGGCTCCGAAGCCCAGGCGCCGAGGTCGCCGATTTCATAGCGGATTAGCGGTTGAACCTCGCTGAGCATCGAGGTGCAGAGAATGCGGCCTTCAACTCCGGGCGGCACGGGGAGTCCCTGGTCATCGACGATTTCCAGGATTCCGAAGTCGGGGCTGACATGCAGGCGGCCATGCTCGCACTCCGTGGCGAGGACGCAGTTTTCGACGCAGCCATACTCCTCGTAGGCCCTGGCTCGAAAGGCCCGCTGGAGCACGGCCTTCATTTCCGGGGTGAGTTTCTCGCTGCCCAGGATAAGCGCGTCCGGCTCATAATTCAGGGTCAATCCCTGTTCGAGCATCATGCGGGCCAACAAGTAGTGCGAATAGGCGTAGCCGGTCAAGACCCTCGGCTGAAAACGGTTGAAGGCGGCGACATAGTCGGGTGTGTTGCGGGGCGAGATGTGGAAGGCGGAGAAATAGACCTGCCGTTCCGCCCGGTTGTAGCGGTAGAAAGGAGGCCGGGCCGCGGCCTTGGGGACCACGAGGCGGCCGCCGATCATCGAGCGGGGACTCAGGATGCTGGCGCCTGCCCAACCGAAGGAGCGGGCCTCGCGCGCGGCGATGGATCGACGATGGCCGTCCACGGTGTAGGTAGCGGTGATCGGCGTTCCGGTGGTGCCGCTGCTGGCGTAGCGGCGGAGGTCGCCGCGTCGATGGCTATCCCGCGTGGCAAAATCCGCCGCCGACTCTCTGAGTCGCTGCTTGGGAGTGGCCGGCAGGCGAGGAAGGTCGGCCAGTTGAAACCGCCGCAGGCCGTCTTCGTCGAGTCCGAGCCGGCGCCAGCCCCGGGCATAGTAAGGGACTTGGGCATAAGCGTTTGCCAGGACACATCGGAGGCGGCAAACCAGGTATTGCTCGAACCGGTCGGGGCTCCATCGCTCGCGCGCCTTGAACTCCTCGACGTAATCGGTGAATCGTCCGCCAAGCCGTTCATGTTTCCAGGCATAACCATAGAGAGAAATGCCGAGATTCTGTAACCAGACCGGCAGATAGGGGTAGAGTTGAGAGGCCAGGTGGCCCATATCAAGGTCGACGGCGGCTCTGGTCAGTGCCAGCCTCCGCCGAGGCATCAGGCATCCGGTGAGGCCGACCGACGCGACGGTCCAGTTCCACCTCGAGCCAATCGGCATAATGTCTGACGCGCTCGCCGATTTCGAACGTGGAAAGAAATCGCTCGCGGGCGTTGCGGCCGGCTTGGGCGCGCAGCTCAGCATCGGTGAGAAACTCGCCGAGGCGGGTCTGCATCGCAACGGGATCGCCGGGCGGCACCAGATAGCCATCGATGCCAGCCCGGATAATCTCCGGGATACCGCCGACATTGGAAGCAACGACCGGCGTGCCTACGGAGAGGGCCTCAATGTTGACCAGGCCGAAACTCTCACTGCGGCTGGGGACGACCGCGGCCATGCAATGGGACAACTCCTGGAGCACTTGCTCATGCGGGACCACGCCCACGAAACGGCACGCCCCTGCTACGCCAAGACGCGCGGCCAGTTCCATGAGCTTTTCTTTTTGAGGGCCGTCGCCCAGAAAATGGACCTGCAGACCGGGAAAGCGGCCAATGAGGGTGGGCAGCGCCTGGACGAGCACATCCTGGCCTTTGGAGTAGTCCAACCGGCCAGGACAGACCAGACGCAACGAGCGGCCGGCGGCAGGCTGAGGAGCGAGCCGCGCAAGAGGGTCCTCCAGCCCGAAGTATTGCACGAGGCATTTGGAGCCGGGTATTCCGTAGGAGGAGGAGGCGTCTTTGGCGGCTGCGAGGGAATTGCCAACGAGGTGGGTTGCCAGCCGATAGAGCAGCCTCCTGCGGCGGCGCAGCCAAAGTGACTCGAGTTTGCTCTTCCGGGTATCATAGCCGATTTGGGTGCTGAGGGTGTGATAATGGACGACCCGCAGCGGCACCCGTTGGAGCCAGCCCAGGAGTATCATCCAATTGACGGAGGCGAAGTTGGCGATAACGCCATCAGGCCGGAGCGTCTTGAGCGCCTTCCAATAAAATCGGGCATCGACCCAATGGGTTGGCCGCGGAGAAGGCCAGCAGACGAAGTCGAGCGTAGGATCGATGCGAGTCTCCAATGGGTTGGCAATCCAGACCAAGGCCTTGGCCCGGTGCCCGCGCGCAGCCAACTCCATGCAAAGGCGCGAGAAAAACGAGGATACAGGAGTGTCCGCGAGAGAATAACCGACCAGAACACTGAATCGGGACTTCATGGGCGCGGGGCGCAACTCGCGGAGAGAAGGCTCTCGAACAAGTCGTTCCAGGATGCCATGACGCGCGAACTGTCGAAAGCGCAAGCGGCAATCCGTGCGTTGCGGCTCAGAGAGCCGCAAAGGACGCCCGGCTGGAGCAGGCGGCGCACGGCGTCCGCCATCCTGCCGGCATCGCCTGGCGGCACCAGGAGCGCCTCCAGGCCATGGCGAACCAGGCAAGGGATGCCGCCCACGTTGGTGCTGACCACGCAAAGCCCGCACGCCATGGCTTCAATCACGCTCACCGGGGTGTTATCCACATGGGTGGTGTTGAGAAATATATCCGCATCGTCCAGCACCCGCGGCACCTGCCGCTTGTCCACCTGGCCAAGGAAGCGGATGCGCCCATTCATGCCGGCCGCGTCCGCCGCCGCCCTGGTCCGCTGGAAGCTGCCGTCGCCTTTGTCCGGACCGGCCATGGCAAGAGTCAGGGCCGGGTAGTCCTGGACCAGAGAGGCAGCCACCTTCGCCGCCATGACAGGGTTGTATGTCTCATGAAAGGCCCGAAGCCACACCAACTTGGGCTGGGCAGCGATGCGCTCGCGGCAAGGGTACGAGGCAATCTCCACCGGGTTGGGGATGACCCGAATAGGCCCGCAGCAGGGCTGCAACCCCGTTGCCAGGTAAGCCGAAGGGGCGGTCACAATTTTGGCGCAACTCAGAAGACGGCGGGTGCGCTCCGGCCAGCGGGCGGCAAAGGCCGGCAGGTTGCCGCCGTGGAGCGTCATCACAAAGGGCTTGTGCAGGCCCCGCAAGGCAAATGCGGCCGCCTCGGCCCAGAAAAAGGCCGGTCCGCTGAATACGTCCACTTGGGCTACCGCGTAATCATGGCGGTATCTCACGATCGTCCGAATCATG
Source organism: uncultured Verrucomicrobiota bacterium (assembly GCA_964653485.1). Lineage (GTDB taxonomy): Bacteria > Verrucomicrobiota > Verrucomicrobiia > Limisphaerales > UBA8199 > CAVQND01. Next base: position 19,795 of record CAZZFF010000073.1, on the reverse strand, counting down.
TCCGCCAGCCTGAGGAGCCTTGGGCGCCGGTTCGAGGCGGTGAGCACCCGCCACCCAAGAGCCGGCAGGCGGCCGGCCAACTCTTCGCACACCCCGCGCGAGCCTCCCGAGGCGGAGAGGAAGTTGCCAATGATGAGAACAGATCGGTTGCTCTCCATTGCATCAAGAGGGCGCGAAGGGCGGGCGGCGCGGGGCCAGAGGCGCCGCGGCGGCGGTTGGGGCCGGCTGTCTGAGAATTCGTGGGCGAAGGCGCCTGAAGCGGGCGGCAGCCAGGCCGAGGAGCAAGCCCGGAGCGGCGTTTCTCATCGCGCTGGCGGCCATCCAGATGAGAGTCATGGCCGTAGCTCCGAGCAACGCCCCCTTGGTGAGGCCCCGAGGCATGGTGAACAAGGGGCGCACCGCCATCTTAAGGAGGAGGAGCACGGCCATGGCTCCGAGCAAGCCGTGTTCGGCGAGCAGCCGGGTATATTCGGTGTGGGCGCCAATGCGGCCGGCGGTGCCCTCCGAGTGGGCGATGCTGGAACTGCCAACCCCGGCGCCCAGGATGACGTTTTGCTTCCAGAGAGCGATGTCCTGCGCAGCGATGAGATCGCGGCGGGTGAGACTGGTGTTGGAAAAACGCTCACCGATCTTCCCTTCGGTGTACCGCATGAGGAAAGCCCAAGTAACCAGGCTCGCGCCAACCGCCAGGGCCACGAGAAGGAGCGTCTTGGGACGGAGCAAGTTGCGGATGGAGGAGAAGGGCAGCGCCACCGCCAGACCGGCGCCGAACAGGTAAATGCCCGTGCGGGAGAAGGACAACGCTGCGTGAGCGGCAAACCATAGGGCCAGGGCCAAAAAAAGCATCCGCAGCTTGACATTGAGACGCGTGTCGAGTGCCAGGAGCACCGCGAAAAAGGCCCCCATTCCAAGAAAGCCTGAGACCTGGTTAGGTCCAAATCCGCCGCTGGCCACAATATTGGAACCTCCGCTGAATTCGAGGTGTTCGAGCGAGGTCAGGCCGGAGAGAATCGCGCCGGCGATGCCGGCGACGGGCAGCACCATCCAAACCAGCATTCGCCGGGTCCTCAAGTCGGTCAAATGAACTCTGGAGAAAAAGAGGGAGCAAGCGAGGAGTGACAGCGGTCCTGAGAGATTAAAGCTCAGCAGCTTGCGCACGTCCCCGAATCCGTGAGCGGAGTAATAACCCAGGATAGTCGGGAGGACCGCCGGCATGAGCAGGATGAAGTAGATGACCGGGGTCCAGTAGATGGTCTTCAGCCCGCCTCGAAAGAAGCGGATGAACAGCACCAGGGAGACCGCGTACTTGCCGTATTCCCAAACCAAGTTGGCGCCCGTCATTCTCCACAAAACCTCGGCGCCGGCGGCGTACATGCCCCAACAAGCCAATTGGAACATCGGACGCCCGCCAATGGCGAGATACAGGCCGAAGAACAACGTGCCCAGGGCGTGAAGCGTGGCGATGGAGCCGCTACGCTTGAAGAGCACCCCGAGTAGGGCGTGCAAGAAGAGCATGCCGAGGACCCAGTTGAACTGCAGGGGTCTGGCCGACGCGGCGGCCTGCGGACGCCTCAGGCCGTTGTTCCCCGCGAGTCTCCTGGAGCGAGACATCGCGGGACTGGACGGGATGGCTAGAACGCCGCGCATGTCAGAGTTTGGTAGATGGAGGTGATTTGGCGGAGGACGGCCTCTTCGCTGTACAGTTCCTGAACACGGCGTTGGAAGGCCGCGCCGAGGTTGGAACGGAGCTCGGGTGAGCGGAGCAACTTGAGCAGGGCCTCAGCCAAGGCAGCGGGCTGCCGTGGAGGAACCAGTAACCCGACGCGTCCATCGTCGAGCACTTCGGGCACTTGCCCGACGGCGGTGGCCACCGCCGGCAAGCCGGCGCTGCCGTACTCGAGCAATGCCAGGGGCATTCCTTCGGAAACGGAGGAAAGGACGCCGATGTCGCAAAGACCGAGGATCGCCCGAATATCCGGGCGGCCGCCCAGAACGAACACGTGATCGGCCAGGGCCTGACGTCGGATTTGCTCCCGCAGCAGGGAGCCGTAGGTGCTATTCGCCCCGTCGCCTGCCAGGAGCAGGGTGGCCGACGGGACAGCCTGGCTGACTCGTTTCATGGCCTCGATCAAGGTGGCGTGGTCTTTCTCGGGCCTGAGATTGGCGACGCACACAATCCGCGCGCCCGGCGTTCCGGGCAGGTCCGTCGGCGAAGGCGGAACGCCTGGAGCCCGAGCCACGAAGTTGGGCACGTACCAGACACGGGTGGCAGGGACTTTCAGCCGCGTGCGCGCCCAGTGAGCCAGCGGCTGATTCACGGCGATGACGCCCGCGCAACGCCGGGCGGCAATCCGGTAAATCCAGGCGGGACGTTCCTCGGTCGCGTACCGGCCGAAATGATCATGCCACAGCAGATGAGCCCGGCGCGCGAAGAGGCTCGCCAGTGCGCTGAAGAACAGGGAAGAGCCGTGGGCGTGGATGATATTGATTTGGCGCTGATTGATGAAACCCACCAGGCGCCGGAGGGCTGACAGGTCCAGGAGGACCTTTCGTCCGAGGCCCAGGCGAGTCACCGAGGGTGAAAGCCGGTCCTCCAAAGGGCCGCCGGCGCGCGTAAAGCAGAGAACACTCCCTATCCCGCGCTCCGCGAGCAGGTTCGCCAGGTTGACCGCCACCGTTTCCATGCCGCCCACGGCGAGGGAGTCTATGACCTGCAACACGGAGATCGATTTCAAGGCTCAGTGGGGGACGTGGCCCAGGAGAGCTCCAATTGCCTGCGAAGGGCGGCCTCTAGGGCCTCGATTGTAAACTGGGAGGCCCAGGCAGCCGCCCGCCCGGCAATTCCAGCCGTCTCCGCGGTATCCGCCGCCGCCTGTCGCAACCGCGCCGCCAGGGCGGCGGCATCTCCCGGTTCGACAAGCAATCCCCTGCCTTCGCCGAGCATTTGGGGAACCAGACCGCGATTGGCGCCGATACAAACCAAGCCAAAGGCCATCGCCTCGGCGATCGCCTTGGGCCAGCCCTCGGTCTCCGAGGCCAGGACGAGGATGCGGGCCTGCTCATAATGGTCCAAGACCTTGGCCTGCGGGACGGCGCCGTGGAAGACGACTTGCTGGTCCAGACCGAGGGCGTGCGTCAATGCCTCGAGGTCTCGACGGACGGGGCCGTCGCCGACGACTCTGAGGCGCGGGCAAAGGCCCTCATGTTTCAGCAAGGCAAGGGCACGGAGGATGACGTCAACATTCTTTTGCGAGGAAAGCCTGCCGACGAAGAGGACTTCGAGAGGCTGCTTGGACTCGCCGCGGGGGAATGCCGAGCGGGCGCGGGTCATCTGTGCCTCGTCCATCACCGAGGTGAAGAACGGGACCACGTTTGGGGGTTGATTGGGCCAGCGTCCATAGACCAACACCGGCCCGCGCCACCAGCGCGAGCGCAGGAGGGCCTTCTGCCAGCGCCATGTGCGGGGCTGGCCCGGATAATCGGTCCATTGGCCGGCATATTTGGCGACACACGGCTTGCCGAAGGGCCGCGCCAGCAGGCAACCGAGCAGGCCGAGGTTGCCCGGACAGCGGACATGAATGGCGTCAGCCTGCCGCATCGCCTTGGCCAGCCGCCATAGATGGCGCGGCAAGGCCAGCGCCTGGAGGACCTTATCCAGTGGGGCGTCGCCGCCGGTCTCCAACTGCGGGGCGACGGAGATGTTGGGCCGGCCCAGGGCAAGGGCATCCCCCGGCGGAAGTTCCAGCCGGAGTGGGGCGGCGATGACCACCTCCTGGAACAAGTCAGCCCAAACCTCGATTTCCCTGGCATAAGGGCCATAAGCAAACAGGCGCCCGTCCCATTGAAAGTGTGGGACATGGGAGACGATCAACAGACGATGGAGCGTGGGGGTCGTGAGACGTGTTGAGCGTGTAGAGAGGGGAGCGCCGGGAAGGTTCTGGCGCCCTTAGTGTTCATGACCACTTAGTGCAACCCCGTTGCGACTGCGCCCGGGCCACGGCCAGAAGGCTCTGGCCAATGGGCGGGCGGAGCCCGTGCGACTCGAGCGCATGCGCTACGGGGAAGATGAATCGATCAAAGAACGCCACTGCTTCCGTGTCAAAGTGGCGCTTCTTCAGCACGCAAAAACTCAACCACCAAGCGAAGTAGCCGACCAGGTTGAAGTAGTGGAGGCGCACGATCACAAACCTGGCGGTCTCTAGTTTCCGCCGCAGCTCTGCCCGCTGGTAGCGCCGAAAGTGGCCAAAGTCGCGGTCCAGCGGGGCGTAGATTTCCTGGCGTGCGGGCACGAACAGGCACAGATGCCCGGAGCTACCGACCAGAAGCTGGTGCCATCGGGCCAACTCCCCGGCGTCATCCTCGATATGCTCGAGGACATTGACGGCGACCAAAGCGTCCCAGGACGGCTCGACCGGCGCAGCCTCCGCGGTGCCGTGTACCAAAGCGCGGCCCGGGTGAGACCGGCGGAAGATGTCGCACAACGCGGCTTCGGGTTCGACGGAGAGCAATTCGCGCACAGCAGGCACAGCAGCCAGCGCACCGGTGAACTGGCCGATACCGGCGCCGACTTCGAGCACGCGACCGGCAAGGAATGCCGCAAACTCGCCGACGACCGCCGACCGGTAATTCACCGCCTTCTGGAGAGCATCAAGCTCGAACTTCTCTGAGCCGGCCGGCGCCTTGGACCTGTCGCTCATGGGCGACGGCAGAAGAGGCCATATCTCACGATGCAGCGCAGGGCGCTGATGCCGTCCCGCCAGTCGATTTTCTTCCCGTCAGCGTAAGTGCGGCCGTCGTACGAAATGGCGACTTCGTAGATGCGCACACCGAGGCGACTGACCTTGGCCGTGACTTCAGGCTCGAAACCGAAGCGGTCCTCCTGGATAGTAATCTTCCGGAGAACCTCCAGTTTGAATGCCTTGTAGCAGGTTTCCATGTCCGACAGGTTCAGATTGGTAGCCATGTTCGAGAGAGTCGTGAGCACCCTGTTGCCCAACGCGTGCCAGAAATAGAGCACCCGACGCGCCTCGGAGCCGAGGAAACGCGAGCCAAACACAACGTCGGCCTTGCCGGCGAGGATCGGCTTGAGAACGACCCGGTAATCCGCCGGATCGTATTCGAGGTCCGCGTCCTGAACGATCACGATCGGCGCCATCGCGTGACCGAAGCCAGTGCGCAGAGCAGCACCCTTGCCTCTGTTGCAGTCGTGCCGGATGAGCCGGACACGCGGCGCTTCGGCCCGCAGGACTTGCAGGGCTTCCCAAGTGCCGTCTCTGGACCCATCATCCACGATGATCAACTCCAGGACGACCGGCTGATCCAGGACGGCTCGCACCGCGGCCAGGATGGTGGCCGCTTCATTATAAGCCGCCATGACCACTGATAGACACGGCGCGACGAGGTCATCCTGGATCGGTTCAACCATAGGTGAGTTGGGCCGGATCATCTGGGAACGGCATGAACGCTGTAGCGGCCCTTCTGAAAAACCGGGACTGAAATTGGAGAGAATACGCCCGCAGCAATGACATAGCTGGCTCTCCACGAACGAGCCAAGGGGAACAGATAATCGAGGTCCGTCCGGCCAGCAGTGTAGCCGGGCGCTGTTTCTAAGGCCCGCCGCTCCAGAGTTCTGTAGGCCAAAGGAGCCACCCAGACAAGCGCCCACGGGTCTTCATTCAGGCTCGAGCGTAGTGAATGCACCCGAAAGTTGTCCCCCACAACTGGGGTCAGGAAAGACGCGCCCTTGCTCGTGTTCGCCGCGCACCACTTCCCGAGGCATGTCCAATCCGAATCCAGCTTGCGCCAATGCCGCAGCCAACTGTGCCCGCAAGAACCGGCCACGAGCGTGCATGCGAGCATGGCTAAGGCTGCGGTCCCTGAGACACGCCCGGAGCGAACTACGCCAGAGACCGCGAATGCGGCTGCCACGCCAAGAACGACGGGGCTCTTCAAAGACTCATAGGAAGCAAAGCGTGCCCCAAACCAAGCAAGGGCCAAGAGCACGGAAGCCGCAACGAACGTCCAGTTCAACCGAGAACCTGTGCATAATAGACCCAGGAGTTTCCTTCCCGCGTGGCTTTGTTCAAGCCCAAGCACCGCGGCGCTGAGTCCGAGGAACGGGTAGGCCCACAGGGACCCGCAAACGTCAAAGACAAGGCCGGCCATCAAAACGGGCCAGGCGCATTTTCTGTCGCGAAACTGCTCCGCCACGATCAGGGACAGGAGCGCATACAGCGCAAGGGTGACCCAGTAGAAGGTGCGCATGGGTTGCAACTGGGCCGGTCGGAGCCAGCCTGTGGCGAGCGCTATGGCCCCGACCCCAAGGCCCGCCACGCTGCCACAGACGGCAATTCTTAGAAGGAACCCTTTTGCGGAGCCGGCATCCTCGTTCTTGAAGGCCATCACCACAAGAACCGTCAACAACGCCCACCTGAGCCAAGCCGCAGGCGACTGCGCCGCCGGTGAGATATGGACCATGTTGGTTTTGGCGCCAAGGAAGATCGTCGCCTCTTCCGGCGTGAAGGCGGGCGGATTCAGGACCACGACGTACCCTGCGAAAAACAGGCCGAAAACACCCATTCCCAGCAGCAGGGCACGCCGTTGCGCGCGCAGGAGCCAACAGGCGACGGGGGCAGCCCCGAGGACCAATTGTACCGCCATGATGGAGTGGACGAAAAGGCACGAGCCCGTCAGCAACCAGAAGGGCCAAACCTGGCCGCGGAGGAGGCAGCCCATAGCGAAAAGCCCGACAGCGAGGGCGAGTTCCGCGTGAATGGGCAGCGCATCGAACAAGCTGTTGCCTCCCAGGACGCACTGCGTGCCGACTGTCGCCCAAGCGACCACGATCACCTTTGCTACCCGGTCCGCCTTCATGGAACGCCAGAACCAAACCAAGCCCGCGGCCTGGGCAAGTTTCAGACCCACGAGCACCCAGAACATGACCCCGGGCAGGTTCTGGGGCGCGACCCGAAGGGCCCCGAAGAGGTCCGCAAGCAGCAGGTAATAGGCGCTGCCAAACCGAGACAAACCGGCGACAAACGGATCTCCGGGAAACAAGCCCGGATCAAGCGCCCCCGCCACCGTCACCAGGTATTGCCCACTGTTCGCGCGAAGCGGTTCGTATGGTCGGGCAAACACCGAAAGAGCGATGAAACCCGCCGCCAGAAGCCAATCCAGCCGCCACTCTTTGGCTCCCTTCAGACTCGGCAAACTAGTCGCAGGGGTCATAAGCAAACAGGCGCCCGTCCCGTTGGAAGCATGGGCCATGGGAAACAATCAACAGACGATGGAGCTTGGGGGTCGTGTGGCGTGTAAGGAGTGTCGAGCATGTTGAGCGCTTCGAGCGCGGAGAGTGGAAATGCCTCTCACCCCCTCACACCGGACACGCTTCTGCAGTCTGACGGGCGCCCAGGCAGCGGCGATAGAAATTCTGGTTCTTCTGAACGAGCCGTTCCACGGAGAACTCCTGCGTTACGCGCTGGCGGGCGGCGGCGCCCAGGCGCTCGGCAAGAGGGCGGTCCTGGAGCAGGCGAATGACCGCGGCGGCGATGGAATGGGGGTCATGGGGATTGCAGAGCAGGCCGATCACGCCGTCCTGGATGATCTCGGGCCCGGGACCGGCATTGCCGGCCGCCACCGGTTTGCCCATGGCCATGCCTTCGAGCCAGGCCACCGGCAGGGCCTCCATGTGCGAGGGATAGACGAGGACTTGGGCGGCAGCCAGTTCAACTGGCAGACGGGCGTTCTCGACATGGCCAGCAAAAGTCACACGGCAGACGGTCTCGGAAGAGAGAGAGGCCTGGAGCGTCTGGCGGAAAGATTTCCCGGTGGCCTGGTCAGCGGAATCCCGGCCACAGGCCATCAGGCGGGCCTCGGGAACGGCAGCAACAATTTCGGGCATCGCCTGGACGAGCTGGCGGATGCCCTTTTTTTCGCAGAGTGTGCCCACAAACCCAATCAAGCCGGGCATCACCGGGACCTGGGGCATGGGCCGGAAATGCTCCGTGTCGACCGGGTTGGGGAGGATCTCGATGGGAACGTTGCCGAGGTGAAGAAGCCGGCGGGTCGTTTCGGCGACGAAGCGGCTGACGGCGGCGAGATGGTCGGCATGGGCGAAGGAGCGCCTTTCCAACCAGGCGCGCCAGAGGGCCGGCTGGCGGTTAAGGGTGGTTGCGAAGAAATGGTGTCCGCCGTTCATGCGGATGATCTTGCAGCCGGGGGCGGTGGGCGGCACGGCGGCGAAGGCATTTTCGGGGCCGTCAACGACATCCAAGGGCCCCGCCGCAGCCAGGCGGCAGAGTTCGCGTCTGAGCCGCAGGCCGTGGACCCAAAGGGAGACTCCGCGCAGCCGAGTATGGGGGAGGCGCCGGACCTCAACTCCCTGATCGTCCTCGTGCTGGACCGATGCAACGGAGTAGAAGCCCAGGACCGTGACCTGGCACCCTTGTTGGGCCAGGCGACGGCCTAGAGTTTGGGTGAAGGACCCTATGCCGCCATGCTGACCGGGCGGATATTCGTTGCACAGGAAACAGACATGCATGACTCAAATGCCGATCTGCTCGAGAGTCTGGATAATCCGCCGGCTTGATTCGCCTGCAGGCTCGCCGACTTCCAGTTCAACGAATTTGCGCCGTCCCTCGCGATCCAGGGCGGGATTGTCCAAATAGGCGTTGATATGGGCGACCAACTCGGCGCGGCTTTTGGCAAAGCGCGCGGCGCCCAATTCAACCACCGGCAGATAGTGCTCGAAACGAAAATGGAATTCCCAGAGGGGCACGCCGAACGGGGGCGGTTGGGTCACGTCGAAGGCGATGTTCACTACGGGCTTGTCTCTAAGGGCGAAGTCGAGGGTCATCGTAGAGCTGACGTTGAGGTTGAGGTCGCAATGGCAGGTGAGATTGGCCAGGGCCTTCACATCCGCCGGCAGCGGCAGAATGCCCTTCCAGTCGCCTTTGCCGTGGACCCAGTCCGGGGCCTTGTATATGAGGTCAGGAAACCTCCGGCGCGCGTTGTCGAAGCGCTGGCCGGAGTCCACTGGCGCGGGGCGGAGCACCAGTTGGGGATTGCCCTTGATGCGTCCGGCCCGGATGTCCTCCATGACCATCTCGACGTAGAAGGGATCATCAGGCGCCGTGCTGGCGTCAGAGCCTGAAAAGCAAATGATGGGCCTGGCAGGGTCGGCGCCGAGCCAGCGGCAGAACTCGGCTTTGGGCATCAGCATGGCCGGGTCCTGATAGGGGTCAAACTGAGGGGTGCCAACGACATGCACCCGCTGGGCGGGTATTTCAGGATAATAGAGGCCCATTTCCCGCTTCATCAACGAGCTCCAAGCCAGGTAGTGGTCGTAAGGGGCCACGATGCGCGACTTGCTGCTGAGGTTATCCCAACTGAAAATGAACGTGGCCGTCGGGATGCCCAAGCTCCGGGCGGCCAGCACCGCGGGCACGACCTCGGTCGGACGTTGGTGGGAGCAGAAGAGGACGTTGGGCTGCCACCGCTCAAAGAGGGAACGATACTGGTCCACCTCTTTGGCTCGCGCCGCCAAACGAAACTGCCATCGCTCCAGGACCGCCAGACCCCGAGCCGTGGCCATCCTCTTGCCCAAGGCCTTTGCCAGCCGCCGCCCCAACCGCATCCGCCGGCCGCCGTGGACCGGCAGGTCGCGGACATAGCGCATGCCCTGGGTGTCGAAATGATAGAAATGGGCGTAGCTGGCGCTGAAGCGGAGAAAGGAAGTGAGGGCGTCCTCGCGATAGGGCAAGAGCCGTTGCCAGACGATATTCCCATCCAGGCATTGCGTGTAAGCCGGAAGGGCCTCTTCTTCGATTGGATGGCACACCATCGCCGCGGCTTGCCGGGAGAGAAGCCGCAGAAACGGGCCCAGAAGGAAATTACGGATGCCAACGCCGTCGGGTAAGAGGACGATCGCTTTCATCAGCCGACTCGCCTAAGCTTTTTCAGGATGGGCACCTCGCTCTCAAGAACTCGCTTCACGCCGTCGCCCATGGCGCGCTCGGCAGTGTGAATATCGCGCACCAGCCTGGCGACGCCGTTAGGCTCGACCGAAGCGGCCTGATCGGACCCCCACATGGCCCGGTCCAGGGTGATGTGGCGTTCAATCACGCAGGCCCCGAGCACGGCGGCGGCCAGCGAAGTGGAAAGGCCGACCTCGTGCCCCGAGTAGCCAACGGGAACCCGGTAACGCTCCTTGAGTTGACGGACGCACAAGAGATTAAGCTCTTCGACTTTTGCGGGGTAAGTACTGGTGGTGTGCAAGAGGATGAGGTCATCCTTGCCGAGGACCTCAACGGCATGGTCGATCTGTTCGAGGGTGCTCATGCCGGTGGAAAGGATGATCGGTTTCTTGTGCCTGCGGTGATGCCGCAGCAGGGCGTCATCGGTGAGGGAGGCACTGGCGATCTTGAAGCAGGGCGGATCGAACTGAGCGATGAAATCGGCGGATGCCTCATCCCAACAGGAGGCGAACCAGAGAATCTTGTGCATGCGGCAGTACTCGTCCAGGGCCACGTACTGCTTCAAGCCGAACTCCAGCCCCCGCTTGAGGTCGCCGTTGGTAGGGCCAAAGGGATTCTCCCTGGGTTTGGCCAGTTCCTCGGCCGCATAAACCACATCGACGGTGCGTTTTTGGAATTTGACTGCATCGCACCCGGCCAAGTGCGCCGCCGAGATGAGTTTTCTGGCGGTATCGAGGTCGCCGTTATGGTTGATGCCGATCTCGGCAACGATGAAGCAAGGCTGGCCTTCGCCAACGAGGTGGTTGCCGATTTGTACGTTATTTGTCATGGGTTGAGTTCTCCGTCTCCGGCTCCAGCGGAGTCGTGCAACAGCAGGTCGCAGACTTCGCGGACGGCGCCGTACCCGCCCGCTCTTGAGGTTGTCCATTTTGCCACGGCCCTGACTTCCGGCAGGGCGTCTCCGACGGCAATGGGCCATCCGACCCACCGGAGGCATTCCAAATCGTTCAGGTCGTTGCCGACATAGGCGATCTGGTCCGGCGTGAGGGAGCGTTGCTGGGCGAGTTGACGGAGGGCGGCCAGCTTGGCGTCGCACCCTTGAACGCACAGGAGTCCCAGCTTCTTGCAGCGGGCGCCCACCACGGGGTTTTTCTCCTTTGAAATGACCACAACTTCAATTCGCCTGGCCTTGACCCTCTCGAGGCCCAAGCCGTCGCTGCGGTTGCAGAGGACCGCTTCGGTTCCGTCTTGCTGGACGAGCACGCGGTTGTCGGTCATTACGCCGTCGAAATCGAGCGCCAGGAGGCGGACGCCGCTCAGGCCCGACGGAGGAGAGCCGAGTCTGCATGAGGCCGCCATCAGTTGCTCGAGCAGGTCCCAATCCCCCGGCTCATCGATCTGAAACGAATCGATGCCCCGCATCCGGTAAACTGCTATCTTCCCCCCCAGCCGGCTGCTGAAGCGGCGCAGCACCCAAGGTTTGAAGACGTAGATGGAACCGTTCTCCTCGAGAAACTCCTCGGCCAGGTCCTGGCGGCGGGGACGCCGGGTGGGGTCGTAGTTCACGGGGCGCGCTTGACCCTGGGCGCATCGCCAGACAAAACCATGGACCAGGCAAGCGGCGAAGAGGGAATCGGCTTGTTGCCGAAGGAGGGTTTGGATCGCCTGCTCGACGTCCGCCGGGCGGCGCGAGGGGGAAGTTGCTTGCAGGAAGACAACCAATTCCGGCTCGTAGCCCTCGTTTTTCTTGAGCCAGTCGAGCGTATGCAAGAGTGCCGATTCACTTGAGGCCTGGTCCCCGCTGATGTCGGCGGGTCGTGGGACCACCTCGGCGCCCCAGTGGCGCGCCACCGCGGCGATCTCCTCGTCGTCGGTCGAGACCACGGTGCGGGTGACGCTTGGGGTCTGTCTCGCGTGCAAAATGGAGTGCGCCACCAGCGGCTTGCCGGCCAGGAGCTTGATGTTCTTGCGCGGAATGCCTTTGGACCCGCCGCGAGCCGGGATAATGACCAGCGCGTTCATTGTCTTCTGCGGTTTCATGGCTGGGAAGGTGGCACCAGTTCCAGTTGGCTTCGGTAGAGGTTCTCCAGACGCGCAAGCCAGAGTTCCTCGGAGTAATTCTCGCAAACAGTCTGGCGGCCGAGGCGCCCCATGTCGGCCCTGGCCTGCGGGTGCCCGAGGAGTTGGAGCATCGGCGCGACGAACGAGTGCTGGATGTTGGGGTCTGGCACGAAGTGGGCCTCCTTGCCTGTGAAAAGTTCCCGAGTGACAATCAGGTCGCTGGCGACGGTGGCGAGCCCGCAGGCCATTGCCTCGAGGAGGGAGAGAGGCATGCCTTCGACCCAGAGGGAGGGAAACACATAGACGTCGGAGGCCTGAAAGCACTCATGGGACAAAGACGAGTCAACGCTTCCCTGAAAGCGGACTGAATCACCCATGCGGTCGCTCCCGGCAAGCTGCTGCAGGTAGCGGTGGTAGGAAGGCTCGCCGGCCCCGACGATCCAGAGGAACGCGTCCGGGGCTTTTGCGAGGATGTGAGGCCAGGAGCCGGCGACGACGTGCGCCCCCTTTTTCGGAACAAGACGGCCCAGAGAGAGCACAATCTGCTTGTCCAAGGGCAGCCCCCATTTGGCCCGCAAGGCGCGTTTCTCGGCGAGGCTCACCGGTTTGAACCGCGCGGTATCGATCCCGTTGGGGATGACGGCGACCAGCGGCTCGTAGGAGCCAAGGCGGTCCCTGTCCGCCCGGTAAGAGGCGTAGGTCAGTGTGCAGATGACATCGAAAGAGGCCAGGGTGTATAACCGCGCGGTGTAGGGCTGAGCGCTGTAATAAGAGAGGCCGTGCTGACTGAAGATGAGGCGACAAGGCCAATGGACCATGGGGCGCAAGAGCGGTCCGATCTTATAGTCATCGTAACACACGACGAGACGCGGTCTCAACCTGGGCAGTACGCGCCCAATGAGCGCCAGCCATGCCAGGCGGCAAGGGTCGGCCACCCCATGGAAAAAGCGGGCTCGGAACCGTTCCGGTAGGCGGAAGATCACGCGCTTCCAGGCCGGAAGGTCTGCCGGCCCGCCAAGGATGATGCATTGGGGGTCTAGCGAGCAATCGGGGACTGGGCCATCCCAGTAGCTCGCGACGGCTTGCCGGAGACCCGAGAGCCTCTTCATCTGGACGCCGACCATGCGATTGTAAGACCCCGGCGTAAAGGGCGGACTAAGACACAGATGAAGGATATCCACCACGGGGGCGCGGGATTGCCCAGGGCGGGCGGGAGAATTGATCCGAGGGGCCGACATCACCCGGTCGTTCAGGATGGTCTGGGAGGTTGCGACCCGGAAGGCTCGGGGGGGATTTTGCCCGTTGCCCTGATCCCGTGAGCGAAAGCGCCGAGGTTGGATCGTATGGTCTGCCAGGACGGAAAGGCAAGGATGGCTGCCGCGAGCCAGGCTGTCGCGCGCAGAAGTCCCTTCTGGTTCATCGCCAAACTCATGCGCTTTCGACAGTAGTAGGCAATGTTTCTGCAAGCCTCACGCAAGCAGGGAAGGGAGCGGAACCCTGGCTGGAACGCCAACCGCCAGTAAAGGCGGACCGCCTCGAGATTGAAACGAGGGGAGCGGGAGAGGCTTTTCGAGTCTTCATGCTGCCGAAAACCGGTCCAGAGGGATTCGCACACTTGCGGCCTAACTCCTGTCGCCATGGCCCGCAAAATGAAATCCAGGTCCATCATATAATGGAGGTCCTCCGCCAGCGGCTGCGCCTTCCGATGGACCTCGCGCGTCCAGAACATGGCCGGGTACGGGAGACGGAACTTCTTGATCCCCACCTTCTTTACGGGGCACGAATACCAGGCCCCCCGCTCTACGCTGGGCTTGATCCTCTTGAACGGACGCGACCTTGCATCGACGTAGTCCAGTTCCCCCACAATGAAGCCGTCTCCCGGGGAGATCCTCGCGGCGACGTCAGCCAGGGCGCCCGGCATGTAAAAGTCATCGCTGTTGACCCACCCGAGGATGTCCCCAGTGGCCCTGGCGAAGCCCTGGTTGATTGCGTGGCTTTGGCCGCGATTCTCCTGGCTGGCCCAATAGGCCAGCCATGGCTCGTACTTGCGGATGACGGCCACGCTTTGATCCGTGCTGCCGTCGTCGATGATGACATATTCCAGGTTGGGATAGCCCTGGAGGAGAACGGAGCGGATGGTTTCTTCGAGGAAACGGGCCTGATTGTAGGACGGGGTCACGATGCTGATCTTCGGCCAGGGCGAGCCGTTCGGCATGGCGGCCGCCGGCGGGGGAGTGGCTTCCGTCCAGGGCCAGCCCGTCTTGTCCCGCGGCGGAGGCGGCAATTCGTTCAGGGCCGGACAAGGTGTAGGCGGGTTCATTTGGCTCCCTTTGGATGGGGGCCCGGGTTCGACAGATTAACGCGCAGGGCTGGGTGAGTTGGCGCGGGCCGCCCGCTTGCGGCAGCGTTTTCCAAACCAACGCCCCAGGCGGAGCCCAAGCCGAGCGCGGAACCAGTAGGGAAGCAAGGCGGTGCAGTGCCGGCGCATAGGCCCGAGAGAGATCGCCTCGGCGCATGCGGCCGGAGGCATAGCTCGCAAGGCCGCGACTTCCCGGGTCATATAGGGCTCCAGACGGTTTCCCATGTGCTGGACGTAGGCCTTGGTCGTGGAGAGCTTCCAATATCCCAACCGATCCGGAGGCGTGTCGAACCATTCCGGCTCGGAGATTCCGACGGCCCTCAGGGCGGGTTTGGCGGGCATCGCTCTCATGACCTCGCGCCGGAGACTGCACACAAAATGCCCCGCGCCGACGCAGACGGTGACATCGCCCCGGGTGATGGCCAGATGCCCCAGGGGGCCCTCGCTCACATACAGATCGGTGCGGCCAATGCTGCGGTTGAACGTGTCGAGGTCTGAACGGTCGGTGATCGCTCTGAATGAGATGGCGCGTTCGCAGAGGGCGCCCAGGAAGGTCGACGCGGTAAACGAACACTCGGACCCGGGGTGGGGGAAAGGGCAGACGTATCCGCACTCCGGGAAGGCGCTGAAAATCCTCTCGACGGCCGAATCCCAGCCCGGCCGGAAGAGCACGTCACTGTCGGCGAAGGTGACGACAGGCTCGAAAGAGGCCCTGGCGGCGCCGATGATCGCATCGATTTTGCCGCGATTCCGCGCATGGATGACCAACTGATCGATCCAGCCGCCGGCCATTTCCGCCTCAAGGAGCGCCCGGACCGGCTGGCAACAGCCATTGGCGGCGATGGTGACGGCAGTAGCTGCCTTCTTGGTCAGGCGCAAGGACTCCAGGCAGAGCTGCAGGATGTCGACAGCCTCCGCGAAGTAGCCTTCCGTGTTGGGGATATAGACCGGCATGATGAGCCGGTGGAGACCGTATCCCATGAGGTTCGGATCCTCTTTGCCGGGGTTGACACCAATTCGCATACAGGTTCCTGGTTTCCGGATCAGTCCAGGCTGTTCCTTTTGTCGGCGATGACGTCATCCACAATCTGTTCGAGGGAGAGGCAGGGCTGCCAGCCGATCAAGGAGTGTATCTTTTTCGTGCTGGGCACCCGCCGCTTCATGTCCTCGAACCCGCTGCCATAAGCTTGTTGATAAGGGACCAGGCGGATGGGGGAACTGGATTGGGTCCTTCTCACGACCAACTCGGCCAATTGGCGAATGGTGATCTCGAAAGTGCTACCCACATTGAACACCTCGCCCGCCGCCTGGGGAGACTCCATAAGCCCGGCCAGGGCCGTGACGACATCCTTGACGTGGCAGAAGCACCGTTGCTGAGTGCCGTCGCCATGGACGAGGAGTTCGCGCCCAGCCAGGGCGGAAGTAACGAAGTTGGGCAGGACCATGCCGTATTGGCCGCTTTGCCGGGGACCAACAGTGTTGAAGAGGCGCACGACGACGACGGGCAGGCGCGATTCTTTCCAGTGGGCCAGGGCTAGGAATTCATCCAGGGCCTTAGCGGCGGCGTACGCCCAGCGATGCTTGTGGGTAGGTCCTTCCAGCCGGTCGCCGTCTTCCCGGAAAGGGATGTCCTCCGATTTGCCGTACACCTCGCTGGTGCTCGTCAGGAGGAAGCGTTTGCGGTAGCGGGCGGCGACATTGAGCACGGCATCAGTGCCCTGAAAGATGCTCTCGATGGTCTGGACCGGCCGCTCCATGATGAGCTTGACGCCAACGGCGCTGGCCAGGTGGAAGACCTGGTCGCACTCGCGCACGACCATCTCGACAACTTCGGTGTGGAGGACGCTGTCCTTGATGAAGCGGAGGCCGGGGTACTTTTCCATGCCGGCGATGTTCTCGTAGCGCCCGGTGCTCAGGTTGTCCAGGATCGTGACCCTGTGGTCTGCCCGGAGCAGACGTTCGGTCAGATGCGAGCCGATGAAGCCGGCGCCGCCGGTGATTAGGTAATGCATGATTCGGGGGTGGGTGACCGCGGATGTTTAGGGGAGGATCAGAAGCCCCCAGAATGCCTTCGTGGCAATAGAGGCCGGCCATAGGGAGAGGGCCGCCAGGAGATGGCGCAGCCGTTCCACACTCCTCGGGGCGGTGTAGGGGCCGATCATTGAGAGGTAGGCCTGGCAGGATTGCTTGCGCACAATGGAACGGTCCTTCGGCTCCACGAAGGCACACAGCTTCCTCGCAATGTAGAGGGGCACACCAAGATAGAGCTCCTGTCTGGTGGTGCTGTCGGCGTGAACTCTATAGTATGCCAGCGGCTGCGGGATGTAACCAAACCGATAATGATAGGCCGCTCTCGCCCAAAACTCCCAGTCTTCGCCGCTGCTGAGGTTCGTATCGAGGGTGCCGCATCGCTGAAAGACATCCTTCCGCACCAGCGGTGTCGGCGACTTTACGACGCAGCCCCTCACCGCGTAACGGAAAACGCTGCCGCTCCTCCATTCCGGGTGGAAAACTACGCCGGTGGCGGGCCCTCCTGTAAGCCTGCCAGCGGCGTCGATTGTCTCCATCGGTGAATGGACCAATCCGACATCGGGGTTCTGGTCGAGGAACGCGACCTGAAGGCCGAGTTTCTCTGATTTCCAGAGGTCGTCGTCATCAAGAAAGGCGATCATTTCTCCCCTGGCGGCCTGGATCCCGCGATTGCGCGCGCTCGACCTGCCGGCATTTTCCTGGCGGATGTAGCGGCACTTTGCAAATTCGCGGCACGTCTCTTGGACCCCGGGGCTCGTTGACCCGTCGTCAACAACAATGATCTCAAAGTCCTGATAGGTCTGCGTGGAGACGCTCCTTAGGGCCTCCCGCAGCAACGCGGGCCTGTTGTAGGTCGGTATGATTACACTGACACGGGGCATCTGGTGCTGATCGCCAAGCCCAGCCTCCGACTCGTTTGATTGGCCTTGTTGGCTCAGAGGTGATCGGCGGGACATGTGGTCGGGGGCCTCGTTGGGCGCCCGGAGCAGTCGTTCCGGGCGGGCTGAACCGGCGCTCGTGCGGGCACATCCGCAGGAACGCGCCGAGGCAATCCCGGGTCATGCGGCAAGCTTCTCCAGCCTGTCGGCAAACTCGGCGGCGGGATTGCGCGGGACCAACTCGCGAATTCTCTTGGCAGCCCGAACTCCAGTTTCCTGAAGCAACCCTCGGTTTTGCCAGGCGCGTTCCAAGGCATCGTCCAGCAGCTTCACCGTCGGTGCGGCGGCGACGAAACCAGTCAGCCCGTCTTCTACAACCTCCGCGTTTCCAGCGACAGCCGTCACGATAGCGGGGCGGCCGCACAGCATGGCTTCAACCAGGGCCAGAGGCAGCCCCTCAACTCGAGACGGCAACACGAGCGCCTCGTAGTGCGACCACAATTCTGCCATGTCGTTGCTCTGTCCCTTGAAGCGGATGCTCCGCAGCCCAAGATAGGCCGCCAGACCTCTCAACCCCTCCTCCATAGGCCCCGCACCGTACAGGTCGACACAAACCTGCCGATGCCGCCATTTTTCCGCCGCCAAAACTCGAAACAAGAGGTCCTGCCCTTTGGCTGATGGGTCCAGACGCGCAACGCACGCGAGCTTAAGCTCTGTATTGGGAGCCGGCCAGGAGGGCGATGCATCATAATCCACGTTGAAAGGGTTCCGAACGACCTCGGCCTGCGGCAGCTCAAAGCCGCAAATGTTCGCAACCACGTCCAGGTTTGCTCGCGAAACGAAAAAACACGCCGCGGCGTTGCGATAGGCATCGCGCACGACCGCTCTGCGCTCGTCCAGCGGCCAAGCTCCATCCATCGCCGCCTGCGCAATCAAGCAATAGCGAATCCCTGCGCGCCTGCTCGCTTCAGCAGCCCCCAGTGAGTCGTAGAACGCCCCTTGGGAGATGACAACCAAATCCGGAGCCGTGCCAAGCAGCCACCGGCGCACCTTGAATGACCTCGGCCGCTTGAGCAGCCGGTCGATCAGGCGCCGTCCAAGCCGCAGCGGAGGCTCGACACTGACCGCGCACCCGGCCTCCCTAAGCACGCGGACTCGGCTCGGTTCCTGGGGCGCCCAATCGGTTCGCGCCGCTACAGCCGCCCCCCTCCGGCGCAGTTCAAGAGCGGCTCGGCTCCAGAGTTCCTCGCTTCCTCCCCATACCGCCCACACGGACACAGCAGACGCGGAGACAAAAGCGAAGCGCCGATCACGCTTAATGGAGGGCAAATTCAAAGCGCGGGCTGGCGGCCCGATTTTCTGCAAACCGCGAGCAACCCGATGTAAAGCGCGTGGCCCTGCTGCGTCGCATTGACGGAGCGGTTGGCCGCAAACGCCTTGTCACACTGGAGGTGAACATACCTTTTGTGGCGTCGCAGCCCTTTGCGGAGCAGCCACAAAACCAAGCCGAAGGCCGTTCGGCGAGATGCGGATAAAGTCGAAGCGAATCGTTCACACAGGAAGACCACGGCGCGGGGCCCGGTCGTTAGCTTATCCAAACGAACCACATCAAACCCGCTCGCCTCCAGTATTCGCCTCAAGCCCTCAGCGGTCCACCGGTGGAAGTCGTATGGGCACCCGTGATCCTCGAATGTGCCATGCGTCGTCAGCGCCAACTCCCCTTCCGGCTTGAGCAACCGATGGCATTCCGCAAGGTAAACGCGCGGGTCGGTGACATGCTCAAGGACTTGAGTGGAGAGAATGAAGTCAAAGGTGCAATTCTTCTCGGGAACGCGGGAGTCTTCCGCCAATTTGTAATCCAATTCCCCGCAGTCCAGAAAATCGGCCCGCTTGTAATCCGTGTTCTGAAAGAGTTGCCGGTAAGGTGAACCGCCGCACCCGTAGTCGAGCACGCTCACGGCTCCGGGCTTTATCACCTCTGCCATTGCCATGCGCAAATCCGATAGGTGGAGATAGAGCCCTTCGCCGGGTTGCGGCCGAAGTCGTTCTTCAACGTAGTCCGTCTCCCTGAGCCGCTGTTGAAGCGAAGGCGTGGGCATAACATCTTTGGGACCTCATACCAAATCGTCCATCAGCCACTGAAAAGAGAAATGAATTTGCGTTGCGGAACACATGACGGAAACGCAGGTATTCATTCAACGAATCGTGAAGTTCTTCCGACAGTAACGCCGGCCGGTGCGCGGTTGGTGTTTTCATGCGCAGCAAAAGTTCGCGATGCCAGGCGTCGCCGCGCACCGGATCGCCATCCAACTCCACCACCACACGTTTGAAAATATTTTCCACGCCCGTATAAAAGGAATGGAGCAGCGCTGCCAGCGCCGACAGTTCGATTTCGCTCGGAGCCGTGGTGCGGCATCTGCCAAGGAGTCCGTGAATTCCAGACAACAGACGCTGCAATTGTTCGCGTTCCGTGGCCTGTTGTTTGCGGAATT
>CAZZFF010000072.1:0-32827 GCA_964653485.1 uncultured Verrucomicrobiota bacterium | reverse complement strand
CCTCCGCCCTCCGTCCCCCGTCCTCCGCCCTCCGTCCTCCGTCCTCCGCCCTCCGCCCTCCGTCCTCCGTCCTCCGTCCCCCGTCCTCCGCCCTCCGCCCTCCGTCCTCCGCCCTCCGCCCTCCGTCCTCCGCCCTCCGCCCTCCGCCCTCCGCCCTCCGCCCTCCGTCCTCCGCCCTCCGTCCTCCGCCCTCCGCCCTCCGCCCTCCGCCCTCGGCCCTCCGAAGCCGGCGCGGGGTACAATGTGATTATCCTCGACCTTCCCGCCCCGGCGACGGCGCAGTTGAATCGCTTCTACACGGCCGAATTCCTGGCTGAGGCAAAACAGGCCCTCGCCCCCGACGGCGTCCTCTCGTTTTCGCTCGGCCGGTATGAGAACTACGTGAGCCGGGATTTGGCCCGGCTGCTCGCCTCGGCGCAACGGACCGTGAGAACGTCGTTCAAGAACGCCCTCGTCATTCCGGGCGGACGGGTTTTCTTCCTGGCCTCGGACGGTCCCCTCTTCCCCGATATCGCCACCCGTCTCGAACAGCACCAAATCCGGACCCGGCTCGTCAACCGCCACTACCTCGACGCGATGCTCGCTCCGGACCGAATGGCCGACCTGGCCCGAGCGGTGGCGGAGCCGGCCGCGCTCAACAGAGATTTCAGTCCCGTCCTCTATTTCTACCACCTCCGCCACTGGATGAGCCAATTCAACCTCCGGTTCGGGCCGCTCCAGGCGGTTCTGCTGCTCCTGCTTGGGTTCTATTTGGTCCGCTTGCGCCGCGGGGCGCTTGTGTTGTTCGCTTCGGGCTTTGCGGCCTCCGCATTGGAGACCGTGCTGCTCCTGGCCTTCCAGGTCCTGTGCGGCTCGGTCTATCACCAGGTCGGTCTCATAGTGACCGTTTTTATGCTCGGCCTGGCCATGGGCGCCTGGTGGGCCAACCGCACGGTCGTCCGCGAGGCCCCCGACGGTCCACCCCTTCGACCTTCGGTCTTCGGCCTTCGGCCCCCTGCCCTGTTGCGACTCCTGGCCGTTGCCATCGCGGGATACGCCCTTTGTCTTCCCCTCATCCTGCCCGCGCTCAGCCGGCTTGGCGGCACGGCGGTCGAGCTCTTGGCAATCAAGACCGCCATTGGCGCGTTGACCTTCCTGCTGGCGGCGCTGGTCGGCACCCAGTTCCCTCTGGCCAACCAGATCGAGGCCGACGCGCCCGCGGGCCTCTCGCGGCTCTATACCGCGGATTTCGTCGGCGCCTCCCTGGGCGCCCTGCTGGCCTGCACGCTCCTGATTCCCTTGCTGGGCATTTCCGGCGTCTGCTTGCTCACCGCCGCCCTCAACGTCCTGGCGGCAGCCGCGATGTGGCTTCCACGACGCGCGTAATCATTTCATCAGATTCACTTCGTTGTGAAACTGATGCTCGACGGTTCGGCCGGCTCGCCGGCGGCGCTGCAGAAGTTCTGATGGCTTGGCGAATTGATGCCAACCCGGTATTGATGCCCCGGCTCCAACTTCACAGGCAAGACACAAGTGCGTTTGTCCTGCCAACGGGGACTTTCGCCTTTAGGCACGCGCGGAAACTCGGGCCCGCCGCCTGTCCAGGAAAACCCCTCCCCCATGTCCCGGTCGAATGTGACCGTGATCTCCGTCAGCCCGGCATCCACATCCTTGGCCCCGTCGGCCGGGGTGGTAGTGATAATCCTCGGCGTCGTCCCGGCGCCTTCGGCTGCGCTCGGCAGCGCGACGGCCGCGATGCGGACCGGTTGCCCTTCAAAGGCGTCGGCGTACTGGGCTGTCCCGGCCTCCGTGTCCACCACGAAAAAACGGCGCGGACCCGCCTTCGTGTCCACATCCACCGTCATGTCCTTAGGCTCGGGGATCATTGCATTGTTCCCGGCATGGTAGCTCGCCCTGAATTTGCCCCGGATGATCGTGCGCATCTGGCTCACGACGCTGTTTTCCGGCGCGGGCGACACGGTGGCTGGCGGGAATAATTTGTTGATCTCCTTGGGATGAAATCGCAGCCAGATATGGGCTACCTCCTCGGAACCGGCTCCCGGTCGCGTCAGCTTGCCTCCTTCAGCCGGAATGAGTATCGCGCAGACTGCGCCGTCGGCGCAATGCCCGATGCCCAGGTCCGCCGGCCCTGTTTCCACCTTCAACCGGCCGCCCACATCGGGGCGAAACCGTGAGACACGGTAGATGTCCCCCGGCGTGAATTGCCAGGGGCGCGCCTGGCCTGGCGCGAGTATGCCTCCCGTAAGCGTGGTTGGGTAGCGCTGGAGCAGATCAACTGCCCCGGCCGGCAGGGCGAGAGTGGCGGTGAACCCGGCGAACGCCGCGCCCAGCAGGGTTATCGGAATCGATCTCGTTAGGTTTTTCATTTTGCTTTGTTCTGGTTTCTAGGTTTGCAGATCCGAAGACTAAAACTTGCGTCGGCAACTCTCTCTTCTGTCATAGTCTGATTGGTTCTCACGGCCAGCGAAGGCGGTAGAAACGACTGGGGTAATTGGTCCACTCGGAGTCGCTGAAATAAACAGAGGCGCCGGTGAGGGTGTTGGTTTGAAGCGGATACCAGGTGGGACTGGCCATATCCGTGCTGGCCTCCACCACGACGACCAGGTTGGCATCGCCTGTAATAGTGAACCCAAAGCGATTGGTCCACACCCGAGCGATTTCTCCGCTTATCCGCGCCTGCGGGGTCCACGGCGCCGTCGGAAAACCCCCAAACGTCGCGCCCCATCCGGTCGTGCCCGGCACGTAATACACCGTCACGTTGTTGTCAAAGGCGAACGCGAACTGACCAAGGCTTGGGGCGTTGCCCTGGAAATAGACTGCCGTCAGGCTCCGGCATCCGGCGAATGCGTTGAACCCGATGCTAGCGACGCTGTCGCCCATCGCCACATCGGACAGGCTCGCACATCCGAGGAACGCATTTTCCCCGATGCTCCTGGTGCCATTGGGGATGACAACGCTGGTTAGGCCGGTGCAGTTAGCGAACGCGCTTTGCCCGATGCTCGTGACGCTGCCGGGGATCGTCACGCTGGTGAGGCTGGCGCATCCGTCGAACGCGTAGTCTCCGATTTCGGTGGCGCCGCTGCCCATCGTGAGGCTGCCAAGGCTGGTGCATTGTGCGAACGCAGCGCCCCCGATGCTGGTGACGCTGTTGGGGATCGTGACGCCGGCCAGGCTGGAACATCCCTCGAAGGCGTAGTTCCCGATACTCGTCACGCGGTCGCCTATGGTGACGCTGACAAGATTGGTGCATTGGCAGAACGCATAGTCCCCGACGTTGGTGACGCTGTCGCCAATGGTCACGTTGGTTAGGCTGCTGCGTCCGTAGAACGCCCTGAACCCGATGCCGACGACCGGCAGGCCATTGATTGTATTCGGGAGGGTCAAGCTTCCGGCGCCCGCGACGGTGTATCCCGTGATCGTGATCGTTCCCCTATTGGTCGAGTATTGCACCTGGTCCTCGGGGTTCCAAAGCGTTGTAGGAAAGCCACCGAAATACTCGCCCCAGCCGGCGGTTCCCAGCACGTAACACACCGAACACGGCGTCGGGAAGTAGCTTCCAGACAGCGCAGCCGAACCTATGGCCGGGGCGTTTCCGAGGAAATAATAGGCCATTAGGCTGCTGCAACCGTCGAACGCGTCCGCTCCAATGCTGGCGACGCTGCCGGGGATAGTCACGCCAGTCAGGCCGCCGCAGCCATCGAACGCATAGGTCGCCACGCTCATGACGCCGTCGGGGATGGTGTACGCGCCGGCCCTGGCCCCCGGACAGCAGATGAGAGTGGTTTGGCTCCGGTTGAAGAGGACCCCGTCCGCGCTGCTATAGAAGGAGTTGAGCGGGTCCACGTTGATCACCGTCAGGTTCGTGCAACCGTTGAACGCCCCTGTCCCAATATTCGTGACGCCCGCCGGGACCGTGATGTTGGTGAGACTGGAACATCCGTTGAACGCAAGCGCTCCGATGCTGGTGACAGTGCCGGGGATCGTAACGCCAGCCAGACGGCTGCAGCCGGCGAACGCACTTTGTCCGATGCTGATGACACTGCGGGGGATGGTAACGTTGGTCAGGCCGGAGCAGCCTGAGAATGCACTTTGCCCGATGGTGGCAACGCCGTCGGGAATCGTCACGTTGGTCAGGTCGGCGCAGCCGGAGAACGCGCTTTGCCCGATGCTCGTGACGCTGCCGGGGATCGTGACGCCGGCCAGGCTGCGGCAGCCGACGAACGCACTTTGCCCAATGCTCCCGACGTTGGCGGGGATGGTGACGCTCGTCAGGCTCCTGCAGAACGCGAAAGCACTGTCTCCGATGTTTGTCGCACTCTCGGGCATCGCCACGTTCGTCAACGCGGCGCAGTACGCGAATGCGAAGTTCCCGATGTCGGTGACGCCGGCGGGAATCTCAACGCCGGTCAGGCTGCCGCAGTACGCGAACGCGGAATCCCCGATCACGGCGAGCCCGCCGGAAATCGTGATGTTGGTCAGTCCCCCACAGTAGGCGAACGCAGAGTCCCCGAGGGTGGTGACGCTGTCGGACATCACGAGGTTGGTCAGGCCGGCGCAATATACAAAAGCATAGTTCCCGATGGCCGTCACGCTGTCGGGTATCACCAGGTTGGTCAGACCGGTGCAGTAGGCGAACGTGGAGTTCCCGATGGCCGTGACGTTGCCGGAGATCACGAGGTTGGTCAGGCCGGCGCAGTAGGCAAACGCGGAATCCCCGATCATAGTGACGCTGTCGGGGATGACGAGATTGGTCAGGCCGGCGCAGTATGCGAACGCATTGTTCGAGATGGTGGTGAGGCCGTCGGAAATGTCGAGGCCGGTTAGGTTGGGGCAGTTTGCGAACGCGGAGTTCCCGATGCTGGTGACGCTGCCGGGAATCGTGACGGCGGTCAGGCCGGTCGAGTCATAGAAGACCCTGTATCCGATGCTCGTGACTGGCAGGCCATCGATCCCGGCGGGAATGGTCACATCCCCGCCGGACCCGGTGTACCCGGTGATGAGGATCCCCCCGTCGTTGGTGGTCCAAGTGTATTGGGCCTGGGCCACGAAGGGGATGGCCAGCACCAGCAGTAACACCAGCAGCCTCGCGGAGCGGGTGGTCCTTGGACTCGGCTGCAACCCGGTCGACGCGAGTTTGCCAAAGCCCGCCATGCCGCTCCTGCCGGAACTTGGACGGTCCTGGACACAGCCCCCTGGCCCGCCTTGTATGATCATCGGTGTTGATTTCATTGCGTTGTTCGTTTTCGTAGGCTGATAATCTCTCATGGCCAGCGAAGGTGGTAGAAACGACTGGGGTAGTTGGTCCGCCCGGGATCGCTAAAATAAACCGGGGTGCCGGTGAGGGTGTTGGTTTGAAGCGGATACCAGGCGGGACTGGTCATATCGGTGCTGGCCTCCACCACGACGACCAGGTTGGCATCGCCTGTAATAGTGAACCCAAAGCGATTGGTCCGCACGCCGAAGCTCTCTCCGCTGGTTTGCACCTGCGCGTTCCAGAGAACCGCTGGAGAACCGCCGAACGTCGAGCCCCAGCCGGTGCGGCCGGGCAGATGATAAACGGTCGTACTATTGTCAGAGCTGAACACAAACGAACAAAGGCTGGGTGCGTTGCCAAGGAAATAGACTCCCGCCAGGCTTCCGCAGTCCGCGAAGGCCTCGTCTCCGATGCTCGTGACGCCGTTGGGAATCGTGACGCTGGTCAGGCTGGTGCATCCGTCGAATGTGGAATCTCCGATGTTGGTGGCGCCGGTGCCCATCGTGAGGCTGGCAAGGTTGGTGCATTGTGCGAACGCAGCGCCCCCGATGCTGGTGACGCTGTTGGGGATCGTGACGCCGGCCAGGCTGGAACATCCCTCGAAGGCGTAGTTCCCGATACTCGTCACGCGGTCGCCTATGGTGACGCTGACAAGATTGGTGCATTGGCAGAATGCATAGTCCCCGACGCTGGTGACGCTGTCGCCTATGGTCACGTTGGTCAGGCTGCTGCATCCGTAGAACGCCCTGAACCCGATGCTGACGACCGGCATGCCATCGATCGTATTCGGGACGGTCGCGCTTCCCGGGCCGGCGCCGGCATATCCCGTGATCGTGATCGTGCCCCTATTGGTCGAGTATTCCACTTGGTCCGCGGGGTCCCAAAGCGCCGTAAGAAGGCCGCCAAAAACTTCGCCCCAGCCGGCGGTTCCGAGCACGTAACACACCGAACAGAGCGTCAGGGAGTAGCTCCCGGACAGCGCAGCCGAACCTATGGCCGGGGCATTTCCGAGGAAATAATAGGCCTCCAGGCTGTCGCAACCGTCAAACGCGTATGCCCCGATGCTCACGACGCTGGCGGGGATAGTTACCCCGGTCAGGCCGCCGCAGCCATCGAACGCGTAGGTCGCTACTCCCGTAACGCCGTCGGGGATGGGGTACGCCCCACCCCTGGCCCCCGGACAGCAGATGAGCGTGGTCCGGTTCCGGTTGAACAGGACCCCGTCCGTGCTGCTATAGAAGGAGTTGAGCGGGTCCACGTTGATCACCGTCAGGTTCGTGCAACCATTGAACGCCCCTGTCCCAATATTCGTGACACCGGCGCGGATCGTGATGTTGGTGAGCCTGGAACATCCGTTGAACGCAAGCGCTCCGATGCTGGTGACGCCCCCGGGGATCGTGACGCCGGCCAGACGGCTGCAGCCGGCGAACGCACTTTGTCCGATGGTGGTGAGACTCCGAGGGAGGGTCACGTTGGCCAGGCTCGCGCAGCCGGAGAACGCGCTTTGCCCGATGCTCGTGACGCTGCCAGGGATCGTGACGCTGGCCAGGCCGCCGCAGCCGACGAACGCACTTTGCCCAATACTCTTGACGTTGGCGGGGATGGTGATGCTCGTCAGGCTCCTGCAAAACGCGAAAGCACTGTCTCCGATGTTTGTCGCACTCCCGGGCATCGCCACGTTCGTCAGCGCGGCGCAGTACGCGAACGCGGAGTTCCCGATGTCGGTGACGCCGGCGGGAATCTCAACGCCGGTCAGGCTGCCGCAGTACGCGAACGCGGAATCCCCGATAGCGATGAGGCTGCCGGAAATCGTGATGTTGGTCAGCCCCTCACAGTATGCGAACGCGGAGTCTCCGAGGGTGGTGACGCTGTCGGGTATCACGAGGTTGGTCAGGCCGGCGCAATATACAAAGGCATAGTTTCCGATGGCTGTCACGCCGTCGGGTATCACCACGTTGGTCAGACCGCTGCAGTAGGCGAACGCGGAGTTCCCGATGCTGGTGACGCTGCCGGGAATCGTGACGGCGGTCAGGCCGGTCGAGTCATAGAAGACCCTGTATCCGATGCTCGTGACTGGCAGGCCATCGATCCCGGCGGGAATGGTCACATCCCCGCCGGACCCGGTGTACCCGGTGATGAGGATCCCCCCGTCGTTGGTGGTCCAAGTGTATTGGGCCTGGGCCACGAAGGGCGTCGCCAACAACAACAGCACCAGCGCCGGCAGCCTCGCGGAACGCGCGCTGAAGGCGGGCCGGCATATCGGCCCAGGGCAACAGCTTGGGGAAGGCGGCCCCTTCCCGCCGTTCGGCGTCCCGAACGGCCGCCCGCCACGGAGGCTGGCCTCGTCGACGCGCGGTGTCACCTCCAACGTCTCACTCGCTCCGCCCCCGGAACTTCCCTGAACGCCGTTGAATTTCATAATCCTGGTTGTGCTCGCTTAGTGCATGCGATTCTCTGATCGCTTCATTGGTCATTTATCCTGCCAAGAAACTCCCGGTCGGCTGCGGCCAAGCTGTGCTCAAGCTCGGCCGGGTCGGTCCATTTCGGATCGTCCAGCCACCGGACCAGCTCCGGTTTGAACCCAGGTTGCCACCCCTGGTCGTTCCACCATTTGCCCCAGGCCCGCCAGTCCTTCCCGAAATTCACCCCGGTCAGCCGGACCAACGAAATCTGGGCCCACCAACGGGTATTGGCGTTAAAGTGGTACAGGAGATGGACCAACTCGGGCACCACCTTGCGGTCGCCCAGCAGACCCAGGGCGCGGACGGCCATCCAGCGGTCGCGATTGTCCTTCTCGCGCCGATCCGCCGCGATGGCCAGCAGCGGAGCGACTGCTTTCGAGGAGCGCAAGGCCGCCAGCGAAGCAATGGCCCGGTAGTAGTCCTCGACCGACCTCCTCTCGTTGAACGCGCCAGGGCTGCCGCCTGAAGACGGCGGTCCGGGGGACTCGGCCGCCTCCTCGACCGGCTGCCCCCCGGTGAGCGTCCGCAGGAGGCGCTCTTCCAGGGCGGCCCGCCGCGCCTCCGGCCAATCGTCAAACGAGCGCGCGTCAAAGACCGGGCGAAAGGCGCGTTCCGTCCACTCCAGCACCAGGCGCTGCTCGGCATTCAGGACTGGAGATACCGCCGCGCCCACCGTGCCGGCGCCCGCGCCGGCGGTCTCGAACGTCAAGAGATAAGGAGCGGCCGGCATATTCTTCATGTCTTGAAACCCATGGAAACGCTCGCTGTTCAACCAGGTGGCATAGAACCTGCCGGGCTGGAGCTTGACCGGCAGCACGCAAGTCCGCCCGTCGGGAAGATAGTGCGGCTTGCCGGTCACCTCGGGAAAGGTGTTCTCGCCCCACGTGCTCCAGGACCAACTCTGGTCCAGCATCGGTTTGCTGAAAGTGACCTGAATCTCCCCCAGGGCCGGATCGACGCCGACCGAGCCGGCCACCGGAACGGTCTTCACGACGACGGGCGCCGCGGATTCGAGGGATAGTTCGCCGGCCCGCGCCGTCCATCCAGCCAAGCCGCCCAGTGCAAGCAAAAGCCATCCTTGGCTTACGACCGCACCTAAGACTGCGGATAAACCGTCACAGGACGCAGAGCCGGCAGGAACGTTGATCGTTCTTCCCGGGTCTCTGCGCTCTCTGCGTTCTTTGTGGTTCGTTTTGCAACCGCCTATTAACGATAAGCGACTCATGGCTTCGATCCTCCAGTTGGGTTGGTTGCTGCTTCTTTCCGTGTCTCAAAAATAAGAAGATACGGCAGCGCCGGCTGGCCGCGGCGATCCTGAAAGCCGTGAGCACTCCCGGTGTTCAGCCAGACCGCGTAGAGCTTGCCCGGCTTGAGTTTGACCGGCCAGACGCAGGTGCGGCCGTCACCCAGGTAATGAGGTTGGCCGCCGGCTTCCGGGAAGTTCTCCTGGCCGCACTGGATCCAGGACCAGGAGCCGTCCTTCATCGACGCGCTGAACGTTACCCGCAACTCGGCCAGGGCGGGGTCCACCGCGTCCGAGCCGGATTCGGGAACGGCCTTGATGACCACGGGCGGCAGGGAGGCGAATACCGGGATGTCGGCGAGAACCGGCTGGACCGCCTTGGCGTCTTGGCTTCGAGCCGCCCCTGTCTTGTGGCGGGACGAGGCCGCCAGCGAGACGGCCAGAGCGACCAGCAGGAGAACTGCCGCCATCCCCGCCAGCGCGACGCCCGCCCCGCTCCAGAGGCGCCGGGCGCGTGCCGCCGGCGCCTCGGCTTTCGTTTGGCCCGCCGCCGGGCCGCGGGCAATGGCCTCGACATCGGTTTTGACCTCGCTGGCATGCTGGTAGCGGCGCTCCGGCTCTTTCTCCAGCGTGTGAAGGACCACCTCGTCCAGGCGCGCGTCCAAATCCACCTTCCGGGAAGGAGGGGCAAACCTGCCGAGCGGCAACTCGCCCGTAAGCATTTCGTAAAACACGACGCCCAGCGAATAGATGTCCGCGCGGTGATCCACCTCCCGGGGGTGCTCGACCTGTTCGGGGGCCATGTAATGCGGGGTCCCCATCACGTCCCGCGCGCCCGTCAGCCGCCAGTCCCGGGCCTCCCGGCCCAGGACCTTGGCCAGCCCGAAATCCGTAATCTTCACCCTCCCTTTCTTGTCCAGCAGCACGTTCTCCGGCTTGATGTCCCGATGCACGACCCCTTCATCGTGAGCGAATTGGAGGGCCTGGCAGATTTGTGGGATGATTTCGAGCGCCTGGCGCGGTGTCAGACGGGCACTGCGTTCGACGCGGCGCAGGTCCGGCCCGTCCACGTACTCGAGGATGAGATAGTGGAGGCCATGGGTCTGGCCAAATTCATGCACCGCCACGATGTTGGGATGGGTCAGCCGCGCCAGGGCCCTCGCCTCGCGCGTGAAACGCTCCGCAAAACCCGCGTCCCCGGCGCCCCGGCCATGCAGGATTTTCAAGGCCACCACCCGGTCCAATCCGGGCTGCCGCGCCTTGTATACGGCCCCCATGCCGCCCTGGCCCAGGAGCTCGAGAATCTCGAGTTGTGGAAAATACTCGCTCAGCCTTTCAGGATCGGGCAGCGCATCCGGACCCTCTGGCGGCTCGGCTGAGCCCTCACCGGAGGCCCCACCGGGCGGCTGCGTCTCCATCGCGACCTTCAGCAGGCACCGGGGGCAGAGACCCTCCGGGGACTCCTCGCCCAGTTGGGCGCCGCAATCCTTGCACTTTTTTCGGTCGACATCCATGCAGGCCATGTATCCACCTCTAACAAGAAGCAACCGCGCGCAAAGGTTACAGTCTGCTTTTCTCAGGCTTATTGGTCATGACCACTTAGGACAGCGCCGCGAACAGAGCGCGAATCTCCTCCTCGATCTGCTCCGGAGCGGAAACGGTGCGCGCAATTTCCTCCCGCACCAATTGGCGATAGCGCTGGCGCAGCCGGTGGACCGCCACTTTCACCGCGCCCTCGCTCAGCCCGAGCCGCGCGCCGATGCCCGAATACGGGAGCGAGGTCCGTTCCCCGGTGAGTGTGGATTTCAACTGGTCGAAGAATTCGGCCCTCCCGTCCCGAACGTGTTCCTCGCGAAGCCGCTCCAAGACGCGCTCCAGGAGCGTCAGCGCCCAACTCCGGTCAAACAGCACGTCGCCCGTCTCGTGGTCGAGCGGTTCCGGCCCGGCCGCCATGCCGGCCGGGCCGCAGCTCAGCGAAATGAAGACCCGGCCGCCGCCGCGCTTCTTCGCCTTGGCCTTGTCCCATTCGTTGGCCAGGAAGTGCCTGAGCGCGGCCAATAGAAACGTCCGGAACCGGCCCTTTGAAGGGCCTACGCTCGAGAGGCTGTTCTTCGCCAGCAACCGCACAAAGAACTCCTGCGTCAGGTCTTGCGCATCGTCAGGATTATGGCCCCGCTGGCGGATGAAGGTGTAAATGGGCCGCCAATAAGCCCGGCACAACTCCTCCATGGCCTCGCCCGCCCCGGCCGAATCACTCCGGCTCGCGCTCAACACGACGCTCCAGCGCGTCACCCCAAAGCCAACCGTTCCGGACGGCCTCGAACCGCCATGGTCGGCAGAGGGGTTCATCGGCCCCACATTGCGCCCCAGCCGCCCCGAATGTCAAGCAGATGCAAGCGTCGCTCCGTCGCGGGAACGGCGCCCCAGGCCAAAAGGGACTTGGCAAACTGTATTCTATCCCGGAGTCTGGTCATTATGGCAGTTCAAATTGACATTGTGTATCAGGGTGCCTTGCACTGCAACGCGACGCACGGGCCATCGAAGCTCACCATCGAGACCGATGCGCCCTTGGACAACGGAGGCAAAGGCGCCGCGTTTTCACCGACCGATCTCGTCGCGGCGGCGATGGGGACCTGCATGGCCACCATCATGGGACTGGTCGCCGGGCGCAACCAGTTGGACATCGCCGGGTTGAAGATTCAGGTCCTCAAGGAGATGGTCGCGGACCCGGTGCGCCGCATCGGGGCGCTCCATACGCGGCTCGTATTTCCCGCCGGCAAACGATACTCCCCCGCGGACCGCGCCAAGCTCGAGGCGGCCGCCAAGACCTGCCCGGTCAAACAGAGCCTCCATCCCGATGTGAAAGTGCCCATCGAGTTTGTGTACCCGGAATGAGCATCAGCGGAGTGAAACCCTGCCGTACCGGTCCGCCCGCGGGCGGACTGTTTTCGGCAAGGCCCATGGCGATCACTTTGGCGCTGAGCCTCGGTTCGAGCGCCTTCAACACCTTCGCGTCCGATGCGCCTCCCGGCGGTTGGTCCTCGCTCGGGCGGATGTCTCCGCCGACGTGGGACGGCAAGACGCTTGCTTTCCAGGGCGGCCAGGGTGTGCTCGCCATTACGCCGCTTTCTGACGACGTAATCCGGGTGCGGTTCACCCCCGCAGCCCCGTTCGGACGCGATCATTCCTACGCCGTGGTCCACCGCGGCCTCGGGGCGCCCGCGCCCGGCGTTGCCATCGGGGCCGACGCCACGACGCTCACCACCGCCTCGCTCAAGGTGACCGCCCGGCACAATCCGCTTCGGCTCAGCTTCGCCAACAGCGCGGGCGAGAGTCTCGATGCCGACGACCCCGAGCGCGGCATCGCTGTGGCCGGCCCCTCGTTCCGCGTCGCCAAGCGCCTGCGTGAGGACGAGCACGTCTATGGTTTGGGCGAGAAGACCGGGCGGCTCGACAAACGCGGCTGGTCGCTGGGCGGGTACAATTACGTAATGTGGAACTCGGACACCTACTCCTACGATTCCAGCACGGACCCGCTCTACGTGTCCGTGCCGTTCTACCTGGTGCTCCGGGCAGGCAAAGCCCACGGTCTCTTTCTGGACAACACGTGGCGCAGCACGTTCGACATCGGCCGCGAGCGGCAGGACCTCCTGACCTTCGGCGCGGAAGGCGGCGAACTGGATTATTACTTCATCAACGGCCCGGACCCGAAGCAGGTGATCGAACGATACACCGCGCTCACCGGCCGCGCGCCTCTGCCGCCGCGCTGGTCCCTCGGCTACCACCAGTGCCGATACAGCTATTACCCCGAGTCCCGCGTGCGGCTGCTCGCCAATACTTTTCGCCTAAAGAAAGTCCCCGCCGACGTCCTCTGGCTCGACATTCATTTTCAAGACAACTACAAGCCTTTCACCTGGGATCGCGAGCGGTTTCCGAACCCAACAAAGATGATCTCGGAGCTCGCGGCCCAGGGATTCCACATCGTGTGCGCCGCCGACCCGCATCCCAAAAAGGAAACCGGTTACGCTCCCTACGACAGCGGTTTGGCGGGCGATCACTTCCTCAAGCGCCCGGACGGCTCGGTGTACGAAGGCCCGGTCTGGCCGTCCAAGGCGGAGAACGGCGCCGGGCCAAGCGTGTTCCCGGATTTCAGCCGGCCCGCCACGCGCGATTGGTGGGGCTCCCTCTATCAGGAGTTCCTCAATGAGGGCATGGCGGGCTTCTGGAACGACATGGACGAACCGTCCGTTTTCACCAAGCCCTCCAATACCACGCCGCTGGACATCGTGTTCGACAACGAAGGCCAGCCCGCCACCGCCCGCGAGATGCACAACGTCTATGGGCAATTGACGGCCCGTGCGACGTTCGACGGCGTTAGCAGGCTGCGTCCCAACGAGCGCCCCTTTGTCCTCACGCGGGCGACTTTTGCGGGCGGCCAGCGATACGCCGCCGTTTGGACGGGCGACGCCACCGCGGATTGGTCGTCGCTGCGCCAGTCCATTCCTACCCTGCTCGGCATGGGGCTGTCCGGCTTCCCGTTCGTCGGCAGTGATATTGGCGGCTTCGCCGAATTTGCGTCGGCTGAGCTTTACACGCGCTGGCTCCAAACCGGCGTCTTCTATCCCTTCATGCGCTCTCACAGCGAGTTGGGAGCGCCCGACAAGGAGCCATGGGCTTTCGGCTTCCAATTCGAGGCCGTGAACCGGCGCGCCATAGAACTGCGCTACCAGTTGCTTCCGCATATCTACAACGCGATGCGGCAGGCCAGCGAAACCGGGGTGCCGGCGTTGCGGCCGATGTTCCTCGAGTTTCCCGAGGATGAGACCCTCGCGGCCCGGGATGATCAGTTCCTCTTCGGCGCGGACCTCCTGGTGGCCCCCGTCCTGCGGGAAGGCGAGACAACGCGCTCGCTGTACCTGCCCAAGGGCGAATGGTACGATTACTGGACGGGCCGCCACTATGCCGGAGGCGCCAAGATCAAAATGCCGGTGACACTGGATTCTTTGCCCATTTTCGTGCGAAGCGGCGCGTTCATCTTCCGGCAACCCGTCGTGCAGCACACCGGCGAGATGCCGGGCAACGCGCTCGACGTCCTCGTTGCCCCGGCAACCTCGTCCGAAGCCACGCTCTACGAAGATGACGGCGCAACCCTCGACTACCGCAAGGGAGTCTCCGCCAGCCGCGGCTTCCGCCAAACCCGCGACGACAAAACAACCGTGATCGAGATTTCCGCCCTGACCGGCTCCTTTCGTCCAGCCGCGCGAGACTTGGTCCTCGAACTCTGGTTGGAACATACGCCCCTTGGAGTTTCGGCGGGCGTAGGACAGGCCAAGGAGCTGCTGCCTCATCTCGATGCCGAAGCCCTGGCCAAGGCCCCGCGCGGCTGGACTTACGCGGATGGCCTGCTCACGGTCAAAGACCGGGACAGCTTTGAACCAATGCTCTTTTCGGCGGAGTGAAACGGACTGAACGATATGATGACTCTGAGAATCAGGAATGTGGGGCAAATCACGGACGCCAGCCTGATGTTTGGCGACCTCACCGTGCTCGTCGGCCCCCAGGCCACCGGCAAGAGCATCGCCTTGCAACTGCTCAAGCTCATGGTCGATGCGGGCCAGGTCCAGGGCGAGCTTAGCCGCTACGGCCTCGATTGGTCCGGCCAGCTCCCGGACTTCCTCGACGTGTACCTGGGCGAGGGGATGCACGGTGTCTGGCGCCAAGGGCGAAGTTCCATCGAGTGGGCAGGCAGAGCGGTTGACCTGCCACAGTTGGCCGCGCGAAAACGCAGAGCCAAAAATGAGTCTCTTTTCTTCATCCCCGCCCAGCGTGTCCTTGCGCTGCGCGACGGCTGGCCGCGCCCGTTTACCGATTACTCCCCCGGCGACCCGTTCGCCGTCCGGGAGTACAGCGAAAAACTCCGCGTTCTCGTGGAGCAAGAGTTCGGCGCCGCAGGCGACCTGTTCCCCCAAGAGCGGCGCCTGAAACGGGAGTTCAGGGATTTGCTCGAGAAACACGTTTTCTCCAATTTCCATCTTAGAGTGGACAAGGTTCGATCCCAAAAACGCCTGGTCTTGGGACCGCAAGGAGGAAACGGAAACCTCCCCTACATGGTCTGGTCGGCCGGCCAGCGGGAGTTCGTGCCGCTGCTGCTCGGTTTCTACTGGCTCATGCCCCCGACCAAGGTCTCCACCCGCGCGGAAATCGAGTGGGTTGTCCTCGAGGAGTTGGAGATGGGACTCCATCCTCGCGCCATCTCGGTCGTTGTGCTCCTCATCCTGGAATTGGTTGCGCGCGGCTACCGCGTCTGTCTCTCCACCCATTCTCCTCAAGTGCTGGATGCCATCTGGGCCCTGAAGCACTTGAGGGAAAACCACGCTCCGCCGGAAGCCCTCCTCAAAATCTTTGGCGCCCCCAATACGCAACCCATGCAGCGGCTGGCCGCCTCCGCGATGGAAAAAACCGTCAAAGTTTACTACTTCAACCGGGAGACCGGCGCCACAGCCGACATCTCCAACCTGGACCCGTCCGCCGAAGGCCAAGCCGAAGCTGGCTGGGGCGGGCTCTCCGAGTTCAGCGGCCGTGCCAATGAAGCCGTTGCCCGGGCCGTGACCAATGCCGACAGGGAGGAGCAGCGATGACGTTCAAGGAGGCGGTTGGGCTGACGCCCAATTTGGAAACGGCCTGGAAAGATGGATTGGGCGCTCTGGAGGCTAAGGACAGGCATCACATCAAAGCCGAAGACACTCGGCAACTGCGCGGCAGTGCCGACGTGGACACGGCCCTGCGGTTGAGAGACCCCAACGCCAACCGCTGGGATTTTGCCATCGGCTATCAGCACACAAACCGCAATGCCGAGTTCATTTACTGGGTTGAGACCCATACCGGCAGGGAGAACCAGATCAAGGACGTGCTCAAAAAGTTAGAGTGGCTCAAGACCTGGCTCCGTCGCGACGGCCAGCACCTTGACAAGCTCGACCGAGACATCATCTGGGTCTCAAGCGGTCACACGTTCTTTACGAAAGGCTCGGCGCAAGTGAAAATGCTGGCACAAAGGGGCCTCCTTTACTCAGGGGCCGTCCTCAGGATTCCGAACGAAAGGACGTGGTGAACATGCATCGCGGCCTCGTGATCAATTTATTAGCCACCACGTCAGCTTGCTATTCAGAAGATTCGTGGGCCGATCCCGACCGAATACTGCGCTCAGTTGGCAGGCCCCAACAACCAGCCCGGCGTCGGCACAGGGCTGCATTCACGGAGCGAACCCATTAGAATCAGAGGAGACCGGGCCAAGGCTGTATCCCGGCAAGCACCACTCAGCGACAACGGTACTCCTTACGCCCCTACGCTCCACAGATCCGTAAGCCAACGACCCGACCGCTTTTGCGGGGCAGGTTGGGATCGAGTGGCGCGAGTGATGCTGGGGCATTTCCGCCCGGTGACCAGCACCGGGGAGAGGTTGCTGCCGCGGTCACTCTTCCGCCACGGTAACCCACGTCCTGCCCTTGGCCGGGATGGTGAGGCTCAGTTGGACGGAGTAATCGCGGGTGAGGGTGACTGTTTCGGGTTCCCCGTTCTCGCGGCGGATGACGGCGCGGGCGGTCAAACCGGTGTAGTAGAGGGGGAGGCTAATGCGGCGCTGGAGGGGTTGGTCCAGGGGGTTGTAAATCATGGCCAGCCCGCGCTCGGGCAGGGCGGGGTTGACATGCAGCCAGCCGTCCCAATCGCGTCCATCCGCGCGGCGGAGGTGGATGAGGTCGCTGTCGAGGATGGCGCGGTGTTGCCGGTAGAAGGCGGCCCATTTTTTGACAACCGCCTTGGTTTCATCGCAATCATAGAGGCGCGGGCCCCGGTAACAGGCCTGGACGCCGGCGCCGAAGAGATTGGCCAGACGGGTCTCGTAATGCGGCAGATGGTCCTTGAGCGGCTCGATCGTGGCGGCGGCGCCCCCGCCCTGGTATTCGGTCAGCGGGACAAACATCCAGCCCATGGAAGGGGTCTTTTCCCATGTGCCGTCATAGATATTCTGGCGTTCGATGATTTCCTGCTGGTCGCGCGGCAGCGACCAGTTGCTTTCGCGGTAGCCCATGCCGCACTTGCTCGAGCCGGCCAGGTAATACCAGTCGGGCACGTTGAGGTAGATGCCTCGGGCGCGGCACCACTGGTAGAACCCGCTGATGATCTTCCATTGTTTCCACTGGGAATCCTTGAGGCCGGCATGGCCCGGATGGTGGGTGGAGGCGCAGACATCGCCCGGATAAGAACCGTCGTGTTCAAGGACGGCGCAGCCGGTCTGCTCGAAGAATTGGCGCAGTTTGCGGAAATAATCTTCGCCCCACCGGCTGCCCAGGCACGGGGAATTGTCGAAACGGGCGCCGCCCGGTTTTCCGGTTTGGGGGTTGATGGCGTCGTTTTCGGGATTGATCGAGCGGCTGGCGAGGAGTGAGTAGCCTCCCAGAACGATGTCTTTGCCCTTGGCGTAGTCAGCCAGCCCTTTTAGCTGGGCCAGATAATCGGGTTTCTCGTTCTCGATGTCGAAGCCGCTGCCAAAGGTCAGAATGACCATCTGGAAGCCCGCCTCCGCGCATTGGTCGACCGCGGTCTTGACGGCCTCGGGCTCGGCGCTGCGCACGTGCATCAGGATGGGGTTTTCCTGCACCCAGGGCGCAAGGGCGCGCCAGGCGCGGCGGATGGCCAGGCCACGGCGCTCGCGCTCGGTGCAGTCGTAAGCCAACTCGAAGACGCGGAAAGACTCGAAGGCGCCGCCCGGCTCGATTGCGGCTTCGGGGCCGATGGGCGGGGCGCATTCCAGCAGGCACGGGGTTTGGCGCGGGTAATGAACTTGGGTGCTATAAAGGGGATCGCTCTTCCAATGGACGGCGGGGGCGTCGGCGTTGGAACTCATGTTGCCGCCGAAGGCGTAATCGCTGAACGCATCCAGGACGCGGTAGGGTCCGCGGAAATTCACGGGCGGGCCGTCCACAATGGACTCCGGCTCGACGACCGCCAGTTGTTCAACGACCATGGAGTTGAGGGTCACGGGCCGGGACGAGGTGTTGCGGATGGTGAGCCATTTGGCGACGACGGGCAGGCCGTCATAGAGTTCATAATGCGCCTCGATCATGATCGGCCCGGCGTCTTGCGCCGGCGCGAACGTCAGCGTGAGCGAAACGCCCGGCGGAGGCCACGCCGCGTCGCGGCTCAGCCATTCCAGGCGCTTTTGCCACGCGAAGCGCGGCTCGGTGCGGCCGGTCTTGAGGCCCTTGAAGCGCAGCGCGGCGGGGTCGTTGGTCAAGCGGTCCAGCCAAGCGGGGTTCAGGAAATTATGGACGGCCTGCCCGCAAAGACCGCCCGCGTTGAGCTGGGTCCCGTCTATCTCGATGCCCGCTTCGGGCCGCACGGAGCGCAGCATCGATTCGCCCGTCATAAGATTGTCGAAGGCAACCGTGGCGGCATTAGGCTCGAGACGGAAGACGCGGCGAATCAGGCCGTTGTCCAGCGCCACTTCGTGGTCGGCCGCGTTGGTCACGACCTTGGCCGTGAACGGAACAGGGTCGATCAGCCAATCGGACGAGAGCGCGGCGCCGGCGCGGGAGGCCGGGATGGAAAGCAAAGCGATTGCCAGCAGGACCGAGAAAGGCGGTGTAACCGTCGAGAACGGAAAGGTCGCGGAGAAGCGACGGGTCCTCGCGCCGCCTGCATTCCTTGGCCTGTCATGCCAGTTTGATCTGTGAGTGGTCATCTTTGTGCTTTCAGGAGCCGGTACTCGATCAGCCGTTTGCCAACATGGTCTATGGCAACAAAGCCCATCTCCGTTTTCCACAATTGGTCAGGCCCACAGTCTCCGCCACAGAGGCGGCGATCTGCGATTTAGTGAGTGCTCTTGCCATAGTGCCGGAGTGGGTAAGGGCAAAGCCGCCCAAGTTCAAGCCCAAAATCCTTCCGCCACCGGGGAGCGGTCCACGACGGGCGCAGGACCCCCGTCGCCGGGTTGGCGTTGAGTATGCCAGCGCGTTTACGACAACTGACGGCAAATCACTGGGTGGCCAACCGCACGACCAGGTGCTCCACCTTGCTGAGATGAAAGCCTGCATGCGTGAACTTCACGCAAAAGGCGTGAAAATCACGCGCCTGTCGAGCCGGAATCCAACTTGCATAGCGGATTTGCTAGGTTTTTCGCAGAGGATGGGAGTGGCACAAGATATGCCCTCGATCTGTTTGGCTTAGTGCTCAGACGTGTCTGCGGTCCCCGTTCTCGTGTTGGTTTGACTTGGCGGTTAGGGACGTGAAGAGACGAGAGAAAGACTAAAAACATGCGCAAACTCATGGAAGTTCTCCGGTTCCGCTTTGCGGCTCTGACGATGGTGTTGGCACTGCCTGCGGCGGTGCATGGCCAGTTTACCTACTCGACCAATAACGACGCGATCACTATCACCGGATACACCAGTCCTGGCGGCGCGGTGACGATCCCCGGCACGATCAACGGCCTGCCGGTCACCAGCATCGGGGGCGGGGCATTCCTCGACAACACGAACTTGACCAGCGTCACGATCCCCGACACCGTCACCAACATCGGAACCCATGCGTTTTTCAACTGCTCCACCCTGACCAACGTCACGATTCCCGGCAACTTGACCACCATCGTGGACTGGGTCTTCGCTGGCTGCACCAACCTCGCCAGGGTGACGATTCCCAGCAGCGTCATCGGAATTGGCGAAAATGCGTTCGGTGACTGCGGTCTGGCCAGCGTCAGGATCCCAAACAGCGTCACCAGCATCGGTAACTGGGCGTTTTATAACTGCCGCTGCCTGACGAGCGTCACCATCGGCAACAGCGTTACCGGCATCGGGGCCGGGGCGTTCTATGATTGCGTCAGTCTGACCAGCGTCTATTTTCAGGGTGACGCTCCCGGCCTTGGTTTAGATGTATTCCACAATTCCGACGGTGCTACTGTCTATTATTTGCCTGGCACCACGGGCTGGGGCGCGGCGTTGGCCGGTCTCCCCACGGTGCTTTGGAATCCACAAATGCAAACCGGCAACGCTAACTTCGGGGTGCGGACCCATCAATTTGGGTTCAGCATCACCGGCACGTCCAATCTCCTCGTTGTGGTCGAGGCCAGCACCGATCTGGCCGACCCCACCTGGTATCCGCTGACCACGAACACGCTCACCAGCGGCTCGGCCTATTTCAGCGATCCGCAGTGGACAAATTATCCGGCCCGCTTCTACCGCCTGCGCTGGCCGTGAGGCTGTGATAAACTTTACCGGTAGGGGGGATCGCGATGCCGCACCGGAGGGGTGAACGGGGCGAGCGAATTGCGCCAGGAGTTTTGTTGTCCGGGGCGGGGGTGAAAGAGGCGCTAAAGGATGCGTTGTGCCAGAAGTCGGGTTACTATGGCCGGGATCGATCAAGACATGAAAGCCGACACGGCTGCGGGTTTTGGAGCAGTTGCGGCGACGTTATGAAAATGCCGGCGCCGAGCACAAGCACAAGCTGCTCGACCAGCACCCTGTTGGTGCGCCATTGTTGTCCCCCGAAACCTCGACTGGCTGAAGAACGGCCCGGATACGACCGCAGACCATGATCAAAAGATTCATACCCATAGCGACGCTCGTTGCCCTTTGTTGGCTGGTCTTCGTGGTCAACAATCTGCTCTGGAACGGGCACTTCAACCAATATGGCATCACGCCTCGGCACCTCGGCAGCCTGCCTGGAATCCTCTGGGCGCGGCCGTTGCACGGCTCCTTCCGCCACCTGGCAGCCAATACCGTGCCCATGCTTTGCTCCATGAAGATATGGGCGGAGGCGAACACGAATCAGCTTTCACTGCGAGTGGGCGCCGGCCAGGCATTCGAATTCGTTTGGATTAAGCCTGGACAATTTGTGATGGGAGCGCCTGCTTCGGACAAGCTGGCCGAAGCGGAGGAAAAGCCGCAGCGGCTGCTCCAGATTGAGCACGGGTTCTATTTGGGCAAGACGACGGTGACGCTGGGTCAGTTCCGGCAATTCGTGCTGGAGACCGGTTACAAAACGGACGCTGAGACCGATCAACGGCCCCGTTACCAAGGAGGCCACGGCTACAACGCCACGCGTCACCGTTTCGAAGGTTATTTTCCGCAATATACCTGGCGCAATCCAGGCTGGCCGATGACGGACGCTTTCCCTGTTTGCGATGTGAGTTGGAACGACGCCCTGGCGTTCTGCAAATGGCTTGCCACA
The DNA here is from genome assembly GCA_964653485.1 of uncultured Verrucomicrobiota bacterium. Classification (GTDB taxonomy): domain Bacteria; phylum Verrucomicrobiota; class Verrucomicrobiia; order Limisphaerales; family UBA8199; genus CAVQND01. The sequence continues at coordinate 11,649 of CAZZFF010000072.1, read as the reverse complement.
AAGACAACGATGAAGGCGCGCCTGCCGACCGAGGCGGAATGGGAATACGCGTGTCGCGCTGGCACGACAAACACTTTTTTCACCGGGGATGATCCGGCCAGCCTCAAGGGGTACGCCAATGTTCCGGACGTGTCGCTGCGCCGGGAAACTAGAGAACCTGTCGATGCCTCCACATTTCCGTTCGATGACGGGTATCCGTTCACCGCGCCGGTGGGCAGTTTCAAGCCAAACCCGTGGGGCTTGTACGACATGATCGGCAATGTGCAACAATGGTGCGCCGATGAAATTCCAGGTCCGCCTCCCGGATCTGCTTTATCACCGGGGGAGAAGCGAATCCTTCGGGGTGGTTGTTACAATCAGAATATAGAGCTCTGCCGCTGCGCTGCACGCGGATTCGCGGCGCCGTGGAGCCGCTACAGTTACACTGGGTTTCGCATTTTGCTGGCGCCGTAGCTTCACGAGCACCAGCACGACCAAATATGTTCCGCAAAACGGGTTGGCGGCGACGGGCTGTGCGAGTCCTCTCGATTGCCTGTTCAGTTTCCTCACGCCGGCCAGTGAATCGGCGCGTCCGGATGCCAGAGCCATCGTCCTTTTCCAAGCCCTCCGAGGACACTTTGTGGTTGCGTTAGGCAGGTTTGCGATGTTTCATGCTTGCATTAAGCCCCGTATGACCGCGTCAGGACAATACGTTCCGGAAAGTCCAGGCTCAGATTTGACCATCGCCCGCGCTCTGGCGGGAGACGCGAGCAGCCTGGCGCTCTTGCTCGGCCCGGACGGAGTTATCCTTGACCTGAACCGGCAGATGGCGGACCGATTAGGACACCTGATTGAGGAATTGAAGGGAACGCTGCTCTGGCCTCACCTGCCTCCCGACAGCCGCGCCTCGTTTCAGGCGGTGGTCCAGCAGGTTATCGACAACCGCCAACCTTTCGGTGGCGACATCCAACACGCCAAGCAATGGTATGATTTGTCCTTGACGCCTTGCCTGGACGAGAACGACCGCCTGACGGGGATCGCCCTGGTGGCGTGGGACATCGCCAAGCGCAAAGAGGCGCAGGCCGCGCTGGTCAAAGCGCGCACTCATTATCAAACCCTGCTCGAAACCGCCACTGACGGGATTCATGTGGTCAGCGAAGACGGGCATTTGATGGAGGCGAGCGGTCACTTCTACCGCATGTTGGGCTACTTGCCGGAGGACGCGCCGTCGCTGCAGATTTCCGACTGGGACGGGATGTGGTCTGCCGGGAGGATGAAGGCGCTGCTTGCGGGTCTGTCGGACCAACCGGTGGTGTTTGAGACACGCCATCGCCGTCGAGATGGACGCGAGTTTGATGTGGAGATCACCGCTCGGAGGATCGATATGGATGGGAATCGCTATCTCTACGCCTCTTCGCGGGACGTCACCGAGCGGAACCAGATCGAGAAACGGTTGCGTCAATCCCAGAAGATGGAAGGCATCGGCCGGCTGGCCGGCGGGATAGCGCATGAGTTTAACAACATTCTCGCGGCCATGATGATGAACCTGAATCTGGCCAAAATGAGCAGTCTGGACGCGGAAGCCCGCGATTTCCTGGGCGAGATGGAAGGACTTTCCCAAAGGGCAGCCGCTCTGATCAAGCAGTTGCTCGCCTTCAGCCGTCAGTCGATAGTCCAACTCCAGCCCACGGACCTTGCGGCAGTGGTGTCGCGACAATGCCCATTCGTTGAGCGGCTTGTGGGGGCAGGCATCAGATTGGAGTATTCCAGCGCGGAGGGGCTGCCCTGGGTGAATGCGGACAAGGGCCTGATCGAGCAGGTCCTGTTGAACCTTTGCCTCAATGCGCGGGACGCCATGAAGACCGGCGGGCGGCTTCAACTTCGCCTGGAGGGGACAGAGGTCGGCATTGCACAGGCATCGGCTCAAGAGGGCGTCCAACCCGGGAAGTATATATGCTTGTCGGTCACTGACACCGGCTGCGGCATGGACGAGACCACAAGGAAGAAGCTCTTCGAGCCGTTCTTCACCACAAAGAAAGTGGGTCAAGGCACCGGGCTGGGCCTGGCTACGGTTCTTGGCATCGTCCAGCAGCACCATGGCTGGGTGGAGGTTGAGAGCTGCGTTGGGAAGGGCAGCACTTTTCGGGTTTATCTGCCCGCCATGGTCCAGCCGCTTGCCATTGAGCCTGTTTCCGAGCAGCAAGGGCCTGCGCGGGGCCAATGCACCATCCTGGTCGTCGAGGATGAAGTCACCGTCCGCAAAGCGACCCGGATGGTCCTCGCCAGGGTGGGCTACGCGGTCTTGGAAGCGGCCAACGGCGAAGAAGCCCTGGCCCTTTGGCACACGCATCGCGGGACGATCGACCTCGTTTACACCGACATGGTGATGCCCGGCAATCTAACGGGACTCCAATTGGTGGAACAGATTCTGGCGGACCAGCCTGGCGTCAAAGCCATCATCACCAGCGGCTACAACACCGACCTCGTGGACCTGGACAGGATAGCGGAGTCGTCCATAGTCTATCTGCCCAAGCCCTGCGATGCGGAGAGATTGACTTTAGTGATTCGGAAATGTTTGCAGCAGCAATGACAAACCAGGAATGAGAATGCCCCGGCCAGGTTCTGAGCCTGACCCGGGGCGGTGAGGCGATCCTTCTCCGGGCGGACCGCAAGCCGCTGGAAACCTGCCTTGCTACTTGGCGGCTTCTTTCTTGTCGCGTTTGGCTTCCCAGTCGTTCTCGCGGGTCTGGCCGTTTCGTTCCATTGACGTCTTGCCTTTGATAGTGTCACCGCTGACTTTGCCCGTGTATTTGGTAACGAAGGAGTTGCCGTTGCGCTCGCGGGTCACGGTGAAGGAGAACTCTCCGTCTTTGATCTTGCCGTCTTTGATCTCGATCTCGTTGGTTTGGTCCCCGCGCGCGGGGGAGATGAGCTTGCCGGTCAGTTTGTCGCCATCGACCTTGAACTTGAGGGACATCTTCCGATCCGGGCCGCCATTACGGCCCGGGACGCTCCAGCTCCAGGTGCCGGTCAGGTCGGTCTTCTGGTCTTGGCCTTGGACCAGGGCGATGGCGCCGAGCAGGAGCAAGGCGCAAAGGCCGGTGTGGAGGAAAGGAATCCCGAGGTGGTGTCTGCGTTGCATAGGTTCTATTGGTTTATCGTCGTTAATGCAGCTTGGCTGCGTTTCTTAGCATGCGCCCCGCCAAGGCCATGCCTTGCGGGGGCATGGTCCGGGGGCCACACTCTTATGACGAACGGGAGCGGGAGTAAGTTACAAGCTAACTTACGGTCATTCCGAGCAGGAACTCGATGTTGCTGCCGGTCTTCTTGAGCTTGGTGAGGACCAGTTCCATCGCCTCGACGGGAGGCACGCCGGTCAGGGCGCGCCGGAGAATCACCACCCGGTTGTATTCGTCGGGGTGGTAGAGCAACTCCTCTTTTCGGGTGCCGGATCGTTCTATGTTGATCGAGGGGAAGATGCGGCGGTCCACCAGGGCGCGGTCCAGGTGGACTTCCATGTTGCCGGTGCCTTTGAATTCCTCGAAAATGACTTCGTCCATCCTGGAGCCGGTGTCAACGAGCGCGGTCGCGATGATGGTGAGCGAGCCTCCCTCTTCGATATTTCGCGCGGCGCCGAAGAACCGCTTGGGCTTGTGCAGCGCGTTGGCATCCACGCCCCCGGACAGGATTTTGCCCGAATGGGGCTGGACGGTGTTGTACGCGCGGGCCAGGCGGGTGATGGAATCGAGCAGGATGACGACGTCGCGTTTGTGCTCGATCATCCGCTTGGCCTTTTCAATGACCATCTCGGCGACCTGCACGTGCCGCTCGGGGGGCTCGTCGAAGGTCGAACTGATCACCTCCGCGCCGCGGCAGCTCCGTTCCATGTCGGTGACTTCCTCCGGCCGTTCGTCAATGAGAAGGATGAATAGATAGGCCTCGGGATTATTCTTGAGAATCGCGTTGGCCAGCTTCTGCATCAGGACGGTCTTGCCCGTGCGCGGCGGGGCCACGATCAAACCGCGTGTGCCTTTCCCAATGGGACAGACCAAATCCAGCACGCGCGTGGACAGTTCATCGGGCACGGTTTCGAGGATGAACCGCTTGTTCGGAAAGAGCGGCGTCAGGTTGTCAAAGTGCGTCTTGTCCTTGGCCTTGTCAGGCTCTTCCTGATCGACCGCCTCCACTTTGAGGAGGGCGAAAAAGCGTTCCTTCTCTTTAGGCGGCCGAATTTGCCCGGCCACCAGGTTGCCGGTCTGCAAATCGAAGCGGCGAATCTGGGAGGGGGAAACATAAATGTCCTCCGGGCATGGCAGGTAGTTGAAGCTCTGCGAGCGGAGGAACCCGAAACCCTCGGGCAGCACCTCAAGCACGCCCTCCGAGAACAACACGCCAGCGCGCTCCGCGTTCTTCTGGAGAATGTGAAAGATAACCTCGTGCTTGCGCATCGTGCCGAAGTTCTCCACCCCGAACTCGCGCGCCATCTGGTTGAGATCGGTCATCGACATCGCCTGGAGCTTGGCGATGTTGAGGGAGGCGGCGATATGGTCCTTGTCCGGCCCGGGACCCAGCTCCGGCTCAGGCGGTCTCTCGGCCTCTTCAGAGGCCGCCCTCTGCTCGCCCTTGCTGGGCCTTTCCTGGCGGCGCCTGCCGGGTCTCTCCGGTCTCTGCTTCTGCGCGGGCTGACGCTCGGCGGGCGCTTCCGATGCCCGCTCCGGCGGCGCTTCCTCCGCCGGGCGGGCCTGGGCCTGCGCGGTCTCCGGAGGAGCTTCCTTTATCTGGGCGGTCGCCGCATCGTTCAGGTCCCGGACAGGCCGCAGGTCGGCCTTTTCGTCCGTCGCTGGTTCCTCAGCCGGCTGACTCGCGCGCCGGCGGGCCGGCCTCTCTTCGGTCAGGGCCGGGAGGATTGGCAACTCAGACTGCTCGGCCCGGCGGACCCCGGCCTCACTGGCCGGGGCGGGCACATCGTCGTTCGAGGCCGGCGCCTCGGCTACGGCCGGCGTCGGGGCGAGGACATCAACGGGAGTGGCCCCATCCGGGGCCGGCCCGACGACCGGTGGCTTGGCTGCTTTGGTCTTGGCCTTCTTAGTGGCTCTTGGCATAGCTCAATCAACAAAATTATTACTCAATTTCAGCGGGTAAGATTATCACAGGGCTTTTGGCCAGGCTCCTGATTGGACGATCCGGGATTCGATTGGTTCAATTGGAACGGTTACCAACCTGGAGCACTTTGCAAGAATCTTCAAAAACAGTTGTGACGGCAAGAAAAATCTCGCCCAACTCTTATTAAAGCTTGGCGCAACTCGGAGCGAATGTCAAGAGGGGGCAATCCGGAAAAAAAAGCTTGCCGCCCGTCTGGGGGTAGCCAACATTACAACACGTAATTTCTCTCTAAGCATTTATGGGACGCGTCTATAACGATATTCTCGAGACGATCGGCCATACTCCCCTGGTCCGCCTTAACAAAGTCACTGCGGGGCTTTCGGCCGAGATTCTCCTGAAATGCGAGTTTTTCAACCCGCTGGGCAGTGTCAAGGACCGCATTGGGATGGCGATGATCGAGGACGCGGAACGTCAGGGGAAGCTGAAGCCCGATACGGTGATCATCGAGCCAACCAGCGGCAACACGGGGATCGCCCTTGCCTTCGTAGCGGCCGCCCGTGGCTACCGCCTCATCCTTACGATGCCCGAGACCATGTCCCTGGAACGGCGCACGCTGCTGGCCATGCTGGGCGCCAGGCTCGTCCTTACACCCGGCAACGAAGGGATGAAAGGCGCCATTGCCAGGGCGGAGCAACTGGCCAGAGAAACCCCCCACGCGTGGATTCCTCAGCAGTTCGATAACCCCGCAAACCCCGAGGTTCACCGCCGGACCACCGCCGAGGAAATCTGGGCTGACACGGGCGGCAAGGTCGATATCCTGGTGGCCGCCGTCGGCACCGGCGGCACCCTCACCGGCTGCTACGAACTGATTAAGCCTCGCAGGCCCTCGTTCCAGGCCATCGCGGTTGAACCCAAGGATTCGCCCGTTATCTCCCAGACCTTGGCCGGCCGGCCCATCAAGCCCGGCCCCCACAAGATTCAGGGCACGGGCGCCGGGTTCATCCCCAAGAATCTTCACCTCAAGGACGCCCGGGGCAACCCCCAGATCACCGAGTGCATCCAGGTCGCCAATGAGGACTCCTTTGCCATGGCCCGCCGGCTGGCAAAAGAAGAAGGCATCCTGGCCGGCATCTCATCGGGCGCCAACGTCTGGGCGGCCGTTGAGGTCGCCAAACGCCCGGAAAACCGCGGCAAAGTCATTGTCACCATAGCCTGCTCGACCGGGGAACGGTATCTGAGCACCCCGCTGGCGGCCGAGGCGCGGGCCCAGGTCGGAGGGTAGGCCGTTGGGGACCGCGCGACCGAACTCTTCAAGCCTCCACCCCGCTCCTTTACCCGGCGGCGAATGCCCCCGTTCAGAGGGGTTGAAAGAAGGTCGAAAAAAAGTTGTTGCATATCCGCAGGGTTCCCGCTAAGTTCGGGGTGTAGCGAAGGATTGTTTGCCGCGGATGGTACGAAACGTTAGTGAGTGGAATGCCATTCACGGCCGCTTCCCAAGATTCAATTTTCTAATGGTTTTCGGGGATTGGTTCCGGAAAGCCTTTGGCTACGCACACAAATGAGCAGTATGAGCACAGCGACTAACAACCAGAAGAACGAGACCGCCCCCCTGGAACATGGGTGCGGCTACCTTGAAATTTCCGAGAAGGGCTTCGGCTTTCTCCGCACCGCCGAGAATCACTTCCATCCCAAACCTTCCGACATCTTCGTCACGCCCGACACGATCAAGCGGAACTTTTTGCGCGAGGGCAGCTTTGTGGCCGGCCCCACCCAACCGCCGCACCGCGGCAACAGCCCCCAATTGAAGTCCGTCGAGAAGGTCAACGACATGAAGTTCGAGGACTACACAAAGTCCCTGCGGTTCGAGAACCTCACGACCATTGACCCCATCGAGAAGTTCAGACTGGAGACCTCGCCTGATCTCATTGAGACGCGGGTGATCGATATGGTCACCCCCCTGGGCAAGGGCACGCGCGGCCTCATTGTGGCCCCCCCGCGCACGGGCAAGACAACGATTCTCAAGCAGATTGCCAACGCCATTACCACCAATCACCCCGAGGTCCACGTCATGGTCCTCCTGATCGACGAGCGCCCCGAGGAAGTCACCGACTTTCAGCGCTCGGTCAAGGCCGAGGTCGTGGCCTCCTCCAACGACCAGGACCTCGAGACGCATGTGCGCCTGTCGCGGTTCATGATCGAGCGCTGCCGCCGCATGGTTGAGGCCGGCAAAGATGTCTTCGTCCTCCTCGACTCCATCACGCGTGTAGCACGCGCCTACAACAGCGTCCATGGCGGCAGCGGACGCACGATGACCGGCGGCGTGGACGCCCGCGCCCTCGAAATCCCGCGCAAAATGTTCGCCTCCGCCCGCAAGATCGAAGAGGGCGGTTCCCTCACCATCCTGGCCACCGCCCTGGTGGATACCGGCTCGCGCATGGACGAGCTGATCTTCCAGGAGTTCAAAGGCACCGGCAACATGGAACTTATTCTCGACCGGAAGCTCTCGGATCGCCGCCTGTTCCCCGCCATCGACATTCCCAAGAGCGGCACGCGGAAAGAGGAAAAGCTCTTTCCCAAACACCAGATCGAAGCCGTGCGCAAACTCCGCCGCACCATGGTCGACCTGAACCCCGTCGAGGCCATGGAGACCCTCGTCGCGGCCCTCAAGAAGCACCGGACCAACGACGAGTTGCTCTCCAAACTGCTCTAAGGTGCCCATGAGTGAGGCAAAGGCCCCATCCCTTGCCAACACTTTGCATTCGCGTCCGCCTCTGTGGCGGATGCTCCGAATCCACCAGGCCATCCAGTCGGGCAAGCACCCCAACGCCGCCTATTTCGCGCGCGAGTTCGAGGTCAGCGCAAAGACCATCCATCGCGACCTGGACTTCATGCGCTATCAGTTGGACCTGCCCATCGAGTACAATCCACAGCGCTTCGGGTTCTTCTACAGCGAGAAGGTCGATGCCTTCCCCACGCTCCAGATCACCGAAGGCGAGTTCATCGCCCTGGTCATCGCGGAGCGGGCCCTCGAACAGTACCGCGGCACCGACTTTGAAAAACCCCTCCTCAGCGCCATTCGGAAGATGCAGCAGGCCCTGCCGGATACCATCTCGCTCAACCTGGCCGACATCCAGCAAACGATCTCCTTCCGCACCCGCGCTGAGCCGATACTGAACCTGGACATCTTCGACGCGCTGGCCAAGGCGACCGCCGCCCGCCAGCAACTCCAGTTGACCTATCGCAAACCCGGTCAAGCGGCGGCCGAACCCCGCATCGTGGACCCTTATCACCTCGCGAACATCAACGGCGATTGGTTCCTCTTTGGCTACGACCATCTCCGCAAGGACATCCGCACCTTCGTGCCGGCGCGCATACAGCGAATCAAGCCCACAGGCAAGACCTTCTCCAGGCCCGGAACCTTCTCCTTGGAAAAGCGCCTTCGCGACAGCTTCGGCGTCCACTCCGGCCAGGGCGCATGGGACGTGGTCATTCGCTTCGACCCCTGCGTGGCGGATTTCGTCCGGGAAAAGCGCTGGCACCCCTCTCAGGAACTGCGTGAGATCAAAGACGGCGGCCTCGAAATGCGGATGCGGCTCTCCAGCCTTTCGGAGGTCGAGCGCTGGGTCCTGAGTTGGGCCGGCAATGCGGTCGTCGTTCAGCCTCCCGAACTCGCGGGCTCAGTCCGCCAAGCCGCCGAAAAAATCCTCCGCTCCACCCTGCCCGGCCCAAGCCCGGATTGAAAACCTGGATGGTGGAGCCGACGTGATTCGAACACGCGACCTTCTCGTTGCGAACGAGACGCTCTACCAACTGAGCTACGACCCCATCCAGCCCGCGAATAAAACCAACAGCAAACATTATGGAATAAAAACGCCCTGCCGCAAGCGCAAAGAACATTGGGCCGACACGACGGGCGGAGCTACCGACAGAGTCAGAACCGCGGGCGGGACGGCCGCCCGCTCCTGCGGCCCGTGTCGGGCTGCCGTGCCGACTGGAGCCGGAACAAAAGGCGGTTCCCCTTCGTCACGCCAAACGGTTGAGGGTAAGCTTCGCGGACGCCCTCTCAGGGAGTGAGAGGCTCTTTCCGCCCAAGGGCTTTGGTCAAAGCCCGCTGGGCCGGTTCAAATGAGGGATTCATTCGGAGGGTTGTCCGCAATTCGGGAATTGCTTTGTCCGGCTTGGCATCGCCCAGGTAAAGAGCGGCCATGTTGAAGTGGGCTTGCCAGAGGTTGGTGTCGTACATGACGGCCTTCTGAAACCAGGCCAGGGCTTCGGCCCAGCGCCCCTGCTTCTGGCAGATGATACCCAGATTGTTATTGGCTTGGGCGAAATCCGGCATGAGCTTGACTGCCTCGAGGCAGAACCGCTCCGCTTCCGGCACGCGCCCGGAGCGAAGGAGGAGGTTGCCCAGATTATTATTCGCCTCGACATAGTCCGGGGCCAGGCGCAGCGCCTCGCGGTAGTGCTGTTCGGCCCGCTCCAGGTTGCCGAGTTGCGCCCAGCCGACACCCAGTTCATACTGTAAGGCCTCGGGAAGGGCGTGCTCTAAATCCCCCACGTCAAAATGCGCGGTGTTGTTACCCGCCAGCCAGCGCGTCCCTTCCATGAGATGAGCCACGGCGTTGGAAGGGTCGCCTGCGTCGAGCAAGGCGGTGCCCAAGTCGTACTGAGCTGAAGGGTCGTGCGGTTGCACGCGAACGACCGCCTGGAGGTGAGGCATCGCAGCCTCGGGTTGATGCTTCATGTAAGTTAACACGAAACCCAACCGCTGGTGGGCTTTGGCGTTGTCCGCGTTGAGGGACAACGCCTTCTCATATTTCTGGATGGCCAGGTCGATATCCCCTCCCTTGAGCAACTCGTCGCCGCTCCGGAAGAAGGAATAGTCATCCAGGAACTGCTCGTTTATCCGGGCGATGGCATTGGGTGGCAGGGCCACAAACTCCGGGATATTGGCCGCCCGGCCCGGGGCTACCATGTGCGCGAGCCAAACTGGCGGGCTGGCCTCGCCGTTCCCGTCAATGCGTGAGAGGTAGAGTTGCGTGTAGTCGGAATGGACCTTTGAGGAAAACACCAGCCATTTCCCGTCAGGGGACCAACTGTGCCAGGAGTTCATCCGGCCCAGGTTACAGTTCAGCCGCCGTGCGTCTCCTCCCGCCGCGGGAATGACGAACAGTTGGCTGTCCGGCCGCAACAACATGTAATTCGATGCCTGGCAGAAGACGATCCAACGGCCGTCCGGGGAGAATTTGGGGAAGTAGTTGCTCCGTCCATTGCCCGACGCGCCGCGCAGGGGTTCGGGCTTGCCCCCCTTGCCGTCATTGAACGGGACCCGGTAGAGCTCGAACCGGAAGTCGCTGTTTCCTTTGAGAAATCGCTCATACTCCTGGTCGGTCAGCAAAACGCTTTGCGGGCCGTTGGTGGTCGAGTCTCCCAGGTCGGCGGCCTTGTTGCGCGCAAATACCACCCACTGGCTGTCAGGGCTCCAGGTGGGATTGCTTTGGACAAATGCGGGGTCGTCCGCGCCCGGCAACGGGCGGAATTGTTTCGTCTCCCGGTCGTAGGTGGCGATGATGCCCTTGATGGGGAAAAAAAGCTGTGAAAAGGCAAGCTCGGGCTTGGGCACGAAGACCGATCTGTCCTTGACCGTGCTCAGGACGTACCGGCCGTCGGGCGAGATCTGAGAGAGCAGGCCAAACGTTTGCTGACCGTCTTCACGGCGGTAATCGTCCCAGGTAATAATGTCACTGGTGGCCAACCGCATTTCGGGCGCGGTGCGGGTAATGACATAGGAGGCCTTGCTGTTGGCGTAATCGACGTCCATCGCCAGGAATTGGCCATGCGCGTCGAAAGAGTGGCAATTGCCGCAGACCGGCAGGTGTTCCAACACCACCGGAGCGATGGTGCCCTTGTCCAGCGGGCCGAACCGCCAGCGAATTTGGGTGGGATCTTTGACGGCGTCCTTAAAGGGCAGGTTCACCTCCCGGTAAAACAGCGGAGCTGTAACGGTGTCCTTGGAAAGTGAAAAACGCACGGACGCCCGGGCCTGCGGTTGGCTGCTGCGCCGGCCTTTGAATCCCGCCAAATCCAGTTCGATAGGCTGACCGTTTGCCGCCTCTTTGACGCCCTGCCAAGTCCTGTCGGGCGGCCGCCACAGCGGCTGGATGTCATCCACCAGCCATTTCCGGGTCCCGGCTTTGAGTGCCACTGTCCACCGCGTTACGCCCGGCACATTCGTGTTCCAGAGGACCACCGGCGGAGGCATGTTGCCCGGCATGACCGCGCCGGGGAAAGGATGCTGAATCTCAATCGTGGGGTAGTTGCCCGGCCTCTCCAGGCTCAACCAAATCTCCTGGGAAGAACGTGGAAAGCAGAGGCGCATCACGCCGCTTCCCAGGGCCAAAACAGAGATGGCCGCCAGCCACAGCCTTCGTCTTCCCTTCATCATAATAGGAGGTCACGTGCAGTTAACCAGAGCGATTGGCCGCTGTCCATGAGTATTTCCGTCACCGGGCGCTGGCGAATTGCGCCAAAAGTTTTGTTACCCGGGGCGGGGGTGAAAGAGGGGCT
>CAZZFF010000071.1:0-32922 GCA_964653485.1 uncultured Verrucomicrobiota bacterium | reverse complement strand
TACTGGGGGAGGGAAAGGCAAAGGCTCCATTGGCTCTGTTGGCTCTATTGGTTATTTCTTACGATTGGAGCGGTTTGTGGGGGCTTTGTCCGGTTGCGCAAGGCAAGGCGCAGATGGGGGCCTGCGTCATGGGGGGGCGCGCCATGATTGTAATCAGCGACTCGGGCGGGGGCACCCGGCGGTTACGAGCATGCTTTCGACCACGGGTGTTCAGGATTTCCGGGTGCGTTCATCCAGACTTTCGGCCCTGCGGCACCCGCCAATGATCTCGTCAGCACTGGCCTGGGCAAGGCGGGGTTCCTGTGGCGCTTTGAGGCCGTGCCCACCGGCCGTTCGAGTTTGTGGCGAGGATTATCTTTTCTCCGAGTGCCGTTCAGGGCAGACGATCCAGTCCTCGATGCTTATGCGGCGGATCCTCACGCCTGTCCTTCGACGAGCCGTACCGTTTCGACTGAGCCCAACGCGAACAGTGCGCGGCGCGGTGGGTGTTCTGCCTGGTATAATCTTTGAAAGTGAGTGCGCGCCTAGCCGCGATACAGTGAGCCGAGCAGGTTGCGGACACGCGTTTGCTTCCAGACGTAGCGCCGCTGCATTTCGGACAGGCGGATTTCGCCGCGCTCAATCTTGCTGACCAGTTCTTCGACGTTGGCTTCGGCTTTTCCCATAAACGATTTGGCTAGTTCAATGTTCATGGCACAGGGGGTGGTGCAACTGCCGCCAAGGCTGCGACTGGCGCGGGCGCTACCGCTGCCAGCAATACTGCTACGGGGGCCGCGGGGGCGGGTCGCCGCTGCAGAATTGTCAGCAGCATTTCGCGGAGCATCACCGGCCCGGATTTTTCAAGGGCGATTGCCTTTTTGACGGCAACTTCCAACTCGTCCAGCGCAAAAATCGCCTGGTCAATCTCCTTGCTGTAACGGTCAACGGTCTGCGAATGGCTTAACGGATTCAGCACCCATGAAATTGCGTGCTCAACTTGTCTGTCCAACGGAAGCGGAACGACTCGTTGCTCGGTCTGTTTTGGCTGCCACCATTTTACTGTACCGTCTGGCAGCCGATGGAAACAGGGCGCGGGCGAAACTTTTATCGTCGCCGATTTTAATGCCGCCCAAAAATCCGAGGCGGGAATCTTGTGCGCCTCCTGCCGGTATTTGACCGGCAAGCCGAGCGATTCGCATGCCCATTTCAGAATCAACTCGAACTTGGTGCGGACGTGGACGGCGGCGGCTTTGACATGGCCGTCTTGGAGAAATTGCAGCGCCCAATAAAGGTGGTCTTGATCCTCGCGCAAAACTGGCTGCTCGTAATCGCCGACGCGAATGGTGAAAAGTTCGTGATGCGCCCAGCCTTCCAACTGCTGCTTGGCGATTTCGTACCAAGCCCGGTCATGCGTGAGCAGCAACACCTGCCAGTCTTTGAAATGGTCGCGCAACACGTGCAGGAGCGGAAGCCGGTGCGCCATGTCCAGACTCAACAGGACATCATCCAAGACCAAAATGCGCGGATAGCTGCTCCCGTCAGAGCGACGCGGCGGGACGCTCCGCGACATACCAGCCAGGTAGAGGCAAAGGCCGATGGCGGTAATGCGAGCCTCGTTCAGAAGCTCCGTGGGTTTTTCCAGCAGTTTCCCGTCGCGATCTCGCATTTGCAGTTTAACCGTGCCATGCGAAAACTTGTTGTAAACCTTGCGGGAATTGTAAACTGCGCCGCGGTCCCAAGACAAAGCCATGCTGGTCCACGAAACGAACTCCTCAAGGAATTTGTTGGCGTGCGTTTGTAATTCAGGCAGGAATCCTTCCAGCGAGGTGTTAAACGATTTTACATCGGCTTGGATTTTTTCCACCGCGCGCCGCCCGTAGGGGGTTTTTGTGGGCTGCTTGGCGGCAGCCTCCACAATGCGATTCCAGGCCAGACCAAAAGTTTCGCTGGATGCGCCACGCAGGCAGCTTGGCAAGATTTCCTCCACCAGTGGACGGAAGATATTCACATGATCAGACGATCGTGGAACTTCCGTCACCCGCCAGACAGCCCGGTAATCCAACCAGCCGCGAGCGCGCGCCATATCTTGAAAATGTCTGTGCCCCATGTCCCGGCCAGCCGGCTTCCATTCCAAGTTCACTTCATGGGCATCATCGAAAACGAGCGTCACCGAACGGTCGGGATCCGGTGGATCGGTGTAGCGATACTTGAAATCGTCGAACTCCGCGGCCTTGTTTCCATAAGTGAGAAAGTCGCGGACGGCCTGACCGACGGAGGACTTGCCGCTGCCGTTTTCACCGTAGAGCAGAAGGCTGCGGCCTAGGCCGCCGGGCGTGGCGAGTTTGATTTCTACGGGATGGGGAAAACCGCGATAACTGCAAATGCGGATGCCGGCGAGCCGGAGCGGCTTGAGTGCTGCCCCGCTCATTTTGCAGCCTCCGCTTCGGCAGCGAGTTCCATCGAGCCGAAGTCATACAAAACTGCGCGCAATGGTTGGTTGATGTCATACGCCTTTTCGAGCGCAGCGCGGACGGCATCCATTGCCTCTGGATCCAGGATGTTATCTGGATTGGGCAGGCGCTCCTGGCCCACCAACTTTGCGGCGTCCAATCCTTTAGCGCGAAACTGCTCCGGATAGTAGAGTTGGGCAACGAGTGCGTCGCTCAGAGCTTCAAGGAAGGAAATCAGCAATTCATCTCGGGCGGTTCGTGCCTGGGGATGCCTGCTGAAAAAGCTCAGAATGGAGATGAGGAGGGAAGCGACGGAAACGATCGGTGCTTGGCGCTCCAGCGCCACATCGGGGATTGGCAGAAGCTTCCAATCTTCGGGGTAAAGATCGGTGTTACTCCTTCGGTCCCTGCGCAAGAACTGGCGCGCGACTTTTGAATTCATCACACCGAGCGTGAAATGCAGATCAAAATGCTTGCTCCTTGATTCCAGGACGATGCGATCAGGCTTGTCGCTTTCGCGGCGCTTGCGCTCTTTTGGGTAGAGGGCGGTTCTTCGCAAAGATTTATTCTCAACTCCAGCGAGTGTGTGCCACGGGACAGCGACCAGCACAGTATGATTGCAAAGTGTACCTTCTTGGTCGAGACAAGCGCGGACGCCTTCGCCACCCGTCCGGTGGATGAGAATCTTTGGCGCGGGATAGAGTTCCGGAAAAGTTGGGCGGCGAAAAAGTGTTGGCGCACGTCCTGTCCCCCATTCAAGCCACTTATGCGTCAAGGCGTGCCAGCGTTGCAGGTGTTTACCCTCAACGAATGGACGTGGATGCTTCCTATCGCGAATGTCCGAAACGAGGTCCTGGAGCTCGAAAGCGCCTTTGGCAACTTTTTCGTCAGCGTGAACAACCATGCCGACGCTGATATAGCAAAGGTCGCCGAGGAGAACAGTCTTGATAGGGAAGCCGTCAAAGGTGTCAGCGGCGCTGCCGGGGAAAAACAGGCGGTGGGTGGCGCCAGCTTGCCGTTCACTCGGAAGTGGCTGCACGTTGCCAAGGCGATGAGTGTGCAAACGGCGCTCCGGAATATTCGTGGAGCCGTCGCCTCGTTCGTAGAAGAAGATCATATTCTTCACGCCCGCGTCGAAAATCTGGAGTTTCCCGAGGAAGTCGAGACGGCGGACGATGGCGTTCTTGAGAAACCAGTCTTGCGATTTGATGGCGTATTTCGAGTGGCAGTAGGCGTCGGAGACGATCATGGCTTCAACGCCCCCAGTGCGGAGCAGACGGTGGCCCAACTCGATGAAGGCAACGTAGAGATCCCATTTCTCCCAGAGTGTGACGAAGGTGCCGTCGGCGAGAATGGCCTGGCGCTGGTCGCCGATGCCGGCGTTGTCGGCGCGCACGTAGGGCGGATTACCGATGACGATGTCGAAGCCGCCGCGTCCCTTGGGGGGAGTGTTCAGGATGTGACGGAACCAGAGGTGCCAGAGGAAGAACGGGCGCTCGGCGCGCGGATTCTCAACCAAGGCGTGGAGCTTCGTTTTTTTGTCGGCGAGCGCGTCGAGTTCGGTCTGCATGGCTTCGCGCTTCTTGAGTTCGGCTTTGGTGGGCTCGTAGTCCCTTTTGAGGAGGCGTTTTCGAGCGAGTTCGCGCTCCCAATTGTCGAGCGCAGCATCGAGATGCTCCTTGCGGTGCTCCAGCTGGTCGTCAATGGCGCGCAAGACGGCGTGGTCAATGCGGTGGCGGAGCTGGGCCTTGGCCTCGGGGTCGTGGAGGAGGAAGTATTTTTGTTGGAGCGCCGCGAGGTCCTCGCGGGGGCCGGAGGCGTCCACGATCTCGATTTGTTTGGCGCTGAAGCCCATTTCACCCTGATCACTGCCTAAGAGGGTGATGCCGACGCGTGTCGGCTCGGAGATTCTGGAAAGGTCGAGCCGCTCGAAGGACTCCAGGAGGCTGTTGCCTTGCATGATCTGGTAGTCAAGGTTGGGCAGCGGGAGTGGTTCAGGCTCGTCCACAATCAGCGCCAGCCAGAAGCGCAGCCGGGCGATTTCTACCGCGCCGGCGTCCATGTCCACCCCGTGGATGGATCGCTGGATGATACCGCGTTTGGTTTTCGCCCGGTTGAGCGCGGGATGCAGCGTGAGCTTGGTCCAGAAGATTTCTTGCAGCAGCCCAATGGGGAAGGCTCCCGAGCCAATGGCGGGGTCGCAGATGCAGAGGTCGTCGAGGACTTTTTCGACCGTTGTTGCGTGGCGGGCGAGCCAAGAATCTTGTTTTGGATCAATCGGTTCTTTGAAGCGGACAAACCGCTCGATTTCGGCGCTGGCGACGCTGTCGCCGGGGAAATGTCCGGCAAGCGCGTGGATTAGGCTTTGCTGGCACATGTATTGGACAACGGGCTTAGGGGTATAGTAGGCGCCCTTGTCTTTGTTCTCTTCGAGCAGGTTTTCAAAGATGTGCCCGAGCATCTCCGGGTCAATCCCTATCTCGTTTTCGTCGGGATCGTTCTCATCGATCGTGAAATTGTATTGGCCAAAGAATTCGAGGAGGGCGGCGAAGAGCTCGGTCGGGAAATCGATTTTCTCGACGCCATCAAAGTCCTTCTCAAACAAGCCGCCGTTGAGATACGGAACTCGTGTGCCGGTGATCGGAAAAATGTCCCCACTGCGCTCGCCGTTCAGCGTCTCGAAGAAGAGCGGCACGAGGCGGCGGGAGTGGAATCGTCCCTGCTCGCGCGCCGGGCAATCGCGAAGCAGTTTGAGGAGGAACTCGGGATCGCCGTCTTTCCAGGCGGTGGCGTTGGGGGGACAGCCGAGCCAACCTTTCTTTTGCAGAAAGTGGAGAAAAACGAGCCGGCCCATCATTTTCTTCACGAAGTCGCGCACAGGTTTGAGCGCGTGGTCGCGGGCTTTCTCCCCGAGACCTTGCAACTTGATGCCGAAGACGCGCGCAGGGGCGTCTCCGTCGAGCAAATGGGCGCAGAATTTCTGGTAGTGCGCCTTGTAGGTGTCGAAAAACTCCTTGTTGAGCAGATCGACGGAGAAGGCGTCGGTGACGTCCTTGAGAGTGGCACCTTCGTGCTTCTGGGCGAGCGCGGCAAGGCGGGATGCCGCAGTGCGGCGGCTTTCGCCCGGGCCGAGGACGTAAGTGAATCGGCGGGTGGCGGTTTCGCGAATTTCGACGGCGAGGGTGTCTGGATCCAGCGCACTCTCGCGCGCGGCGTAGGTAAGCCGGTAGGGTTGGCGGCCCGGTTGGGCGAAAAAGGCGAGGACGGCGTGGGCGCTCACTTCATCAATGCAGCGAGCAACCAACTGGCGGAGGGCGACACGGTTGCGTGGCAAGTGCACCCTGGGCGCGACGTCCACCTCGAACACCGCGAGGATTTTTTGGCCGCCCTTGGCGTCGGGGATGACGAAGCGACCGATCTGCCGGAGGTCAGTCGCAACAGCGCGTTGGTTTTCGTTTGTGAGCGGAAACTGGCTTGGCTGCTGAAAGATCTCGGCGCGGCCGGGCAGAATCTGGGGCAGAAGAACTTTCCAGGATTCGCGGCGGTACGGGAGCTGAAGCTGAGGCTGAAGGGTGGCGGGGTTCATCGGGTGTCGAGGGTCTGCACGTGAGGCCAGTTAACGATTTTGTCATCGCTGGTTACCAAGGTGAGGCCCTCACGGCGCGCGGTGGCTACGATAATGCGGTCGGCGGGGTCTTCGTGGAACGGGTCGGGCAGTGCGTTGGACAGGCGAGCGAGTTCCGCGTCTAGCGGGATGACGCGGATGAACCTGGGTTGGAGGGCGATTTTCAGCCATTGGTCGAGGGAAAGGGTTATCGAGAGTTCATCGGGCTTCTTTCTGAACTTGGTGCAAACCTCCCAAACGCTGATGGCAGACAGTGCGAACGGGGTGTTAGCGGGGTCGGCGAGGACGGCTTGGGCGGCGGCGTTAAGCTCCTCCAGACGGCCCAGGGCGCGGAGCCAGGCGTTGGTGTCGAGCAGGTGTTTCATCGCAGGGCCTCCCAATCTTCCGGCGGGAGCGGCTCTTCCCACCCGGAGCCAAAGTTGGTGGCGCCGGCGAGGCGCCCAAGGAACTGCGACATGTCGGTTTTCTGGAGTGCGACCGGGGGGATCTCCGGGGGCAGGGGTACGACCAGTGTGCGCTGGGGCAGGCCGCGGTCTCCTTCGGCGGAGAGGGAAAAAGACTCTGAGAGGATGATGTCTGGCGGGGGCGCGGTGGGGAGGGGACCCGTGGGGAGGTCGTGGGGCGCTTCTTTCTCGGTGTCCAGGGGGTAGGAGCGAAGGATCTCAATGAGCTTGTCGAGAAGGACAGCCGTGGAGACCGGCTGCCTGGCGACGGCTTTTTGGAGGGCATTCACCTTGCGAGGGAGTTCGCGGAATTTCGCGAGGCGGATGGCGTGCTGCGCCGCGACCAGCAACTCCTTCTCAGCGGCCGATGTGTTTGGCATTCCATGCGCGGCGGCGAGCAACCGGACGGCCTTCTGGTCATTGGGTCCGAGGGTGTGGTCAACGGCGCGTTGGCGCACAGCATCCGCTGCCAGTTTGGTTCGGAAGTCTTCAAGAGCAGCCAGGACATGATTGTGGTGGGCATCATGAAGTGGGACGGCTGGCTCGGTGACTTCGGCGCGGAAGGCACGGGCCATTACGACGAAGCCCAGTTCGTCGAGGCCGCCGTTGACTTGGTAGAAGGCGTCGCGGTGTTGGTCGCGGATGAAGACAAGTGACCGACCGGCGCGGGTGGCATCTCTGCGCCCGCAGCGGGCGCGGAGGGGCAGGTGACGGATGCGGCGGAACTCGTCGGGATTCTCGTCTTTGAAATCGCGCAGTTCGGAGAGGAAGCGCAGGCGCTCGTCGCGCTCCTCCTCGATGGCGTGGTCAAAGAGGCCGAAGTTTTCGACTTCTTCATCGACGGAATAAATCTGGCTATCCTCGCCCAGTGCAGAATGGAATGCCTGGAGTTTCAGGAATGCTTTCCGGTGGAGGTCGATGTCGGAATCTACCTGTGCGGTGGGGTAGAAGTTGAAGATGTGGATGGCGGCGGCTGTGCTGCCGATGCGATTGACGCGACCGATGCGCTGCATGAGGCGGGTGGAATTCCAAGGCGTGTCGTAGTTCACGATGACGTGGGCGCGGTGGAGGTTGACGCCTTCGGCGAGCACCTCGGTGGAAATGAGGATGCGGTAGTCGTCTTTCCGCTGTTCCGGGTCATGCGGGACGTTGGCGTCAAAGTTCGCCCGTACGACGGGCATAACGGTCTTGCGGTTCTGCGAGTCGACCGTAAGCACCGGGCCGAAGCCTGCGTCGTTAAGCTGTTTGGCCAGGTACAGCGTTGTGTCGCGCGCCTCGGAAAAGATGACGAGCTTGCCGGTTTCGTTGAGTGGCTTAGTGAGGAGGTTTGGGCGGTCGCGGTCGCCGCGAAGGTGAGCGAGGAACTCAGCGAGCTTCGGATCGCTCTTGACCTCCTCCCAGGCGGTGACAAGTTCGTCGAGGATTTTGCCGTCGTGCCTGAGCCCGTCGAGGAAGGCAGGTTTGAAGTCCTCCGGCGCACAGATCGTGATTGTGGGATCGGTCTGGCTGGCATCCGCGATGGCTTCGATGAGTTCATCTTCGCGGCCTTCCAGGATGTAATCGGAGACATGCAAGCTGGGGGCGATGTAGATCGCGCCACGCTCAAACATCGTGAGCATCGCCTTGGTGGCGTCGCGGAAGCGGCGGAGGCTTTTCGTGAATGCGAGGAAGCTGCTGTCGAGGCGTTTGACGAGCAGCGTCTTCATGATTTTGGCGAGTTGCTCCGCGATGAGGTCGGCGCGTTCGTATTTATCCTTGAGGTTGGGGGTGGCGAGGAACGCGATCGCGCGGTAACGGTTGTAGGTCAACCCGCCGTGCTCGGGGAGAGAGAGCATCTGGATGGTGCGGTCGTAAAGGGCGTCGAGAGCGGCATCGAGCTGATAGAGGATGGGGCGTGGTTTATCGACTATTGGAAACACGATGCCCTGGGCGTCAAGATCGGCTTTCCAACGTTTGTCCTCCAGCAGGTCGGTGCGGGTGCGGCGGACGGTGAGGGGCTGGACGACCTGCTCCCGGATGAGTTCGTAGATTCGGGCCACGGCCGCCTGGGCCGCCCGCCTGTCTGGGGTCTTCTTTGGGTTGGTGGCGACCTCGTAATCCTTGATGAGTCGCGCGAAGAAATGCTGGAGATTGCCAACGACGGTCGAGTCCTTGCCGTCCTGGAATAGCAGGACTTGGTTCCGGATGTCTGCAGGACGATTATTGAGCGGTGTGGCGGAGATGAGGATGACGCGCTTTTTGGCGAACTCACCGTCTGGCAGGCGGTTCCTGGTGCGAGTTTTGCAGAGTTTCTGAAGGAGGTCGTAACCATCGGCGGTGTCGTTGCGGAATTTGTGCGCTTCATCAACGATGACGAGGTCGTATTTTTCCGGGTCGCGGATTTTGTGGAGGCTGCCGTTGTTGAGGACCCTGACGGCGTCATCCAGGCCGAAACGTTCCATCTCCGTTTCCCAGTTCTCGCGCAGCGCCGGCGGCGTGATGACCAGAATCCGGGAGCGGTGGGTGGGGAAACCGTTGTAGTAATAAAACTTTTTCGCGATGCGCGTGGCGACGATGGTCTTGCCCAGGCCGACGACGTCCGCCAGGAAGAAGCCGCCGTGCTTTTGAAGCTTAAGCCAACCGTCGTTGACTGCGTCGCCCTGATAGCTCAGTGCTTTGATGCTCCTGGGGAGGTCGCGCTCGGCGTTCGGGTCGTAGTCGATGGCCGGGCCGAAATATTCGATCAGGAATTTGAGGTAGAGTTCGAAGGGGGTGAGGTCTTCGCGGAGGTGGCTGTGTCGCACGACGGCGTCTATGACCTCGGGCAGGACGGGCACGCTTTCGCGCCAGAGCTTCTCGAATTCGTCTTTGGCAAACACTACGTCTTCGTAGTCATGCAGCAGCACGTTGAATTCGTAGTTGGTGGCGGCGTCTTCGACGCCCAGGCCGGCCGCCGTGAGGTTGGACGACCCTGTGATGACCGCGCCAGGCTTGTGCTCGCAAAATCCACTCGGGAGAAAAATGTACAGCTTGGCGTGGAGGCGCCTGGTGGAATGGGCCTTTAGCTCTACGCGCCCGTGGACTACGTCCGCAAGGAACTGACGAATTCCGTCTTCGACCTCTTTCCGGTAGGGGGCGGTT
The DNA here is from genome assembly GCA_964653485.1 of uncultured Verrucomicrobiota bacterium. Lineage (GTDB taxonomy): Bacteria > Verrucomicrobiota > Verrucomicrobiia > Limisphaerales > UBA8199 > CAVQND01. The sequence continues at coordinate 23,305 of CAZZFF010000071.1, read as the reverse complement.
TGGACATCCGTTTCGATTTGCTTGCGGGCGGAGGCAACGGTTTTGTCGGCGTCGCCTAGCAGCAGGAGGCCTTTGCGGTGTTGCTGGGCGAGATGCGCGTCCACATCAATGCCCACAAGGATGCGGATCATTGGGACTTTTTCCAGGTGGGGCCGGAGCGCAAAATAGCCAGAGGCGCGGAGGTACCCAACCAACGCGTCGAAACGCTCAATGTCTGGGTTGCTGGCGCAGACGCCGGCGAACTTTTTTAGCAGCGTATTTTCGCCTTCGTTGGTAAAAAAGCGTGTGGGCATGAGTTTAGCCGCTGCTCGGGTTCAAGCGGCACCTGTCTGAGGCGGCCCGAAGGGTGCCTTCGGGGCCGGGGTGGTGAGCGGGGTCGGGGGTGCGGCTCTGGGGGGCTTGCGCGTGGATTTCGGTTTGGGGGCCGACATGGGAGGAGTTTAGGCAGGCTTTCGAGGGAAGGCAAGGCTGGAGCGTGAGACCAAATGCACACGTACCGGAACGGAAAGGATGGATCGCACGGGGGCGTTGGGGGACGGGGGGTGGGTTGAAGAAAGGCTAAAGGATGAAGGATGAAGTTGATGGGACCAGGATAACCAATAGGCAATAGCCAATAGCAAATACTCTCATGACGGGGCGTGGGGTGGGAGAGGCCGGGGCGAGGCGGGTGAAGAAAGGCAAAAGGCTAAAGGCTAAAGGCTAAAGGATGAAGTGGCTGGGGTGTCAGAGGCGGGGCGGGTAGAAGGGAGGGTGGAGGGAGGAGCGGGTGGGGCCGGGGATAACGAGGACAGGGTAATCACGTTCATCCCGAAACGAGATCGGGAGATCGAGGAGTTCCGGAAAGGGAAGCTGATCTATGCGGCCAAATAAAGCCGTGTCTTAGGATGGCCACGGGCACGGCTGCCACCTTCAACGCCGCCATCGGCTCCAGTAACATCGGCAATAGTCTAAAGCTTGACTGGCTGAAGTGCAAGGGGGGGGTCGCGCGTATCTGGCGTTTGGACACTTTTCACTGGTGCGGAATGACATTGCGCCGGCGCTGAGCCGGAGGGCGGAGGACGGGCGGGGTGAAGAAAGGCTAAAGGCTAAAGGATGAAGTTGATGGGGTTACAGGGATGGGCGGAGGACGTGCGTTGGTTTTATTATGAGTTGCAAGGGGTTGTGGTAAGCGATAAAGGAGATGCAGCAATCATCGTGGTCAAGCAATCGCGAGCGCAAAGAGAAACCTTATGAAGACTACCGCCCCGGAAAACCAGACGCCTGCAATCGAACTAAGCCGATGTTTGTCGCGGCGGGCGGTCTTGCGCGCGGCGGTGTGCGCGGCGGCCGGGGCAGCGATGGGGGCCTTCCAGGCCCGGGCCGCGTCAGCCAGCCAACCGGGAGACCTGGCGGAGGAGACGCTGGCTTTCATTCGACGTTGCGCCCGCGCCGATGGCGGGTATGCGCCCTCGCCGGACCCCGCCTACCTGGGAAACTCGGACACAGGCTCGAGCGACCTGGCGGCGGTGACTTACGCGGCGACGTTGGCCAAGACAATGGGTTGGCAACTGCCCAACGTTCAAAGGTCCATTGAGTTCATCCAAAGGCACCAGCAGCCGGACGGTTCGTTTGCCAACGCGACGGGGAAGATGGACCCGAAATCCGACCTGGCGGTGCTCTACAACACGGTTCAGGGCGTGGTGGCGCTGCGGGCCTTGGGCGAGCGTCCGAAGATCGATCCGATCAACGTCCCGGATCGCTTTTTCGACGGCGAGGCCTTCAAGAAATTGCCCTGGTACACCACGAGCTTCTTTCCGCTATTCTATGCCGGCCTGGGCAAGCCGATGCCGGGCGCTTATGATCACGCGCTGCGCGACTGGCAGGTCGCGAACCAGGCGGAAGACGGTTACCTGGGGGACCACGTCGCCGCCACGTTTCATCTGGCGCATTATTTCCGTCTGGCCGGCCAGCCGACGCCAAAGGCGAACCGGATAGTCGCCCGCGTGCTGCGGGACCAAAAGGCCGATGGCGGCTGGAACATCAAGGCACCCGACTGGGACGTGCATTCGTGTTTCGACGCGGTGTTTATCCTGCGCCAGTTGGGCGGAGGAACGGAGGCGGCGCGCAAGGCGATACAAAAGGCCGCCGATTGGGCCTTGAGCTGCCGCACCGAGGACGGCGGGTTCAGCCATTACCCGCATTGGCACTCGGACATGGATGCGGTCTATTTCCAATTTGGGACGTTGATCCAGGCGGGGCGCGTGGCCGCGAGGAGAGACCTGGCTGATCCCCAGACGCTGAGCTGGGGGCACGCGTTGTCGCCTATGTGAGGAGCGCGGTCCTCACCTGCGCCACCAACTGGTCTTGCTCTTGGTGCCCGAGGTGGGCGGGGGCTGGGTGGAGTGCTGGATAAGCCACTGGCTGCGGGCCAACTCAAGGGCCATGCGGAATTCGTCGTAGCTGAGGAACCGATCCGCGGGGTTCTTGGCCAGCACATGGACCAGGGCGTCGCTGGTAGGCTGGGTGATCTCCGGGACGACGAGGTTGGGGGGTGTGAGCGGCGTGTGAACGTGCGCGGCGACGAGTTCCTCGACAGTGGGGGCCTCGAAGGGAACGTGGCCGGTCAGGGCGTGGTAAAGGGTGCAGCCGAGGCTGTACATGTCCGAAAGGGCCGTCTCGGGTTCGCGTTTGATCTTCTCGGGCGCGACATAGTAAGGGGTCCCCTCCGTGACGGCGAGGGACTCGGGCTGGGCATCCGGGCTGCGGGCCAGGCCGAAGTCGACGAGCTTGGGTTCGTTGTCGGAGTTGAAGAGGATGTTGCCGGGCTTGATGTCGCGGTGAAGGAGGTTGTGTTTGAGGGCCAGGTCGAGGGCGGAACCGATCTTGATGCCGATGTCGAGCACCTCCAATTCACTCAGGCGCTGCTGTTTCTCAATGCGGGTGTCGAGGCTGCCGCGATCGGCCAACTCCATGACCAGGTAACGCTGGCCTTCGAATTCGTCGAAGGTGTAGATGTGAATGATATTGGTGTGGTTCAAGGAGGCGCAGGCGCGGGCCTCGCGGTAGAAGCTTTCGAGGGCGACGGGGTCGTTTTCCAGCTCTTTGCGCATGAGCTTGACGGCGACGAGGCGCTGGAGGACGGTGTCGAAGGCGCGATAGACCTTTCCGTGGCCGCCGGAGGCAATCTTGCTGCGCAGCTCGAATTGGCGCAACTGCATCGGCATCATGATGGGATGGCCGCATTTGTTGCACGGAACCGAAGCCAGGGGAGGAAGGTCGCCCGGGATGAAGGCCTTGCTCTCGCATCCGGCGCAGGTGACCATTTTGAGTTTATCACTGGCGCTCATGTTACCGCGTTGCAAGATACCACGCCCCGTCGCAGGGCGACAAGCTCGGATACGCCGTTTTCGCGCGGAGAGTCGTTCTGATCGCAAGGACATCCAGCAATACGTTGATGTCCAGCGTGACCTTCACGCGTGCTTCTTCTCCAAATGCTCGCGGTGAGTTTCCTCGCCCGCGAGGTGCGGCGAGATGATGCCGGAGGCCCTCAGCACCTCGGGCTGCAGCGGCCGTTGCAAATGCTCACGCAAATTGCGCGCCTGCCGCGCGAGGAACGCCTCCGCCGAAGTCCCCTGCGCGGCCGAGAAGTCGCGGAGAAAGGCAAAGTCTTCATCGGGCAACCGAACCATGATCGTGCTCATGGCGTGAGGATACCACGCTCCCGCTCAGCTGCCAAGATCACGCCTGAATGCGTTCGGAACTCCGCCAATAGCGCAATTCGTGCGCAGGGGCAGTAGAGCTCGGCGTCCACCGAATCAAGTTCCGCCCCGTTCCCATGGGCTTGAGCTTGAGCCGCTCCTTCTGGCGCCGCCGGGCGGCAAAAGACCCAGGCAGGTTGCCACCATTATTTATTTCCACCGTCTAAGGCACCGCGGGGCGCCCGGCGCAGGCCCGGCTGGGCAGGACGAGGGTGGCCGGGGCGAGGCCCTCGGCGCGGGCGGTGAGTTTCAACTCGCCTGCTTCCCTGGAGGACTGCACGATGACTTGGGCCAGGCCGTTGAACACGCTGCGCTTCCAGGCCGCGGCCACGGGTCTCTCCCGGACCACCAGGGTTACGCCTTTGTTGACGCCGCCCTCGCCTTCATTGTTCTTGACGACGACGGCGATTGTATTGTCGCCGGCTTCGAGGAACTTGCCAATCTCGAATGCGGGCGACGAGGACCAGTCATGCGACTCGCCGGCGAAGTGGCCGTTGACATAGACCCAGCCCTCGTCATCGATCATGCCGAAGCTCAGGAGAATGTTCGTGCTGGAGAGATCGGCCGGGCCGGCTGTGTAGTGCGTGCGAAAAACGGCGCAGTGGCCGGGGCTCAAGGGGCCGGTGTCAGCCCGGACATCCACCCTGCGCCAGTCCCGCGCGCTGAAGTCTTTGGCTGTCTCGGGCCGGTCTTTGGCGTCCGGCACTTCTTTCATTCGCCAGCCGTCAACCGACACAGACCGGACGCCCGGTGTGCTGATGAAGACATCGGGTTCATGGCAGCTTGGGTCGCCGTTGCCGACGCCCAGGATGCGGCCCGGGCCGCTCAGCTCGAATTCGGCGAGGTTCCCGGCCACCGGGACGGTCCGGCCGTGGTCGTCGGCAACGGCTACGGTAATGATGCTGAGGTCTTCGCCATCGGCATCGATGGCGGGCCGGTCAGGGGTGAGTTTGAGCGCGGCGGCGGGGCCGGTGGTTTCGACCTTGTCTTCGGCAACGACCTGACCGGCGTTGAGGCCCTTGGCGTCGAGGGTGCCCGGGGCGTAGGCTACCTTCCACGCCAGGTGCGAGTTTCTGGGCATGGATTTCCTGCCGAGGCTCTGGCCGTTGAGAAACAGTTCGACCTCCTCGCAGTTGCTGAAGCAGCGCACATCGATTTCCTGGCCCTCTTTGCCGGGCCAGGTCCAATGCGGCAGCAGGTGTGCCATAGGCCGGTTCCCCCACCAGGCCAGATAATAGTAGAAGTTGTCTTTGGGGAACCCGCAGGTGTCCAGGATGCCGAAATGGGAGTTGATGCAAGGCCAGGCGTAGGGCGTCGGCTCGCCGCGATAGTCAAAGCCAGTCCAGGCAAACCCGCCGGACAGCCAGGGCCGGGCGGCGAAGAACTTCCACCACGTCTCGGTCGTGTGCGCCCAGGGCGGGGCGTTGTCATCGTAGGCGCTGACATACCCCCGCTCGCGGTCGTTGGCATAGATGCCGCGCGTGCAAACGGTGCTCGCCTGCTCGGTGCCCACGTTGGGCTGCGCCGGATGGGCGGCATGATAATCATCGATCTCCTTGCCGATGTGGTAGTTCCAGCCGCGCACATCGATGATGCGGTTCAGGCCGGCGAAGGTATTGCCGACGTTGGCCGCCATGGTCGCCTGGCGGGTTGGGTCGAGGCGGTGGATGAGCTTCTGCATCGTCTCGGCCACGCGTCCGCCCGCGGGGGTCGTTTGCTCCCCTTCCTCGTTGGCGATGGACCAGACGACTACGCTGGGGTGGTTGCGGTCCCGCAGGACCAACCGCCGCAACCGGTCCAGGTTCGCGGCATCACTGCCGAGCAAGCGGTTTTCGTCCATGACAAGCATTCCCAGCCGGTCACAGGCCTGAAGCAGTTCGGGCGTGGGCGGATTATGCGAGGTGCGCAGAGCGTTGTCTCCCATCTCTTTGAGGCGCGCGATGCGGAAGTACTGGAGCCGGTCCGGCAGGGCCGAGCCGACGCCGGCGTGGTCCTGGTGGTTGCAGGTGCCCTTGAGCACATAAGGCTTGCCGTTGAGCAGGAACCCCTTGTCCGCGTCGAACTTCACCGTGCGGACCCCGAACTCGGTTTCTGTGCGGTCCACCACGGCGCCGCCAGACTCGACCGCGGTGAGCAGTCTGTAAAGCGCAGGAGACTCGGGGGACCACAGGGCGGGAGAGTCCAGTTGCATGGATTGGCTGACCTTTGCCTGCGAGGCGGCCTCCAGCCTGGCGGACTTGTTCGCCTCCGCCACGACCTTGCCCGCCGCATCCAGGACCTGCCATCGCACGGCGCATTCGGCCGGGGCATTCTGCGCGTTGCTCAATTCCGTCTCGACCTGGATTTCCGCCGGGCCGTCCGGGGCATCGCCCTTGAACTTGCTATAGACAAAAGTGCCGTCCGGCGCGACCGCCAACGGGCCGGTCTTGGTCAGCCAGACATGGCGGTAGATGCCGGCCCCTTCGTAAAACCAGCCCTCGAATTGTGTGGCATCCACTCGCACCGCCACCGCGTTCCTGCCGCCGCAATTGGCCACGTCGGTAATGTCGTAGCGGAAGCCGCTGTAGCCGCTCTCGTTGTGTCCGATGAAATAGCCGTTCACATACACCCGGCTGTCCCGGAAAGCCCCGTCGAACTCGAGCCAGAGCCTTTTCCCCGCGTCCTCGCGCGGCAATGTAAATGTCCGGCGATACCAGCCCACGCTGTTGGAGATAAAGCCGGGGCCCACCGGTTTGAAACCGTGCGATGTGTCGGAGTTCCGGTCGAAGGGCAGATCGATCGCCCAATCATGCGGCAGGTCGACGTTGCGCCAGCCGCCGTCGTTGAAATCGCGCTTCGCCGGCCCGGAACTCGAACCGGCCTTGGCCAGCTCTTCGCCCGTGCCCCAGTCGTTGCCGAGGTGGAATTTCCAACCCCGATCCAGCAGGAGCCGTTCCCGCGGCATCGGCCCCTCCGCCGCCCCGCATGGCGCGGCCGGGAAGCGGAGGCAAAGTCCGGCGACGAGAAAGCAGAGCGGGAACGCCAACAGCGCGCCGAGGGCCTTGGGCCGCGGGTCCGGCGACAAGTTCAAACGCCCGCGCGAACTCCGGGAGAGAGGTTTCGAGGTTTTCATCATTGAGGGGGAACTTGTACCAGGCTCGTCTTCCGATGTCATGTCGAAATCGCCTCGGCCAGCAATTCGGCCAAGTGGCGGGGCCGGATGGCAGCCAGGTGGGCGATCTGCTGGCGGCAACTGGTGCCGGAGGCGACGACGGTGGTGCCAAAGGGCTGGTTCTGGAGTTTGACCAGGAGCGGTTGGGCCACCTTGACCGAGAGGGTGTATTTTGATTCCAACGCCCCGAAGGCGCCGGCCATGCCGCAGCAACCGCTGTCGAGCAGGGTCACATTTCGCCCCGGCAACCGCTGGGCCAGGCGCGGCAAAAACCCCGGGTTGAGGAGGGCCTTGACGTGGCAGTGGGCGTGGATGACAACGTTGGCGTTCTTGGAGTTGAACTTCAGCGCATCGGGTTCGGCACTCAACAGGTCCTCGATGAATTGCTCGAATAAGAAGCACCTCTCGGCCACGCTCTCGGCGCCGGGCAGCTTGAGTTCACGGTAGTCCTGGGCAAACATCGAGTAGCACGACGGCTCGAGGAACAAGATTGGAACCTGCTCCGGCTGGGCGCTAAACAGGGCGAGGTTGTGCTGCCCGAGCCGCCTGGCGAGGTCGAGGTGGCCCTGGCTAAAGGCGGGCCGGCCGCAGCATTTCCTGCGGACCGCCAGCGTGACCTCGAACCCCGCGGCCTCGAGCACCTTCACGGCGGCGGCGCCGATGTGCGGCTCGTAATAGCGCACAAAAGTGTCATCCCAAAGCACCACGCGCCCGCGGGAGGCGGCGCGGGGCCGTGGCCGGCCTGCGAACCAGCGGTCGAAGCGTTGCCGGGCGAAGCGGGGCAGAGGACGCTGCGGGGCAAGGCCGAGCACCCCGGCCAGGACCCCGCGCGCCAGGCGCGAAGCCAGGACTTTGTTGGCCAGCCGGGGCCAAAGGCAGCCAAGGCGGCCCAGGCCATCGACCGAGCTGATCACCCGCTGGCGCAGGGAGAGTCCGTTGGAGCGAATGCGGGCATGCTCAAGCTCGGCTTTGAGCAGCGCCAGGTTCACGTTGGAAGGGCATTCGGTGGCGCAGGCCCGGCACGACAAGCAGTTGCTCAGGGCGGCATCGAGGTCCGCGCTGCGCAACGGGTCGACTCCCTCCGTGCCCCGTCCTTCCAGCACGGCGCGAATCGCATTGGCCCGCCCGCGCGTGGACATGATCTCCTCGCCGGTGGCGATGAAGGTCGGGCACATGGTGGGCGTCTGCTTGAGGCAACCGCCGCAGCCGTTGCACTGCTGGAGGTTGGCGATGAACGAGCCGTCCTTGGCCGCAAAGGCGAGCACCGGCATCGCGGGCGGCGCCAGTTTGCGCGCGGTCTGGAGCCGCAGATCACCGTCGATCTTGAAACGCCCGTCGGGGATAATCTTGCCCGGATTGAACAACGCGTTTGGATCGAAGGAATTCTTGATCTGGCCCATCACCCCGATTAGGGCCTCGCCCAGTTGTTCCGCCATGAACTCGGTGCGGGCGATGCCAACTCCAAGCTCGCCCGCCAGCGAGCCTTTGAACTGGCGGACCAGCGCGGAGACTTCCGCGGTGAGCTGGCGGAATTTCATCAGGTCTTCGGCCGAGCGCAGGTCGAGGATGGGCCGGACGTGCAGCAGGCCGGCGGCGGCGTGGCCGTAGTATGATGCCTCCAAATCCAGCGAAGCCATGATTGACTCCAGCCCGGAGAAATAGGCCGGCAAATCCTTGGCACTAACCGCCGCATCCTCGATGGCCGTGACCGGCTTGGCATTGCCGGCCCGGCCCGTCAGCAACGACAGGCCGGCTTTGCGCAAAGACCACACCAGGTTCATCTCGCCGGGGCCGGTGAGAAGCAAGGTCCGCAGCCCGAGGTTGCGCCGAGCCAGGGCGGCCATCCGGTCCGGCACGTCCTCGAAAAACTCCACCGCCAGGATGGATTGGCACGGCCTGAAGTCCATTTCGAGCAGGTCGCGAGCGGCCTGGAATTCAAGCTGGCCCTTGGTTTGGTCGAGCAGAACCCGGTCGAGGTGCTCGATGGCGGCGGGCCGCAAATCCAGCAACTCGACCGTCGCCTGCATGGCCTCGGCCACCGAGGCGAAGAAGATCAAGCCAAGTCCCTTTTCCTGGGGCAAAGGAACGATGTTCAACTCCGCCGAGACGATGGCCGCGAGGGTGCCCTCGCTCCCGCAGAGCAGCGGAATCAGGTTCCTCGGATCGCTGACGCACCGGTCGATGGCGTATCCGGGCCGGCGCTTGAGCAATCCGGGAGGCAGCCGCTCGGCAATCGTCAGGGAATGCAAGCCCGCCAGGTCGGAGACCAATTCCCGCTGCCGGCGCAGAGTGTCATGCTTCGGCCCGACCATCAGCGTGGACCCGTCGGCCATGACGATCTCCAATTCACTGACGTGAGCGGCCGTGGTGCCGTACACGGGGGTATGCGAGCCGCTGGAGTCATTGGCGATCATGCCGCCCAGCGTCGCCCGCGAACTCGCCGCCACGTCCGGTCCGAAGCAACATCCGTGCGGACGCAGGAACTGGTTCAGTTGGTCAAGCACCACCCCCGGCCCCACCCGGACGGTGCGCCGCTCCAGATCGAGGTCCGTGATTTGCCGGTTGTATCTGGACAAATCCATGACCAGGCCCTCCCCGATGGCGCCCCCGGTCAAGCCGGTCCCCGCGCCCCTGCACGTCACTGAGAGACCCGTCTGCACCGCGGCGTCAATCAGCATCGCGACCTGGCGGATGCCGCGGGGAAAGGCCACAGCCACCGGTTCCAGTTGATAGATTGAGGCGTCCGTCGCGTAGAGCTGGCGCGTCAGATTGTCGAAGGCGACCTCGCAATTCGCGCCCCGAAGAGTCGCCTGTTGTTGGGCCGATGTCATTGCGCAGAATCACAATATCGGCGGGTCCGGACATTTTCAAAACCAAAGTGCGGTGCCGGGAATGCGCCTTTGGCTATCTCGAGGACGAGAACAGACTCGTTGACCCCGTTGGCACAAGGTCTTAATCTGAAGGCATGAAAGCCAACCCGACCCGCTGCTCGACACGCGTTGCGTTTACCCTGATCGAGTTGCTGGTGGTCATTGCCATCATCGCGATTCTGGCCGCGATGCTGCTGCCGGCGCTGGCTAAGGCGAGGGCCAAGGCCACGGCCCTCCGGTGCATGAGCAACTACAGGCAACTGGGGATCGGCTGGCAGATGTACACTCATGATAATAACGACTCTCTGGCCCTCAACATTTGGGAGGACGAAGAGAGCCATGTGCCGAAGGAGAATTGGATTTCGGGCTGGGAAGCAGCCACGACCCCGAACACCGCGGATAATACAAACACCGCCCTGTTCCTGAATGCCCAATGGGCCACGCTGGCTCCATATATCACCGCCGGCGGGGTCTATCAGTGCGCCGCCAGCCGGGTGACCGTCATGGAGGGGGGCGTCCCGTACCCTCTGTGCCGAACTTGTTCCATGAGCGTGGCCATGGGCACTCCCGATGGCGCTTTTGACAGCCAATCATTCCACAAATCCACCGACATCCGGGGTATCTCGCCGAGCATGGCGTTCGTGGTGATTGATGAGCGGGATGACAGCGTTGACGACGGCGAATTCCTCTTCTACCAACACGTAAACGAGATTCCCAATTTCCCGGCCGCCTACCATAACGGCTCGGGAACGATGTGCTTTGCGGATGGCCACGCGGAGATGCACCGGTATGTGACGGCGGCATTCCAACCTCGCCAGGCCTCGGGGCAGACCACAGTGAAGGAACAATTCACGAACATCCAGGCGAACAATGTCGATATGCTTTGGCTGCGAGCCCATCTCAGCGTCCCATGACGGCGTCTGTGGTTCTTGCCAACGAGATTCCCCAAAAACGCGGGTTGAGAATTCAGGATTGAAAAATGGCCGTTGGTCGTCGAAGAATGCCCCCGGATGACGCCCAATCTCTTCCCGCACATTCGGCTCTTGAGCCTTTGCTCCTTCTTGGGGCTTGCCACCGGGGCAGGCCCGGCCTTCGCCGCACTCGCTCCCAAGGTGGTCTATACCTTCGACGCCCGCCCTCTGAATCGATTGAATTTGGGGGCGCCAGCCGATGCCCAACGGGTCTGGGACACCCTGCACGCCCTTTCGGCCCTGCAAGGGCTGGCCAACCGCGAGACGCCCCAACTCTACCTGTTTTACTGCGGCGAGTTCGGCGTGGACACCGACCAGTTCTGGCTCGATTGGCTCCGTGGAGAGGACGGCTGGCTTGCGGACGCGGCAATCCGCCCCATTGCCACCCTTGAGGAGGCGGTGGGCGTCTTTCGTTCGGTCTTTCACGGCCTGGTGGTCTATGACCCGGCCGTGCCGGCCACCTCGAACCTCGCCTCGACCGCGGCCGGTTGCGAGGACTTGCTCCCGGTGCGTTACGACTCCACCCCCGGTTCAGTCTTCGATTTACTGGTCCGGCGGCTGCAACTGCCCGTGAAGCTGTGGCTGCTCAAACCCGACGGGGCCTCGATGTTCACCGGGACAGGCCGCGTGCCGGACGTCGGCGAACCTTCGAGCGGCAGCGCCAAGGTGGATGCCTGCCGGTGGGGAATACAACGTTACCTGCGTTCGGGACGTTGCGCGCCGGGTGTGGCGGCCTATTACATCGACGCTTACTGGCTCAGGCACCCGGGCGGCAATCCCACCTTGCACACCCTCTCCAACCACGATTACTTCATCGCCCGCCGCGCGTTCTTCTTCGACCTCTCACCCTGGGGGGACGAAGCGCCTGGCGACGACCAGGGCCAACCCCTCGGCTTGGACCGGAGGGTGTTCCTGGAGACGCTCAGAGCTCTTTATACGCGGGCCGGCGGGGGCGTCCTGCAGGTGGGCGGCTTTCCGCCCTGGCCTTACAAATACACGACCGCTTCAACCCCGCCGGGCAGGCATGAAGGTGTTCCTACCGAATGGGAGTTTGGCCGGCTGATTTCCCAGTTCAACGGTTACATGGAAGCCGACGCCGCGGGCCTGAGCGCGATGGCCAATGCCTCCTTTTACCGGCACTACCCGCTGGCCCGGCGCTACCCGCAGCCAAATCCCAAGCCCGGCCCGGTCCAGTGGCGGGCCCGGGGCTATCTGAGCGCCGAGGGCAAGCCGGTGAACAAACTCTTCGTCGGCCATTATGTGGGCGATTATGACGCTCCTTCGTGGCTCTATAAGGCGGTGCCCGCATTTTTCCGCGACCCGGCTCGAGGCCAGACCCCTCTGGGCTGGGCCTTCGACCCGAACCTGGCAGACCGCGCGCCCCAGGCCCTGGTCTATGCCTATCGCCATGCCACCACCAACGACTTCTTCATCGCCGGGGATTCCGGGGCCGGTTACCTCAATCCCCGCGCGTTGACGGTGCGGCCGGATTCCCAACTGCCATCCGGGTTGGACGCCTGGACCGGCCACTGCCAGTCCGATTTCGCGCGCTGGGGCATGAGCATTACGGGGTTCATCCTGGACGGCTCCGCCGGCCCCTCCACCGCACTCGAGTTTGCCGCGTATCGTTCCTTCAGCCCCGATGGCGCCGGCACTCACTTCGAGCAAAAACCGGCCCTCCACGACGGCCTGCCGACCTGCCCTGAACAAGACCTGCCCGACGATGTGGCAAAGGCGGCAGCCACGATTGCCGACCTTGCCCGCGCGCGAAACGGCAAGCCCGCCTTCCTCTGGGCCCGGAGCATCCTCAAGACCCCGCGGTGGTACGCCGATTTATCGCGCTGCCTGGCCGAGCAGCACCCCGAGGCCGGCGTGGTCGTCGTCGATCCCTACACCTTCTTCGGCCTGATCCGCTTGCAGAATGGGGGGCCTATTTAGAGGCCGGGCGGAGCATGAGGGGACCGGCCTCGCGGAACAGTTCGATCCACGAGAGATAGGCGGCCTGCGAGACGGTGATGCTGCCGGAGCGTTGGAGGGCGAGAAGGTGATCGGGAGTTTCCTCGGGGTATTGGCCGATCCAGCCGGAGGCGATGCCGCGGGATTGCAACAGAAAGTCACGCTCGTCGGCAACTCCGCAGCTCAGTGGAAAGGTCTCCTCGACGAGGATCGGCTTGCCGATGTCGAACTCCTTGAGATTCTTGAGTGCATCGGCGACCTTGCCGGCGTCCGGATAGATGTGGACGGCGATGAAGTCCAGTTCCGGACCGGCGTCGTTGGGCCGAGGACCCCAAGCCGGAAGCATCCCGATGGTGATCGGGTGAACGCGGTCGTGTTTACGGATCGCTGAGACCATGATGTGGGTCCACGCCTTGCAGAGCTCGGGCTGCGGACGGTCCCCCTGGTCGAGGCTCAGGCGCTGGATGAACTCGTAGTCACCCATCCTTCCGCCGTACCAGCCGTCTTTGCGCTGGCCCCCGACAACCGGTTCGTTCATCAGGTCATAGCAGAAGACGGCGGGGCTCTTGGCACAGGTTTTGGCAACGGCTTCCCAGAAGCAGGCCTGGGCGGCCCAGCGGTCATTGTCAGGCAGCGCATCGTACCACGCCGCGCGATGCCTGACGTGGTAGGACGCCAAGCCCGTGACGTCGAGGTAAATGCCCTTCTGTTCGGCCAGTGTGAGCAGTTGGGACAATTCCGCCAGGGCAAGGCCGTTCGGTTTGCCGGGGGCGTCCATGTAGTGGGGAACCTGCAAATGGACCCGAGCGACATTGGCGCTCATTTTCCGGAAGTCCTCGAAGTCGCGGGAGATGCGCGCCCAGTCCACTTTGCCAATCTGCTCCGGCTCGTTGACTGCATAGTTGTGGCCCCAGGGGATGAAGGGCTTCTTGGAAGGGGTGAGGATGAAGCCCTTGTTGCCGGGGGCGACGCGGACGAATTCCATTCGCGAGGCAGAGCATCCGGTCACGAGAGAGACGACTGCCAGTCCGAGGAGGACCAAACAGAGATGTCCGCGTCCGCGATTCACTGAAAGTCAGGCCGACGGCCGGGGCGGGGCGACGGCTGCCGGCCCCGCGGCCGGGCCTGCGACAACCCGCGCGACCACCTTTTGCGGCTGAGGCGGTGGGCGCACAGGGACCGCCCCGCCGCCGGCTTGGGCCAAGGCCGCCGCGTTCTCGGCGGCATAGACCATCTCGACTCCACCCACGTGAATCCGGTCGCCCTCTCGCAGGATCGCCTCCCGCACCGAGGCGCGGTTGACGAAAGTGCCGTTCGTGGAACCAAGGTCCTTGATCACCACCGATTGCCCGCCCACCAGGATTTCGCAGTGGGTCCCCGAGACCGCGGGATCGGTGAGTGTGAAGTCATTGGCCGCGCCGCGCCCAAGGCGATTCGGCCCTGGTTTGAGTTGGATTTCCCACACAGCCGGCGAGCTGGGATTGATGAATAGCTTTGGCATAACAAGCTGCGTCTCTCGTCCAGGTTTGGTGTCGGATTCTCTATACCGAGTTTGCGGGTCATTGTCGATGACAATCTGAAAGCGAGCCCTCCGCTCCTCCGCGTGCGCATCTCAGATTCTTCCGGGGCGCGGATCCGGCCTGCATCCAACTCGCGCCCTCCGGTTCGTTCCTGTCCCGAAGGGACGGGTGACAATAGCCCAACGCTTTAGCGTTGGGTGACGGCCATTAAGCATCATTTCCGTCCCGAAGGGACGGCTGAGTGTTTCGGTCGTCCCTTCGGGACCCATTGGCTCACTATTACCGGCGATCCCAACGCTGAAGCGTTGGGCTATTCCCGGATGTCCCGCACCGTCCCTTACTCGTCCTTGATCCAAACGAGCGAGGCCCGGCCGGCGCCGGCGGAAGAGCGGTTGTCGCGGGCGTAATTTGGGACGGCCATCAATGGACTGCCGTCCCGCCACATGCCCTTGATGACGACGACGCCGTCCAGCAGGTCCCCGCGCCACTGCGCGGCGAGCGGTCCGGAACCGATGGCGAGGCCAAGGTCGGGCTGGTCGGCGCGCTCAACGTTGTAAATGAGCGGACCGTAGCGCAGCGCAACGCGGCCCCGATCGGCCGCGACCTGCTGTCGGGCCTTTATGCGCTGAACTGCCATTGGCAGCTCGAGGTCGATGCGGTCGCCCGCCTTCCAACGCCGGGTGACGACCGCATAGCCCTTCTCGATCCTCGGTGTGAGGGCTTCTCCGTTGACGGCCAATGACTTGAGGCCGCTGACTTCAGGCGCGGGCGTGTAGAGCTGGCTCGTCCGGCGGTCGGGCACGCGAATGCAGACGGAGAACTCCTTCGGCTCGCCCGGATTGACGGTGATGGAGACGGTCCCGCTCCAGGGGTAATCCGTCTTTTGGACCATCTGGACCTCGGTGCCGGCCACGGGCCCGATATTGATGGCGCTGCCGATGAACAGGTTGACGCCGACCGCGTCCTTGCTCTTCACGTAGGTCCAGGTGGGAATCATGAGCAGGGTGCGGGGGATGTTGCCCACGCAGCAAGGACAGACATGCCACGGATAGCGGCGCTGGGAAGAGACCAGCGGGTTGTCGTAATAAAAGTTCTTGCCGTCCAGGTCGATGGACCCGAGCAGGGCGTTGTAGAGCGTTTCCTCGTAGAGATCGGCGAACTTCGCGTCCCGATAGGCCAGGTTGAGCTTGTATTGGAAGAAGACCAGGCCGCAACTCGAGCAGGCCTCGCAGTAGCCATTGTTGGGCAACGAATAATTCGGGCCGAATCCCTCGGAGGTCTCGCCGCTGCCGATGCCGCCGGTGACGTAGTATTTTTTGTTCACCAGGTTGTCCCAGAGCGAGAGCACGGCGCTTTGGTAATCCACGTCCCGCGTCTCCGCGGCGACGTCGGCCATGGCGGAGTAGCAATACATGGCGCGGACGGCATGGCCGACGGCTTCGTATTGTTGTTGGACCGGCAGGTGGGTTTGGTCGTACTCGCCGCCGTTCCGGCGGCAATCGAGCAGGAACCTGGCGAGTTGGATATAGGCGTCGCCGCGGCCCCCGCCTTCGGCATCGTTGACGAAACGCCCGAAGCGGACGAGGGCTTGCTCCA
The DNA here is from genome assembly GCA_964653485.1 of uncultured Verrucomicrobiota bacterium. Taxonomy (GTDB): domain Bacteria; phylum Verrucomicrobiota; class Verrucomicrobiia; order Limisphaerales; family UBA8199; genus CAVQND01. The sequence continues at coordinate 7,504 of CAZZFF010000071.1, read as the reverse complement.
TTTCCTGGTGCCCGTCGTACCACTCCTTTTTGCCCGGGCCGAGGTTGGCCACCCAGCAGTCGGCCAATTTCTTGGCGGCGCCATAGAGACGCCTGTCCTTTCCATCCGTGAGGGTGTAGTGGTTGATGGCGGATTCCAGGAAGTAGCCGGCCACATAGCCCTCGTGGTTGCCGCGCTGGGGCGGGTTCCAACGGGCGGGCCAGTGCTGGCGCTCGGAAAGGGTGTAGGCGGTTTGGAGATAGCCGTCCGGCTCCTGGGCCGCGAGGATTTTGGGAATCCAGTCCTCGAGCGTCGCCTTCATGGCCTGCTGGGCGTTGGCGATCTCGGGGTCGCCCTGGGGGTCGACCATGAGCGCCAGGCAGATGGACTCGACGGTTTGATGCACCCAGGCGTTGGCGAACACGTAGCCTTTCTGCGGGCCGTGCGGCTCGCCCCGCAGTGCCTTGGCTGCCTCGATGAAATTGTCAATGCCCCCCTGCCCTTGATTCAGGTTCGTGCGGTTGATGTAATCGATGCAATGCGGAATCCAGTTTACGATGAGCGCCCGCGCCCGCTTGCTCCAGAGCGGGCTCTGAATCTTGTAGCCCCTCGTATAGACCACGTCGAACCGGTCGGCCGCCGGCGGACGCTCGACTTCGACGTTGAGCGTCGAAACTGAGACCAGCTTGTCCTGGCCGGCCGACAGCTTGATGACGTAGCTGCCGGGCTGGGTGAAGGCCGCGCTGGTTTCGGCGGCGTTGGCGTTGTCGAATTGCACGTCGCCCGGGCCGGAAACCTTGCTCCAACTCATCGGCACGGCGGCCCCGTCGGGCTTGAGCGATCTCACTTGGCCGCGCAGATAGGTCTTTCCGCCCAGCACGACCGCCCGGTCAACGCCGGCGGCGACTTTCGGCGGGAACTCCGGGGACTTTCCGGAGTCATACACCTTCCATTCGAGAACGCCCGTCGAGAATGTCCCGTCCGAGTCGATCTCCAGGCGCAGCTTGGAAGTAGTGACTTCATCGAAAGCGGTGGGGTTGAACTTGTCGCCGCCAACGCCCAGCCCGGAGGCGTTCGGGACCGCGATGAACTCCGTTCCATTCCAATACTTGAGCCTGCTGGCCTTGGGCAGGCGCACGCCCTGGCGGTCGTCCCACCAAAATACAGCTACCTGTTTGGTGCTGATCGGCTGGCTCCAGTCGTACTGGACCCACTGGGTGCCGGTCCGCGGCCAGTTGCCGTAGGAGCCGTGCCGTGCATCGCGCGAATTGCGCGGCGTGATGTCATCGTTGAGGGCGCCGGTGCTGGTGTCCCCCGACGTGTAGGAAGCGGAGGGCGTGGCGACAATCGCGAGGTTCACCTCTGACGCGGCGACCGCACCGGCGCAAATGACTATCGCGCAGGCCATCGGGACAGAAATCAGGCTCATGGTGGAGATTCTAGTTTGGCAATGTTGAGTTTCCCAGCCGTCACGGATTAGCAGTCCAAGCCCGATCAGCTCTCAAAAACCTCGCGCACAAATTCCCGGCTTCGGCGGTGGTTCTCGATGACGGAGCGGGTGATCTTCGTCCCGTTCTCGAGGGCCAGCTCGACGGAGAATCGCCGGGGCAGTTGATGGGCCTTGGCGTATCGAGCCACGGCGGCGTAGTCAATGTCACCCGTATCGAGGTCCTCCCACCATATCCCCTGGCGGCTTTGGCGCAGGTGCCAGGTAACAACGCGGCGGCCATATTGCTCGAGGGCATCCAGGGGTTGCACCCCTCCCTTCCAGACCCAATGGACGTCGAAGCAGAAGCCGACCGAGGCGGGGCTTGTGTGGTCGAAATTGTAGTGGAACTCGCGGGCGTGATTGGCCATCTCCGGCGTGTGATTATGCACCCCCAGCTTGAGTCCAAGGCCGTCGAGGCCCTTGCCAAACTCTTCGAGTGCCGCGGCTTGGGTCTTGAGCTCTTCGTCGGTCTTGTCGCGTCCAATGGGATCGGGGTTGCAACTGATGACGGCGAAGCCCGCCTGGGCGCAGACCTTGGCGGCGGCCAGAAGCCTGGCCACAACGCCGCCCGCCTGCGCGGCGTCGTGGAAACGCCCGCCCGTATAAAGGCTGACCGGCTGCAGGCCCTTGGCCCTGAGCTGATCGGCGAACCGCGCGTTTTCTTCCGGGTGCGCCGCGTCCATATTACTCTCCAGGTAATCGTAGCCGGTGTCCCGGAGGGCGGAGATGACCTCGGCCGCGTCCAGCTTCTTGTTGTCGCGCTGGGCATACTGGCCCCAGCCGTAGATATTGGAACCGACCAGGGTTTTCTGGCCGGGGGCGAGGGCAGCCTCCCCTGCCAGGCTGGTGGCCAGCGATGCGTCTCCGGCCACCCCAAGCGCCGTCACGGCGCCCAGGCGAGCGAGAAAGTCGCGCCGGGATTGGGTTCCTCTTGATATTGAATCGGCAGGGGTTTGGATTGACATGCGGCTATTTAGGACCGGGCGCCGGGACCGCGCCAGCAAAAAACCGCATGATGCTGTCGCCATGTTTGAGCACTTTCACCTCTCGCCACTGCTCCGGCAGGCTGAGGGTGTCCCGTTTGGCATGACCGAGCACGAGCAATCCCTCCGGGGCGAGGAGCGGCCGCAGGTGGGGGTCGTCCAGGAGCCGTTGGGCCGGAGACTCGGAGCGCCGGCCAATGTTCTTCTCCCCGTAAGGCGGGTCGGCCATCACGAGGTCGAAGCGCTGGTCCTCGGCAGCCAATTGGGCGAGCGCGCTAAAGACATCTTGCACGCGCACATGGAGAACCTCGGATGAAAAACCCGAGACAGCCAGGTTCTGGCGAAGCACCTCGGCGTGGCGCTGGGATTTCTCGATGCACAGCGCCGAGGCGGCGCCGCGGCTCAGGCACTCCAGGCTGAGCGCCCCTGTGCCGGCGAACAACTCGAGCACCCGCGCGCCCGCTACCCGGCTGCCCAGGCTGTTGAACACCGCCTGCTTGACCAGGTCCGGCGTCGGACGCACAGCCAAGCCCTTGGGCACTTTCAATCTCCGACGCGCCGCTTTCCCGCCCGTGATTCGCATCCGGGAGTCTATTGACCCTTCCCGGCACAGGCCAAGCTTGAAAAGCAGGGCTGCTTGAAAAGGGACGTTTCGCTTTTGAGATGGCGCTCCGTGACTCCCAACCCTATCTTAATCCTAAGCAGCGATGACGCCAAATCTTCTTGTTATCGGCTATGGCAACACGCTCCGGCGGGATGATGGTGTCGGTCCGAGGGTGGCCGAGGCTGTCGCGGCGCTCGGGCTGCCGGGGGTGCAGACCCTGGCGTGCGCGTTGCTGACTCCGGAGCTTGCCGAACCCGTGGCGCGCGCGGGCATGGTCGTGTTCGTCGATGCCGCGGTGGACGCCCCGCGCGCGGTGCAACTCCGCAGACTTGAGCCGGCCGACTCAGCGCGCATTCTAGCCCATGCCGCCGATCCCCGGACGCTGCTCGCCCTCGCGCGAGACGTTTTCGGCCACGCCCCGCCGGCCTGGTGGTTGACTATCCCCATCGAAGCCCTGGGCATCGGCGAGGAACTCTCCGCCATGGCCCGAAGCGGTTCCGAAACGGCAGTGCGGGAAATCCAGAAGCTCGCCTCGGCGTAGCGGCGTCTCGGCAGAGCGCCGCCATCCCCAGTTCCAACCTGAATAGCGGCGTCGACGCGAACGTCTTAAAAGCGTTGCGTTTCGCATGACCTGCCGCGGAGAGATGGCAAAGCGACGCACTCGTCCGCGGCTCAGTCTAGCTGGTTCGAGTTAAGGCGGCCTGGAATGGGTCCGGGCCGCCTTTTTTATTGGCGAAGATAGAACCTCAGGGCATCGGCGACGCCCTTGCCATGGGAGAGCGGGCTGACGTAGCCGGACTGGCGAAGGACGGCCTCTTTGACGCGGGGCAAGGCGTTCTGGGGGGCGGCGAGGAAGCGGGCGTATTGGCGGTCGAGCATGGGCAGGTCGTTCAGCTGATCGCCGGCGGCGAAGACCTGGTCCGGGGTAAGACCGAGCCTGCGGGTCAACTCGGCCAAGGCGGTCCCTTTGCTGTAGGCGGCATGACTGAAGCGGGCATAGACGTCGTTGCGGACGACGGTAAGGTCCGGCACGGTCCGGCAATAATCGTTGAGATAATCGTGAATGGCCTCCGCGTTGCCGTTGTTGCCCGCGAGCAGGCAGAACGGCGAATAGGCATCCTCGTAAATCCGGGCGCGAAAATGCGCGCTGATCCAGGCCACCAGGCGGGGGAGGTCGGGCCTGACGCGGGCGAACAGTTCGGCGTGGGTGCGGGCGCAGGCGGCGTTCCACTCCTCCAGGCCGCGGTACTCCGAGCCGGAGCGCAGGTAAATCTCACGCTCGACCAGCACCAGGTAGTCAGGCTCGATCCGGATGCGCGCCCGTCCGAGGGCTTCCATCAAGCTGGAAAGGTCGCGCCCGGTGTTGACGATCCACTTGGCCCCGCCCGCCTGCATGTCTCCGATGAGTTGCTGCAGCCGCTCCGCAACGGGCGGACTCTCGAACTCGGCGAACAATGTGCCGTCAAAATCCGTTGAAATTAATTTAATCGTCGAAATCATTTAGACGGTAGAGAAGACAACCCTGGCAGGCTGCGGCGGAGCGGCACGCAAGGCAAGCCGAATCCTGCTTTTCCTCCATTGCGCTGAATGAGGATCGTGGGATAGCTTATGCCCTGGAATGAAGACCGCATACGAACTGGCCATGGAGCGACTCAGCAAGTCCTCCCCGACCACGAAGCTGACCGCCGGGCAGAAACAGGAAATAGCCGAATTGGAATCGAAGACCGCGGCGAAAATCGCCGAGCGCGAGCTTTTCCTAAAGGGCGAGATCACCAAAGCCATCGATCGGAACGACGATGCGGCCCTGGAGCAGTTGGAAAACCAACTGGTGAGAGACCGCAAATCACTGCGCGCCGCGCTCGAGGAGGAGAAAGAGAAAGTGCGGCAGCGGAGCCCGGTTTAGGAGGCTGCCGATACACCCGGCTCCTGGGAACGGAGTCCGCGCCGCCATAACTCGAAGTGGTAGAGGGCGGCGGCCACCAGGGAGTGGCGAATCTTGCCGGCGGCCACGAGGGCGGGAAGCTCGGCAACCGGCACGAGTTGGGTGCAAAGGTCTTCCGTGCCGTCCAACTTGAGCGGATGCGCGCAGCGGCAATTCTCGACCAGGATCGTGAAGCAGACGTTCGTCATGATGGCCGGGTTTGGGAAGACGCGGCCGATGAGCCGGGCGTTCTGGCCGGCGTAGCCCGTTTCTTCGCGCAACTCGCGCTGACCCGCCGCTTCCGGGGAGGGATCTTCCGCATCCATCATGCCCCCCGGAATCTCCAACTCGACGGTGTTCGAGCCGTGCCGGTATTGCTCGACCATCACCACCTGCTGGTCGGCCGTCAGGGCGAGCACGTTCACCCAGTCCACACAGTCGATCACGACAAAATCGTGCTCCTGCCGGGTGCGCGGAGAGACCTTCCGGTCCGAGCGCATCTTGAATATCCCGAAATCGCCTAACGGCCTCGAAGCTGTCTTCTCCCAAGGTTTAATCGCACTCATTCAGTCGAATGCTTTCAACCCTGACCAGGGCCACGGGTTTGCTTCGCTCTCCGCTGTTATTCATGGTGACGGGCGAGCCGCCGATGCGCTCCAGCACATCATCACCCTGAGTAAGCTGGCCAAAGGCGGTGTATTTGCGGTCCAGAAACGAGGCGTCGCCGAGGCAGATGAAGAACTGGCTGCCGGCGGAGTCGGGATGCTGTGAGCGGGCCATCGAGATGACGCCCCGCTGGTGGGAGCGATCGTTGAACTCGGCCTTGATGGTCCGGCCGGGGCCGCCCGTGCCCCAGTCGGATTCCCTGGCGGGGTCTTTCGTGAGCGGATCGCCTCCCTGAATCATGAAGCCCTTGACGATGCGATGGAAGGCGGTGCCATCGTAAAAGCCCTCTTTGGCGAGGTTCTTGAAGTTCTCGACGGTTTTCGGGGCCACGTCGGACCACAACTCGATCACCATCTCCCCGCTGCTGGTTTTGACGACGGCAAGTTCTTTCATGAGGTGGCTCCAAGGGGCTACTTGATTGAATCGGCGGCCACGATCTTGATGCTTTGCACCTCGACGCGGGTCGTGGGCTTGCTGCGCTCGCCGCGGCTGATAACGACCGGCGTATTGGCAAGCTTCTCCAGGACGTCGTCGCCCTTGATCAACTTCCCAAAGGTCGTGTAATGGTGATCCAGGAACGGCGCATTGCCGTCGCAGATGAAGAACTGGCAGCCGGCGGAGTCCGGGTCCATCGCGCGGGCCATCGAGATGACGCCGCGCTGGTGAAGGTGGTCGTTGAACTCGGCTTTGATCTTGTAGCCGGGGTCGCCTTGTCCCCACCGGGCTTCTTGGGCCGGATCTTTGGTCAGAGGGTCTCCGCCCTGGATCATGAAGCCCTTGATGATCCGATGAAAAGCCGTGCCGTCATAAAAGCCCTTTTTGGCCAGGGTCTTGAAGTTCTCGATTGTCTTTGGGGCGGCGTCGGTCCAGAACTCAATGACCATGTCCCCCGCCGAGGTTTTGATCACCGCCACTTCGTTTGTGGAGGCCGCGTCGGTTTTCGTTTCCGCTTTCTTCGGCTCGCCGGTCTGGGCGAAGGCGAAGCCGAGCGCCAGGCTGAATGCACACATTGTCGCAAGAATCTTCATAATGCGCAGAGCTTCCCATGAGCGCGACCAAAAGTCACGCCTGGAATTTCGTGCCAAACACGCTATCGAGGATGACCTGCTTGGTTTTCCAGAGCAGGGCCATGGTCATGGCCAGGGGGAGCAGGACCAGCGGGACGATCGGGACGAGATACCAGACGTTGCTCTGGTCCAGGCGGATCACAATCCGCTGGGCCCAATAGGGCAAACTCCCCTCGACATGGACCAGCACCAGGTAAGCGAGGGTCAGCGTCAGCATCCCTGTGAGCAGGTTCAGGTTCAGCGCGGTGAACTGCTTGATCTCGAGGCGCAGGGCCTCGTCCGGAAGCATCGCCCCGAGGCGCCGCAAGACGTGGTTCAGGCTCGCGAGAAAGAGCAGCCCGCAGAGCGCCAGCAGGAGCACCATGAGAAGGAAGAAACCGTTGCCCGGCACACGGCTTGACCAGTAGAGGAAGGGACTCAGGCCAAGATTGATCAGGCTCAGGAGTTGAGCGCGGTCCAAAGTGCTCCGCCAGACCCGCTCTCGTCTCTGGAAGCCCTCCAGTTGCCACAGCCCGTACGCCAGCCACCCCGCGCACACCAGCGGCGGCATGATGCCAAAGGCCCTGATGCCCTCCGTCCGCGCCGTGTAAAAGCACACCAGGAGCGCGCTGGGCAGCCCCCAGAACAGGGCCGACAACCCCCGCACCAGCCGGCCCAGCGAGCGCAATACTTCGGCGTTAGGGACGGTGTCGGACATGATGGCGTTAGGCACGGAAGGCGCAGGATAGGGGGCGAAGCCTGAAATCCGAAATCCGAAATCCGAAATCCGAAGGAAATCCGAAATCCGAAATCCGA
>CAZZFF010000070.1:0-32931 GCA_964653485.1 uncultured Verrucomicrobiota bacterium | reverse complement strand
ACCTTCGACCGCAGGGGGGCGCGTGCTGTCGGGCACGCAGCCCGCCCCCCTGCTCGTTTTAGCTCGCTTCGGAGCGAGGGAACAGGTAATCAAAAACAAGAGCCATGGGGTAACACCCTTTTGGCACAACGATACCCGTTCCCGGGTAACAGTTACTTTTGGCGCACGGCGCGCCGAGCCATCCCCTGGGATCAGTCCTGACGAGGTTCCCAGGCAACGGCGACTATGGCTGGCTAAACAAGCGCCGCTTTGACATAGTGCCGTCATTAAAATCATGAAGAAACGAATCTTCTCACTCAAACTCGTGCTTGATTGCAGAAATAAGCGACACATTCGTTGGCCCTTTGGACGGCTGGCTTTGTTGCTCGCTCGTTACAGCCCGCTGCGGGGATGCGCCTCGCTCGCGCCGCGCCAGCCGTCCAAATGGCCGGCCGACTGTATCGCTTATTTCTGCAATCAAGCACTGGGAGCTTGGGTCGTCCTGCTTTTGTCCGGGCTGATCAATGCCGGAGGCGTTCTCGCGGATGACGGGGGTGGAATCACGAAGGAGTTTTCTTTTGCGCAGAGCGCGATATTTCCGGGGAGCCGGCGCGCCGGGACGGTGTTCATTCCGGCGCAGTACGACGGGGTGAAGCCCGCCTGCGTGTACGTCCGCCAGGACGGCTACAACCCGGCGGAGAAGCTCATGCTGGAGAAGCTCATAGCGGCCAAGGAAATGCCGGTGACGGTGGGCGTGTTCATCACATCGGGCGAAACACCGGCCCCGATGAAAGACACGCTCGGCCGCCGCAACCGGTGCTTTGAGTACGACGGCGTGGGCGACAATTACGCGCGGTTTCTCACCGAGGAGCTGCTGCCGTTCGTGGCGAGAAAATTCGATCTGAAGCTCTCGACCGACGGCAACGATCGCTGCATCGCCGGCGGGAGCAGCGGAGGCATCTCGGCGTTCAACGCCGCGTGGGAACGGCCGGACGCGTTCTCGCGGGTGTACGCGAACAGCGGCAGCTTTGTCGCGTTCCGCGGCGGGCACGAGTTCCCGACCCTGATTCGGAAGTTCGAGGCGAAGCCGATTCGGGCTTACCTCACGACGGGCACACACGACATGGAGAACTGCGCCGGGGACTGGTACTTGCTTGACCAGGAGATGGACAAGGCCCTGAAGTTCTCGGGCTACGATTACTTTTTCCGGGCGATCGAGGGGCCGCACGTGGCCGGATGGAACGAGTATTTTCCGGAAGCGATGCGGTTCATCTGGAAGGGCTGGCCCGAACCGGTCCGCGCGGGCGCCAGCGCCCCCCGCGTGCGGGACGTGATCACCCCTGACGGCAAATGGGAAGTGGCAGCGCAGGGTTTCCGAGACGCCCGGGGGCCGGCTTGCAACGCGAAGGGCGAGGTGTTTTTCGTGGACGCGCCCAACAACGTGGTCCATCGCATCGGCCTGGACGGGAGAGTGGAGGTGTTCCTCCCCGATGCGGACGAGGCGAACAGCCTTTCAATCGGTCCCAAGGAGGAACTCTACACAGTGTCGGAACGTACTGGGAAGGTCCTGTGCCACAACGGCGGCCAGAGCAGCGTCGTTGCCGAGGGCGTTCGCGGGCGGTATGTGCTTGCGATGCCTGACGGCGGTCTGTACGTCACCACCGCCGGGGAGAAGCCCGATGAGGGGAGCGAGGTCTGGCATGTGAAAGAGGGGCGAAAGACACGCGTCGATTCCGGAATCAAGTTCGCCACCGGGATGGCGTACCGGCCCGACCAGTGGCTGCTTTCAGTCGCCGATGGGCGGTCCAAGTGGGTTTACAGCTACCAGGTCAACGCCGATGGCACGCTGAGCAACAAGGAGCGGTTTTTCTGGCTGCATCTGCCGGACTGGGAGGATGACGCCGGGGCCGAGTCGGTCTGCTACGCGCGCGAGAACCGGATGCTGGTCGGGACACGGTGGGGGGTCCAGGTGTGCGCGGACGACGGGCCGACGCAGGTGATCCTGCCGATGCCGGATCGGAGCCGCGTCATTGGCGTGTGCTTTGGCGGACCCGAGTTGAACACGCTTTTTGCGTTTTGCGGGGACAAGGTGTGGAAACGCGCCGTGAAGCTTCACGGAATCGGGGCGTTTTCGCCATGGACGAAGGTGGGCGGCAATCCGCTCTAAAATTGGCACGCAGCGCAGGAAACCCGTATTCGAGGGTCAGGAGGAACGCGGTGACGTTCAAGGCGTAACCCCGAGGGCCGGTTTGTCGAATTTCACACCCTTTCGCAAGGCGTGGTCAACCATATCTGCAACGTAGCGGCGGCGTTCCGCGAGCGGCAGGAAGTTGACCCTGGCCATTTCCTCCCCAAAGGCACGGACATGGAAGTCGTACTCCACGCGCTGGAGGTGAGCCAAGACGTCGGCCGCAAGCCAGTCGGGCGTTTTCTTAACGTCGCTCATGTTGCCAAGAGGTTAAAGCACTTTTCCGCATCTGGCAACCAACGGAGTGCGCCTGGGGGAAGAAAGCGGGCCGCCTGGGCTTGGGCTTCGTCGATCAACCTTTCAACTCCGTATTGGCGCAAAGGAGTAGCCGGCAACAACTGCCCGGCATATTCGAGACGAGCGTGATGCTGCACAGCAAGAGCCGGATCGCTGGAGCGAGGGTCGCCTTTGACGGCCACCATATAGGGCCGGACGGCGCGTTCATAGACCTTCATGCGAAGTTGGTCGAGCCGATTCCAGAACTCGATTTCGCCCTTGAGTGCCAACTCGAGACGCTCGTCCCCCTCCCCCAAAAGTGCCAGTACCGGGCGCAGGGCGACTATCGCCGCCGGGGGGCACAGCTTTCTCGCCGTCTGAACCAGCACGTCGTAGTTGAAGAGGTGCAGCCACCCACGCGGGTCGCCGGCCTCGAGGAGTTTGACCCCCAAAGCGGTAGCGAAAGGCCAATCCTTCGTCGCCTGCGCCACGCCAAAAGCCACACAGGCCATGCCACTTGTAATCCCACAGGTTATTCCACGACTGCGGGCGCGGGAGACCAAGCTTTCGTAGAATTGTTCTAACTCAGCGTAGCTCAACGGCACAGCCTAGCTTTACCGTCCCAGGCCTCCCAAGTCGAGATTCTAAAAGGAACGTCGGACCTGGCTCCATTGGAGAAAAAATAAAGCTTTCCCTATCGCGTCAGTTCATCTCTATACTCGCGCACAATGTTTATGAACGACGTGCATCTCTTCTCCCGCCGGCATTTTCTGCGTCAGTCTTCGATTGCATTGGGAACCGCCCTGGCGGCGCCCACGCTGATCCCCGCCTCGGCCCTGGGGCGCGATGGTTCGACGGCGCCGAGTGAACGCATCAACATGGGTTTCATCGGGCTGGGAGGGCAAGGGAGCGGGCATTTGCTGGGCGGCTCGTGGACTTACGTCCCAGGGGGGTACATCGCCCGCAGCGACGTCCAGGTGCTGGCCGTATGCGACGTGCGCAAGGAGCGGCGTGAGGCGGCCCATGCGCGATGCAATCGAATCTATGCGGACAAGCTGGGCCAGGCCGACTACAGCGGCGTCAAGGCATACAATGACTTCCGGGAAATCCTGGCGCGGCCCGATGTTGACGCAGTGCTGGTGGCCGTGCCGTACCATTGGGCGGCCATGATGGCCACGATGGCGATGCGGGCGGGCAAAGACATTTATTGCGAGAAACCCATCGCGATCACCGTGCGCGAGGGGCGCAACCTGGTCGAGACCAGCCGCCGCTACGGCCGCATCTATCAAGCCGGCATGCAGCAGCGCTCGGAGTACGCGGGTAGGTTCCGCGTCGCCTGCGAGCTGATCCGCAACGGCCGCATCGGCCAACTCAAGGAGGTGTATGCCTATCGCCAACCGGGCGCCTTCTATCCGGCAGGCTGGACCTCAGACAAGTCCCAACCCCTGCCCGCCGGTTTCGATTGGGATATGTGGCTTGGACCGCTCTGCTGGCGGCCTTACAACGGCGACGCCGGCCACGCCCTCGCCGGATGCTTCGTCGGCGATGTGAACTGGGCCCCGCACCACTACGACATCATCCAGTGGACGGTCAATCCCGACCCGTCCGCGCCGATCGAGGTTTCCTACGAAAACCATGGCACCCGTTCGGAGGATGCCGTGATCCACTATCGCTACTCGAACGGGGTGGTCGTCCACTCGATCGGTTACCCGGGCGAACACGTCGGCGAGGACGGCGGCGCCAACTTCGTCGGGACCGAAGGCCGCATCGCGGTGGACCGCGACAGCCTCGTCTCTTACCCGGCGAAGATCGTCGAGCAACCACTCCGCCCCGAGGACACGCGGGTCTATCACGCCAACAGCCATTCGGGAAACTTCCTCGAATGCGTCCGGACCCGGCGCCTGACCATCTGCAATCCCGAGACGGCCGTGTACACCATGAACGCGATCCTCATTGGGGGAATCTCGCTCATCCTGCGGCGGGCGCTGAGATGGGACCCGGTCAAAGCGGAGTTTCCAGGCGACGACGAGGCAAATCGGCTCCTGTCCTACACCCCTCGTCCGCCATGGCGGCTCTGAGCGCATTCCCAATCTGCATCTTAATACTAACCTCTTTCCAACCTCCTAGCGGCCCAAACCCCATTTCCCGCCCGCAATCAACTCAATCCAATGAAAACCGACCGCCTGCTTTTCCCGTTCCTCGCCGCTGTTCTGCTCCTGGCCCCTTCCAGTGTCCGGGCCGACGAGGAACAGGACCTTATCGCCGTCCTCCAGTCCACCGCCGATGTCCCCGCCAAATGCACCGCCTGCCAAAGGCTCAGGGTCGTCGGGACCGTTAAGGCCATCCCCGCCCTGGCAGCGCTGCTGGGCCAGGAGCGGACCTCTCACGCCGCCCGCTACGCATTGGAAGGGCTGCCCTTCCCCGAAGCGGTCACAGCCCTGCGCGAGGGCCTTGGCGCGACCTCCGGCCCCATCAAGGCCGGCATCATCGATTCCCTTGGCTGGCGGCACGACGCCGCAGCAGTGCCGTTGCTGGCCCCGCTGCTCTCAAACGCCGACGCCACGATTGCCTCCGCAGCCGCCTCCGCGCTGGGCAGAATCGGCGGTCCGGACGCCACCGGCGCTCTTCGAGGGTCATTGTCGGAGAGCCAGACTCCGCCCGCGGTTCGCGCCGCCGTCATGGAAGGCCTATTGCTCTGCGCCGAAGACTTTCTAGCCGGTGGCGACACCAAACGCGCTACGGCGCTCTATGACTCTTTATTGCAAGGCAACTTCCCAGAACGCATTCGCATCGCCGCTTGGCGCGGCCTGGTCATGGCGGATGCCTCCGGACGGGGCGAACGCATCCTCCAAGCACTCTCCGGCCAGGACCGCCCGTTGCGAGTCGCGGCGCTGAAGGTGGTGCGTGAGTTGAAGGACGGCCCTGTGATCGCGGCCTGCCTGCGCCAGTGGGCGTCACTGCCGGCGGAATCTCAACTGGCGGTCCTCGATGCCCAACTCAAACTTGACCCTCATTCGCTCGAAGCCGTCCGCACCGCGACTCGGAGTCCGCATCTTTTGGTCCGGGTCGCCGCCTGGCAGGCCATGGCGGACCTTGGCGATGCGCCGGCGGTGCCCGCCCTGGTCAAGGCCGCCGCGGCCGGAGAAGCCGCCGAGCGCGAGGCCGCGCGGGACACGCTGACGCGCCTGCGCGGACCCGGGGTGCGCGAGGCCCTGCTCGAGCATCTTGCCGCTGCCGAACCGGCGGAGAAGGCGGAATTGCTGCGCGCTCTGGGCGATCGCGGCGACACCGAGGCGGCGAGCGTGCTGCTCCAGAACGCAGCCGGCGGGGCCGGGCCCGCGCGCCTCGCGGCCCTGGAATCGCTCAGAAAGCTCGCGCTGGCCGCGACCTTTACACCCCTGCTGGATTTGGCCGCCAAGTCGGAATCAGACGCGCAGTGCGAGCCTGTGCTCAAGGCGCTCTACGCCATCACGCAGGCCAGCCCGGACAAGGAGACTGTTAGCCGCAGCCTTTTGGAGACCCTGGGACACATCCCGGCCGCCGAACGACGCCGGGTGTTGCCGCTGTTGTCGGAGCTCGGGACGGCGGGCGCGCTTGAGGCCGCGCAGACGGCCACGCGAGACCCGGATGGCGAACTGGCCAAGGAAGCGGTGCGCGTTCTCGCCCAGTGGCCCAATGCCGCCCCGGCGGCGGGTCTGCTCGAACTGGCGCGCGGGAGCGCGGACCCGGCGCTGCAAGTGCTTGCGTTGCGCGGCTGCATCCAGGTGGCCGGCCAGGAACCGGACGCCGCCAAGCGTTTGGAGATGCTCCGCCGGGCCATGGCCGCGGCCAGCCGCGCGGAGGAAAAGAAGCAGGCCCTGGGCCAGATCGGGCAAATCCCCACCGAGGAGGCGCTCCGGACGGTGTTGGCAGAACTGGCGGAACCCGGGCTGGCCAATGAGGCGGGACTGGCGGCGATGACGATTGCGGAGAAACTGGCCGCCGCGAATCCGAAACTCGCCGCTGAGGTCGCCGGCCAGGTGCTGGCCCAGTGCAAGACGGCGGACATCGTCAAGCGCGCGTGGGCCATTCGGGGAAAGCCCGCGGTCGCCGGGCCTTTTATCCAGGACTGGCTCGTCTGCGGGCCGTACCGCCAGGCCGGCCTTGCAAGCGCCCTGGCCTTGTTCGACGTCGCGTTCGCGCCCGAAAAGCCGGGCCAATCGGTGGAGTGGAAGGCGATGCCGCGGGGCGACATCGCGAACCTCGGGGAACTCTTCCCCGACCAAATGAACTGCGTCGCTTATCTGAAGACGCGCGTCGTTGCCCCGCAGGACTGCGATGCGGCCCTGTTGCTTGGGAGCGACGACGGGGTGAAGGCCTGGCTCAACGGGGTCGTGGTCCACGGCAACAACATTGACCGGGGCCTGGTGGCGGACCAGGACATGGCTCCGATCCGGCTCAAGCAAGGCCCCAACGACCTCATGCTCAAAATCACCCAGGGCGGCGGCGGTTGGGCCGGTTGCGCGAGGATTACAGGCATGGATGGGAAGCCCATCCAGGGCCTGCGCGTCGAATGCAAGTAGAGCCCGCCGCGGGAACGTGAACAGCCGGCGCGGAACGGGAGACCCCGCGTCCCGGATGTCCGTTGGACGAGATCACGCGGCAGCTCGTGGTGGGTGGAGGGCCGGCTCTTCCGCGGACCCGGCGTTCAGGGCCTCGGAATAGTAACGGTAGGGATTGATGCGATAGACGTAGGCCAGGACTTCGGCGACGGCCACGTAGAGTTGGGTGGGGATTTCGCGGCCTACCCTGCCATGCTTCCACATGAGGCGGGCCAAGGGTTTATTCTCGACAATCGGCACTCCGTGCAGGCGGGCAAGTTCGCGGATTTGTTCGGCGTTTTTTCGGACTCCCTTGGCCAGGAGGCGCGGGGCTTGCATGGTCTTGCGGTCGTAGCGCAAGGCAATGGCGATGTGGGTCGGGTTGGTGACGATGACGTCGGCCTTGGGGACATCGGCCAGCATCTGGCGCTTGGAGAGGCGGCGCAAGCGGCGGCGCCCGGTCTTGATCTGCTGATTGGCCTCGGTGTTTTTGCGTTCCTCCTTGAGTTCGTCGCGAGTCATCATGAGGTCGCGATGCGTGCGCCAGAATTGGTAACTGTATTCAGCGGCGGCGATGAGTCCCATGGCCAGGAGGAGGCGGAGGGCGATGCGGAGACTTGATTGGGCGAGGAACTCGACGAATCGCTGCAGACTGACGGAGGTTGTAAAGACCGGGTCGTGAAGCACCGTTTTAACGGTGGAATAGGTGAGGGAGAAGATGACGACGAATTTGAGAAGGGCGACCAGGGCGGGAACGGCGGCGCGTCCGGAGAAGACGCGCGTGAAGCCCTCGGCGGGGTTGAGTCTTTCCCAGTGGATGCCCAGGGCCTCGGAGGCGGTATTAAAGTGGTTTTGGATGCCGCCGGCCAACAGGCCGCCCATCATGGCGGCCGCGACGACCGGGGCGGCGCATTGCAGGAAGACGAGCGCGCCGCGGTAGGCATAGCCCTGCAAGGCGCTGGGCGTCAGGGGGGTATCGTGCAGGTGGCCGAGGACGGCGGCGACCGTGGCGGCCAAGGTGCGCCACATCTCGGCGCCGGTGAAGGAGAGGGCGCAGACGACGGCCAACAGGACGAAGGTGGTCTGCACCTCGGAACTGCGGGCGATGAGGCCTTTTTTTTGGGCGTCATCCAGCTTGCGCGGAGTCGGCTGTTCTGTTTTCTCGCCGGCTTGGTCGCTCATAGACTAAGGCGTCACGTCTAAGTGCCCTGGAGGAGCCTGGCCACGCGGAGCATGTCCTCCGGCAGCCGGTGGAGGCCGTTGATAATGTGTTGGGCCGAGATGTCGAGAGTGAGGGCAAAGACGGCCATCCCGCAGACAATCCGCATCGAGAAGCTCTCGGCGAAAATGTTCATCTGCGGCACCAATCGCCCGAGGAAGCCGAGCAGGAGCATCACGAGGAACGAGGAGGCCATGATGGGGCCGGCGATCTGGACGCCGACCAGGAAGACGCGGCTTGTGTGCGAGAGTATTTCGTCGAACAGGGGGGCGGTGAGGTGCGCTCCGCCAATGGGAGCCAGCGTATAGGTGTATTGGAAGCCTGTCAGGAGCCAGTGATGCATGTCCAGGGACATCATGAGGATGCAGGTCAACAGGAACATGATGAGGCCCGGGACCTGGGTGGGGCGGCCGTTGACGGGGTCGAACACGGCAGCCATGTTCAGGCCCATTTCGTTGCCAATGAGCTGGCCCGCAAAATCGGTGATGAAGAAGATCATGCGCGTGACGAAGCCGATGAGCAACCCGCAGAGAGCCTCCTGGGTGAACAACCCGACCCAACCGATAAGGCCCAACCTGGCGAAAGGGAATGAAGGCAGCGTGGGGGCGGTGAGGACGGCCAGCAGGGCGGCGAAGGCCACGCGGACCTGGACGGGGACATTGAGCATCGTGAAGAGGGGCAGGACGCTCAGAAACGCCCCCGCCCTCACGAAGACCAGCAGCCAGTTGTTGAAGTCCCAATCCATGTTTTCACATGGCCATCTGGGGGATTTTCTCGATGATGGCTGTGGTGAACTCGACCAGTTGACGGATCATCCAGGGCAGAAGCAGGAGGAGCAAGCCGAGGACGCAGAGGGCTTTGGGCACAAAGCTCAGGGTCTGCTCGCTAATCGAGGTGACGGCCTGAAAGAGGCTGACGACCAGGCCCACAATGAGCGCCACGCCAAGAAAGGGCGCGGCCAGGAGGACGGCCTCCAGGATGACCGTCTTGAGCAATTCAACAGCGAATTCGGGGTTCATAGGGCGTTGTCTCGTTCAGGAACCGAAACTTGAGATGAGGGAGCGCACTATCAGCGCCCAGCCGTCCACCAGGACGAAGAGCAGGAGCTTGAGGGGCATCGAGAGGGTTGCCGGCGGCAACATCATCATGCCCATGCTCATGAGCACGGTGCTGACCACCAGGTCGATGAGGATGAATGGCACCAGAATCAAGAAACCCATCTGGAAAGAGGTGCGCAATTCGCTGATGACGAATCCGGGAACGACGACCCGCAGCGGCAGTTGGTCGGGGGCGGTCGGCGGGAGTTTGGCCAAGGCAACGAAGAGTTCGACGTCTTTGGCTCGAGCCTGTTTGAGCATGAACGTCCGGATATGGGCCGAGGCCCGGTCGAGGGCTTCCTGACTGGAGATTTGGGAGGTCCGATAGGGGGCGATGGCATCGCGGCTGATGTTCTGCCAGACGGGCGACATGATGAAGAAAGTCATGAACAACGAGAGCCCGATGACGATTTGGTTGGCAGGGGCCGATTGGAGTTGGAGGGCGGTGCGGACAAAGGAAAGCACGATGACGATGCGGGTGAAGCAAGTCATCAGGAGCAGGATGGAGGGGGCGAGGGTCAGCAGGGTGATGCCAAATAGAATCCGAATCCCGATGTCCACGTCCTGCGGCTGGTCGGCCCCGGGGAAGGTAATCCGGAACGGAAGCGAGACCATGGGGGTGTTGGTTTGGGCTTGGGCGGCGGCGGCCAGGCCCAGGAGGAGCAGGATCGGCAGCAGACAGCGCCAGTTGCCCAAGCCGCCTCGACGGGCAAGAGACCGACGGACGGACGAGGCCCAAGGGCGGCTCACGGTCCCGTCCTTTCGGCCTTGGAGCCGAGCCTGCCGCTCAACAACTGCTGGAAGCACTGCGGGAAGGATAGAGGCTGAAGCGGCGGCGCAACCGCCTCTTGAGGGGCGGCGGCGGCGGGAGGCAGTTGGCTCAGGAGGCTCAGGCCGGCGGGAGAGCTGCCGATCAACATGCGCTGCTGTTCGTAGCCGACGACGTAGAGGGCATAACGGTTGCCCAGGGGGCGCGACTCGAGAATGGCGAGTTTTGGCGGGCCGGTTTTGCGCCAGGCCAAGCGTTGGGTGTGGCGGTACAGCCACACGCCTCCGAAGAACAGGCAGAGCACGATGATCAGGGCCGCGAGGGTGCGAATGGCCGAAAGACCGGCATCGGGCAATTCCGTGCGGAGCGCCAGGGTGTTGGGGGAGTCGGCCAGGGCGGGCGGGGCCAGGGCGAGAAGCCCGAGCACAATGACGGCCTCGCAGGACCTGCGCGACCACTGAAAGAAGAGGCTCATGGCTGGGGCTGAGAGTTGATCAGTTCCGTGATCTTGATGCCGAAGCGGTTCTCGACGATGACCACTTCGCCGCGGGCGACGATTTTGCGGTTGACCGAGAGATGGACGGGGTCGTCGGCGGCTTTGTCGAGTTGGACGACGGAGCCGACGCCCAATTGGAGGACTTCGCGCATGGGGAGCAGGCAACTGCCCAGTTCGACGGTCAGCTTGACCGGCACGTCGAGGACGAGTTCGAGGTTTGGGGGTACGGTTACAGGCGCGCTCATGAGAGGATTCAACGCTTGGCGGGTTCGGTCAATTCGACGGCCCAGCGCTCGCCCGAGGTGCCGAGGCGGCCATAGAATTTGGTCTGTTGTTCGAGGCGGATTTCAACACGGTCAAAGCAATTGGCGTCGAGGAGGAGGACGTCGCCGCATTTCAACGTGGTCAGTTGGCGGGCGGTCAATTCCAGGCCCTGCCATTGCGCATGGAACTGGACGGGCACGCTGTCGAAGCCGCGATTCCATTTAGGCTGGGCGCTGGAGCCGGCGGGTTCCATCTGCAACTCGGCGGCCATGGCCGAGTTGCGCACCAGAGGCTCGATGGTCATGAATGGGAAGGCCAGTTGCATTTGTTCGACGCAATCTCCCAGGCGGACCTCCATGGAGAGGACGAGCATGACCGTGTCGTGGGCCGAGCTGCTGAGAAAGCGGCCGTTGCTTTCATGGCCCAGAAGGACAGGGCGTGTGGGTTCGATCGTCTGCCACAAAGCGCACCACTCGTTCAGGATGAGGGAGGCCACCTGATCGAGGAGGGCGGCTTCGATTTCGCTCAACTCGCCGTTGAGGCTCACGGAGTGGGCAGGGCCGCCCAGGAGGCGGTCGACGAAGGTCAAGCCGAGCCGGGGCGACATGTCGAGCAGGCACACGCCTTTGAGGGGTTCAACCTTGAATTGGGTCAGGTGAGTGGGATTAGGGAGGGCGTCGGCATATTTCTGGAAGCCGAGCGTCTGGAGCTTGGACATGTGGATGACCACCTCAAGCCGGAGGTAAATGGAGAGATGGGCGGCCAAAGAGCGGATGAACTCCTCGTGGCGGAGGCGGATTTTGCGCAATTCGCCGCTGGTCAGGAAAGCGGGCTGGCGGAAGTCGCAAGGCTGGATGTCCTCGCTTTTGATGCGCGTCTTGCGGCCCCCGGGCTTGATTACGGTGGCATTGGTTTCTTCGACCTGGACTTGGGAGAGCAGGCGCTCGATCTCGCTTTGGGAGAGCACCTCGTTGAGGGTCTCTTGGGACGAGGACGCGGGCTCGCCGCGCGAGGTTTCAAAGCCCGAAGCAGGGCCGCCCTGCCCGGCTCCGGCATCGGGGAGGACCTCTCCCAGGTCATCGGTGGAGCGGGAGGACAAGTCACCGGAGGCGTCCGGGGCGGGTTCCTGCGCCTGGGAGCGCGACGGCTCGATGGGGGTGAGATCGGGCTGGGCGGCCGGCCCGGGGGACGCGGAGGACGGCTCGGCGCCGCCGCGCTGCGGGGAAGCGAGGTCCCCTCCCGCGGGCGGGGGGGGTGTCCCGGCAGCCTGCGCAGGGGCGTCGGCGGGCTCACCGGAAGGGTGTTCTGTTTGCGCGTTGGCCATGGGGTTCGATGCTGGTTCCTGTTACTGTATGGCGAATTCAGTGAAGTAGATTTCCTGCACGCCGGGGTCGCCGAGGATGGTGTTGAAGCCGGCGAGCAACTCACCGCGGATGAGGTTGCGGGCGCCGGGTTTTTCGATGTCGGCGATGGTCTTGGCCATCAGGATGCTGCTGGCGAGGTCGCGCAATTGAGGTTCCTTATCGGCAATGCGATGCTGGAAATCGGAGCCGGTGCCCATCATCGTGAGGCTGGTCAAGAGGTAGCGGGAGCCCATGGTGCCGGCGACGTTAACAAGCAGCTTGTTGAGCGCCACGGTCTGGCGCGGGCCGGAGGGAGCAGCGCCCTCCTTGGAGGCAGAGGGTTTGGTTTCGGCAACGACGGTCCCTCCCCCGTGCAGGGCTTTTTGGAGCTGGGGCGCCAGCACGAAGGTGGTAAAGACGTAGGCCAGCAGGGGCATGGCCACGATGGAAGCGCCCAGCGGCAACCAGGCTTTCCAGGAGCCGGCAGGGGCGGGTTTGGGCGCGGACTCGGCGGGGACCGCGGCATCGGCGGCTTCCGGCCGCGACTCGCGCGGCTGTTTTTCCTCGGCTCCGCGGCCAGGTTCTGGGCGTTGGCCAGGCATACAGGGTTAGCTTCGTTTGAGGTTGACCACGTCCTGAAGGATTTCGTCGCCCGTCGTGATGATCTTCGAGTTGGCCTCGAAGGCGCGTTGGGCGGTGATGAGGTTGGACATCTCGTCGGTGAGATCGACGTTGGAGGTTTCGAGGGCATCGGACTGGATGGCGCCGACGCCGGCGGTCTGGGGCGCCACCGATTGGGAGAGCATTCCGGCGGCAGTCGTCGCGGAGTAAAGATTGTCGCCGGAGTTGACAAGGGCGTTCGGGTCTTCACAGTTTTGGAGCAAGACCTGGCCCCGGGTGAAGGTGGCGCCGTCACTAAGGGTCACGTTGATGCGGCCGGTGGCGTCAACGCCGAAGGAGGAAACGGTCGCTCCGGCGTCCGCCGCGGGGGCGCCGGTCGTATCGATTTTGATGTCTCCCATAGTGGACAGGCCGCTGTCGCTGAAGCCCTGCACCCGGAAGCCCTGGGAGGTCACCAGGTAGCCGCTGGCGTCGAGCTGGAAATCTCCGGCGCGGGTAAGGTATTGCGCGCCGGTGGAGGGATCACGGACAACAAAAAAGCCGTTTCCGGTGATGGCCATGTCGGTGTTCACACCCGTGCTGGCGACGGCGCCGACGGCGAAGTTGCTTTCCACCGGGGTAGTGGTCACGCCGGTGCCCACCATGACCGACGGATCAGTGCCGAGCGCCTGGCTCAACGTGTCCTGAAAATCGATGCGCTGGTCCTTGTAGGCGGTGGTGTTGACGTTGGCAATGTTGTTGCCGATGACGTTGATGTCTTGTTGGAACTGTTGGAGGCCGCTGACGGCGGTGTCCATTGCGGGGAACATTGACATAGTATTGGAGTGATGGGGTTGAGGTTAAGGCGAGGTTTGAGTTTGGGCTTGGGAAATGGAGAGCACCTGGTCGAGGGTGTAAGGCTGGCTGTTGACGATGAGTTCCGGGGAGCCCGACTCGAAGAGGATAGAGCTGACGGCGCCGGTATCGGTTTGGCCTTGGCTGTTCTGGACCTGGACGGTCTGGCCGAGGAGGTTGTTGGCCTGGAGGCCGGCGACGCTCTCCTGCATGTTCTGGGTCTCCTGGAGAGTGCTGAACTGGGCCATCTGGCCGATGAACTCGGCGTCGCTGACCGGATTCATCGGGTCCTGGGAGGAGAGTTGGGTGACCAGCAGTTGCAGGAAATCACTCTGGTTAAGCGTTTGCTCAGGCAGTTGGGCGGACGAGTCCGATTCGGTCGATGAATTCAGACCTGAGGACGAGTTTATCGTGTTTGAGGATGTGTCTAGGGCGACAGGCATAGGATTGAATCGAGTTTAGACCGCAACTGGGAACGGGCTCGACCCCGCAGGGGCGAGTGTCGAGTGTCGAGGGGCGGCACGGGGTTCCCTCGACACTCGACACTCCACTCTCGAGCTTCGACCCCCGACCCTCGGGTCCGAATGCTGATGAACCGGGGTCTGAGGGTCAGATACGATGAGTTGTTCATTTCCTGGTCCCGGATTAGGCCCACCATTCGCGTTGACCGGAGGAGGACTGGTTCCTGGCAGCGGGCCTGGAGGCCGCCGCCGGCGTGGCCGCCACGTTGGTGAAGCCTTCCGTTGCCGGGGCGGAGTATTCCGTCTGACGGTCCTGACCGGGGAGTTGAGACTCGCCTCCGGAAGACGACATCGAGAGATTGGGGCTGGAGGCCAGGGGCGCCAGACGCACGCCCTGCTCTGCCAGGCGGCTCTGCAATCCGGTCCACTCGGCCCCGATTGCCGAGAAATCGCCATGCTCCAGCACGGCGACCGCGTCGAGATGGCCATGCTGCAACGAGACGTGCAAGGACAGTTGTATGTTGGCGTCGGGCCTCAGAACCAGGGAGACGGAGGCCCCATTTCCCCGCTGGAGTCCGGCGGCGGCGTCATCTATGGCGCGGCGCACGGCCTCAACGGCCCCA
Organism: uncultured Verrucomicrobiota bacterium; assembly: GCA_964653485.1. Classification (GTDB taxonomy): domain Bacteria; phylum Verrucomicrobiota; class Verrucomicrobiia; order Limisphaerales; family UBA8199; genus CAVQND01. Next base: position 18,181 of record CAZZFF010000070.1, on the reverse strand, counting down.
GTTTGAGAGGAGGATGGGTCGGTGTGAACGGCCGCTTCCTGACCGGCCGGAGGCTCCGGCGCCGCCAAGCCCGACTGGGCTGCCCCTGAAGGCAGGGTCGAATCCGATTCCGAAGCAGCCCCACCGGCCCTGCGCTCGCGCGCGGCGGCGGGAGGCACGACGACTTCAGCACCGGCGCCGGGCAGATTCTGCCCGCCGTGGGTGGCAATTTCGTTCACTTCGTTCGGTGCCGGCATTGTATCGGTTTGAGGAGCAACCGACATACCATGTTCTGGCTGGGTCGAACTAATAGTTGTGGCGGGCGCCGCCGGGCCGGTGGCGGGGGCCGGTTTAGCCGGGAGGCTCTTAGTGGGCGCGGCAGGCACGGTTTGGCCGGCGTTGGGGTCCTTGGACGCATCAGGGTCGGAAGGCTCCTGAGTCCCCTGGCGCCCAGTCTTGGGGAGTGACGAATCCGCGGGTTCGAGCAGTCTAGGCGGAGCGGTGGACGAAGCGGCCGGCTGGGGTCGCTCGGAGGAATCGGTCTCTTGCTTTCCCGAGGACTCCTCACCCGCGGCGGGCAAGGGAAGGGAAACGCGGACGGAAGAGGCAGGCGCTCCGGTCGGGACAGGCAGTTGGGAGGCGGAGGCGGCGAGCCAATTCGGGAGCCAGGGGAGAATCTGGCTGGTGTCCGGGGCCTGGTCTTGGGCGCGGGGTCCTTTTGCAGCGGCGGCCGAGGTTGGGGCGCCCGGGTCTCCGTCCGAGGGGGCGTCCGAGGTCTCTTTCCTGGTCGTTTCGGTGTCGGGCTTCGACGCCGCCTTGGCCATGAACGAATCGAAGATGGGGCCCCGGGTAGTTGAGTCCGGCGGGCCGAGCTGGTCCTCGGAGGCGGAGGGATCCGAGAGGAGGGCGGAGGTAGCGGGGGCGGAGGTCATGGGACCTGGGGCTTTCTGGGGCTGGCGGAGGCGACGACGAGGCGGAGGCGATTGGAGATCAAAGCGGCGCGCTTGGTGTCCTCTTTGGTGCCCTGGCCGAGATTCTCGAGGATCGGGGCCGATTCGGACTCTTTCATGAGGGCGAGTATCTTCACAACCTGCTCATCCTCCATCTCGCGGAGGATGCGGGCGGCGCCTTCGGGGCTCATGACGGAATAGACCTTGGAGAGTTTCTTGAGGTTGACGGCCTCCTCCTCGCCGACTCGGGTGACAGTAGCCTCGATGTTGGTCTTGAGATGAAAGACGGCCTGGGTGACGGAGTAGATTTCCTGGCGCTCGGCCGCGAGGCGGGCCTCCAGTTCATCCAGTTTGAGAGAGCGCGCGTGGAGGGCCTCGCGTTGTTCTTTGAGTTCGGTGATGAGCAGGGCCATCTCCGGGTTCTCAAAAGTCCAAGAGGGACTTGAGGGGGCGTGCCGCTGCTGGTGTGCGTCCTGGATTTCGGTGTTAATGCGGTTGAGTTGTTCCCGGGGGTGAAGGCAGAGCCAGGTGGTAAGGGAGTAGGCGACGACGCCAAGGGCGAGGGCCGTCCATTTGTTTGTGAGCAGGCGCATCATAGCGTGGGGGAGGTTGCTTCACGGCGGCAGCCGGCCAGGAGGAGAGGCCGGTTGGAGAGTTCGTCCAGGAGCTTTTGCTCGGCGCGGGCGGCCTGGTAATCGTGAAGGAGGCGCTGGCGCTCGCGGAGGCGCTCGAGGATTTCCCGCCGGCGGGAGGCCAGGAGGAGCTTATGGCGGGCCTCCTCGACCTGGCGCTGGGCGCGGGCGGCCTCCCGTGCGAGCCGCGAGCGGCGGTCCTCGAGTAGGGCGCTGTAAAGGCGGCTCTGTTCGAGTTCGTCGGCCCGGAGGCCCGCCGCAAGGCGGGAGCGCCGCCGTTCGTCATGAGCGGCAATAGCGGCCTCGGCGGAACGCACGCGGGTAGCGGCCTGTTCCATGGCCATCAGAGCCCGGGCGCAAGCGCGCTGGGCGGCCTGCTCGGCCTCCTCGCGCAGGGTCAACACAACCTGGAGTCTGAAATGGAAGGCCTTCATCCGGATTTGACGGGCGTTGCGGGCTTAGGCTTTTGGAGAGGGGCAAGGGTCTTGTCGAGGCAGGACCAGGTTTGTTCGAGAGAGAACCCTTCGCCCACATCCTGGCGAAGGAACTGCCGCAACGGCTCGTGCCTGGCAATGGCCTGGTCGATAGCGGGGTTGCTTCCGGCGGGATAGGCGCCGATGTTGATGAGGTCCTGGTTTCTTCGGTACACGGCCAGTTGCTCGCGGGCGCGGGCGGTCAGGTCCAGTTGCGCCGGGGTGTGCAACTCGCGAGCCAGGCGGCTGACGCTATCGAGCACCTCGATGGCGGGGTAGTGATTTTGGGTAGCCAGGTCGCGGGAGAGCACGATGTGGCCGTCCAGGATCGAGCGCACCGCGTCGGCAACCGGGTCGTTCATATCGTCGGCTTCGACGAGGACAGTAAAGAGACCGGTGATGGTGCCCTGCTCGCCGGCGCCGGCGCGTTCGAGCAACTGGGGGAGGAGGGAGAACACCGAGGGTGTATAGCCGCGGGTCGTAGCGGGCTCGCCAATGGCCAGGCCGATTTCGCGCTGGGCCATGGCGAAGCGGGTGACTGAATCCATCATGAGGAGGACGTTCCGCCCCTGGCCGCGGAAATGTTCGGCGATGGCCATCGCCAGGAAGGCCCCCTTGACGCGGGCCAGGGCGGGTTCATTGGAGGTCGCGACGACGAGGACCGATTTGCGACGGCCCGCCTCGTCGAGGTCTTTCTCGAGGAAGTCCCGGACTTCGCGTCCGCGCTCACCGATGAGAGCGATGACGTTGACGTCGGCCTCCGCGCGGCTGGCCATCATGCCCAGGAGTGTGGACTTGCCGACGCCGCTGCCGGCGAAGATGCCCAGGCGCTGGCCGCGGCCGCAGGGCACGAAGGCATCGACGGCTTTGATGCCGGTACGAAAGACACTGCGGATGCGCTGGCGTTTGAGCGGATGGGGCGGCGGCAGATAGAGACCAACGGGGTGAGGGCCGCGAATCGGGCCCTGGCCATCGATGGGCCGGCCGAGGCCATCGATGACGCGGCCTTTAAGGTCATCTCCGACATCGATGGAGAGCGGGGCGCCGGTGGCCACGACTTCGCTGCCGGGGTGGATGCCATGCACCGCGTCCAGGGGCATGAGAAGGAGGTGGTGGTCGCGAAACCCAACGACCTCCGCCAGAGTGGTGCTGTCGCGGCGGGCCGACTCGATGCGGCAGACCTCGCCGACGGCCGCCAGGGGGCCTTCGGATTCGACGACAAGACCGATGAGCTGGACCACACGTCCGCGCGCCTCGACAGGGCGTACTTTCCGGACGGACGCCAGGGCGGAGGCCAGGGATCGCGGCATTGGGCGGGCAGAGGCCCCGAGCGCGGGTTCGCCGGACAAGGGCGGCGGAGCAAGGCAAGGCGCGGGTTCCTGGAAGGGACCGTTCATCGGGCAAGGGATTGGCGGATTAGCTCGAGCTTGGTCTCTCGGCGGGCATCAATGGCGCCGAAACGGGTCTGGACCAGACAACCGCCGCGGGAGACCTCGGCGGAATCATGGAACTGGACGGCTTCGTTGCCTGGCGCGGGCAGCAGCACAGGGGAATTGCACTGTCGCAGGAGGGCCAGGTCTTCGGGGTTCAGGAAGATGTCGAACTCGGTCTTTTCCTCGACCTGGGCGATGGCGGCGCGGACGGCGGTTTCGACCATGTCGAGGGAAATGGGCAGGCCGGAGACGAGTTTCCGGGCAACCTCGAGGGCCAGTTCAATCAGGCCGGACTCGCACTGGGCGACGACTTGAGGGACAGCCTGGCGCAAGGAAGCAAGGACGCCGTTTTGGAGGCCGATGAGTTCAGCCCGCTGCCGGAGGAGTTGGCCGGCGAGACGTTTTTCACCCTCGGCAAGTCCCCGTTCGTAAGCGGCCCGTTCGAGTTGGCTTTCGCGCGCCTGGGCGGCCTCGCGGTTGAGGGAAGGGTTTTGAGAAACAAGGCGCACTTGGAGGAGCGGAGGGGTGGAAACGATGGACTTACACCATCTCATAGCGGCCCTCCTTGCGGATTTGGCTCAGGTCGACGTTGCCGTCGGCTTCGAGGCGGCGGACGGCGTCAATGACGCGGGTTTGGGCGCTTTCGATGTCGCGCAAACGGACGGGTCCCATGAAGCTCATTTCTTCGACGACCGATTCGGCGGCGCGCTTGGTGATGCAGCCCAGGAGCGTGGTCTTGAGCTTGTCGCTCGCGCTCTTGAGGGCAAGGGCCAACTCGCGCAGGTCGACTTCGCGGAGGATGCGCTGGAGCGTGGTGGCATCCAGGCTGGCGAGGTCCTCGAAGGTGAACATCTTGTGGCGGATGGCCTGGCCCAGTTCCGGGTTGCGCTCCTCGATGGAGCCCAGGACGGTCTTGCCCTGGGTGTTGTCCATCGCGTTAAGGAGGTCGGCGGCGGACTTGACGCCGCCGGTTTGGCTCAAGGCCCGGGTCCGGTTGACGCCGCGCTTGGCGACCAGGATTTCGACGACCTTTTCCACTACCTCGACCGGGGTAGGCGCGAGCGTGGCGATGCGCTCGAGTATCTTGTCGCGCTGGTCCGGTTGGAAGTAGGACATGGCTTCGGCCGCTTTATCCGCGCTGGAGTAGGAAAGGACCAGGGCGACAGTCTGGGGTTGCTCGTGGCGAAGGAGGTTGTAAATCTGCCGCGGCTCCATATCCAGGATTTCATTGATGGTGCTCACCGTCGTGCGGGACGGGGCGACGCGGCCCAGGATTTCGGCGGCCTTGAACACGCCGATGGCCTTTTCCAGGGTAACGCGCGTCACATCGACTCCGCCGCGGATGGCGGTGCCGGCTTCGAGGGCGACCTCGGAGAATTCGGCCAGGATTTCGTTTTGGAGTTCCTGGCCGATCATGGTGAACTTGGCCATCTCGCCGGAAATGGCCTCAACGACGGGGGGGTCAAAGCCGCGGAGGACCTCCGCCGCCGCGTCAGGTCCGAGGATGACGAGCAAGGCGGCGAGTTTCTGGACGCGGGAGAGCTTGGGGTTCTCGGTGCCCATGCCCGGGGCTCTGCCGGCGAGTTCTGGAGTTGGCATGGCCATCACCTCGAAGGCGGGCTTTCACCGCGGTCAAGCCAGGAACGGATGGCTTGGGTCATGTTTTGGGGGTTCTCCTTGATGAGCTGATTCAGCACATCGACAGTCACCACGCCGCCGGGCGGCTCGGGGCGAGGCTCCAGGCCATGATGATTGCCGTTGCCGTTGCCATTGCTATGGCCGTTGCCATTGCCGTTGCCGTTACCATGTCCGTTGCCGTGGCCGTTGCCCAGGTGCATCGCCAGGCGGCCGATGGGCACGCCCGCTTGAATGCTCTCGACCGAAGTGCGCTTGAAAAGACGAAAGAAGAACAGGAGGACGCCGGCGGCCAGGGCGGGATAGACCAGGTTCCGGGCCAATGTCCACCAGAAGTCGCGCCGTTCCTGGGAATCCAGGCGATGGGCGACTTCGGAAGCGAACTCGTCGTTGAAGGGCAATTCTTCAAGTTTGATTTCATCGCCGCGGATGGTAGAGATGCCGAGGGCACTGCTGACAATGCCGCGGAGTTTCTCGATTTCCTCAGGCGGGCGATTGACGACTTTGCGGGCCGAGCCGATGCCTTGGGTCCTGGCAGCCACCGTCACAGCGACGGAGAGGCGTTTGAGGTTGCCGGCGCTCTGGACCGTGCTGCTGGTGGTCTTGCTCAACTCGAACTGGGTGGTGTCGGTGGTTTTCGTATTGCGCGAGGTGGTCAAAGGCCCGCCGGCGGAGTTGGTCGTGGAATTGCCGGGGGTGTTGGCGGTGACCCCGACGGCTTCTGCGGCATTGCCGGTGGTCGAATCGTCTTTGGAGATGTCCTTGGTCTGCATGCGGATGACCTGGCCATCGGGGTCGTATTTCTCTTCGGTGCGCTGGACGGTATCGAGGTTGATCTCGGCGGCGACGCGAACGATGGCCTGGCCGGGGCCGAGGACTTTTTCGAGCATGCCCTCGGCCTTTTTTGCGAGGTATTGTTCGAGATTGCGCCGGGCGTCGAGTTGGGTGGAGGTCAGGCCCACGAGGGAGTCGTTCTCCACGTTTTCAGAAAGGACGTTGCCCTGGTTGTCCACCAGGCTCACGAAGTTGGGCTTGAGTCCCTCGACGGAATTGGCGACGAGAAAGCGGATGGAATTGATGGCCTGGGGGGGGAGCTGGGTGTTGCCCCTCAGGCGGATGAAGACGGACGCGGTGGCGTGCTTGTCTTTGTCCAGGAGGAGGCGGTTTTCCGGGAGCACGACCATGACGCGGGCGCTTTCGACCTCGTCGATTTGGGCGATGGTTCGGGCCAACTCGCCCTGGAGGGCGCGGACGTAATTGGCTCGTTGGACGAAGTCGGAGATGCCGAAATTCGGTTTGTCGAAAATCTCGAAACCGACGCCGTCACTCCTGGGGATGCCCTTGCCGGCCAGTTGCATGCGGATGAGATGGACCTTCTGGGCGGGCACGAGGATGGAGCTGCCGCCCGAGCCGATGGTGTAAGGGACCTTGGCGTCATCCAGGGCGGCGATGACCCTGGAGGCCTCGCCATCGGAAAGCTTGCCGTAGAGAAGGCTGTACTCGGCGCGGCTCGACCACCAGGCGACGCCGATGACTCCCAGGAGCAGCGCCCCGGTCGCGAGCACGACGCTGACCCGCTGGTTGGCGCCCAGTTGTTTCCAGATGTCCTGGAACTGCCGTCCGAGCTTGGCTGCAATGTTTTGGTTCATCGGTTAGGGGCCGCGACTCAGACCTGCAGGCGCATGAGTTCCTGGTAGGAGTCCAACAACCTGTTGCGCACTTCCACCATCAACTGAAATGACACGTTGGCTTCCTCGGCGGCGATCATAGCCTGGTGCAGGGAGACGGTCTGCCCGCCCTGGAGGTCCTGGAGCGCCTGGGCTGCGATGCCTTGTTTGGCGTTGACACCCTCCACCATTTGCCCGAGCAGGCCCGCAAAGGAGGTTTCCGGAGGCTGGACGCCGGAGACTGAGGCCCCCGGCTGGGCCGCGTTAAGCTGGCGCAGTTCGGCCGCCGGAATCGAGCCGGACGCGGACGCCGTCTCCTCAGCCGATCCGGCCGGAACCAAGGGGGTTCCCGACCAGAGTTGGCGGATCGAGGTGATGGCGTTCACGGGTCAAATGCGGACGAACCACGAGGCCAGGGGTTCAGAGGACAAGCGAATGAGTGTCATTTCAAAGGCGAGTTGGGTTTAGTGCTTGCCAATGGAGAGGTCCTGCAAGGCCATTGAGCGACCATTCTTCAACACCGCCAGGTTGGCCTCGTAGGTGCGAGAAGCGACGATCATATCGGCCATTTCCTCGTAGATATCCACATTGGGAAACTGAACCATGCCGTTGGCATCGGCATCGGGGTGGCCGGGCTGATAAACGGAGCGGCCGGGCCGCGGGTCTTTTTGGATGCTGGCCACCTGTGGGGCGACGAGGCCGGGAGCCGCGCCGTTGGCGGCCTTGGCCTGTTGGAGCGCGTTCTCAAAGACCACCTCCTGCCGCTGGTAGGGACGACCGTCGGGTCCACGCGTGGTGTTGGCGTTGGCGATGTTCTGGGAGATGACTTCCAGGCGCGTGCTTTCCGCGTCCAAGGCAGCGGTCGTGCTGGCGAGGCTGGGGATGATGTTCAGCATAAGCGGTTTAGGAGCCGATGCAAGATGACGCGGACATTAAATCGTGTGTTGACTACTCAGGCCGCCTTGCCTGTGATGGCCAAGCGGAGCTTGGCCAAGGCGGCGCTGACCATTTGGGTTTCGACCGTGTGCTGAAGGGTGTTTTGGCCGAGCTCGACCAGTTCGTGTTCGAGGTTGACCGTGTTGCCGTCGCGGTTCAGGGGCAGCGCGCTGGCATCTACGGAGACGCGCGGCTGCAGGGTGCTCAGACTGGCGGCGTCGCGGCTGGCCAAGGCGCTTTGAAGCTCCGCGCGAAAGGATGGGGCCAGGTCAATCCTCTTGTAGTGAGGCGTCTCGGCGTTGGCCACATTGGCCGCCAGCGCCTCGTGCCTGACGGCCAGCGCATCCAGCATCCGCTTGGCGCCCAGGTAACTCGGTTGGTTGAATAACGCTTCGATCATGAGAACAATGCCAAGCTCACGTGAAGCAACAGCGGTGCCAGCCCCGTCCGGCGGGAAAACTTGCCGCTTCCAATGCCGGAGACGCATCGGGAGGGAAAAAACGTCCCCCCTTCGATTCCGGCTAGGCAAGACTTGCGCGGAAGAAACGGATTGGGCGGGACTAAGTGGTCATGAACATAAATACGATGACGTTCATGACCACTGGAAGGGTGAACCCCAGGCTCGGGAGGCTTGGGGGGGACGCAGATCGCGAGGAGCGTGAGGCGGTCACGCCCGGCACTCAGAGGCCGCAGGCTCCAGACATCCGGCAGAGAAGCCGGAGCGCGGCTCGGATGGACTGATTCAGCGGATTACTGTTTGTCCTTCGCCTTGAGGGCCTCGATTTTCGCGATGAAAGCCGTGGGGCCGCCTTCTTCATAGCCCAACTCGCCAATTTTCTTGCCCTGGCTGTTCAGGACAATAACGGTCGGGTAGCCCTGTATTTTGTATTTGGCCTGGAGCGCCCTGTTGGCCTTTTTCAATTCGGCGGATTGCTGCTTCTGGCGGGGGAAATCGACTTCGACGGCCACGAGGTTTGTCTGGGCGTAATCGGTGAACTGGGGCGTTGAGAAGACCTCCTTGCGGAGCTTGATGCACCAAGGGCACCAGTCCGAGCCGGTGAAATCCATGAGGACAAGGCGGTTATCCTCTTTGGCCTTGGTCTGGGCTTTGGTCAGGTCGGTCATCCACTCCAATTCCGTAGCGCCGGCCTGCGCCAGCGCCCAACATGCCATCAACGCAACTGCAATCATCTTCATAGCTTCATTCCATTTCGAGCCGGCTCAGGCTCCGGGCACTTGGGTCCGGTCAACCCATGCGATTTTGCCGCGCACAATCGTCGCCACGGCCTTGCCTTTGAGCCGCCACCCGTAAAACGGGCTGTTGATAGATTTGCTCGCGCTGGCGCTCTTGTCAAATACCCACTCGAGGTCCGGGTCCAGCACGGTGACGTCCGCGTCGGCCCCCAGGCCGAGGGTCCCCTTGGGCACGTCAAGCAACCGGGCGGGGGCCGTAGTGAATTTGGCGACCAATTCCGCGAGGGACAACCGTTTGGAATGATAGAGTTGCATCAACGCCAAGGCCAACTCGGTTTCGAGGCCGGTGACGCCAAAGGGGGCGTAGTCGAACTCGACTTGCTTTTCGTAATCGCAGTGCGGCGCATGGTCGCTGGCCAGGATGTCGGTTGTCCCGTCCGCCAACCCCTCGATGACGGCCGCCCGGTCCGAGCCTGAGCCCAAAGGGGGGTTCATCTTGAAGTTGGTGTCGTAAGCGGGCCAGACGGGGCGGTCGTTGCGGGCGGGATCGAAGCCGAAGATGCCTTTTCCATCCGTGCCCCAGAATTTCTCGCTGCCCGCGACGGCGGCATCGGTGAGGGTGAAGTGGTGGGGACAGGCCTCCGCAGTGACGGGCAGGCCGCGCTGTTTGGCGACGCGCAGCAGGCGCACGCTGCCGGCGGTGCTGACGTGCTGGCAATGGGCGCGCGCTCCGGTTATTTCGGCCAGGAGAATGTCCCGCGCCACCATCAATTCCTCTCCGGCGCCCGGCCAGCCGCGCAGTCCGAGAGCGGTGCTCCAATAGCCTTCATGCATCACGCCATCGGCGACCAGGCTGACATCCTGGCAATGGTCCAGCACCGGCAGGTTGAACATTTTCGCGTATTCCAGGGCCCGTCGCATCAACTCGTTGCTTTGGACACAACTGCCGTCGTCGGTGATGGCGACGACGCCCGCTTTCTTGAGCGAGCCGATGGAGGCCAGCTCCTGGCCGGCGCCATTCCGGGTGATGGCGCCCGCCACGAACACGTTCACCCGGCCGTGGGTGGCGGCCAGCTCATGGATGAGCGCCACGGTTCCCGAGTTATCGATGGCGGGCGAGGTGTTGGGCATGCATAGAACCGAGGTGAAACCGCCGCGCGCGGCGGCGGCGGTGCCGGTGGCCATGGTCTCTTTGGCAGTCTGGCCCGGCTCGCGCAAATGCACGTGCATATCGATCAACCCCGGACACACGACCCGTCCCTTCACATCGAGGCGCGCGGCTCCCGGAGGGGCCTGGGCGGCCGCTTCGGGACCCAAGGCGGCGATTCTCTCCTCGCAGATGAGCAGGTCCGCCTGAGCGTCCAAGTGATTGGCCGGGTCGATCACCCGCCCGCCGGTCAGAAGCAGCGCATTCATTGGGGCGGGAGGATACACCCTGCCCCGCGGAACTCAAGAGCGGCGTCGCGAACCCGCGCGGCTGTGCTTGACCTGGAGGTTCGGCTCCGGTAGGTTGCGGCACCAGAGAATAAGTTTTATGACAGATTTCCTAGTGCCAATGGTGGTGGAGCAGACCGGCCGGGGTGAGCGCGGGTACGACATCTATTCGCGTTTGCTGGTGGACCGCATCGTTTTTTTGGGCACACCGGTGGACGATATGGTGGCCAACCTTATCATTGCGCAGTTGCTCTTTCTGCAGATGACGGATCCCAAGAAGGACATTCATCTGTACATCAATTCGCCGGGCGGCAGCGTGACGGCGGGCTTGGCGGTTTACGACACGATGCAGTTCCTGACTTGCGACCTGAACACGTACTGCATCGGACAGGCCGCAAGCATGGCGGCGGTGCTGCTGTGCGGCGGCACCAAGGGCAAACGCTACGCGCTGCCCAACTCGAACATCATGATTCACCAGGTCCTGGGCGGGGCGGAAGGAGCGGCGAGCGACGTCGAGATTCGCGTGCGCTACATGCTCCGGCTCAAACAACGCCTCAACACGATCATCAGCAAGCACACCGGCCGCTCCGTCGAGCAGGTGGAAAAGGACTGCGACCGCGATAATTTCATGACGGCCGACGAGGCGAAGAGCTACGGCCTGGTCGATGGGGTGGTGCAATCGCGCAAGGAGATTCCCGGATTGGACGAGCACCCAACGCCGTTGGCCGACAAAATTTAAGCAGGGTCATTTCGATGGCGCGTCCCACTAATATCACGCTGTGCAGTTTTTGCGGCAAGTCTCATGCCGAGGTCAAGAAACTCATTGCCGGACCCGGCGTTTACATTTGCGACAATTGCGTCATTCTCTGCAAGCAGGTCCTCGACAAGGAGCTGGCCACGCAGGCGAAGAAGCAACGGCCGCGGCTGCACATCGCCAAGCCGGCGGAGATAAAGCGGCAGCTTGACCTGCGTTGCGTGGGCCAGGACCACACAAAGAAGACGCTTGCGGTGGCCGTCCACAACCATTACAAGCGCATCCTCCAGGAACCGGACGAACCGGCTCCCGAGGCCCAAGGCGTCCCCGCCCCGCGCGACCCTAACGCGGATGTCGAGATCGAGAAGAGCAACATCCTGATGATCGGCCCCACCGGTTCGGGCAAGACGCTTTTGGCGCGGACGCTGGCTGAAATCCTCGATGTGCCTTTCGCGATTGCGGACGCCACGACGTTGACCGAGGCCGGGTACGTCGGCGAAGACGTGGAGAACATCATCCTGCGGCTGCTGCAAAACGCGGATTACGATGTCAAGCGCGCGCAGCGGGGCATCGTTTACATTGACGAAATCGACAAGATAGCGCGCAAGACCGAGAACGTCTCGATCACGCGGGACGTGTCCGGGGAGGGAGTGCAGCAGGCCCTGCTCAAGATTCTGGAGGGCACGCTCTGCAACGTGCCTCCGCAGGGCGGCCGCAAGCATCCCCAGCAGGAGTACATCCGTGTGGACACCAGCGACATTCTGTTTATCTGCGGCGGGGCGTTCGTTGGGCTGGAGCGCATCATTCAGCGCCGCCTGGGGAGGCACGCGCTGGGCTTTTGCGCCGTCGAGCAAGGCTCGAAGACGCCCGCCGTCCTGGACCGCCAGGAGGTTCTCCAGTACGTCGAGCCGGAGGACTTGCTCAGCTTCGGATTCATCCCGGAGTTCGTCGGCCGGCTCCCGATGGTGACGGCGCTAAAGGAGTTGACGGAGAGCGAGTTGGTTTCCATCCTTGCCGACACAAAGAATGCGCTGGTCAAGCAATACACCAAGCTCATGGCCATGGAAGGCGTGGAACTGGAGTTCACGGAGGACGCCCTCAAGGAACTGGCGGCTCAGGCCCTCAGGAAGGGGACGGGCGCGCGCGCCCTTCGCAGCTTGCTGGAAAAGCTCATGCTTGATGTCATGTACGACGTCCCCAGCAACGAAGACATCCTCCACGTGCATATCACCCAGCCGGTGGCGGCGGGCCTTTCCAAACCGATCATACGCCGCAAGCAGGGACGAGCGGCCGCATGACGCATCGTCGTTTCGCGCCGCGCAGGGCGCGCTGCCGGCTTGGCGTTCCGGCTGTTATTTCATGATCGAGTGGAACATTCAATCGCGCGCGCACACCTGCGCCGGCTGCGGCAAGACGTTTGCTGACCGCGAAGCCTATCACACGTTCTTGTTCGATGAACACGCCCAATTCCGGCGGTCCGACGTGTGCCAGGGCTGCTGGCAGGCCCAGTACAGCCAGGGGGCCCGGGAGCGCAAGGGCTTCATCTCCTATTGGCAGGGCGTCTATCAGGCCCCGCCGCCGCACCCCGTCGAGCCGATTCAAAAGGAGACAGCCGAATCGCTCCTGCGCAAACTCATCGAACTCAACGACCCCCGTCTCATCCCGGCGGGTTACATCCTGGCGGTCATGCTCGAACGCAAGCGCCTGCTCAAGGTCAAGGAGCAGCTCGTGCGCGAGGGCCGCCGGCTCTTCGTTTATGAGCAACCCAAGACGGGCGACCTGTTCACGATCGTGGATCCCGGCCTGCAGCTAAACCAGTTGGAATCGGTCCAGCGGGACGTGGCAGCGCTCCTGGAGCACGGCCTGCCCCCCCCGGCGCCAGTCCAGGAAGTCCATCCTGTCCCAGCCCAGCCAGGCCCGGCTGAAGCGGCTGCTCCGGAGACTCCGCCGCCTTGCTCTCAGGCGCCCGAACCGCCGCCTCAAACGTCATGAGCCTCGACCCTCCAGCCGGCGATCCCGCCGCGGCAGCAGCCCAATACGAGGAGCTGCAGAGCCGGATGGGCTACACTTTCCGTGACCCCGGTTTGCTGCGGTTGGCTTTGACACATCCCTCGGTGGCCCACGAGCGAGACCTCCCGCTCCAGACCAACCAGCGGCTCGAATTCCTCGGCGACGCCGTCCTGCAACTGGTGCTCACGCGCGAGCTGTACGAGACCTTCCCCGGTTTTAGCGAGGGCCCGCTCACTAAAGCCAGGGCGAAGCTGGTCAATCGCCTGAGCCTCGCCGAACACGCCCGGGCCCTGGACTTGGGCAAGCACCTCATCCTGAGCCGCGGGGAGGAAACGCACGGCGGCCGGGAACGGGCCTCGGCCCTGGCGGACACTTATGAATCGTTGCTCGGGGCGGTGTTCCTCGACGGCGACTTCCAGGCGGCGCGCGAATTCGTGCTCCGGCACTTTCAGGGCGCCATCCCCGGTCTGGCGGTCGTTCCCTTGCTCGATAATCCGAAAGGCGAACTCCAGGAACTGCTCCAGTCCTCCTCTCCCGAGGCTCCTCGCTACCAGGTGGTCTCCATCACAGGACCGGACCACGACCCTCTTTTCGAGTGCATCGTCCAGCACGCCGGCGTCGAACTGGCACGCGGCCGCGGCAAGAGCAAGAAGACGGCTGAAAGCGAGGCCGCCCTGGCCGCCCTGCTCAAGCTGCGCAGCGCCAAAAACGCATCGTCCGCACAACCAACGTCCGCCGCCCCCGCCGGCCAGGACACTGGGGGAGCGACGCCCGCCGGAACGCCGGCTTCGGCCGCCTGGAGCGCCCCCGAAACCAGGGACCCACCGATTGAGAAGCCTCTTTGAGCAATTCCCCAAACTTCTCATCGGGGCGGTCCATCTCCGGCCCTTGCCTGGAGCGCCGCGATGGGACGGAGACATCGAGTCCGTTATAGACTGTGCGGTGCGGGATGCGCGCGCCTACGAAAGCGGCGGCGCGCACGCCTTGTTTATCGAGAACTTTGGGGACATCCCGTTCGGCAAGGGGTGTGTCGGTCCCGAGACAGTGGCGGCGATGGCCGCGGCGGGCCGGGCGGTCGGGGCCGCGGTGAAACTGCCCATCGGGTTCAACGTGTTGCGCAACGACCCCCGCGCGGCGCTGGCCCTGTGCGCCGCTTGCCGCGGCAGCTTTATCCGGGTCAACATCCATACGGGCGCGATGTTGACCGACCAGGGAATCATCGAAGGCAACGCTTACGAAACCGCGCGCTACCGCCAGCGTGTATGCCCCCAGGCGCTGATCTTCGCCGACGTCCACGTCACGCTTGCGGTCCCGTTCGCGAACTGGTGCCTCGAGGATGCCGCCTGGGACAATGTCGAACGCGGGCTGGCCGATGCCCTGATTGTCTCCGGGAAGGGCGTCAGCCTAAGGCCCGACCTGATGGACATCCAGAAGGTCCGCCGCGCCTGCCCGTCGGTCAAAATCCTCCTGGGCAGCGGCGTCACCCCTGCGAATGCGGGCGATTACATCCCCGTGGCGGACGGTTTTATCGTGGGATCGTCCTTGAAAATCGACGGCCAGGTGGCCAACCCGGTGGACCCCAAGCGAGTCGCCGCCCTGGCGAAGGCGATATGCGGGTAGGCTTTAGAGCCGCTCGTCGCTTGTCCCCAGTACTGGTGACTGGCCGGGCAGCGAGGCTGTGGTATTCTGGCATTGTTGACGATGCAAAAAGCGCAGTAACCAGACCGTGTGTGGCTGGCAGGCGCAAAGCTGCGGCGCCGCATCGGGTGACGATTTAAGTTCTCTTCGTAGAATGTGGCAGAACGACCGGGCCAAAAGCCCGGTCGTTTTGTTTTTTATGCTTTTTTAACACGATTTGGGCCTCATTTAATTACCGTCCAACGGCCATCCAAGCGAGTTTTAATGTGTGAAACGCGACGATACGTGTCCGCTGGAGCAAGTGACCTGTTGCCGGGATGTGTCCGAGCATCATGACCCGGTTGATGTGGCGGGTGTGCCATTTCAGCCAGGACAGGTGCTGGATGGCCGGTTTCGCATCACGGAGGTCCTGAGCAGAAGCGGCATGGGCACGATTTTTAAGGCCCAGGACGAACGGCACGGGGGCCGGGTCGTGGCGCTGAAGGTGCCCCACTTGGAGTATGAGAGCGACCCGAACTTCTTTTCCCGCTTTCAGCGCGAAGAGAGGATCGGCCTGGAGTTAGACCACCCCTTTCTGCTCAGGTTCATCCCCGTGGAGAACAAGAGCCGGCCCTATATCGTCACGGAGTATCTGAAGGGCTGCACGCTCGAGCACCTACTCAAGGCGATGCGCCCGCTGCCTGAAAAGGACGCCCTCAAGCTCGCCAGTCTGATTTGCGAGGCTCTGGAGCATCTCCACGAACACGGGGTCGTCCACCGCGATCTTAAGCCCCAGAACGTGATGATTTGTTGCGACGGAACCATTCGCATCATGGACTTCGGCATAGCCCGGGATGACGTTTCACGCCGGATTACGCGCGTCGGCAACTCGACCTCGATGGGCACGCCGGACTACATGGCGCCCGAGCAGGTCAAAGGCAAACGCGCCGACAAGCGCACCGACATATACAACCTGGGCGCCCTCCTTTACGAGATGTTGACGGGCGTCATTCCGTTCCAGAACGACAATCCCTGGGCCGCGTTGAACGCCCGCCTGACGGGCGACCCCGCGGCGCCGCGCAAGCTCAACCCCGATCTTTCCGCCCAGGCGGAAGAAATCGCCCTGCGCGCCCTTCAACGCGAGCCTTCGCACCGTTATGCCAGCGCGGCGGCCATGAAAGCCGAGATCGACACGGTCGACCAAATGCGGGTGACCGGGCTGGCCGATCGGTTGCAGGAGCCGACGCCATGGACGCCGGGCCTCTCTGAGCGCCCCTGGGCCCTGGCGGCGGCGATGCTGGCCCCGCTGGTCATCGCGGTTGTGGTTCTCTCGTTCCTGCTGCTGCGCCGGCACGGGGCAGGACCGTAGGGGGCTTTGCTTTTTCGAAATTGGAATCGCCAGCGGTCTTCCGCCAGGATAGTCTCGCAAGATGACAGAGCACGAGCGCCCCAATCCCGACGTGCTGCTCGCGGCGTTGCAGAAGGAAGGGGCCCGGGAAAAGCGCGGCAAGCTGAAGGTTTTCTTCGGCATGGCCCCGGGGGTGGGCAAAACCTATGCGATGCTCGAGGCGGCCCGGCGCGAGCTGGCGGCGGGCCGGGACGTGGTGATTGGCTACGTGGAGACTCACGGGCGCAAGGAGACGGACGCGCTCACGGAGGGGTTGCCCATCATCCCGCGGCGGAGCACCGAATATCGCGGAGTGAGCATGACGGAGATGGACCTGGACGCGCTGCTCGCCAGGCATCCGCAGCTCGCGTTGGTGGATGAGTTTGCGCACACGAACGCCCCGGGTTCGCGCCATCCCAAGCGCTACCAGGACGTGCTGGAGCTTCTCGATGCGGGCATCGATGTCTTTTCCACCTTGAACGTCCAGCATGTCGAGAGCCGGGCCGATGCCGTCCATCAGATTACGGGCATCACGATACGGGAAACCCTGCCCGACTCCATTTTCGACGGGGCGGAATTTGAATTGGTGGACCTTCCACCCGAAGAACTGCGTGTTCGCCTCTCGGCCGGCAAGGTGTATGTGCCGGAGGCGGCGGGTCCGGCGCAGGAGCATTTCTTTCGCGTTGGGAACCTGTCGGCGTTGAGGGAGCTCGCGTTGCGATTTGCCGCCGACCACGTGGGGCAGGACGTGCTGGCCTACCGGCAGGCGCAGGGCATCGCGGACCCGTGGAAATCAGGCCAGCGGCTGCTGGTGGCGGTGAGCGCCAGCCCGACCTCGGCGGCGCTGGTGCGCTGGACGCGGCGGCTGGCCGGGGAACTGCAAGCGCCCTGGCTGGCCGTCTATGTGGAGCTGCCGCGGCCCCTGGATGAGGACGAACAAACCCGGCTGGCCCGCCACCTTGCGTTGGCCCGCGAATTGGGGGCGGAGGTGATCACGACGACCGATGCCGACGTTGTGCGGGGCCTCTTGCGTGTGGCGCGGGAGCAGAATGCCACCCAATTGGTGGTGGGCAAACCCGTCGGGTGGCAGGCCCTGAACTTACTGCGAGGGGGCTCGCTGCTCAACCGGCTGATTCGCGAGAGCGGGCATATCGACGTCCACGCCGTCCGGGCCCAGGGCGAGGCCGCGAGCCTGAGGCGCCCGCCCAAGCTCCATTTCGACGCGGCGGCGGCCCAGAGCTACGGTCTGGCCCTGGGGGTCGTGGCCGCGGTCACGGGCCTCAACGCGCTGCTTCAGCGCTGGCTTGGAAACCAACCGATCGCGCTGATTTATCTGTTGTGCGTCGTCGTCCTGGCCATGTTCGTCGGGCGGGGGCCGACCCTGGCGGCGGCGAGTTTGACGGCCTTGTTGTGGGATTTCTTTTTCACGGAGCCGCGCTTAAGTCTTCGCATCGTCAACACGGCGGACGCGATGATGTTTGCCACTTACTTTGTCATCGCCATCGCGATGGGCCACCTGGCGGCGCGTTTGCGCGCTCAGCAGGACGCCGAGCGCCGCCGGGAACAGCGCGCCACGGCGCTCTATTTACTGACCCGCGAACTGGCGCAGGCCACCGATTTCGCCGATCTGCTGGCCATCATCATCCGTGAGGTGGCCAAGGTCTTTCGCGCGAGCGTCGCGCTCTCGTTGCCGGAGGAGAACCAGAAAAACTCCCTCACCCCCTACTTCGCGAGCACATGGAGCTTGTTGGAAAAGGAGCAGAGCGTGGCCGCCTGGGCTTTCCGGCGCCGCCAGCCGGCGGGGTTTGGGACCGACACGCTGCCTTCGGCAGAGGGCCTGCACCTTCCTCTTGTTGCCGGCGATCACACCGTGGGAGTGCTCAGCTTGAACATTAAAGATGCCGCCCCGCTGGCCACCGAGCAGCGCGATCTCCTGGACTCGTTCGTCCGCCAAATAGCCCTGGTGCTCGACCGCCAACGACTGCGCGATGCCGAGCAACAGGCGAAGCTGGTCACGGAATCCGTGCGGTTGAGCAAGACGTTGCCCGTGCGGCATCCCGCCCAATCCAGCACAAACCCG
>CAZZFF010000069.1:0-33139 GCA_964653485.1 uncultured Verrucomicrobiota bacterium | reverse complement strand
GCCGTAATCGTCTTGTCCGCCTGCGAGCCAAGTATCACAACCTCATCCCCAGCCTCACCGCCCGCGAAAACGTGGGCCTGATTACCGAAATCGCCCGCGACCCAATGCCCCCCGAAGCCGCCCTCGACCTGGTCAACCTCAGCGCCCGCCTCGACCATTTCCCAGCCCAGTTGTCTGGCGGCGAGCAGCAGCGCGTCGCCATTGCCCGTGCCATCGCAAAACGGCCCGAAATCCTCCTCTGCGACGAGCCGACCGGCGCCCTCGATGTCCACACCGGTATCGTCGTCCTCGAAGCCCTCCAGCGCGCCAACCTCGAACTCGGCACTCTCACCGTCATCATCACCCATAACGCCGTCATGGCCGACATGGCGGACCGCGTCATCCATTTCTCCGACGGCTCCGTCCACCATATCCGCCAAAACCTCCGGCGTGCCGCCCCAAGCACCCTCAACTGGTAAGACGCCGATGCCCAAAACCCTCGCGATTTCGGCCTTCAGTCTTCGGATTTCGGATTTCGGATTTCGGATTTCAACCTCCCCTTCTTGCTTAGGATCTCCCTCTCGTTCCTATGCTCCTTGACCGCAAGCTCTGGCGCGACCTTCGCCGCATCAAAGGCCAGGCCATCGCCGTAGCCCTGGTGATGGCCTGCGGTTTGGCCATGATGATCGCCACGCGGAGCCTCATTCATTCCCTCGATTCCACGCGCCAGGAGTACTACGAGGCCAACCGCTTTGCCGAAGTCTTCGCGCAGCTCAAACGCGCCCCCAACTCCCTGGCCGCGCGCATCGCCGAAATCTCCGGCGTCGCCGCCGTCCAATCCGCCATCTCCGTCCAGGCCACGCTCGACATCCCCCAACTCGACGAACCGGCCAGCGGCCTGATCCGTTCCCTGCCCGACAGCGGCTTGCCCCAGCTCAACAGGCTCTTCCTGCGCTCCGGCCGCTGGCTCTCCTCCGAAGCCCGGAACGAAGTGCTCGTCGGCGAGGCCTTCGCCGAGGCCAATCAACTCCAGCCCGGCGACACCATCGCCATGCTCCTCAACGGCAAGCGCCAGAGCCTCCGCATTGCCGGCATCGTCCTCTCTCCCGAATTCATCTTCATGTCGCGCCCCGGCACCGCCCTGCCGGATGACCGCACCTACGGCGTCTTCTGGATGCGCTACAAGGAGTTGGCCAGGGCCTTCGACCTCGATGGCGCCTTCAATTTCCTCTCCCTCACCCTCGCCCCCGGCGCCGCCGAACGCCCCGTCATCGCCGAGGTGGACCGGCTCCTCACCCCTTACGGCGGACGCGGCGCCTTTGGCCGCGCCGATCATCCCTCTCATATCCGCCTCTCGGACGAAATCCGGACCCTCAACATCCTCTCCATCGCGTTCCCCGTCGTCTTCTTGAGCGTCGCCGCCTTCATGACCAACGCCGTCCTCTTGCGGCTGCTGGCCTTGCAGCGCGAGCAAATCGCCATCCTCAAGGCCTTCGGCTTCACCAACCGCGAAATTGTCACCCATTACCTTAAGTTCGCGTTCGTCATCGTTGCCCTGGGCGCCTCTCTGGGGGGAATCGGCGCCCTCGCCCTCGGCCACCACCTGACCGCTCTTTACCATGTCTTCTTCCGCTTCCCTCGGCTCACGTTCCGCCCGGATGTGCCCGTCTTTCCCTTAGCCTTCCTGGTCGCCGCCGGCGCGGCAACCCTCGGCGTCTTGAGCGCCGTCCGGCGCGCCGCCCGTCTCCCTCCCGCCGAAGCCATGCGCCCCGAACCGCCGGCCAACTACAGGCCCGCCCTGGTCGAGCGCACCGGTATCGCCCATCTCCTGTCCCACACCTTCCGCATGGCCGTGCGCAACCTCGAACGGCGGCCCGTCCAGGCCCTCTTTACCGTCACCGGCTTGGCCTTGGCCACAGGCATCCTCATCGTCCCAAACGCCTTCCGCGATGGGGTCGCCGAAGTCCTCGATTTCCAATGGGACATCGTCCAGCGTCAGGACCTGAGCGTCGGCCTCGTCGAGCCCGGCAGCCTCCAGGTTCGCCACCTCTTCACCCAACTCCCTGGCGTTCTTTCCGTCGAACCCGTCCGCCAAGCCCTGGTGCGCCTGAGTTTCGGCCACCAGCGCCGCCAGCTTGGCATCCTCGGTCTGCCCTCCCGCGGCTTCCACAACCGCGTCATCGATGACCAATACCGCGAGATACCGCTGCCCCCGTCCGGTCTGGTGGTTTCCAAGAAACTCGCGGAGATACTGGGCGCCCGCCTCGGCGACGACCTCCTCGTCGAGGCCCTCGAAGGCAAACGCGCTGTCCACGCGGTCCGGCTCGCCGGCCTGGCCGAAGATTTCTCCGGCATGGCCGCCTACATGGACATCCGCGCCCTGAACCGGCTCCTGGACGAAGGCGATGTCATTACCGGCGCCAGCTTCGCCATCGATGCCGCCCATCGCGGCGAGTTTCTCCGCGCCCTCAAGGACATCCCGCGCGTGAGCTGGGTCGCCATCAAGGAATCCATGCGCGAGAACTTCCGCCACTCCACCGCCAAAAGCATCGGCACGTTTCAAAGAATCTACCTCTTCTTCGCGACCGTCGTCGCTTTTGGCGTGGTTTACAACAACGCCCGCATCTCGCTGGCCGAACGTGCTCGAGAGTTGGCCACCCTCCGCGTCATTGGCTTCTCCAAGCGCGAGGTCGGCGCCGTCCTCGTTACCGAGTTGGTCATCCTGGCCGTCATTGCCGTTCCGCTTGGCTTGGCGCTGGGCACCGGCTTTTCCGCCGGCATTGTCCGCCAGATCAACACCGAAACCGTGCGCGTGCCCCTGGTGCTCACCGCCAACAACTACGCCTTCGCCGTCCTGGTTGTCCTGGTCGGCTCAGCCCTCTCAGCCCTTGTCGTGTTGCGCAAGCTCAGCCAGCTCAATCTCGTCGGCGCTTTGAAAGCCCCCGAGTGATTTACCCGAATGACCTCCTCCACCCAACCCCTCTCCCGATCCGCCCAGCCCAATCGCCACACCCGCCGGTGGCTGCCGTGGGCAGGCGCCCTGCTCCTGGTCGGTCTCATTGTCGGCGGCCTCTGGCCCCAGCCTGTTCCGGTCGAAACCGGCCCCGTCACCACCGGCCCCCTGCGCGCCACCGTGAATGAGGAAGGCAAGACTCGCATCAAACACCGCTACCTCCTCTCCGCACCCGTCGCAGGGCAACTCCGCCGCATCGAGCTCAAGGCCGGCGCCGAGGTTAAAGCCGGCGAAACCGTCGTCGCCGTCCTGGACCCGCTGCCCCCCGCGATGCTCGATGCCCGCGCCCGCGCCCTGGCCGAGGCCCGCCGCGACGCCGCCGCCGCCCGCCTCGAAAAAGCCCGCTCCGCCAACGCCTTCGCCGCCAGCGAGCTTCGGCGCTTCGAGACACTCTACACCAGCCAAACCGTCTCGATTCAGGAACGCGAAGCCGCCCAATCCCGCGCGGACTCCGCAAGCCAGGAAACCGCCGCCGCCCAAGGCGCCCTCCGCGAGGCCGAGGCCGACCTGGCCGAATTCTCCCCGGACCCCCCGGCCGCAATCAATACCCCCTGCCTGCCCCAGGCGCTCAAGGCCCCGGCCACCGGCCGGGTCCTGCGCGTCTTCGAGGAGAACGCCCGAACTGTTTCCGCCGGCACCCCCCTGCTCGAAATCGGCGACCCCTCCGACCTCGAAGTCGTCGTCGAGGTCCTCTCCCGCGACGGCGCCGCCATCCTGCCAGGCGGCCGCGTCGAACTCGAACAATGGGGCGCGGCTGACAATCCCGAACTCCTGGGCCGCGTCCGCCTGGTCGAGCCCGCCGCCTTTACCAAAACCTCGGCCCTGGGCGTCGAAGAGCAGCGCGTCAATGTCGTCGTTGACCTCCTCACCCCGCCGCAGCAGAGACCCACCCTCGGCGACAGTTTCCGCGTCGAAGCCAAGATCGTGGTTTGGGAAAGCCATGCCGCCCTCAAGGTCCCGGCGGGCGCCTTGTTCCGGCAAGGCGACCAGTGGGCCGGTTTCGTCCTCTCCGAGGGCCGCGCCCAACTGCGGCCCGTCAGGATTGGCCGCTCGTCCACCGCCGAGGTCCAGGTCCTCGATGGCCTCAAAGACGGAGAACAAGTCATCCTCTACCCCGGCAGCCGCGTCCGTCCCGGCCAGCGCGTCAAGCCCATCAGGATTTAGCTTCAAGGCCGTCCGGAGCCGGCTTCAGCAGGCGGCAGCGGGCATCTCACCTTCGCGGCGAGGGAACTCAACCTCGTCGAAGAGGTCAGCCATGGGCTGTGGACGAACCCGCGCGGTTGCGTCCCGGCCTTGTTGCGTTCAAGCACTCGCGCACCGCTCGGCCAAGGGCTTGCGGCGAGAAAGGCTTGTGCAGGAAGCCCGCGTCCCGGACCCTGTCGTCAATGCCCCTTTCTTTCGTGGCCGTATAGCCGCTGATGCAGAGCACGGCCAAATCCGGCCGGCGGGCGCGCAGGCGGCTCGTTAGGTCGCTGCCGCTGATGCCGTTGGGCATCACCATGTCCGTGAGCAGGAGGTCGATCGTGGCTGCCTGCTGCTCCCACAGGAACAGGGCCTCGACGCCGGAAGAGGCTTCAATGACCCGGTAACCCAGGCCCTGCAGGTAGTCGCGCGTGAGGCACCTCACAGGCTCCTCGTCCTCGACCAGAAGGATCGTCTCCCGCCCCGCTAACACCTCGGATTCGGCGGGGTTAGGGTTGCCCACCCCGGCGGACAACGGTATCCGCGGCAGGAAAATGCTGAAGGTTGTCCCCTCTCCAGGATGGCTTACCACGTCGACCCAGCCGTGATGCTGCTTGACGATGCCGTACACCGTGCATAATCCGAGACCTGTCCCGCGCCCGACTTCCTTGGTAGTGAAGAACGGCTCGAAGATGCGCGGCAGGTGCTCCGGCCGGATGCCGCAGCCGGTATCGCTGACTCGCAGGCATACGAATTCCCCGCTGCGTGCCTCGGAGGACTGCTGGGCCGCGGTCCCGGTCAGGACCACCGTTTCGATGGTCAACACCAGCCGCCCGCCGTCGCGCATCGCGTCCCGGGCATTGCACGTCAGGTTCATCAGAATCTGGGCGACCATGTCCTCGTCGGCCACAACCGGCGCCGGCTGCGCCGAGGGCTTGCACACCAAGGTGATGTCCTCGCCGATGATCCGGCGGAGCATCTTCTCGAGACGGACCACCACCTGGTTTAAGTCCAGCGGGCGTGGCTGCATGATCTGCTTGCGGCTGAAGGCGAGCAACTGCCGCGTCAGGCTGGCAGCCCGCTCGGCAGCCTGGGCAACCTGATCGAGGGCCTCGACCGTCTCGTCATCCAGGCCGGGCTTGTGCTTGAGAATCTCGGCATAACCTTGGATGACCGTCAGGATGTTGTTGAAATCGTGGGCCACGCCGCCCGCCAGGTGGCCAATGGCCTCCATCTTCTGGGAGTGACGCAATTGCTCCTCGAGCTTCTTCCGCTCGACGGCATGACTAATCAGGCCGCCCATCGTGACCAGCATTTGCTCCATCATCTCCTCCCTGGGCCGGACTTGGCGGCTCCGAAACTCGAGCACTCCGAGTATCTCCCCCTCCATCCGGAGCGGAAAGGCAAAGCCCGCCTCCCAGCCCTCCGCTTCCGCGGCCGGGAGTTGCCGCGCCTTGGCCTCCGCGGCGTCGGCCACCCACACCGGTTGGCCAGTCCCCCAGACCTGGCCCGCCAGCCCGCAGCCGGGGCCTAGCGTCGCCTCCCCCTCCTGAAGCTTGGCTTCCTCTCCGCTGACCTCCAGCACGGACGAGCTCCTCAGCACCGAGGCGCGCGAGTCCGCCAGCCAGAGCCTGCCTTGCTCCCATTGCATCCGCCCGCAAATGATGCCCAGAATGCTGTTGACCAGCTTCTCGACTGCCGAGGTCGGGTCTGTCAGCACCCGCGTCACCTCGTTCTGCAGACTCAAGCACTGCTCCCGCCGAATCCGCCGCCCGATTTCCGCCTCGAGATGCTCGTTGGCCTCCTGGAGATGGCGCGTCCTCTCCGCCACCATCCTCTCCAGTTCGTCCATCCGGTGCTTGGTGGCCTGCACGAGCCGCCACTTCTCCGTCAGCGCGTTCGCCATCTGCAGCACTTCCATCGTGTCGAACGGCTTCTTGAGAATCACCATCCGATCCGAAGTCCCCAGCTTCCCCAACATCTCAACCCACGAATAGTCCGAAAAGGCGGTGCAGATGACCACCTGGAGGTCCGGATCGATCTCCCAGAGCCGCGCCGTCGTCTCGATCCCGTCCAAGCCCGGCGGCATCCGCACATCCACAAAAGCCAGGGCAAACGGATTGCCGGCCGCTACCGCCTCGCGCGCCAACCGGATGCCTTCCTCACCTTGAAAGGCCGAACTCAACTCGAACGCCGCGCACTGCCGCTCCTGGGCCGCCTGCGGCCCGAACAACTCAAGCTCCTTCTGGGCGAGGCCATCCTGCGCCCGCCCGCTGAAAGCAAGGATCTTGGCAAAATCAGTATGGATCGAAGGATTGTCATCAATGATGAGAATCCGCCGCTGATTCTGGGTTGGCTCCAGTGGCATATCTCTATTCAGCCACGACCCACGGGCAATTCCAATATGAAAGTGGCGCCTTGGCCCGGCCCGTCGCTCTTGGCCAGCAGCGCCCCGCCCATCTCTTTGGCAGCCAGCGCGCCGCTGTGCAGCCCGAAGCCGTGCCCGTTCTTCCGCGTCGTAAACCCGTGGTTAAAAATCTTCGTCATGTTCTCCGCCGCTATCCCCACCCCGTTGTCGCAGATGCTGATCCTGACTTTGTCTTCGCCGTTGCACGCCTTGACCGTCACCCGCTTCTCTGCCCGCCCCGAATCGTCGCAAGCATGCATCGCGTTCTGAACCAGGTTCACCAACACCTGCAAGACCTTGTGCTTCTCGACGTGGATGCTCGGCATCTCGGAGTTGTATTCGCGCGAGACCTGGATGTCGTGCCGCACCAACGCGCCCGCGTTCATCCGCAGTGCGTCCTCCACAAGGTCCTTCACCTGGACCGGCTCCGCCACCCCCAGCACTTTTGCGTATCCCTGCTGCATGTTGATGATCTCCTTGATGTGCTCCACGTTCCGGCTCAAAGATTGGACCTCCTCAAGCAACGCTCGCTGCTCGTCCGCCAGGTGCGCCGACAATTGGGCCAGGTACCCCGGCAACTGCCGGCCCTTCGGATCGCCCGTCAGGAACTGCGCCAGGTCCGCCGAGTGCCCCGCCATCAAGTCGACCGTCCGCGCCAGGTTCGGAAGCTTGGACTTCCTCAATTGCTCCGAGAGCAGACTCGTCGATACATTCACACTGTTGAGCACATTGCCCACGTTGTGCAATACGCTGCTGGCGACCTCGGCCATGCCGGCCTGCCGCGAAGCCTCCACCAGCTCCTTGTGGACATCCTTTGTCTCCGTGATGTCACGCGCTATGCCGACCAATCCAATCACCTTGCCCGCCCCGTCCTTGAGCGGCACCTTCGTCACCGCCAGCCATCTCTGGCCTCGGTCCCGGCTCATGGCAGGCTGCTCAGCCTCGAATTTCTCAATCTCCTTGCTCAAAATCCTCTCGTCTGCCTCATCGTAAAGGCACGCTAACTCGGGCGGCAGGATGTCATGCCCCGATTTGCCGAGCAGTTGGGCTTGAGGTATGCCATAGTACTCCGAGTGCGCCTTGTTGTTGAGCACAAACCGCCGTTGCGTGTCCTTTATGAACACCATGTCCGGCAGATGGTCGAACAATGTCGCCAGCAGGTTCTTCTCGCGTGCCAGGGATTCCGCGATCTGGCGCCCTTCTTCCAGTTTCTGGCGAATGACCTCCGTTTGGGCCTGCACCTGACGCCGCAGCAAGGCTACCCAGCCTAACACCAACAGGAGCACCAGCCCCAGGCCGCCGCCCACCAAAAATGCATGTCGCGGCGTCCACCACGACGGCCGCGCCAGCACCACCACATCCGCGCGTCCGCTCAAGTATAGCTCGAAGGAACTGACCGTCTGCTCCATGTCCGGCGCCAGCTCTGTCCTGGCCTTGAACACCCCTTCCAGTCTTACTCGGCTGCCGGTTGGAATGCGCGGCAATGGCGCGCTGCCAGCCGCCCGAAAGGCAAGAAACGTTCTCCGGGTTCTCTCCAGTTGCAATTCGAGCACCTGGGTTTTGCCCCTGGACACCGAGCCTACAAGGATGGCGTCCAGCCGCACCCGGAGGGCATCCAGGTTAGCTTCCTCCCTGTCTGCGGCCTCGTCCGATGGATCGAGCGGGCGGGCTTGGGGCAGCTTCGCCTGGCCCACCTTGCGAAATTGCGCTCGCATCAGCTTTGGGGACAGCCCGTCCGGCTCGGGCAGCCCAACCACCTCGACCACGTCGCCCGGTTGCACCGCCGCGTCTTGCTGCGGGACAACCCGAAGCCCCTCGGTCTCGTTTTGGATAAAAACCAACCGCGGCTCTGCGTAGGTCACAATGCCCTTGGTCTTGACCAGCCGCGTCGGGGGGCCGGCGTTCCCCGAATCCGCCTGCATCACCTTGCCGATCGGAACCGTCGCCAGCTCGAACGGGTGCTCCGGCGCAGCCTGGACGGTCTGGATGTATTCGCAGGAAGGCACCAGCAGACGCAGCCCAAGCCGCTGGTCGTGGTTGTTCAGCACAGGCTCGCACACTCCGCTGGCCCGCACCAGGCTGCCCAGGAAAGCCCCCTGGGCGGCCTTGCCCAGGTCGTTCACCCACGCCACCATCGGCTGGCCGCTGACCAGCAATGTCAACCGCTGCTTCTCCACCTTGGCGACCACCCCCTCCACCTCCACCCATTGATCGTCATCCCTGCCCGTCATCAGGTACTCCCACGAATGCCGCAACGGTGACGGCATCTGCCCTTTGCCTAACACCTTCACAAAATGAGTCGGAAAAACATGCCCTCGATGCACCACCCCGTCCATTTCCACAAACATCCCCTCCTGCTGCTGAAACGGGGAAACCCCGGCTGCGAACTGGCTCCAAACATCGATGCTCTCCGTCCCGTCATAAAGATAGAAGTCCCCCAAACCCAAATCGATATACGTGATCACCCCTCCGAGCTTCACTGGAAAATCTTGCTCGGGGTGTGCGTTCATGAACTCCCGAATCGCTCGAACCTGCGACAAGGGTTGGACTGGGCTCGCCGTGGCGGCCTCCCCGGGCGACTCCGCCCCCTTGGCCGCCCCGTGCGGCCGCCAATAGGCCCCGTAGAGCACAGGCCTCCCGTCCGCTTGCCTGGCCAGCAATCCCGCCACGTCCACCGCCGTCCCCGCCCGCGCCACAGTCTCTTGGCTCGAATAGGCCACCAGCCGATTGGTCCCCTCCCCAACGACCAGGCTCTCGCCGGCTCTTTGTTCCACGACGCTCCCATGCACTCGTGCCATCTGGGTCGGAGGGAGGTTGGTCCGCCAGGCGCCCCGCACCGAGTAATCAGGCCAATCTCTCCACTCCTCCGCCGTCGGTGCCACCAGGCCGACATCCTCCAGGGAATTGACCCAGATGACGCCGGGCACCCGCTGGCCGCTCGCGCTGAACACCGGCTCCACCACGCCTCGCACCTGAACCCGGCAATTGAGCGCATAGGGCGGCGTTATGTCCTTGGGACCCAGAATCCTCGCCAACAGCCCGCGTGTCCCGTCTTCATTGCCCAAGGCGACCGTGGCATAATAATACTCCGGCGTGACAGCCGTAACCTTGCCTTGGACCGTGCCCATGAAAAACCCCTGGCCTGCCTCCAGCGGTTGCTCCGCTCGAATCCCAGGCATGTTCGTCAGCCAGCCCAGCGGAACCGCCTCGGCCTCCTGCACGACTGGACATTGGCCCCCCAACCGCAACTTCCCGGAAAGCCGCACCCGTTGCCCGGCCCGCAGATGGGTCGCCGGCGGCTCAAGCACACATGGCTGGAACCCCGTCTCATCCAGCAGGTCAACCTGGCCGGTCATCGGCCCGGTGGCAACCACCACCCCCTCCATCCGCAGCCGCAGCGCCGGGCGTGGCGGCGCGTGGGCCGAATAGAGCCGATCCAGGCTGATCACCGGCTTATCCAGTCCCGAAGCGTAGTGCCATTCGATCCAGCTCGCCCGGTGGGGCTCCGCGTCGGCAAAATCCAGCCACTTCGTCTTCGGATCGCCATCAAACAGCTTCTCGGAGTTCTCCATGGGGGGGTTATCGCCTTGTGCGGACACAATCACCGATAGCAGCTCCTGAGACCTCCGACGGCCAGGCAACGGCTCCAACTCTGCCAGTTGGACGGAATCCGCTTTCCCAGGATCGGCCACCGACTCGATTTCGAGCCTGTAGGTGGCGTATTCCGCTTCCCTGGCCAAGCGGAAGACGCGCCGCTGGAACCGCGTGCCGAAGGTCTCGCCATGCCGCGTGTCCAGGACCTGCCACGTTCTGCCGCCGTCGTTGGAACCGAGCAGCCGCCAGTCCCGCGGGTCCCGATCAGGTGAGTCGTTGGCGGAAGTCAGCGCGTAACCCTTCAAGGCCATCGCCGGCCTCTGCGTCTGGGCCTTCAGCTTGGCCAGACGCAGTTCATCGGCCAACCGCTCGATGGCGTGCCGATTCACCACCGGCAACCCCTCTTCCCCGGGAATGTATTGCCATTGAATCCAAGCCGGTTCCGCCGGGGTGGCCGAGAAGAACGAAAGCCACTTCGTCTTCGGGTCCCCGTCGAAGGCCATCTCCACCGCTTCCATCGGCGGATTGTCGCATCGGCTCGAGACCACCAGCGTCAACCCCCCTTGATCTTCCTCCGTCGCAGTCAGGGGCTCGATCTCCCCAAGCTGCACTATCCCCTCGGCTCCCCGCGTGGCGCTGATCTCCAGCCGAAAAGCAGAGTAGGCATCCTGGTTGGTCAGCGCGAAGACACGTCGCTGAAACCGGTTGGCAAAAACCTCCCCCTGCCGCGCGTCCAGCACCGCCCAGCTCCGCCCCTCGTCGTTCGAGCCTAACAACCGCCAG
Organism: uncultured Verrucomicrobiota bacterium; assembly: GCA_964653485.1. Taxonomy (GTDB): domain Bacteria; phylum Verrucomicrobiota; class Verrucomicrobiia; order Limisphaerales; family UBA8199; genus CAVQND01. Next base: position 22,181 of record CAZZFF010000069.1, on the reverse strand, counting down.
TCTCGAGGGTCTCGCCCAAGCGCGTCGTTCGCCGAAGTCACCGCGTAGCCTGTCAGCCTCACTCGAGGCCCTCGAGGCCCTTTGCCCCCTGCCATGAGATTGGACAAAATGGTCTGCCCTTTTTCCGGAAAAGCGTCGCTCGTCCCGGCCAGCCGCGTCAACACCTCCATCTGGCTGATATTGGTGACCACCACCTCGTGCTGCAGCGCGTACTGGCACTGAATCCAACATTCCCTCCCGTGCCGCAACGCCAGGTCGAACCACCGCGTCGCCGGATCGTTGTCGAACGCGTTCTCGGGCGGCCCCAATAGCGGATGGGCGTCCGATGCCGTGATAATACTCTGCCACTCCGCTTCGCCAGGCCCCCGCGCCGCCGGACCGAGGAGCTCCAGGTCCGCCAGTTGCACACTCGTGTCGTTCTCGACCGCATCCAGCCCCGTCGAGTTGGCCTCGTCCACCTGGAGCCGATAGATGTTGAAGGCACTCCGGTTGCTAATCCGATACGCGTGCCGCTGAGAACGTGCCGCAAAATACTGGTTGGTCCGCGCGTCCAGCAGCGTCCAAGTCTTCCCACCGTCGTTCGACCCTAGCAGCCGCCAGGCCTTTGGGCCATGCAGCGCGAAATCGTGAGTCGAGGTCAGTGCGTAGCGCGTGACCACTTTGGCCGGGCGCACCCCTCCCTCGGCCCCCGCCGTCTGGGCGAAACCACGGCCATTGCTCAGAGACCACAGCCCCGCAATCACACACAACCAAACTTTCACATCCGCGCCATTCATCAAGATTGGCCTCAGCACGTTCCTGCCCCCGCCGTCAGGGCCGCTTCAGCGTTGGCAAGCGCCGCCGGCCGTCGTCTAACGTGGACCGCATCTGGTGACTTCGCGGCGCTATACCCCTGTGTATCGGCAGAACCAAGCCGCCCTTGAGGACCAACTACTCCCATGCTGCCAAGTTCCCACGGAACTTGCAAGGAAAGTTGACGCCCGTTGGATTAGTAAGCACTATCGTGTACAGTTATGGGTCTGCAAATACAGCCGGTTCCGTTTCCGGCACATGCCCCGGCGCCCGGCTCCCGGCGTGCCGCCGCGGGCCCGTCTCAGTCTCCAACCGCGCCGTTCATCGCGGCCAGCGGGCCTCGGATCCCTCGTTGATTCTCCACAATCATCCATGCACAGGATTCTCTCCAAAACACTCCTCAGCCCCAATGTGACCCGTCTGGAGGTCCTGGCGCCCCGCATCGCTCAAATCCGCTTGCCCGGCCAGTTCGTCATCGTCAGGCGCTGTGAGGGAGCCGAGCGAATTCCCCTGACCATTGCCGATGCCGATCCCGCATCGGGCTCCATCGCCTTGGTCATCCAGGCCGTCGGCAAGAGCACTCGCGAGCTGGCAGCCCTCGAACCGGGCGAGGCCATCACTGACATCGCGGGCCCTTTGGGCCATGCCACCGACCTCGTTGCCTCCGGTCGCGCCCTCTGCATCGGCGGGGGCGTCGGCACCGCCGTCCTCCATCCCATCGCCCAGGGCCTCCACGGACGCGGCGTTCAAGTGCTGAGCATCATCGGTGGCCGCTCCCGCCAATGGGTTATCCTCGAACTCGAGCTTCGCCGCTTCGGCCAGGTCGTCGTCTGCACCGATGACGGCAGCTACGGCCGCCACGGCTTCGTTACGGACGCCGCCAGGGACGCCCTCGCCCAGGGCGGCATCGATGTCGTCTATGCCGTCGGCCCCGTCCCCATGATGCGCGCCGTCGTCAACCTGACACGCCCCCTGAACGTCCGGACCATCGTCTCTCTCAACCCCGTGATGGTGGACGGCACTGGAATGTGCGGCGGCTGCCGCGTGGCGGTGGGCAACGAAACGAAGTTCGCCTGCGTCGACGGCCCCGAATTTGACGGCCATCTGGTCGACTTCGACCTGCTGATGGATCGCTTGACCACCTACCGCGAATTTGAACAGCAATCCCTCGCGGCGTGCCAGCCCGGGACGTGCAAGCTCGGCCTCTCCTGATCCCCTTTCCTGTGACCAAACCAACCCCAAAACAGCGCCTGGCCATTGAGCGCCAGAAGATGCTCGAGCAAGACCCCGTGCTCCGCAGCGCGAATTTCAACGAGGTCAACCTCGGCCTGCCTGAGAAGGCCGCCCTCCTCGAGGCCGAACGCTGCCTCCAATGCAAAGACCCTCACTGCGTCTCGGGCTGCCCCGTCCTGGTGAGTATCCCGCGCTTTATTGACCTCCTCTGGCAAGGAGATTTGGCCGGCGCCGCCCGGAGCCTCTTGAGCGACAACGCCCTGCCGGCCGTGACCGGCCGGGTCTGTCCCCAGGAAACCCAATGCGAGATCCAGTGCATCCGGGGGCACAAAGGGCTGCCTGTGGCCATCGGCTACCTTGAGCGTTTCGTCGGCGACTGGGCGGGCGGCCACGCCGGCCAACTGCCCCTCCAAGTCGCCGCCCCCACCGGCCGAAAAGTGGCCGTCGTCGGTTCCGGCCCGGGCGGACTTACCGCGGCCGGCGAGTTGGCCCGGCGCGGCCACCAGGTCACCGTCTTCGAGGCCCTCCACAAGCCCGGCGGCGTCCTGGTCTATGGCATCCCTGAATTCCGCCTGCCCAAGAAGATCGTCCAGGCCGAAGTGGCCCGCCTCGAACAGGCCGGCGTCAAGATCGTCTGCAACACCGTCATCGGACGCACCTACACCTTGCAGGAGCTCCGCGGGCAGTTCGACGCGGTGTTCATCGCCAACGGGGCCGGGCTGCCCGTCTTCATGAACGTGCCTGGCGAAAACCTCAAAGGCGTCTATTCGGCCAACGAATATCTCACCCGCGTCAACCTCATGGCGGCCTATCAGTTTCCCAGGTCCGACACCCCCGTCCTCAAGGGCAAGCGCGTCGCCACTATCGGCGGCGGCAACGTCGCCATGGACTCCGCGCGCACCGGCAAACGCCTCGGCGCCGACGCCTCCATCATCGTCTATCGCCGCACCCGCAAGGAAATGCCTGCCCGCGCCGAGGAAGTCCACCACGCGGAACAGGAAGGCATCCACTTCGAGATGCTCGTGGCTCCGGTCGAAGTCCTGGGCAACGACAAAAAATGGGTCGCCGGCCTCAAATGCATCCGCATGGAATTGGGCGCGCCGGACGCCTCCGGGCGCGCCCGCCCGGTGGCCATCCCCGGCTCCGAGTTCGTCATCCCGTGCGACATCGTCGTCGTGGCGGTCGGCACCCGCGCCAATCCCCTTCTCACCGCCACCTGCCCCGAGCTCAAGCTCAACAAGCACGGCAACATTGTCGTGGACGAGAATGGCATGACCAGCCTGCCGGGCGTCTTTGCCGGCGGCGACATCGTCCGCGGCGCCGCCACCGTCATCCTGGCCATGGGCGACGGCAAACGCGCCGCCAAAGCCATGGATGATTACCTGCGCCGGCCCGCCCACCTCGTCACCCGCCCGGCGGGGGACAGGGCGCCGGAGGCAGGCAGATGAGGGGGGCCAGTTCCGCCGCAATTCGCTCCCAGCCGTAGTGCAGCACAGCCTTGACTTCGGTGCGCGTCACCCCCTCGAAGGTTTCGAGGAAATAATCAAGTGTTAATCCATCTGCCAAATAGTCGAACAGCGTCTGCACTGGCAGGCGCGTGCCCCGAAAGACCGGTGTGCCGCCAAGAATACCGGGATTGGAAACTACCAAGCCCCCCGCACCCGTCTTTATTTCAGCCACGGCATTCTTCCCGGTCACTCATCACCGCGCGGGCGTCTCGATTCGAGCAGGGGAGAAGGTCATTGTGCCTTGAAAGACGGCCGGCGCGCTCGAAACAGCGCCTGTGCCCAGAACGCTCACCGTCGCGCCGTCGGAGGGCAGGGTGGTCGTTGCCAAACCGTATAGGTCCAGCCCCAGCGGGGCGGAAACCAGGCTGAACCGTTCGAGGGCATACTGCGTCCCCGAGACGCGCCCCGCGGACGAGGTCGTGGAATTGGAAACAGCCGCGATCAGGCTGTTGGTGAAGTAATCGCTCACATCCGTATCCAGAGTGGTCCCGTTCACGGTGTCGCGAACGACGAATCGCGATCCGGCCGCGTTGGAGGCAGTAACCAGGAGCAGCGCGGCGGCGCGGGAGAAGTTGGCCCCCGGCGTCGCCTTGCCCAGCGCGGTCACAACGTCCGCGCTGGCCAGGCTCGCCTGGATGGCGTTGGAGCCAGTCGAGGTTGGTGGACCTTGAATGCAGGCCTTGAGGCTGATGGCCACGGTTTGCACGGCATTTGAAAAGCCCCCGTTGACGGTCCAACTGATCGTCTGGCTCAAAACCCCCGTCGGATCGTTGCGCACCAGGGCGGTGGTGTCCTGAACCAGCGCGCTGATGAGATGGCCGCCCGAATAGAGTGCCGGAGGCGGATCGAACAGGAAGTTGGTGGCCCCGGCGACCGGAACCCCGTCCGCAAACCATTGCGCACAAAGGTTGTGCGTGGCGGGTTGCAGCACGCTCAACGTGAAGACCGTCTGCTGGGTGGACGAGAGCGAAACGCGCAAACTGGCGGGGCTGAAACTCTCCACCGGCCGGACGCTTTGGTAGATGGCCTTGACGAGAGTCTCTTTGCAGACGTCGCAGAACGTCACCCCGAAGTGGTTCATCGCGCAATCAAATTTGGGACGATACCACCCCGCGGAATGATAGTGCGCCCCTTGGAAAACCCCGATGACCCCGGTGTAAGGCGCCGTCGCGGGGGTCGGAACCGGCGTCCCGGGGGCCATCCAGGTCTTCCACTTGATGAGGCCGCTCTGCGTCTGGCGTGTGGTGTTGGGCTCTTCGATGTTCGGAAAGCCGGGATGGGCATTGGTGTATTCGTCACCCAGGTTTGCCAGCACGTGCCCCGTTTCGTGGATCAGGATTTCCATGGTCTCGCCTGTCGCCGGCCCCACCGACGCGATCGCCGTCTGGTCGAACCCGTCTGACCCGCCCGGAACAGGGTCGTTGACCAGCAGGACCGGCAAGCGGCACTGCGGCAGATGGGCGCTCAGCAAGGCGTCCACCTTCGCCTGGCCGCTCGCCGGCATGGTGATGAGCCGATCATCCATGTCGTAACTGCTGCCAAAGTAGGTGTCCGCCACAATCCCGTCGGCGGGATGGCTCGAACCGGCTTGCTTGGAGACAACGAAGATGGCGTAAGCGTTGAAATAACCCTGGTATTCCTGGTAAGGCGGCAGGGACGTATTCTTGCCGAGCAGCAGGGCGCTGAGCGCGTTGGTCGCGGCGTTTAAAAACTGCACGCTTTGGTTGTTGGTGTAGCCTTCCGAGAAGAACACGATGTTGAGCCGGTTGGACACCGGGCCGTTGGCCAGGAGCGTGGTCATCGTGGACTGCCCGCGCGCGAGGCCGCCGCCCACCAGCGCCAACGCCAGCGCGGCCATGACCCATTGGGGGTTAACCCTCGTCTTCATTGCAAACTCAGACGGTAGAAGCGGTTTGCGGGAGAATTGGTCAGGCCCACAACCCATGTGTTGCTGCTGGTCAGAGACGGGATATTGGCAGACGCGGTCCATTGGTACGGGGGCTGGAGGCTTGAGGTCTCCTGCAGCACCAGGGACAGGGTGTTGGTCCAGGTCAGCACCACGCGACTGGGTCCCACCTGCTGCTGGCTTGAACTAAACAACCTGGCTATCTCCAGCCCCGGACCCGTGGCTGCCGGGAAGTCCTCGGAAAACTCGGAAGTGTTGTTGGCCGCATCGGTGGCCGTCGCGGTGACCACGAAGCCGGCGGGCACGGGGTTGGTGAGCAGCGCCACAAACGGCGTGTTGCAATCCGCTCCCGTGACGACCGTGGTGTCGCCCAGCCAGACCTGTCCCTGGCCATACCCGGAAGGTGCTGGCAATGGGTCCGCAAAAAACTCCAGCAGAAAAACAGAATTGGGAACGCTATTGAGCGTGCCGCTGATGCGCGTGCCGTAAGTCCCGCTGATCGCCTGCGTCAGGACGGGATAATTCTGCCCCAGGTTGGCCATGCCCGTGGTGCCGGCATCGCACGGCACCGCCGCGGTCACCCCGTACGCGCCCAGGTCGATGCCCAAGCCGCCATTGGCGAAAATTGAGTTCCCTAGAATGGCATTGTTGGCGGCGCCGTTCCGAACCCGCATCCCCGCGTAGGGCGCCATGCTGTAGCCAATCCGGTTGCCGGCCCCCGGCCCAGTCCCCCCAATAACGTTGTGGCTGGCTCCCACCTCGCATAACACCCCGAACTCGACGTTGCCCAAACCGCTGACCCCGTCCGCGGAGACCCCAATCCAGTTCCCCAAAACCACATTCCACGACGCGTTGGTCAGCCAGACGCCCTCGAAGTTCGCGGAAATCAGGTTGCCCGCCCCCGGCGTCACCCCTCCGAGCGTATTGGTCGAGGCGCTTTCCACATAGATGCCTTCGGTGGCGTTCCCCAGCCCCCTCAGCCCGGAGACGTCCGTGCCCACCTTGTTGCCCTGCACGACGTTGCCCGAAGCGCTGTTGCCGATGATGTATATCCCGGCGTTGCCGTTGCCGGAAATGACATTCCCGGCGCCCTCGTCGCCCCCCCCGATCGAGTTGCCCGGACCCTCCGAGATGCCCACCCCAGCCCGGCTGTTCCCCAATCGGCTGCTCCCCGCGGCATCCGTGCCCACGAAGTTGCCCGCGACCACATTGCTCGCCGCGGTGGCGCCGGCGATCCACACCCCGTCCAGCCCGTTGCCGGAAATGACGTTGCCCGCCCCGCCGGCCGACCCTCCGACCGTGTTGCCCGCCCCTTCGATCAGCACTCCCGCAAGGCCGTTGTTCACGGCCAGCCGCCCGCTCACGTCCGTGCCGACGTAGTTGCCTTGGATGAGGTTGCCTCCGGCTGTTTCGTAGAGGCAAATCCCGTTGCCCAGGTTGCCTGAAATCACGTTGCCCGCACCGCTGACCGTTCCCCCAATCACATTGGAACCTGTGCCGGCGATAGTGATTCCATTGGCGCCATTGCTCGTCGCCCCTGTCCCCGCCGGGTTAACCCCGATCCGGTTGCCCTGTATGAGGATGCCCGTCGAGTTAGTCACGAAAATGCCGTCCTGCACGTTGCCTGAGATTAGGTTGCCCGCACCGGCCGCCGTCCCCCCGATAAGGTTCGCCCCCGCGACGGAGACCGTCAAGCCGGCGTAGCCGTTTCCCAGCGCCTGCCCTCCCGTGCCGATGTTGTTGCCTTGCACCACGTTGTTCGTCGCCGTGCTCCCGGTAATGAAGACCCCTGCCTCGCTGTTGGCCAAAATCAAGTTGCCCGCCCCGCTGGCCGTGCCGCCAATGACATTGGAGGGCGCGCCCGAAATCGTGACCCCGTCCGCCGTGTTGCCCAGGGCCAGGCTGCCCGTCGCGTCCGTGCCCAGGTAATTGCCCTGGACCACGTTCCCTGTCGAACCCGCGCCGAACAGGTAAATGCCGCTGCCGCCATTGCCGGCGATGACGTTGCCCCCGCTCGCCTCGACCCCCCCGATGACGTTGTCGGCGGAATTGTAAACGATGACCCCGTTATTGCTGTTGGGCGAACGGGTCCTGCCTCCCGCCGTCGTGCCGATGAAGTTGCCCGATATGACGTTGCTTCCGCCGTTATACAGGTAAATGCCGGCGTCTCCGTTGCCGGAAATCACATTGCGCTCGGCGGCATTGGTCCCGCCAATCAAGTTGTTCCACGAGGAAGAAACGAATACCCCCTCCTCGCCGTTAGGCCGGCTCAGCGTGCCAGTCACGTCCAGGCCGATCAAGTTGCCCTGGATCGAGTTGCCTCCCAGACCCTCGATTCTCAAGCCCCCCGCTCCGAATCGGTTGATGGCCAGTCCTCGCACCACGCAGTTGCTCGCCACCATCCGGATGCCGCTGCTGCTGGCCCCGGCATTCGCTCCGTCCAACTCGATCAGTGGCGGCCCGGCAAACCCGGGCTGGCTGGTCCCGTCGATGACGACCGCGTCGGTGACCGTGGGCAAGGCCGAGTGCGGACTGATCGTGTGTGTGCCCGCCCCGGGGATCTGAAACGTGATCGTGTCCAGCCCGTTGCTTGCGTTGGCGTTGAGGAGGGCCTGCCGCAAGGAGCCGCTGCCGCTGTCGAGCGTATTGGAAACGATGAACGTCGCCGCCTTGCACGAAGACGCCGGGCTGCCCGCCAGCAAAAACAGCCCAAGCCCCGCTCCGGTCCAGCCCAACCCGCATCGCGCGAGGGCCTGCAACCAAGGCGCGCGCCACACCGCTTGCCCGGAACGGACCGGCCTATAATCTGTCGTAAGATTGAGCATGGATAGGTTGACTTATACGAACTATTATTTCAACGCCGCCATGACCCTTCTATTCCCCTCTTCTCCCTCGGGTCTCAAACCAAGACCCGGGCGCTACAAAGCGGCCCACACGCGGTGGACCTCCTCGTGCTCCTCGAGGGCCTGGAGGAACTCCCCTGCTTCCGCCCGCTGCTCTTCCGTCAATTCCGGGTAGTTCTTGGGTATGTAACCCAATTCGCTGGTAACGACGCTCCACCCGTGCTGAGAAAGCCACTTGGAAACAGCATGCACCGCGGAGCGATCGGTCAGGAAACGGGCGCCGGCGGTCCCTTCGGGGATGTCGTCGTTCTGGTCGTGCCCGATGGCTTGCACGTCGTTGGCGCCCGCCTCGATGCCTGCGGCCTCCAGGTCCGAATTCGGGTCGGGATGATGCGCCTCCACGATGCCGGTGTGGTCGAAGAGAAACTTGTTGCTTCCGGTGGTGCCGAGTTGCCCCTTGCGGAAGAGCATCCGGATTTCCGGGGCCGTGCGGTTGACGTTATCGGTATAGACCTCGACGATGACCGGCACCTTATGCGGCGCGTAGCCCTCGAAGAGAACGGGGGCGATCAGCAATTTGTCCTCCCCCAGACCCGCTCCTTTCTTTGTGGCCCGCTCGATCACATCGCGCGAGACGCTTTCCTTGCGCGCCTTCTCGACGGCGGCGGCCAGCCGCGCATTGAGTTCCGGGTCCGGGCCTCCCATGCGGGCGGCCACCATAATCTCGCGCACTACCTTGCCCGTCGCCTGGGTCTTCTTCATCGAAGCCACGGCGCGTTTGGCGTGCAACCATTGACGTCCCATGCCCCTAGAGTAACAGGAACCCGACAGAGGATTCAACTCTCTTGGTTGAAAAGGTCGGCGGCGAGGACTCAGGACCTTTTTGGGGTGGCGGCGTGTGCCTCGCGGCTTTAATCTCGCCCTTGATCTTTATCTTAATCCTGACCTTAATCTCCATCCCCATGAAAAGCCTTACCGAGCATCTCTGGTTCGAAGTCCCCAACCGTCGCGGGTTCGTGAACATCACGGGCACCGTCGAAGACCTCGTCCGCAAGAGCGGCGTCCAGGAAGGACTCTGCCTGGTCAACGCCATGCACATCACCGCCTCGGTTTTCATCAATGACGCCGAAGACGGACTCCTCCACGATTATGATGTCTGGCTGGAGCGCCTGGCCCCTCACGCGCCCACCTCCCAGTACCAGCACAATCGCACCGGCGAAGACAATGCGGACGCCCACATGAAACGCCAAGTCATGGGTCGCGAGGTCGTCGCCGCCATCACCAAAGGCAAACTGGATTTCGGCCCCTGGGAGCAGATTTTTTACGGGGAATTCGACGGACGCAGGCGGAAGCGCGTTTTGGTGAAGATCATCGGCGAATAGCCCAATGCCGCCGAAGCCGCGTGCTACTTCAGGGCCGGTGCGAGAGCAACTTCCGGGTCTGCCCCCCCGTGGTGGAGCGGGACAAGTTCTGCGATGCCCGCACGCTCCCCCCCCTCCCACGCTCCCCTGGGGCGCGCAAAAAATGTGGATTATTTGCCAATTCCGGGGCAGTCATTTTGCAAAACGCTGCTACGCTGCTTCCGGGGATAGCCAAAGGTCCCAGCACCAAACCACCAGTGCCGACTAAAGCGGCGGTCCCAATTGCATGGATAGCGGTATGATTGCGACGCTTTCAAATAAAAGACAGAGCCGGATGCCCGGAATCCTGGAACATGCCAGCGGGGATAAGCGCTTCAAGATCCTTGAGGCGCACATGAAAAAGTACCAGTTCAAGCAGGACGCCCTCATCGAGGTCCTGCACAAGGCGCAGGAGCTATTCGGCTGCCTTGAAGACGACCTGCTCTTGTACGTCGCCTATAAACTCAAGCTCCCGGCCAGCCGCGTCTATGGCGTGGCTACGTTCTATCACTTTTTCACGCTTAAACCGCAAGGGCGGCACACTTGCGTGATTTGCATGGGGACGGCGTGTTACGTCAGAGGCGCCGACAAAGTGCTTGCGGCGGTGGAGGCAAAGGCGAAAATCAAGGCCGGAGAAACCACCCCGGACAACCAGCTCTCGCTCCTCACCGCGCGGTGCATTGGGGCTTGCGGCATCGCCCCGGCCGCCGTTTACGACGGCACGGTCACGCCTCGGCAAACCCCTGAATCGGCCCTCGAACACTTGAAAGGATGGCTCGGCGATGATCATCGATGACCTGATTGAAATTGCGGAGAAGGAACGGGCTTCGAAAAAGAAGTACGTCGTGCGCTGCTGCATGGCGGCGGGTTGCATGTCCTCCGCCTCCAAAGGCGTCAAAGAGGGCCTCGAAAGAGCGGTCAAAGAAGCGGGGTTGACCGACGAGGTGGAAGTGCGCGGCGTCGGTTGCATGAAGTTGTGCTGCCAGGGGCCGCTGGTCCAGATTGATTCCCGGACCGAGGCCGAGGGCGCCACCGTGCGCATCGAGACCCAGGGCCAGGGTCCCCTCTACCTCAAGGTCAAGCCCGAAGATGCCCCGTCGCTCATCGCCTCGATCAAGGGCGGCCAAACCTCCGTCCAGCGCGGCGACCCCAACCACCCGTTCTTCACCGGCCAGAAACCCGTCGTCCTCGCCAACAGCGGATACGTGGACCCCGAACGAATCGAGTCCTACATCGCGGTCGAAGGTTACCAGGCCCTCCACGATGTCTTGCGGGAAATGACCCCCAAGGAAGTCATCGACACGATGATCAAGAGCGGGTTGCGTGGCCGGGGCGGCGCCGGCTATCCAACCGGGCTCAAATGGGCCACCGTCGCCAAAACCGCGAACCCCCAGAAATACGTCATCTGCAATGCCGACGAGGGTGACCCCGGGGCCTTCATGGACCGCAGTGTGCTCGAAAGCGATCCGCACAGCGTCCTCGAAGGAATGGCCGTGGCGGCTTACGCCGTCGGCGCCAACCAGGGCTTCATCTACGTGCGCGCCGAATATCCCCTGGCCATCAGCCGTCTGCAAACCGCCATCCGCCAGGCCAAACAACACGGCCTGTTGGGCAGCGGCGTATTCGAGTCGCCATTCAGCTTCAACATCGACCTGCGCATCGGCGCCGGCGCCTTTGTCTGCGGCGAGGAAACCGCTCTCATGGCCTCCGTCGAAGGCAAGCGCGGAACGCCTCGGCCGCGCCCCCCTTTCCCCGCCGAGAGCGGCCTCTGGAACTGCCCCACCCTCATCAACAACGTCGAGACCTTTGCCAACGTCCCGCCCATCATCCGCAAAGGCGCGGATTGGTTCTCCAGCATCGGCACCGAGAAAAGCAAGGGCACGAAGGTCTTCGCCCTCGCCGGCAAGATTAACAATACCGGCCTCATCGAGGTGCCCATGGGCACCCCCCTCCGGCACATCGTCGAAACCATGGGCGGCGGCGCCCCCAACGGCGGCAAAATCAAGGCCGTCCAGACCGGTGGCCCCTCCGGCGGCTGCATCCCCGCCGAGGCCCTGGATACGCCCGTCGATTACGACTCCCTCAACAAACTCGGCTCCATCATGGGTTCCGGAGGCATGATCGTCATGGACGACACCACCCGCATGGTGGACGTGGCCCGGTTCTTCATGGAGTTCTGCATGGACGAATCGTGCGGCAAGTGCATTCCCTGCCGCGCCGGCACGGTTCAGATGCACCACCTTCTGGCCAAAATCCTCGACCGCAAAGCCACCGCCCGCGATCTGGCCAAACTCGAAGAACTCTGCGACATGGTCCGCCATACCAGCCTCTGCGGCCTGGGCCAAACCGCTCCCAATCCCGTGCTCAGCACCCTGCGCTTCTTCCGCAAGGAATACACCGACCTCCTGGTCGAGGACACCTTCGGGCGGAACGGAAAGAAGCCTGTGGAGCCAGCCGCGACACCGGCCGCGGGGACCCCAAAGAACACATAGACCTGAAGACAATATGGCTGCCAAGATTCTAACGATTGACGGGAAAGAGATCAGCGCCGAGGAAGGGGAGACCATTCTGAACGCCGCCACCGAGGCGGGCATCAAAATCCCAACCCTTTGCCACCTGGAAGGGGTCTATGACATCGGAGCCTGCCGCCTGTGCCTGGTCGAAGTGGCGGGCGTCCCCAAGCTGCTCCCGGCTTGCACCACCAAGGTCGCCGAAGGGATGAACATCAAGACCGACAGCGAGCGTCTGCGCAAGTACCGACGCATGACCCTCGAACTCCTCTTCGCGGAACGCAACCACGTCTGCTCGGTCTGCGTGTCCAACTGCCATTGCGAACTTCAGGACCTCGCCTGGAGCCAGGGCATCGACCACGTCCGCTACGAATACAACTTCCCCAAGTGGCAGGTGGACAACACCCATTCCCTCTTCGGCATGGACCACAACCGCTGCATCCTCTGCAACCGATGCGTGCGCGTTTGCTGGCATATCGAAGGCGCCGGCACCAAGAATGTCTCGGGCCGCGGCGCCAACGCCCGGATTATCACCGACCTCGCCCAGCCCTGGGGCACCTCGGACACCTGCACCGAATGCGGCAAGTGCGTCATGTCCTGCCCCACCGGCGCCCTCTTCTACAAGGGAGCCACCGTCTCCGAAATGGAACGGGACCGCTCGAAACTCGAATTCATCGTCACCGCAAGAGAGAAAAAGCAATGGATCGCCTCAGAGTAGCCACTGTCTGGTTGGGCGGCTGTTCCGGCTGCCACATGTCCTTCCTGGACCTCGACGAGTTCCTCATCGAACTGGCCGGCAAGATCGACTTGGTCTTCAGCCCCATCATCGACGTCAAGGAATACCCCGAAAACGTGGACCTGTGCCTGGTCGAAGGCGCCGTCTGCAACCAGGATAACCTGGAGATGATCCACAAAGTGCGCCGCCGTACCCGCACCCTCGTCTCCTTCGGCGACTGCGCCCTGACCGCCAACGTCCCGGCCATCCGGAACCAACTCGGCCTGGGCAATGCCCAAAGCGTCCTCCAGTGTGCCTACCTCGAAGGCGCCCAGTCCAATCCGACCGTGCCCAAGGAACCCGGGATCGTGCCCCCGCTCCTCGATCGCGTGCAACCGGTTCATGAGGTGGTCTATGTGGATTACTACCTCCCCGGCTGCCCCCCTCCCGCTGACCGCATCAAGGCCGTCCTGGTCCAGGTCCTCCAGGGTGCCGCGCCCAAATTGGAAGGTGCCCAGCTCAAGTTTGGGTGACCCGCCCGCTATAACCTCACCAAGCCCTTTTCCGTATGTCTAAACGCATCGTCATTGACCCGGTCACCCGCATCGAGGGCCACGCCAAAATCAGCATCTTCCTGGACGACGACGGCAACGTGTCCGATGCCGAATTTCACGTGGTCGAGTTTCGCGGCTTCGAGAAGTTTTGCCTGGGCCGCCCTTACCAGGAAATGCCCGGCATCACTGCCCGCATCTGCGGCATCTGCCCCGTGAGCCATCTCCTCGCCTCCGCCAAGGCGGGCGATGCCATCATGGCCGTCAACATCCCCCCGGCCGCCGATAAGCTCCGCCGGTTGATGAACCTGGGCCAGATCATCCAGAGCCACGCCCTGAGCTTCTTCCACCTCAGCGCCCCGGATTTCCTCCTCGGCTGGGACAAGCCCCAGGCCCAGCGCAACGTCTTCGGCCTCATCGCCTCCAACGCCCAACTTGCCCGCGCCGGCATCCGCCTCCGCCAGTTCGGCCAGGAGATCATCGAAATCCTCGGCGGCAAAAAAGTCCACCCCTCCTGGGCTGTCCCCGGCGGCGTGCGCAGCCCCCTGACCACCGAAGGCCGCGCCCGCATCCGCGCCTGGCTCCCCGAAGCCTACGCGACGAATAAACTCGCCTTGGACCTCTTCAGAAAAACACTCGAAACCCACAAGCGCGAAGTCCAGATATTCGGCAACTTCTCCTCCCTGTTCATGGGCCTTGTGGATGCCGACGGCAACTGGGAACACCACGGCGGAAAACTCCGCTTCGTCGATAGCAGCGGCAGCATCATCGCCGACCAACTCGACCCCCAGAAATACTACGAATACATCGGAGAAGCTGTCCAAAGCAGTTCCTACCTCAAGTCCCCCTACTACATCCCGGTGGGCTTCCCGGACGGCATGTACCGCGTCGGGCCCTTGGCCCGCCTCAATGTCGCCAAACAGATCGGCACCCCCAAGGCGGACGTCGAACTCAAGAAATTCAAAAAGCTCGGACGCAAAGGAGCGGTGACCTCCTCATTCCTTTACCACTACGCCCGCCTTATCGAAATCCTGGCGGCCATCGAGAAGATCGAGGCCAACCTCGATGACCCGGACCTGCTCAGCAGTGATTTGCGCGCAGACGCCGGGATTAACAGCCTCCGAGGCGTGGGAGTCAGCGAGGCCCCGCGCGGCACCCTCTTCCATGACTACACCGTCGACCGCCATGGGCTGCTCCAAAAGGTGAACCTCATCGTGGCTACCGGGCAGAACAACCTCGCGATGAACCAGACCGTCGCCCAGATCGCCCGCCATTACGTCCGCGGCCAGGACATCCCCGAACCCATGCTCAACCGCATCGAGCACGGCATCCGCTGCTACGACCCCTGCCTGAGCTGCTCCACTCACGCCGTGGGCCAGATGCCCTTGCTCGTCCAGCTCGTCGGCCCGGACGGCTCTGTGCTAAATCAGGTCGCCCGCGGGGGCTGATCGACCGGCGTCCGCCCGACGTGATTGAAATAGTTGGTGAAGATGTTCAGCGCGATGGCCGAAATGACCTCCGTGATGTGCGCGTCCGTGAAGCCCGCCTGGCGCATCGCCTGGAAGTCCGAATCGCTGATGTCCCCGCGCTGAAGGACCACCGCCCGGGCGAATTCCAGCAGGGCCTTGTCGCTGGGAGCCGGGGCGCTGGCTCTCCGCGCCAGCCGAATGTCCTCCTCGCTTACTCCCAGCCTCGCGCTGGCTCGCCCGTGGGCCTCCAAGTCGTACTTGGCCCCGTTGATTTCCGCCACCGTTAGCGCGAGAAGCTCGCGCTGCCGGCACGTCAGTTGTCCCCCGGCTGCCAAAGCCCTCTCCCAACTCAAGTAAGCCTCGGTCGCCGCGGGGGAGTTGGCAAGTAACTGGAAAAAGTTGGCGGTGGGTGGAGGCGGTGACGAAGAGGTGGGTTGGGAGCGCGCCGAGGTGGGGCGGGCCAGTCGAGGCGAGGCGGCGATCGGTTCCATAGCAGTTTGTCGTTCCCAGGCTCCGTGTCAGGTGAATGACAGCGGCGCGAGCCGGCTCCGCAAAGGCCTAACGGATCGAGGGTCACCCCGTTGTTATCACAGATTGTGCCAAGTTCCCGCCAATGCCGAAACCCTTTGAATTCAATGAGTTCTCAATCCGGAGAAGGCGCGAAACCACTGCGAAATCTCGTTTAGGACGAAATATCGTAACGATACTTCGCAACATTGTCGAAGCAAACCCCAACGGCTCCTATTGACTCGTTGGCTCGGGCCTCTTCAGGCCGAGCTTCTTGATGCGCGAGATCAGCGTGGTCGGCTTGATGTCCAGCAATTCGGCGGCACCGCCCTCGCCGTGGATTTTCCACCCTGCCAGCGTCAAGGCCCTCAGAATATTGTCCCGCTGCCGCTGGCGGAATTCAACCTCGGTGAGGATTCTCACCGGGGCGCCATTCACTGCGGCGGCGTCTGAAGGCGGGGGAGGAGCAAAGGGCGATTGGCCTTGAAGGGTCGGAAGATCAAAGTGGAGCACCCCATTTTGGCCCAGGATGAGCGCCCGCTCGGCTACGTTCTGCAACTCCCGGACATTGCCGGGCCAATCGTAATCCTGGAGCAGGCGCGTATGGTCTTCCGTCAAGCGTGGGACACGCAGTTTCAACCTTTGGGCCGCTTGTTCGAGAAAGTGTGCCGCCAACAATGGGATATCGTCCTTGCGTTCGCGCAAGGCGGGGACTCGCACCGGAACCACATTCAGCCGGTAATACAGATCATGGCGGAAACGGCCCTCATCGACCTCTTTCTTTAAGTCCCGGTTGGTCGCAGCGATGATGCGCACATCCACCGTCCGTGTTTTCTCTTCCCCGACGCGCTCATATTGGCGCTCCTGCAAGACGCGCAGGAACTTGCTCTGGAGCGGCAGGGGGATTTCCCCGACCTCATCCAGAAGCAGCGTCCCGCCGTGGGCCGCCTCGAACCGGCCGGCGCGGTCCTTGATGGCTCCTGTGAACGCCCCTTTGACGTGGCCAAAGAACTCGCTCTCGTACAATTCGCGCGGCACCGAGGCGCAGTTCACTCGGATGAGCGGCCTGTCCGCCCGCCGGCTCCGCTTGTGAATCTCTCGCGCCACCAGTTCCTTCCCGGTCCCGGACTCTCCCAGAATGAGCACCGTGGCGTCGGTTGGCGCGACCATCTCGATCTGCCTCAGCAACTGCTCCATCCCGGCGTTCCGCCCGATGATCTCCCCGAAGGCCCCGGCCTCGCGCACCTCTTCTTTGAGGTACACGTTCTCCATTTCGAGCTGGGCCCGCAGGCGCTCGATCTCAGAAAATGCCCGCGCGTTGACCAGCGCCACGGCGATGCTGTCGGCAAAAATCCGCACCCAGGCGGGGCCGGCGTGCGGAGTGGGAATGCTTGTAAAGATGGCCAGCACACCCAGTATCTCCTCTTTGAAACGGATCGGCTGCGCGTTGAACCCGCGAATGGACTGCCGGGCCGCCCATTGGTAGCGCGACAACCACGCCGGGTCCCCGGCAAAATCCTTCACCACAATCGGTTTGCCGCTGGCTCCCACCCGGCCGATCTTGCCAACCCCCAGCGGGATGCGCTGAAACTCATCGTTGATGCCCGACCAGTCCGGCGTCTCCGCGCTGTGCCGGCGGCCGGCGCTGGCAGCCAGGTGGAGGCATGCCGTCTGATCGGGGCAGCGCGAGCGCATGCGACAGGTCGGGCAAAGGTCTCCGCGGCCCATCAGCCACACGCGTGCCAGCGCCACGTGCGGGCGCTCCGCCAGCACCATGACGACCCGCTTCAAACCCTCGTCAACCGATTGAACTTGCGTCAGCTCCAGGAGACGTTCCTTCAGCGACTCGAACTCCGGCTTATAATCAGCAGGCAATGACATCAGGCGGACGAGTATATCGCGCCGGGGTCCCGGAAGCAAACCGCCCGGCGTCCCCCAAATCCTCGCCTTAGGTTGCTTGTGAACCGCGGATTGCGCGAAATGCGCGGAAACGAAGGGGTTCCCGCGCCTTTCGTGTTTCGCGGTTCTTTCTTGCGTCGCCCAGCCCTAGACGCCGGGTTTTACCAGAATGCGTCCGGTGTAATCGATTCTGTGCAGATAGACTTTATCCCCGCGCTCGTGAAAGTACTCGTCAACCGCCTTCCTGGCGCCTTGCCAATGGCCGTAGTCATCGATGACCAAGATACCCTTTGCGCTCAGCCGAGGATACAGGTGCGTGAGTTCATGCTTCGTGGACTCATACCAATCCGTATCGAGCCGCAGGAGCGCCAGGTTGGCGGGGAGGTTTTGCGGAATCGTGTCCTCCACCTTGCCCTTGATCAGATGTATCTTGTCTGCCGGGTAACCCGTGGAGAGCATATTCGCCCGCACGTCATCCAGGGTCGCGTAGCACCAGAGTCCCGTTCCCTTCGGGTCGCGGTCGAGCAGTTCGTCGGCGGGGACACCGTCCAGGCTTTTGTCATCCGCCGTCGGCGCGGACATGCCCTCGAATGTGTCATAAAGGTAAAGGGACCGGCTTCGATCACCCTGAGCCAACAGGGTGAGAGCAATCGTCATCATGCTTCCTCCGCGCCAAACGCCGCATTCCGCGATGTCCCCGGGAATGCCGCCCTGCGCCACATAACCGGCGGCCTCGACCAGCGCAGCCATTCGTTCAACGCTGGTCATCGTGAAAGGCTTCGCGGTCAAAATGATCTTCTTCTGCTGCTCCGACATGTCCGGGACCGAGGCGAGCCACGCCGGCGCCGACGCGCTTTTGGGCCGGTCCTTGACAGAGTAGCGCACCACGTCGTAGCCCAGTCGGCGGAGCATGTTCCTGAGCAGTTGTTTCATAGCATCTGGGTCGCGTTGCCGAAGGTTGCGTGGGTGGTGACAACCTTGTCTGCGTCACCGGGCGGTTCAAGACCACCCACCCTCAGGTAGGCGCATCATATCGGTCAATGCGCCCGGTTCAAGGGCAAAAGAGAGGTTTGACCAACCTGGTGCGGCGACCCGGGCCACTGAATTCGACCGCCTGCCGGCATCACTTGAGCTGCCGCAGAACCCACTCGACTAACTCTTCATTTCTGAAAAAGCTCCCGGAGTCGGTGTGACCCTCATTAGGGATTATGATAAGGTCGGCGCGTCCACCGAGCTGCCGGTATCGGGTCACCAACTCTCCTGAATTTGCCTCATTGGGAACCAGCGCGTCTTGGCCGCCATGAAGATGCAAGATCGGCACTCTTGCCTCGGCCAAAGGCTTTAGCTCGTCGATGGGGTTGTATTTGCTGAGGTTCATTTCAAGGTCCCGCACACTCATCCCGAAGGAAGCACAGGCATCGCTCAGACCAGGATAACTGCGAAGGTCACACACGGGGGAAATGCCCGCGATACATTTGACTTGACCGGGGTTTCGCGAAGCCCAGTTGTATAGCATCAGGCCGCCTCTGCTCTGAGCCAACAAGCAGGGCCGGCTGGAGAAGCCGTAGTGCTTGCGGACAAATTCATGGAATTGGCTGTATTTGCGAACGCCTTCCGGAGAGCCGTAGGATTCCCCAACGTCAATTCCCGCTACGGCGATTCCGGCGTCAAGAAACCTCTCGAATAACCAGGCGTTAGCTTGGTTTGGATACGCAGGCAGAAGGGTCGGGGCAAACCAAACCCAAGGCCTTGGCTCATGACTGGCATCTGCCGGCAGAATCAGAAACGCGGGGCAGCCTTCGACGCTGACAAGCTCGACAGGGTGCCTCTGTTCCTCTTTGACCATCAGGAAAAAACTCTTCTTGGCAGGCGTCACCGTATCGATGTGACGAGCCTGCTTTTTCGCGCGTCCCGCCTTCGCTGCCAGCCATCTTACGTCGCCTCGCCTGTGAACAAGATAACCCACTCCCGCCGCAGCCAGCAGGTTGAAACACAAGGAAGCGACTATGATTGCGCGTGTTCGCCGCATAAACAGGAATGAGCATGAGATATTCAGGGGGCGGGCGTGCTTCCCGCCCACTTGCAACCGAGACATCAGTTGCGGCGAGACTCCTACCTGGCGGAGTCCCAGGTTGCGGAGTTCCAATTAAGGTGCCATCCCTCGGGACATCTGTCAACCGCAATCCCATCCCACGGAGCTTTCGAGCTTTCGCGCACGGCCGGTGACGAATCCGTCGGAAGGTCCCAGGAAGGCCGTCCTGGAGAGTGCGGTGGCAAGCGAAGCGCGACGCCGCTTTGGCTCGGGCTGCGTCTGGCGTGTTGAACGTCCCGCGCGGTCGAAAGCGCCGTCGGCGCTTCGCTCGGCCGGCCCACTCGAGGAGAAAACGCGATTTCGCAAACCATCCAGCGAAATATCGCCGATTGCGAAGTTTCGCTCGGCGGGGCGCCCCCGCCGGCCGCTCAAACGCTCGGGAATCCGGTGTTTTTTCGCCCGATGACCGACTGGCACGGCCCCTGCGCACAGGAGACCGGACGAAAAGTTCCGTTCTGACCGGAAACGAATTCTCAGTCTCTCAATAATAAGTTGTGGCTGCCGTTCCATTTATGATTCTGGCGCCCCTGGCCGCCGGCCTGGGGTTGCTGTGTGTGCGAGGCGACCTCCTGCGGAGGATTATCGTGGGGGGAGTCGCGCTGGCTGTTTGCGCAGCGGTGGTCGCGCTGGCGTGGTTGCCGATCCCGTTCGAGCCGGCAAACCTGCCCGTTAGTTCCCATGTCATCAGCGGCCTGATGTGGGTGCTGGAACTGGGGATGGCCGGTTACGTCGTCTGGGTGGGTGTTCGCGCCCGCAGCCCCCTTATCGCCGCTCTCATGGTTGTCCAGGCCGGGGTGATGACATGGTTCGAGGTCACGCAGGGCCCGCGCCTTGAATTGGCTCACGACCTTTTCGTGGACCGGTTTTCCCTGATCATGGCCCTGATCAACGGTGTGGTGGGCGGCGGCATTTGCCTCTATGCCCTGGGCTACATGCGTGAGTATCACGAGGTCCATCACCCGGAAGTGGCGGACCGCCGGCCGCTGTTTTTCGGGCTGCTGCTGGTCTTCATGAGCGCCATGTTCGGCATCGTTTTCTCGGACAACCTGGTGTGGCTGTTTTTCTTCTGGGAAATCACGACCCTCTGCTCGTTCCTGTTGATCGGCTATACGCAGAAAGAGGAGGCGCGCAAGAACGCGCTCAAGGCCCTGATGATGAACCTGCAGGGCGGTCTGGGCTTCGCGCTGGCCATCGTCTGGTTTCAGCACCAGACCGGGAGCACCTCGCTCCAGGTCCTCATTTCCTCCAAGCACGCGGTAGCCCTGCTGCCGGCCGCTCTGCTCTGCTTCGCCGGCATCACCAAATCAGCGCAACTCCCCTTCGCCGGTTGGCTCCTGGGGGCCATGGTGGCCCCGACCCCGGTGTCGGCGTTGCTCCACTCCAGCACGATGGTGAAGGCAGGCGTTTATCTGATCTTGCGCCTGGCGCCGGTGCTCACGGGCACCACGGTGGGCATCCTGGTGGCCCTGGTCGGGGCATTGACCTTTGTCGTCGGCTCGTGCGCCGCTATCTCGACCAGCAACGCCAAGCGCGTGCTGGCGCATTCGACCGTGGCCAACCTGGGCCTGATCGTGCTCTGCGGGGGCATCGGCACCTATGAAGCCGTTTGGGCCGGGGTGTTGTTAATCATCTTCCACGCCGCCGCCAAATGCCTTTTGTTCCTGTGCGTGGGCGTGGTCGAGCACCGCCTGCACAGCCGCGACATCGAAGCCATGTCGGGCCTGGTCTTGCGCCTCCCGCGCGTGGCCGTGATGCTGCTCATCGGGATGGCCGGCATGTTCCTGGCGCCCTTCGGGATGCTGATCAGCAAATGGGCCGTCCTCCGGGCCGTCGTGGATGCCTGTCCGCCGCTGGCCGTCTTCATCGCCTTCGGCAGCGCAGCCACGCTTTTCTTCTGGGTCAAGTGGATGGGCAAGCTCTTGGAAGTGGTCCAGCCCCAGGAGACGATTGCGCGGGAATTCGACTGGACCGAAGCGATCGCCCTCTACGGCCTGTCGGCCGCGACGTTCCTGACGTGCCTGCTATTCCCACTCATTTCCTCTCATTTCGTCGAGCCCTATGTGGTGAGCGTCTATGGCCGGTCCGCCTCCCTGAGCCAGGGCAACGTCATTCTCATGACGATCATGATGGCGCTGGTCATGATGTTCCCGCTGAGCTTTATCAAATACGGCCGCGGCGTGAGGGTGACCGACGCCTATCTTGGCGGGGCCAATGTCCAAAGCAGCGTGCGGTTCCGCAGCTCGGTGGGCGCGGTGCAGGAGGTCGCGATGAACAATTATTATTTCAGCGGTGTGTTCAAGGAGGTCTGGCTGGGGCGTTGGGGCCGGCTGTGCGGCGCCGCCTTGCTGGTCGTCATGGTGTTGAAGGCAATCGTATGACTTTTTGGCATTTGTTGGCGTACCTTGTGGGAGCACCCATCGTGGGCGGGTTGCTGGCCGGGGCGGACCGCAGGGTCTCCGCGCGCATGCAGGCGCGGCAAGGGCCCCCGCTGCTCCAGCCGTTCCTGGACGTGCTCAAGCTGTGCCAGAAGGAGAACGTGGTGGTGCGGCGCTCGCAGAATTTCTACATCCTGTTCTTCCTCCTGCTGATGATCTTCACCGGCGCTCTGTTCTTCACCGGCGCCGATTTGCTGCTGGTCATTTTCGCGCTGACCCTGGCGGGGATTTTCTTCATCCTCGGGGCCTACAAAGCCAGTTCCCCTTACAGCTTTGTGGGGGCTGAGCGCGAACTGATCCAGATGATGGCTTACGAGCCGA
>CAZZFF010000068.1:0-34825 GCA_964653485.1 uncultured Verrucomicrobiota bacterium | reverse complement strand
ACGCTCGGTTCGAGGCAGTTCCTGAGCCCGTTTCTGGAGGGCCACAACCTGGCGGATTCGGTGAATGCGGTCGGCGGATTGCTGGTTTTTTCAGTGGCCCTGGTCGTCCTGGGTTTGAAGAAAATCCACCTGGCGGACTATTTGCCGAGCCTGGCATTGGCGCCGCTGCTGACCTGGCTATGGAAGTGAAGGCCCGGCGCGCTGCTGCTTGGGTTTCATAATGAGCCATTCCCGGTCGGAGCTGGATCGGAGTTGCCGGGGCGTCAATTCGGCTTCGACGCCCGGCAAAAAATTGTACTAAGAAACTAGTTGACAGGATCGCGGCGGGGTTGTATTTGTAAGCAACTAAATTATTAATTGCACAACGCCCGAGTATGCCACGACAAAAATCAACCACGCTCACCAATGCCGAGCACCGCATCATGGAGGTCGTTTGGGCCAGGGGTTCGGCCACGGTCGCGGAGGTCGTCGAAGCCCTTGAAGGGAAGGACGCCTATACCACCATTCTGACGCTCATGCGCATCCTCAAGGCCAAGGGCTACCTCTCTACCCGGAAAGAGGGCCGGGCCTTTATCTTCGCGCCGAGAGTGGATCGGGAGACTGTGGCGCGCAAGGCCGTCCATCAGCTCCTGTCAAAGTTCTTCGCCGGTTCCCCCAATGAGTTGGTGCTGACGTTTCTTCGCGAGGAAGAACTGACGCCCGAAGAGCTCGAACAAATAAAGCGGAAAATCATCGAATCCGAGGATGAACGCCATGATCACTGAAATGTCTGCCGCTTCCGATCGGCTCGTGAGCGCCGCGCTCAACGGCACCTGCCAGGGGGTCGTGCTTGCCTTGCTGGCGGGCGTGTGCTTGCGGGCGCTTGGCGGCACCAATGCGGCGACCCGCCATGCCGTGTGGTTTGCCACGCTGCTCCTGGCGGCGTTGCTCATCCCGGCCCACTATTGGTGTCGCCCGCGCGCCTCCGGCCCGGGCCTCGCCCCGCTCGAAGCCGCTCACGTGCGGAGCGGCGCTGCCAATGGTGAAGCCTCGGGCGCGAGGGAGGGTGGTCCCGCGGTTGCGCGTAGCGAGACGTCCGTGAGCGAGTCAGGCGGGGATGGCGCCGATAATCAGGCCGAGACCTTGGCGTCTGGCCCTGATGGGACGGTCGAGGGCAGCCCAACGGTCGAGCCTCCGGTCCCACCGGGCGAGGAGACAGGTCTGCCAGCCGGAGTCGGGACTGGGCGGACGGCGGGGAGGAGCGCATTCGGCTGGGGTTTCTCGATTTTGTCCAAGGTTCCCCGCGGCGTCAGCCTGCTGTTGCTGGCCGCCTGGCTGGCCGTGGCCGGGATCAAGCTGGCTCTCCTGGCCGCGGGCCTTCATCAACTCCGAAGACTTAAAGATAGCTCCGCCCCGCCCAGCCCCGGCCTGGACGAGATATTCCAACGTCTCCGCTCGAGACTGTCGGGGAACCGAGCGGTCAAGCTCAAGGTATCCCCGAGCCACCGATCCGCCCTGGTCCTGGGATTTGTTCACCCGGTCATCGTACTGCCTGCCGAAGCCGCCCAAGAGTCGGGCCTGTCCCAGGCAGAGGCCATCCTGCGCCATGAGCTGGCTCACGTGCGCCGGCGCGATGATTGGACGAACCTCGTCCAGCGTCTCATCGAGGCGGGCTTATTCTTCCACCCGGCGGTTTGGTGGATTTCGAGGCAGCTTTCAATCGAGCGGGAAATCGCCTGCGACGATTCGGTCTTGCACCAGGGGGTCCGGCCGCAGCCTTATGCGCTGTTGCTGGCGAACCTGGCGGGCCGGATGACGGGGCGCCTCCGCACCGTCGCCCCGGGTTCTTCCAGCAGTAAAAGTCAACTCCAACAAAGGATAGCTATGATACTAAACACGCACCGAAACACATCGCCGCGCCTGTCGAAAGCCAGGCTTGGCTTCATCACGTCGGGAGCGGCGCTCGTCGCCGTGCTTGCCCTCTACTCGGGGCCAAGGCTCGTCCTGGCCCAAACTCAGCCGCCCGCCCCGACCCCGGCGACGCCCGCCTCCGCCGTCGTCGTCGTGGCGGACGCTCCGCAGGCTGAACCCCCCGAAGCTCCCGCTCCGGATGAAGTCCAGCCAGGTCCGAAATACAAACCAGGTGAAGCCCCCCCAACGCCCGCGGCCCCGGCGCCTGTCGCCCTTCCCCCGCTGCCTCAGGCCCCTGCGCTTCCGGTGGCCAGACCCGTCATCGTCGGCCCGGCGAGCGGCTCCACGGGTTTCGTGGCCGTTTCCGACTCCACCGCCGCCGTGGTTCCGGACGCCCCTCCGAGGGACGCATCCATCGAGAAGCGCCTCGAGCGCCTCGAACGGATGGTGCAGAAGCTCTCGGCCCAGCAGAGCCTTAGACGCGGGCGCTCCGGCCCTGACGACCTGGCGCCGAACGCCGAGTTGGCGCCGGAGGCTGGGCTCGCGGGGCCCGGTCCCAAATGGAAGGAACTGAAAGAAGTGGAAAAACTGAAATCCTTGAAAGACCAGTTGCTCGATCCCGAGGAACGGGAACTCCTCCAGGAGCGCGTCAAACGCGAAGTGGCCCGCGCCACCGACCAGGCGCTGCGCGAGGTCGCCCGCGCGACTGAGCAAGCCAAACGCGCCACTGAGCAGGCCCAACACGCCTACGAACAGGCCGCGAGCAAGTACTTCAAATCCAGCGAGGACGTATTCGCTCGGGATTACGACCAAGCCCAGGACTCGTTGAACAAGGAACTCGAGGCATTGCAAACCCAACGCGAGGCCCTCGGGCAAGAGATGCAAAGACTGGAGCGCCAAATCCAGCGCCTTCAGAGGGACCGGGGTCGAGCGAAAGACCCCCTGCATGGCAACGCGAACAAGGACAACGCCGCCCCACCCAAGCCGGAAGCAAATCCGTCCGGAAAAGCGGAAGCGAAGTAAGCCGCTCCGCTTTCATCCCGATTGCAGGCAGGCCCGCCTGCAATCGGACCCAAACCGAGTGATCCTATGAATGTATGAATGCCACGGCCTCAAAACTCGAATCCGAGAACATCATCCCGGCCGTTCATCTCGAGTTCATCCAGAATCAGCTCGAGAGCGCCGACCCCTCCGCCCCGGCGCAGGTCGAAGAGTACCATCGCGCCCTCTTCCTCCATCACCACGCCATCGAATGGGAGAGGTTCCGCCAGCAGGCCAAAGTCCACCAGGACCGGCTTTCGTTTCTGGAGGGCCGGCTCAAGGCCGCCCAACTCGATCTGGGCGAGCGCCAGAAGTTGGTCCCTGCGAGTTTCGATGGGCACGAAGACCTCAGACCCTGTTGCCCGTGGAACGGCTGGGACTTGACGATGCTCGTCCTCTCGTGCGTTGGGATCGTGGCGCTGCTGACGTTCGGCGTCCTGAACATCTCGTTCAATTTGCTTGAATCCGGGTTCATCACGTTTCGGGAAAACCCGCTCCGCTCATATCTCTGGGCCGCCCTGTTGCCGGTGGGCGCTCTGGCGGCGAAGATAGGGTGGGATTGTGTCAAGACCCCGAATCGGCGGGATGTTTATCTGTGGACTTGCCTGGCCCTGGGGATGCTCGGGGTGCTGGTTTGGGTCGGGGCGTATGCCTGCGTCTATCCGACGCTCTCCAAGGGCATCGATGACCACATCGCCTCTCTCACGCTTTTCGACCACTCCGCCGGCGCATCGCGGCTGGACTTCGCCGGCGCCAAATGGGTGGATGTCATTACCCTCGGTGCCCAGGCGGTGGCCGAGATATTCCTCTCCGCTGTTTTGGGCATCTATCTGACGAACCTCTACGCCCGGCATCGGCCCGTGCGGCTGGCTCAAGACCCCGCCTTTTCGCAGTTGGACCGGGAGCGCCAGAGCCTGGAAGAAAGCGTGGAGCGCGAGCGGTTGAGCTTGGGCGAGGCCACCGGGAACCTCGTGCGCCTGGAAAACCAGCTTTCAGCGCTCATCGCGTACGGCAAGTCCCTGGTCCACCGGGAACGAGCCCGGCGCCAGGACCAATCCCAGAAGCGCCAGATCATCCTCGACCAACTTTCAGAACACCTGCGGCAGCACCTCGATGAGAGCGAACCGGGCAAGCGCCTGCCGGCGAACGCTTCTCCTTCGGCCCTCGGCGGCAACAATCGAGACTGAGCCACTCCCAGACGCATCGGGTTCCCCTCGCGCCCGGATTTCCCCCCTCGACACCTCGCCTTCCTATGCGCTCCTGCATTCTCCTCCTTCTCCTTGCCTTTGGCGTCCAAGCGGCTCAAGGCCCGAACACAGCCCAAGCCCCGCCCCCGCGGCTTTTCGTCGTTGGAATCTCGCCCTTCCTGGATAAACCCGCCAAGGAGGAGCTCTACCGGGGCCTGGTCCGGCTCCTGATCGAGGAGCTGCCGCTCAACTCGACGCTGGCTCTTTATGACGCCTTCCACCTCAAGAGCCTCTGCAAGGCCACCGTGCCGAACGTGGCGGCATTCAAGAGCCCGAAGACTCGAGCCAACCAGTTCTATCCCGCGATACGTGACCTAAAGCTCTTCCTGGCCGCGGAGCATTCAAAGCCGACGCACCCGCCCCTGGATTTTGTGGATGCCATCCGGTTGCCGCAGTTCCTGGACTTCCTGGCGGAACACCCGCTGCCGACCAATTCGACTCTGGCGGTCCTGCTTGCCGGCAGCCCTTTATACCAGGATGCGAAAGAACCTGCCTTCTCGATGGTCGACGGTTACTTCCCTTCGGACGGCCACCTGCGGGCCTCCTGCGAGCAATCCGTTTTCGGACTCAGCCCCCAGGCCAAGCTCATGCCGCCGCTGGCCGTCCATTGGCTCTATTTCGGGGATCCCTGGCTCAGTGAGCTGCACAAGGAAAAAGTCACCCGGTTCTGGACGTTGTTCCTGCAAGCGCGCGCCGGGCGCCTGGCCACATTCACCGGCGACCTCCCCACGGCCCTGGGCAGCTTTCGCCAAGACCCGGACGCCTCGTCGGGTCCGTTCAAAGGTTGGACCGTTGACCCGCGGCAAGCCAGGATCGAGATGCTCCGGGTCGGGCGCGAGGTCGAGTTGGCTGACTGGCTGACGCGGAGCACCCTGCCCGACTCCGCCCCCCCGCCACCGTCCGTGATGGTAGGCCCGATGAAGATCGGAATCCGCTGGAAAGAGAACATCGACCTGGACCTCTTCGCCACGCCCCGCCGCGGGGCGGAGACGTTGTTCTTTGAACACCCGCGCTCGCCCGAGGGTTACCTTTACAAGGACCACCGCGCCTCACCGGGACGCGAATACGAGTTCATCGAGTTCGAGTCCCCGGTCGATATTCGCCAGGTAGAGGCCTACGTCAATTTCCACAGGGGTTCCTGCCCTGAGGGTCCCCGGGGCGAAGTGCGCATCGAGTTCCAGCGCGCGATTTACAGCGCCCCATTCTCCATACCGGCGTCTGAAGGCAATTTCGGCCGCTCCGGCCCGGACCAACAAGGCTTCTGGACCCGCCTGCCCATCCTCCGCATCCTCAACGTCGCTCCGCCGCCAGCGTCGTAAAGATTCCTTGCAATCCGCATAGCCGGCGATTAGAGTGCGACTAGCTCGGCCAGAACTCTGCAGACTCACAAGCAATGCAGCCGTCGAGCCTTCGCTCTATGAACTGGACTTCCCAACCAGCGACGGAGAGCCAACCCGTTCATCTCGGGGAAGTTGGCCACGCGGCTCAAACTCCACAGGCCCCACCGCAACCCAAACCCTCCTCGCGCCCGCAGCGGGACATCTTGATCGGCAAGAAGCGTGTGCCCGCCCAGGAAAACGGGAAGGAGACGGAGATCGAGGTTTTCACGGTGAGCATGGGCAACGAGACCATTGAATTGCTGCCCTTTAAGAACTGGGCCCAACTCGATGTCTATAAATGGGTTGTCCGGGGCAAACTGCCCGGAACTCCGTCCGGTCTGGAGGTTGCGTCGGGCCATGTCAAAATGCTCGGGGAGACCGTATCGGTGGCCGAGCCCGACGGGTGCTCGAAGCTGGAGACGCTGTTCAACGAGTGGCTTTCTTTGGAGAAGGAGAACCTCGAACTCGCGAGGAAGAAAGACCAGGCCAAGCCACGGTCGGCAGCCCAAACCTCCGGCGGCCAGCCCGAAGCAGCCTCGCCGCACTTCCGTGTCGAACGCGGCGCCAACGGACAGGTCCACATCCACCGCTTTTATGGGAAAGAGATACTCTCGGAGATCGGCCTGAATGCGCCTGGGTTTAGCGGTCTATTCAGCTCGGGGCTGATGCGCAAGCCCAAGAAGATGCAGATAGGGGTCATGCATGACTGGATCGAGCTGGACGGTGAGGTCTTCAGCTTCGCCAAGGGCAATAACGACTCCGCCAAACTGGAGAAAGCCCTTAACGAGAGATACCTTCCCGACGCTTCCCTTGGACGCGGCAAGGACGTGCTCGTCTTCGCCAACGCCGCCTCCTCGACCGGTTTCGACATCCAGTTTCCAGTGACCAAGGCCGGCGTGACCGATAACCGCAAGCGCCCTTTGGTCGAGGAAACGCTCGCCTTGCTGCAGGACTTCGAGGCGTGCGGGGTGCTGCACAAAGAGATCGTCATTAAACTGACGCGCCCCAATTTCGTCTTCAAGAAAAGGACCGCCGATGGAGGGGAGCGGTATCTTGAACGAAGCCCGGAAAACACGCTCACGGTGACCGCCGATGACGGTTCGCAGAAAGTGATCGACCTGAGCCAGCCGGTCAATTACATGCGGCTGACCCCGATCGAACTGACCGCGGTTTTCAATCACCCCGCCATCAATCGGCACAGCCAGGCCGCGCCCGAGACGCCGCCCCAGGCCGCCGGGGCCGTGAAACCGGCGACTCCGCCACCGCCCGCGCGCGAACCGGCCGGCGCGGGCGCTTCGGCCGCGAGTCCGCCTCCCCTGGCCCCGCCTCCCGAAACGCCCGCCCAGAAGCCCTCGCAACCGCCTTCGCCTGAGGTCCAGCCCGCTCGGAACGAGCAACGGCGCTCGGAGTCCCTTCCAACGCCCCCGGCGGTCCAGGCTTCTTCTGCAACCCAAGCCTTGGCTTCGGCGCCCGGTGCAACAGCGCCCGAGGTTGCGGGTCAACCGGTCCACGCAGAGACCTCGGCTCCGCCTTCCGCTCCCAAGGAACCCCAGGAAAAGCCCCCCGGCCAGGGCGTCGTAGCCGTAGCCGCGGCCAAACCATCGCCCAACGCATGGCTTGAGAATGTCCTGGCGCAGCCGCCGATCAGACACGATTGGCTCGCCTGCATGGTGTATTCCAAGCTTGCTGAGAGGTTTGGCAACTCGCATGACGGCGTCCTGGGGCTGAGCCGATGCTGGGCCGTCGCCCTGGATGAAACGGAAGACATTGCCGACCCGGCGTTCAAAGGGGTCTATCTCACTGAAAAGCACGGGATTGGCTTTCTGTGCCAGGGCCGGATTGCGCGTTTCAACCAGGGCGTCGCGTTCATCGGGACCCAGGAATCCGCCATCCAGGGGATTGGCGTGAGCCTGATAGGCGTGGGTCTGGACGCGCAGGACCGCATCGTGTTTGTCATCAGCGATGGGTATCGAAAGAAATTCGGCGTTCCCGATCAAACCGTTGAGCAGGAATTCGAGCGCCTCGAGAAATACGGCGCGGTCATCCTGGGCGCTAAAGAGGCCCTCAACAGCCAACTCCCCATCGAGGTCCTCTGGACAGTCCCGCTCGCTCAAGAAAACCCCGCCGATCCGCAGGCAATCGAGAGTGTCCGGCCGGCGGGAGAGGCCAAGGAGCTCGGCCGCGATCATTGAGCCGCAGAGGGCACAGATTACACAGAGGGGCATTTGTGGGAATTCCCATCTGTGCCATCCGTGCCATCCGCGGGTGAAGGTTCCCTGGCGGTGGCCTTGCCGGATTGACCACACCGAGCGCAGGGAACTCTTGCGCAACCAAAGAGCATCCGCCATCCTCCGAATCGCCTAACATGAAACACTATCTTACCAGGATGCCCCGGTCGGAAAGGCTCATCTCGATGTTGATCGTTCTCTCGGTTCTAGCCGCGGCGGGCTGGACGAGGGCCGCCGATACGAATGCGCCGGCCAAGCCCGCCGGCACAAACTCCCCGGCGGCCTTCCCCTCAACGAACACGCCGCCCGTCGTCGCGGCGACCAACCCGCCGCCGGCCGCGGCCGTCCCCGTCCGGGCGCCGGCGCCGGCGGACCTGGCGCCGGAGTTGCGCGTGGCAGACCACCTTCTCCTCGCGATACCCAGGTCCGGCTTCGGGAAGGACTACCTCTTTACGGCGTCATTGATTCCCCAGGCCCAGGCCGCCACCAGCACGGGGCTGGCCGCCAAGATCGTCCGCTTCGAGCTATTCCCGGATGGAGTGGACATGTATGAATCGACTCAGGGATTGGTGGTGACAGAGGACCTGCCGGCGCGCCGTTTGCTGGCCAGCTTCGCCATCGTGCGCCAGGACGACCAGCAAGTGGCCATCGATTTCAACAAGGGCATGAAGCGGGTGTTCACGCAGGCCTGGACTTCCGGCGGCGGCTTGGACTTGGTTGGGCGCGACCGCGTATTCGAGGTGCCCGAAGGCCGCGTCTTCGATATGCGCAGCCAGGACGGGCGATTGCTCATTCGCCAGAGTGTGCAGGCGCGCAACCGCGCGGAGGATCAAAACCTGGAGCTCCGGCTCGAAATCCGTTATTTCCTTTCTCCTTACCGCCAGGGCGCCTGCGAGGCCAAGGAGCCTGCGCCGGCCGACATGCGTTACGCGCGGTTTTTTGAAACGGAAGGCCAAATCGAGCCTGGGACCGGGCGGGTGTCGGCGCGCGTCGCCCGTTTCGATCTTCGGCAGCCCATCGTTTTCCATTATTCGGCCAACACACCGGCCGAATACGTCCAGGCGGTGAAAGACGGCATCCTCTACTGGAACCGCGCCTTCGGCAAAGACGTGGTCCAGGCCAACAAAGCCCCGGAAGGCGTGACGGCCCCCGACGCCAAGCTGAACATCATCCAGTGGGTGCCCTGGGACAACGCCGGTTTTGCCTACGCCGACGTGCTGCTCGACCCGCTGACCGGCGAGTCAACCCACGGGCAGGCTTATATCACGAGCGTATTCGGCTTCATTGGCAAGGCCCGCGCGCGGGCGCTGCTGCGCTCGATGCTGGACCTGGCGGAGCCGAAGAAGGACGACAAGAAGTCAACCGCCGCCTGGCGCTTGGGCGTGCCGTTTCTGCAGATGGCCCCGGCCTGCCAGGTTGACCCCCAGACGTTCGCCGCGCAAATGGCGCGCGGCCTCCAAGAGGTCCTGGCCAGCGACTCATTGACCGATGAGGCGGTCCTCCGGGTGTCCCAGGACTACGTGCGCGAAACCGTGGCCCACGAGGTGGGCCATGTGCTCGGGCTGCGGCACAACTTCGCGGGCAGCCTCGCCGCAACCCTCACGCGCAAGGAACTGGACGAATGGTTCTCAGCCTATATTTGCGGCAAGCCCACCGACGCCTACACCAACAAACTGGCCTCCAGTTCCATGATGGAATACACGATCTTCAAAGGCGCGGCTTTCACCGGATGGCGAATGCGGACCGTCAACGAGCCCCTGCCCCATGACCGCGCCGCGATCTGCTGGGGATATTTCGACAGCACGGAGGCGCGCGACAAGAAGATGCTCTTCGCCACGGACGACGACGTGGGCCGGTATGGCGACGTGCGCCGGTTCGATTACGGCCCCGACCCCGTTGTGAACGCCTACTCGGAGATGGCCCAGCTCATCGACCTGCTGCCCAACAACCTTCTGGAGACCTTCGTCAGCGCCCGGGCGCCGCGCAACCCGCACGACCGCGTTCCCCTGGAACAGGTCAACCTCAACTATGCCGGATACGCCGCCCAGCTTGCGAACGAGTTTGCTGACATCCTATCGTGGTTCCGCGCCGAGACGCGCTCTCTGCGCATCGAGAACCAGTTCGACTTTGTCGGCGACCTAAACCGCAAGGAGCGATTCGAGGCCCATTGGAAGTACCTCAACACCCAGATCGACCAGCTCGGCGGGGTGGACCGCGCCGTCTTCTCGATGCTCCCGGTGGACCTCAAACTGGACCTCAAAACCGAGCCCCCCGGCGTCCCCATTGTGCAGCACCTCAGCGCCGCGACCCTTGCCGCGAAGACCGAGAAGCTCCTCGATTCGCCCGCCTACAAGTCTTTTGTGGGTCTCGACGAAAAGAAATACACCTTCACCAAGGAGGAGCGGGACCTCATCCTCAAGCGCGCGAAGAAGTTCTACGAGGAGCTCGAAAAGGAAGTAGTGAAGCAAGTTTGCCAGCGCCTGGCCAACTCCGCCCGCACTCTTGGCGCGGAGGCCACCGGCGCCGTCGGGGAGGAAGACGCGGTGGCCAAACTGGAGCAGCGCACGATCGAATTGGCCAAGCTGGTGATCACCGCCAAGGAAGATGCCAAGCGCCTGCAGGGCAAGGTGGACAAGGGCTACGTGGCGGTCGTCGAGTACAAGTATGACCAGGACACACGCCTGGCCGCCGCGAAGGCCCTGGCCGAGCAGACGGGATCCTTCAAAGGCTGGGCCGAAGAGGCCAAGTCCGACCTCAACACGCAGTTGAAGAACGATGTCGAAGCAGCCCTGAACCTGTCTCATTACAAGGACTTCAAGGTGTCGCTGCTCTCCCGTGCCTTGCGCGAGTGGTATCAACAGCAGCAGGACGTGCTGGCCCTGCTGCCGCCCGCGCCCGGCAGCCCGACGCTGCCGGCCAGGTAATGGAGCGGCCTGGGCGGCCGTGGATGACTCAGGGCCAGTGACAAAGACACGGCTTTGGTTCGGGCAGCGTCTGGGGTGTTGGATGTCCCGCGCGGGCGAAATCCCGACTCGTCGGGACGTTTTGCTCTGCCGGCGCACTCCAAAATCCCACGTTGTCCACCGCCCGGCGGATGACCTCGTTGCGGCTGAATCGGGATTGCCAAGGCACGCCGTTTGGGGTTAGGGTGGTAGCACGTGGGTGGTCACCGCTGGAGTCGCAGCAGTGCATTACACAACCAACCCCCCCCGGACTTTGAGCCATGTTCGAGAACATCGGTGAGATGGTAGTCCTATTCTGGCGCGCGCTGCTGGCAATGCCTGCGGCGTGGCGGCAGCGTCAAAAGGTATTCGAGCAGTTTTTTGAGATCGGCAATGCCAGCCTGCTCATGGTGAGCATCCTGTCGTTTTTTGTCGGAGGCGTGATTGCGCTGCAAACGGCGCCTACGCTCGTTGGGCACGGCCTGGCCAGCGCGGTGGGGGGCGTGGTGGGCCTGGCCATCTGCCGCGAGTTGGCCCCGGTCATCATGTCGATCCTCATCGCCGGGCGGATTGGCTCGGCCATGGCGGCGGAAATCGGCTCGATGCGGGTCTATCAGGAGATCGATGCCCTCCGCACGATGAATATCAACCCCATCCAGTACCTGGTCATGCCGCGCCTGGTGGCGATTGTCGTCGCCCTGCCGTTGCTGGTCATTTTCTCGATTCTCGTTGGCTGGCTGGGGGGGGCGCTGGTGTGCATGGTCAATCACAGCATCGAGATTTCTTTCGCCTCCTTTCTGGCGACTTTCCAGGACGTGGTCCGGCTCAGGGACGTGTTCAACGGGGTCTTCAAGAGTTTCATTTTTGCATGGGTAGTAGGGGTGGTATCCTGTCACCAAGGTCTGATCACGCGCGGAGGTCCTCGAGGCATCGGTCGCTCGGTCACCAAGGCGGTCGTCAACTCGATCGTCTTGATCGTCATCCTGGATTACCTGCTGACTCGAGTGTTGATGGAATAATCCGGACATGAACTCCCACGCTTCAGACCAGCATGGCGTCCGGCTCGAGGTGCGCGGCTTGCACAAGAGCTTTGACGGACAGGAAGTGCTCAAGGGCCTCGATTTCGAGGTGAAGCCCGGAGAGGTTTTCACCATCATGGGCCCGAGCGGCAGCGGCAAGACCGTCCTGCTCAAGCATCTCATCGGCCTGGAACAGCCCGATGGCGGGGAGATTCTTATCGAGGGCCGGCCCATCAGTTCCCCCGAAGTCATGGACCAGTACCGCATGGCGATGGTTTTCCAGTCGGGCGCCCTGCTGAACTCGCTGACCGTCGGTGAGAACGTCGGCCTCTACCTCTCCGAGCATCGCCTGAAGTCGCCCGAGGAGATCGCCCGCATCGTCGCCGAGAAGCTGGACGTCCTCGGCCTCAAGGACGCCGAGAACAAGATGCCGAGCGACCTTTCCGGAGGCATGATCAAGCGCGTCGCGATCGCGCGCGCGCTGGTGATCGAGCCGCAGTTAATCCTGTATGACGAGCCTACGAGCGAACTGGACCCGCTCTCGGCCGTCGCCATTGCCCGGGAAATCGTCCGTCTCCGGGAGCGCACGCATCTGACCTCGGTGGTGGTGACGCACGACCGCGAGATGGCGTTCGGAGTGGCGGATCGCATCGCGGTCATCAACCAGGGGCGCATCCTGGCCATCGACGCCCCGGAGGGCCTTAGACGGGACCCCAACCCCCTGGTTCAGGAATTTCTCCAGGCCACATTCAAGCGTCAGGATTGAGCTATCATCCGAGAGATTGTATATGAAAAACACCCTTGAAACCCGCCTCGGCATCTTCGTAGCCCTGGTCATCATCGCCTTCGTTCTGATCCTCGAATTCCTCGGCGGGACCGAGAGCTTCCGCCGCGGGACGCATTACGGCGCTCTGTTTAACAACGTCCAGGACCTTAAGGTTGGCGACCGCGTCAAGATGGCGGGCAAGGAGATTGGCCGCGTGGACGACATCAGCCTTCAGGAGACCAACGACAAGGTCCTGGTCACAATCAAGGTGAACTCGAAGGTGCTCGTCCGCACGGACAGCACGGTCAGCATCAAGTTCACCGGCCTGGTGGGTCAGAATTTTGTCTCCGTGGACTTCGGTTCACCCAACTCGCCCAAGGCCCTCGAAGGCACCTTGCTCCGCTCCCTCGACACCCCCGACATGAGCGAGATCATGGCCAAGATCGACAACGTCGCCGGCAACATCGAGAACCTCACCAAGAGTTTTACGGGCGAGAAGATCGATAACCTGATCGGCCCCTTCACCGATTTTCTCAAAGCCAACCAGGGCCCGCTCACCGCCACGATCGCCCACATCCAGACGGTGTCCGCCCAGATAGCGGACGGCAAGGGCACCGTCGGCAAGCTGGTCAACGACCCCGCTCTCTACAACTCCGCTCTCTCGGCGGTGAGCAACTTCCAGGACACCGCCACGGAGGTCAAAGCAGCCGTCGCCGACGCCCGCACCGTCGTTGACCAGGTCAAACAGACCGTCGCCCAGGTCAACGCCGGCCAGGGCACCGTCGGCCGACTCCTCAAAGAGGATACTCTCTACCGTGAAACCACCGCCTCGATGACCCATCTCAAGGAAATCCTCCAAAAGATCAACCAGGGCCAAGGCTCCGTCGGCAAAATCGTGAACGACCGCGAACTCTACGACAATGCCAAGATGACCTTGCAAAAGCTCGACAAAGCCACCGAAGGTCTCGAAGACCAAGGCCCGCTGACCGTCATGGGCATCCTCGTCAACAACCTGTTCTAAGGCGGCGGAAATAAATAAGGGTAGCAACCTGCCTTGTGCTTTTGCCGCGCCGGGACTTCATCATGGCTCGCTGGATGGATTCTCTCTCTTTTCCGCTGACCCCGCGCCCGCTTTGCGCCGTTGACTCAGATTGGCTTCTACCCAGCCCGGCCGCCTCATTTCGCGGGAAACCAACACGGGATCGTCACCGACGGTCCTCACATCCGTGACATTCGCGAAATCCGCGCTCCATCGATTGGATCGCTCCGGTCCAGCGGATCCTATCTCCAATGCCCGGTGAGGGTGAAGGCCGCCCAGAAGTAAGGGTTGGCGAATTCCTTCGAACGCAGCAAAGACAACTGGGCCTTGCACCATGCCTGCGCTCGCGGTTCCCCGGACCGCCAGCGCCCCATGAATTCCGTCATCAGTCGGCCCGTTGCTCTGTCACTGACCGTCCAGTGGCTCGCCAGCACCGTCTGTGCCTCGTTAACGGGCGTCCCGGCTTGGGGGCGAATGAACAGAGGTCGCGAACCTGGTCTAACTTGCCGTCCTCCTCCCGCGTCTCGACGACCAGAAGTTCTCGGTTGAGCAATCCGTCCCGGTGTTCCGGTGCGCCAGGTCCTCGAATTTCTTCCCGTGCCAAGGAGCCATGACCAGGGGAAGAGTTGGATTGGCGGCCCTCCGCGACTGGCGTTCCAGGTTGGGGAGGCCGAACCCATCTTCCAGGTGTCAGCAACCGCGGCAAGGCGTTGTTGACCATCAACCAGCCGTACGGTGTACTGGCGTCGCGAGTGAGCGCGTGAGGCGTCTCTTAAAGGTGGACATAAACCACCAAATAAAGTGCCGACAAAACGAACCCGTTACACGGGCCGATCGTGGCTCGGCACACGATGCGTGGAACGCTAATGGTCGGCACTGAATGGACAGCTAATTCTCTTGACCGTTGGGGCCGTTTTGGAGGTTTTCGGCGACTGAGGATCTGAGAGTGGCGCGCTCTCGGCGCTCGGCCAACAGACATGCCCGCTTAAGCCATTTGTCTTTGACCTCCGGGTCATGGTCGATGTCGAGGCTGTCGTAATATTGCTGCGCCTTAGCCTTCTCCGTCCAGGTTACAGCTCCATTAAAGTCCTTTCCTTGCTCCAGCATTTCCACCGCCTGCCGGAGTTCGTTCAGGCTAACTCGGAAGAATTCTTTGCGGAGGTTGATCTTGTTGATCCGCGCGCCAAGAAACTGCTGGTGTATCTTGTATTCGAGCACGGGCGCGTTTTCCGTCTCGATCACTGCGTGGATGTCAAACTCGAACGGCACGCTTGCGCCGCTTAACTCATCCACCCGCTCGTTTGCGGGCCTTCGCGTGAGGCCTATCTTGTAGACCCCCTCACCGAAAGACCCGATGTTGGAGATGATGTATATTCGGCCTTTTGTAGTCTGCTGCGCGATCGTGAGTTCTTTTCTGGTGGCCTCCTCAAGCTTCTGGCGCAACTGTAAAAGGTCCTTTTGGGACTCCGCCTTTTGCTCCGCAGATGCCGCGGCAAAGCGCTTTTCGGCCTCTTCCACTGCTACTCGTGTCAGCTCTTTCTCCTTCTCTGCCTCCTGCAGCGTTCTGAGGCGCTCTTGTTCCGCTTTGAGCCTGTCGCGCTCCTGCTCCCTTAGGTATCGCTGCTCTTCCCGATCCCGTTGCGCCAACTCCTGGACGACGACGGCCCACTTGAGCTCGGCCAGTCGAGCATCGAGGTACGCCGGCAGTATGCGTGCATTCCTGAATGCGCTTCCATCCCTGTTGACGATGCTGTAGCAGTCCTTGATTCGCTGCTCGAGAATTCCGTAGTTGTCGGACTTCACGCGGCTCAAAGTCGCATCCACGCTGCCGTTAAAGGCGTGGATGACGAATTGGATCGCAGTGTTGCGGCGGCTTGCCTCAACGTACTCGCAAGTGGCCGCTTGGCCTTGCTCGACCATTCGTTTGCATTGCTCCCGCGCCGAGGCGAGAGATTGTCCAGCTGCATCGTAACCATATTCCGCCGCAAGGTCATCCAGGAGGCTGTGGGTGGGAACAAGGTATCGGTCTCCGTAGCCTTCGATAATGTTGCGCATCGCCTCAGCGGCCTGCTCCAGCACTTGCTTGTCCCGGAGGGCTGTGTAGGCGTCGCCTGCGATTTGTTGGGCCCGCTGCTCGGCCTCTGCGATGATGCGGCCCGCGTCACGAATGGCCTGGTTCAGGCGGGCGTCGGCCTGCTCTTGGATATCTTTGGCCTTCTGGGCGGCCTGAGATCGCTCGGTGGCTGCTGCTGCGTGAGACTGGTCCAGCAGGGACTGCGCCTCCGCTCGCAATGCGCTCGCCTCTTTCAGTGCGTCGACGAGTTGGTGCTGGGCCTGACCTTCAGCGTCGCGGAGGTGCTCGTATTTGCGAAGCGGCTCAAAGTCCTTAATGGTTTTTGCGAGAAGAGCTTCGGCCGCCTGCTGCAACTTACGGGCTTCGGCCTCGTAGTGCTGCCGGACGCGCTCGGCGTCCTGCTTCGCATCTTCAGACTGCTGGTCGAGCGACCGCTGCGCTTCTCCCAGAGCCACTTGCGCTTCGTTGTAAACGCGGGATGTTTCGGATTCGTAGTACTGACGCAGCCGCTCTGTCTCTTGCTTTTCGGCGGCGAGCTTCTGCTCAAGCTTCTTACTGACAACCAGGGCTGCCACGAGACCGCCGAGGCAGGCGAGGGTTATGATGACAAGCACGATTATCATGGGGTCGAGCTAAGCTGATTATCGGCAGCGGCCGCGGGCCTTAGTGCGGCAAGCTTTGCCCGCAACTCCTCGCGCATGCGCCGGACACTGGCGAGCAAGTCGGAGACGCCCATAGACTCGGTGGGGGTCTGAGGGACATCGGCAGGGGTGAGAGGCGTGATTGGCTGAAATGCTCCGGCTTTGCGTGACGCTTTGAAGTTGCCCCGGTGCAAGAAGTTCTCCATGGCATCAGATGGATCAAGCTTATCGAAGTCTAGACTGGCAATCACCGCATGGGGCATTACCGCCGATAGAACTGGCTGTTCCGACGTCCGGCCCGTCTGCGGATCGAGTATGTCCGCGGATGCTGTGATCAACAGCGTGTCGACCGGCAACATGGCGAAGAGCTCGCGGGCCACACGCAGCATGCAGCCGCAGACGTAGTCCTGGTAAATCTCGTGAAAGCGGGCCTTGGGCATCGGCTTGACTGATACCTTCTCGGTCGCCGTGAGTGTTTTCACCTCCGAAGGAATTGCCTGACAGCCGTTCACCTTGAGCTCGCAGCAAATGAGCCTCGCGCTCTCAACGGTAAAATGGATGAGCGAACCGACGTCAGAAATCTCTGCGAGTGGGCTGAACTCGACGAGTGCCTCGATAAAAGCCTTGTGCTCGCCAGCCAGGATTCGACGGGCGAATTCTCTCAGTTTTTCACACTCAGCCGTTTCCGCGGCGTGAGCCTCCGTAGCCTCTTGGAATATGCGCTCATCCTCCGACCGGGCTTCTTCGATCGCACTGTGTGCCTCTTGCTGTTTTGCTGGATGCAGAACGAGCGCACGCTGCTTCGCTTGCAACTCGCGATAAGAACTCCTTTGCGGGGCTGGCGGGGGCAAAGCTGCTGCGAGAGCTGCCCAATCCCAGGGCGGGCCTTGCTGCTTGTGGACTGATAGGAGGACATCCAGACGGTTTTCATGGGTCTCAACATCAAGCCGTGCCTGTTCGATCGCAGAGAGCTTGGCCTGCTCTTTTCTGCGGCGCTCCAATTCGCGCTGCTGCCTCTGCGCTTCGCGCTGCCGCCTGCGTTCGTCGGCTTCCAGTGCTCTGATTAATCCTCTGGGGCCCATGAGAACGAGGGCGAGACTACGAGGTAAATCCCAGTGGGACAACTGCAAATTTGTCCTGTAACGACGGGCACATGCACCCCCAAAGCCCAAGGGCGGTTCCTAGCAGGGCCGTGGTCAGTCCTAGAAAAGTGATATTACTGAAACCTGGAGGGGTCAACTGTGGTGCAGAGCCTGTCACCAATCGAGAAAAGCCCTTCGGGGCTTGGGCGAGGATCGGCGTGATGATCTATGCCCTCGCAAGGCTGCGTTCAGACCCAGAAAAGGCCCTTTATGATCGGCTTCGAGCTGCCCGGGGCGGCGAGTCGTGGGCGCCGGCACGTAGGCCATGCAGTCTGTTTCGACGCCCCGGGCCGGAGGAATGACCTGCCCATTGATTGCGGGTCGACCAACTCGGTGCAGCTCCTGACCAAGTCTTTCCTCGGCGCCCAGGGCGTCGACCGCTTGTCAGGCCTGATCCTGACACACGGCAACTCGCAGCACATCGGCGGGGCGCAAACGCTGGGCGGCAAAATCCCGGCGGCGTCTTGCTACCTTTATTCATTTCCGCCGCCCAGCCTCGAAAAAGATCGCTTTCAGATAATGCGCTTCTTTGAAGGCGGCCGGGTGGTCCGGCGGGTGGCCGGTGGTCTGTAACTCGCGCATCGGACGGGCCGAGCGCGCGGCCGCCTTGCGCGCCGCCCCGAAAAACTGGTCCGCGCTCACGTGGGCGGAGCAGGAGCACGCAGCAAGAACCCCGCCCGGCGCCAACCGCGCGAGACCCATGCCGACCAGGCGCTCGTAGGCGCGGATGGCGCCGGCCTGCTCGGCCTGCCGCCTGGCCAGCGATGGGGGGTCGAGGATGATCAGATCGAATCGCTTGTCCGCGCTGGCGCCCAGCCAGTCGAAGGCCTCGGCCCTCACCGTCTCGCGCGCGCAGGACGCCACCGCCCCGTTCCCCTGGTTAAGAGCGAAGTTCCGCTCGGCGCCCGCCAGCGCGTGCTCGCTCACGTCCAGGTCCGTCACCGATGACGCTCCGCCCCGAGCAGCGTAGAGTGAGAACGCCCCTGAATAGCTGAAGGCATTCAGCACTCTGCGGCCGCGCGCGAGTCCCTC
Organism: uncultured Verrucomicrobiota bacterium; assembly: GCA_964653485.1. GTDB lineage: Bacteria > Verrucomicrobiota > Verrucomicrobiia > Limisphaerales > UBA8199 > CAVQND01. The sequence continues at coordinate 16,385 of CAZZFF010000068.1, read as the reverse complement.
GACCCTCCGCCGGTTTTCCCGCTGGTCCAGAAAGAATCCGGTCTTTTGGCCGCGCAGGACATCCGCCTCGAAACGCAAACCGCTTTCCAGGAAGACCACCGGTCCCGCCGGCGCCGCCCCGTGCAGCAGGTCCCCGTCCGTTCTCGAAAAGCGACTGGCGGCGATGTCCCGCACGTTCCGGCCCAAGCGCAAGACCACCCGCTCCGGCCGCAACCGCTCGATGACGAGCGCCGCGATCCGATCGAGACGCGGCAGCCACGCCGCGGTGTAGAGTTTCAGGACCAGCGTGCCGTCGTAGCGGTCCAGGACCAACCCGGGCCAGCCGTCGTTTTCCCCGTGAATCCACCGGTAGCCAGTGGTCCGGGCGTCGAACAATCCGCGCCGGCGCTCCAGGGCCTGTTCGAGGCGGCCAGCCCACCAGCCCGCGTCTATCGGCTCAGGCCGGCCCACTTGCAGAGCGCGCAGGCGGATCGGCGAGTCCGCGTCGAAGAGCCCCACCGCCAGAAACCGGTCCTGCCTGTCATAGACCACCGCCAGCTCCCCCGTCTGCCCGGCACGACTCTGCTCCCGAACCGCCTCGGCGAAGACCCACGGGTGGCCCTCGCGCAGCGCCGCCTCGGCGGCGGCGCTCACGCGCAACTTCAAGCGCGCGGCCGGCTTCCGCGATTGCTCAGTGTTCATTCATTCGCTGGACGGAGCCAGCAGCACGAATGTGCGGCAGGCGGACCTCCAGCTCAAGCACGGCGGTGGACGGCGTGATCTCCTGGAGTGCGCCGGCAGAGCAAAGCGGCGACGGCGCTTTGGGCCGCGGGGGACATCCGACAGGGCAGGGGCTGCCCGAGGCAAAGCGGTGTCGCGCTTCGCTTGCCACCGCACTCCAAAGTTGCCTGCCTGGGACTTTGTCCACAGCCGTGGATTTCGTAGTTGAGGGGCGGCGGCCCTGGCGGGTAAGCTGGCAGCCATGAAGTTCCGCGATTTCGGCAGACTCGATTGGAAGGGTTCCGCGCTGGGTTTCGGGTGCATGCGCCTGCCTACGCTGGATGGCAATCCGTTGGGGGCGAAGATAGACCAGGCGCTGGCCGAGCGGATGATCCATCGCGCCATCGATGGGGGCGTCAACTACTTCGACACGGCGTACGTGTATCACGACGGGGCGAGCGAGGTCGCGCTGGGCAAGGCGCTGGCGGGCGGGCGGCGGGAGGGGGTCAAGCTGGCCACCAAGTTGCCGGTGTGGCTCGTGGAGAGCGGAGCGGATTTCGACCGGTTTCTCAACGAGCAGTTGCGCCGGCTGCGGACCGATCATATTGATTTTTACCTGCTCCACGCGCTGAGTCGCAAGCGGTGGCATGACGTGGTGCTCCGGCACGACCTGCTGGAGAGGGCTGACGCCGCGATTGGGGATGGGCGCATCCGGCATCTAGGGTTTTCGTTCCACGACAATTACGAGGGCCTTCCGGAAATCCTGGACGGTTGCGACCGGTGGTCGTTTTGCCAGATTCAGTATAACTACATGGACACGGAGAACCAGGCGGGGGTCAAGGGCCTGAAGCTGGCGGCGGCCAAGGGGCTGGCGGTGGTGGTGATGGAGCCGCTGTTGGGCGGGCGGCTCGCCAATCCACCCGCGCCGCTCACCCGCCGACTGGGCGCTCCAATGGCTCTGGGACCAGCCGGAGGTGTCGGTGGTGCTCAGCGGCATGAGCACGCCGGCCCAGGTGGAAGAGAACCTTGACTCGGCCGACCGCTCTCGCGTCCATTGTTTCGAGGCCGCGGACTTCGCGCTCATCGGGCAACTGCGGGACAAGTACCGGCAGCGGACGCTCATTCCCTGCACGCAGTGCAACTACTGCATGCCTTGCCCGAACGGGGTGAACATCCCGCTCAACTTCGAGATATTCAACGACGCGCACCTGCATGAGGACGTTCCAGGCGCGCGGCTCAGGTATCGGCTGTTTCTTGCCGCCGAGGCGCGGGCGGGCGCATGCGTGGATTGCGGCGCGTGTGAGGAACAGTGTCCGCAGCGGATTCCCATCAGCGACTGGATGCCGAAGGTCCACGCCCTGCTCGATGAGGCAGCGGGCGTGGCGGCGAACTGACAAGGGACTTTTCCGGCCGGCGGCGTTGGCCACGGCGGCGGGTCAGGCCGGTGTGGGCCGGACCTTTCTCAACAGGCCGCGAGGATTTCCGCCACGGCGCCGGCGTCGATGGCCTGGTGTTCTCCCAGCTTGACGCCGCGGGCGCGGAAGCGGCTGGAGATTTTGCCGCCGGCTTCACCGGCCGCGATCCCGTAGTCGGCGAGCCGGGTCTTCATGCCGAGCGAGTGGAAGAACTCCACGGTCCTGGCGATGGCGGTCTCGGCCGCTTTAAGGTCATCGGGTTCGTTGACACCCCAGACACGGCGGGCGAACTGGGCGAGCTTGGCGCGTTTGGCGGCGATTTCGTGGCGAAAGAGCGAGGGCATGACCACTGCCAGGCTCTCAGCGTGCGCGATGCCGAAGAAGGCGGTGAGTTCGTGGCCGATCATGTGAGTGGACCAGTCCTGGGGCACTCCTTGTCCGATCCAACCGTTGAGGGCCTGGGTTGCGCTCCAGACCAGGTTGGCGCGGGCGTCATAATCGCGCGGATTGGCAAGCGTCTTCGGCCCCTCCTCGATGAGCGTCTTGAGGATGGCCTCGGCCTGGCGGTCCTGGAGGGGGGCGTTGACCGGGTAGGTGACGTATTGCTCGAGGACGTGCATGAAGGCGTCCACGATGCCGTTGCGGACCTGGTTTGCGGGCAGACTCAGGGTCACAGCCGGATCGAGGATGGCAAAGCAAGGGAAGCAGGCATCGCTTGCGAAGGCGAGTTTCTCGCCTGTCTCGTGGCGGGAGATGACCGCGAACCCGTTGGACTCGGAGCCGGTGGCCGGCAGCGTGAGGACCGCCCCCAGCGGGACCGCCGTCTTGACCGGCGCTCCTTTGGCCAGGATAGCCCATGGGTCCGGGCCGTCAAAGCGGGCCGCGGCGGCGATGAACTTGGTGCCGTCCAGGACCGAACCTCCGCCTACGGCCAGCAGGAAGGTAACCTGCCTTTCCTTGACCAGCGCCACCGCCTTGATGAGGGTCTCGTAGAGAGGGTTGGATTGGATGCCGCCGAACTCGATCACGTCCCGCCCCGGCAGGGCCTGCCGGACTTGGTCGTACACCCCGTTCTTCCGGATCGAGCCACCGCCGTAAGTCATCAGCACCCGGTCCCGGGGGCCGATCAGGTCTTTGAGCCGGGCTATGCTTCCTTTGCCGAAAACGATCCGCGTCGGATTGCGATAATCAAAATCTTGCATGTGACCGTCTTACGTTGGCGCAGCACGGCGACCCGCGTCAAGCGGGAAGTCGGGGCGGGTCGAACTCAGGGCTGCTTTAAGCTCGCGTTACCGGGGGGCACAAGCGCGCAGCCCTGAGATCCGAAATCCGAAATCCGAAGGAAACCCGAAATCCGAAATCCGAAATCGGCTGGATGGCCAGTCTGCTCCAGTGATGTAGCTAATGGGTTGGCCTACGGGGGCGGAATTTCGGGCGCTCCGCCACCTGTTGTCGGGCTGCGATGGCAATAGTCAGGCGCGGCATCCATCCTGGGGCGTCTGTGCCGGTGCGGGCGTCGCGCTTTGGACTGGCGTCGAGCCCAAGCTCGGTATTCTCCTTGCACGGCTCGGCGCAGAATGCCCAGCACGCGTCGGTCGGCCCCCAGTATGTGATTGAGTATCAAGCCTCCGAGGGCGCTTTTGTTACTTTATCATTTCTGGTTCGTGCTTCCCCAGGCCCCTGCCGGCTTGGCTGAGACGCCCTCCGGCATGTTCCGAAGAATTGGCCAACCGTGGAATCTAACGGACTTTTGCGGCCATAGCCCTGGGCCAAACTCAAACCACCTATTGCACCGTCTCGGTGGCGAGGCCCACCTTCGAGATGTCGGCCTGTTGGAGCAGGTCCAGGACGCCGATGACCTTTTGGTAATCGACATCGCCGGCGCCTTTGACGACCACGCTGGTTTCGGGGTCCTCGGCTTTCATGGCGAAAAGCTTTTGCTTGAGGGCAGCCAGCTCAATCGGTTGATTGTCGAGGGTGATGCGCCCGGTTGTCTCGACGACGATACGGGTGATCTTGGGAGGGACAGCCGGTTTGCTCTTTTTGGCGGAGGGGAGGTTCATCTCGAGGTCATTGGACAACTGGGGCGTGGTGATGATGAAGATCACCAGCAGCACGAACGCCAGGTCCAGCAGCGGGGTAATGTTCAGCTCGTTGAGGGAGCTGTGATGGCCTTTTGAGAACTTCTTCACCGGCTGCTCACCTTAAAGACTTCCTCGGTCTGCATCAACTCGACGTCGAAGCGGGCCACGACTTTTCCGGGAAACCCCTTTGGGGGCGGGCGGCTGATCACCTTTGTGGCGGCTACCGCGGCCTTGACCGAAGTATCCCACCGGGCATCGCCGGAGCCTTTGAGCCAGGTTGAACCGGTCACGTTGCCTCGCGGATCGATGGCCAACTCAATTTCGGCGACATACGAATCATCGGCAATGTCCTCGCGGCGGTTCCAATGGGCGCGCAAGGCGGACTCGACCAGTCCCTTGTAAAGGACCTTGGGATCGGACTCGGTGAAGACAGCCTTGGCGCCATCGGTGAACTCCATACTGGGCACATCGGCCGGGGGCGGCGCGGCCAAACTGGACGCTCCCGCGGGAGGAGGGGCGGGGGTGTTCTCCATCCGCGGGGCTTGTGCGACGGCGACGGTTTTGGGCGCTTCGGCCTGCTTGGCGGTCTCGACCTTGGGTTCGGGGGCCTTTTCCTTGGGCGGCTCGGGCTTCTTTTCCTTGACCGCGGTGACGGTGAGTTCCTTGAGCTTCTTGCCGAGCATGCCCTCGCGCGCCGCGAGGAAGAACACCGCGAGCACCAGGAGGGTGTGGAAGATGAGCGAGATGGTCAGGTTGACTTTCGACGAATTGCTCTTCCTGCGTTGAGACATAGCTTACTCCTTCTTGGCCGAGCCGTCGGCAAACGGTTCGGTGGCAAGGTTCACTTTTCCGACATTGGCTTGCTGCAGCATGTCCATGACGTTGACGATATGCTGGTACTTGGTTTTTGCGGACCCGCGGATGACGACGCTGAGGTCCGGGTCGCCGATGCGCAATGCGACGACCTTTTCTTGCAGAGCGGTCAGGTCCACCTCCTCCTTGTTCAAGAACATGTGGCCGGTGCTCTCGACCGTCACGTACTGGACCTTGGGTTTCGGGTCTTTCTGGCGCTTGGCCGCGGTGGGCAAGTCCACCGTCAGGTCGTTGACCACCGGCGTCGTCGTAATGATGAAGATGACGAGCAACACAAACGCCAGGTCCAAGAGCGGAGTGATATTCAACTGCGCCAGGGCTTCGTGGCAGCCTTTGGAGCATTTCTTCATGAAAAGGCGGGCTCAATCTCCTCGCGGGCGGGCTCTGGGAGCGGCGCGGCCTGGCCCGCGGGGCGGTGCTGCATGGCGTCGCGGATTTCGTCCGCCAGGCTCCGGTTATCCACGTAGAGATGCTCGAGCTGAGTGGCGTATTCGCTGGCAAAGCCATCGAGTTGCTGTGTGATGGCGCGGATGGTGGTGACCATGTAATTGTAGGCGAACATGGCAGGAATGGCCACAAACAGGCCGACGACGGTCGCAATGAGCGCGCCGGCAACACCGGGGGCCATGGCCGTCAGGCTCGCGGCATTGGCCCGGGCGATGCCCGAGAACGTCTCCATGACCCCCCAGACGGTCCCGAGCAGCCCGATGAACGGGCCGCCCGCAACGGCGGTGGAGAGGATGATCATGCCCTTCTCGAGCGAAAGGGCCTCGGAACTGGCGGCACGTTCGAGCGCCACGCGGACCGATTCAAACGCGTCGTGGCTGATCTTGGCCGAACCCGGCCTGGCAACGGCATCGGCGCCGGGCTTGGGCGCGAGGGCGCGGGGGGCGTTGTGCGCCTGTTCGACGTGGATAGGGTTGTTCTTGAGGTGGTACTCGATCTCCTCGGCGCCGGTGGCGTAGAGTTCGTAAGCCGGGGCGCCGTCAAATTCCTTCTTTGCGCGGTGGATGTCCAGCGGGTCGCGGGTGGCGCGGTAGGCGGCGAAGAACCGTTTGCCCGCTCTGCCGGCGCGAAAGAGCTGGCGGCTTTTGGTGATGATGACCGTCCAACTGAAAATCGAGACAATGATCAAGACCCCGATCGTGATCTTGCCTTCGGTGGTCGCCTTCTCGAAGGCGAACCTGAGCGCCCCGCTCGCTAACATAGGTGCCATTAAGTTCATGGGTATGGTTCTCTTGAGCTCCGTTCCAAACGTTCTGCTACAACCCGTGTGGATTTAAGCAACGCACTGTGAACACTTCATGGCGGAATTGTGTCGATTACGTGACTTCGCTCCGGTCCGTGTCTTGAAACAGGGTTTGATTGGCCTTGGCGGCTTGTTCGCGCCATGCGGAGGGGCTGGCGCCGAAGCGGCGCCGGAACAGCGAATTGAAGAGGCTGGAGCTTCGGTAGCCGCTGTCGAGGGCGATCTGGGCGATCTTTTTTTCGGAATTGGCCAGCAATTCGCGGGCCTTGAGCAGGCGCATTTCGGTCTGGCGGGCGCGGGGCGAGCCGCCGAACCGCTCGCGGAACAAGCGGCTGAAGTGGCGGGCGCTGCAGCCGCAGAGTCTGGCCAGTTGCTCCGGAGAGTGCTGGATGAGCTCGAGGTCGGGCATCTGGCAAACGATCTGCTCGAACCGGTCGCGCACGGAGGGGCTGCGGCCCGGAGGGAGTTCATGGTTGCCCAAGCCCTGGCCGAAGTAGGCGGCGACCAGGCTCAACGCATCCGCCCGCTGGACGAGCTCTTGGTCGGCGTCTCCCCGGCCAACCAGGCGGGCAAAACCCTGGGAGAAAGGATGGGTCGAGGGGAGGAAACTCACCGGCTCGGCGGGCTGTGCGGCGCTCTCGAAGAAGCGCCGTTCGGACAAAGTGAAGAACCCGCAGAGCCAGTCCGGGACGAAGGTAAAGCCGTGGAGGGAGACGGTGTTGAGTTGGCTGGCCCGGACCAGGGCCTTGGCTGCCGGAGAGATAATCAGGACTTCTCCCTGGGTGAGGGAGCGCGGGTTGGAGGCGCCCAACCAGTAGGCCGCCCCGGCGCTGATTCGCACAAAGCGCCACGCCCCTGTTTCGTCGGACCACTCCTGGCCTGGCGGCAGCATGGTTTCTTCAACGCGCAAATGGCCCGGAGCAGTCAAACGCAAGAAATCTCCTCGACGGCGTTATGGCGGGGCCGGGTCCCCTGGGTCACCGGGCGGGGGGGCCTGCGGCTGTTCAACTGTTTTCGCCATTTGGCCGGGGTGGCCCCAAAGCGTTTTCGGAACATGAAATTGAAGAGGCTCAACGATTGGTATCCGCTCTCCATGGCCACTTCGTATATCTTGGAATTGGTCGTTTCGAGCAACTCCCGCGCCCGGGCCAGGCGGACCTCGGCCTGCTTTTCGCGGAAGGACATGCCGACGGTTTCCAGGAAGATGCGGCTCAAGTGCCTGGGCGTGCAGCGAATCTCCTTGACCAGTTCGGACAGGCTGAGGTCGAGCATTGCGGAGGCGGTCATTTGCTTCAAGAAGAGCCCCAGGCGGGCCTTGGCATCCATCTCAGCCAGAGGTTCGGTTTCCTGCCGGCCCAGGGCGGTATCGAATGCCCGGATGAAGAGCTCGAGCAACTGGAGCCGCATCCGGAGGCTGCTCGCGTTGCCCCGGCGGCAAATCTCGGCGAATTTCTCGGACACCGGATCGGTCGGAGGAAGATACCGGAAACCGAGGCCGTCCCGGTCGGCGGCCCTCTGCAAAAACTCCTTTTCTCCCAATGTGACGACTCCGGCCAGCCTCTCGGGTTCAACCTGGAATGAGTGGAGGGCGGTTCGGCCCAGTTGGCTGGCGCGGATCGCGCCCTGAACGGTGTGCGAGAAGATGAGCGTCGAGCCGGCCGCCAACTCGATGTTCTTGCCCGGTTGCATCCAATAACCCACTCCGCTGGCGATATGAACGAACATCCAACCCGGCGCCCTGGGCGCCCATTCGTCTCCAGGAGCGATTGCGACTTCTTTAATCGCCAAGTGCTGGCCAAAAGAACGGTCTGATTCCATAGCTGCCTGAACTGGTTCAAAAGGTATCTTGAGGGGCCGCTGTTACAAAACCGTGGCATTCAAGAAACAATTCGGAAACGGACGCTCGCCGGAGGCAAAGCCAAGCCGTGCCCCGGCTGGACCTCACTTCAAAGGGGGCGGATCGGAACATCCAAAAAGGGATGACATGTTTCGGAACTCAGATGCCCCATCGTCACCTAAACGTCACGTGCGCGTCATAAACCTGCCTTCATGCGAACCTAATTTATGGGGCCGATGCAATTACGTCTCCTGGCGCGAATCTGTCTTGTCCCCTTTCTAGTGTGGGACTCAGGAGTGGACGAGCGGGTGTCGGCGGCGGAGCCGGCCGCGACGAACTACTTCGTGAGCAGTTACGTCGTGTCGGGATACCAGGCCCCGTCGACGAACACGAGCACGGCGCTGTTCTCGAAGTATACGGGCCAGAACGTGGGCCTGGAGAGCCTCGTCAAGGCGGCCTCCGAGTTGCAGTCGGATTACCAGCGCCGGGGCTACACCAACGTGAGCATCTCGATTGCGCCGGAGAGGATTGCCAACGGCCGGGTCACCCTGCACGCCTTCCGGGCGCCTTCGCGCGACATCCTGGTCTCGGGCAAGTCGTTCCCCAGCCCAAACAAGGCGGGCGAGCTGGCGGCGCAACCAGGGGCCGCGAAGCCCCCGCCGCCGGAAGGCGGCGGTCCGGCCAGGAACGCGGCGGCGCCAGCCAAACCCATGCCTCATTTCAGCGTAAAGGCCTTCGAGGTGCGGGGTGACACGCTGCTTTCGACCGAGAGGCTCACCGCGTTGCTCACGCCGCATACCGGCACCAACGTGGCGCTGACGAACATAGTGGAGGCCGCGGCGGACCTTCAGAAGGAATACCGGAACCGGGGCTATCCGACGGTGCGGGTGGCGATTCCCCAGCAGCAGATCACCAATGAGATGGTCAAGCTCCAGGTCTTTGAAGGGCGGCTCTCGGACATCCTGGTGACCAAGAACCGTTTTTTCTCTTCAAACAACGTGATGCGGGCGCTGCCCGGCCTGCACACCAACATGATCCTCAACAGCCCGACCTTTCAGGCCGAACTCGACCGGGCCAATGCCAACCAGGACCGCCAAATCTATCCGCAACTTTCGCCCGGGCCTGAGGAGAACACGTCCCTCCTCACCCTCGAAACCAAGGACCGGCTGCCCCTCCACGGCAAGATCGAGTTGAACGACCAGAACTCACCCGGCACGCCCGACCTGCGCGTCAACAGCTCCGCCGTCTATAACAATCTCTGGCAACTCGAGCATTCCATGGGCGTCCAATACAGTTTCTCGCCCGAGACCTTCAAGTCCGGGGATCAATGGGATTTTTACGATCGGCCCGCGGTGGCGAACTACAGCGCCTTCTATCGGCTGCCTCTGAGCAGCCCCGAATCGATCACCGACGTCATCGCCAGCCGCCCCGGCGCCTTCGGCTACGATGAGGCATCCCGGACGTTCCACCTGCCTCCGCCCTCCGGGAGGGCGGAGTTGAACGTCTATGCCAGCCGCTCGACCATTGATTCCGGCGTCATGAGCCTATTCAACGGCAACCTGTACAACACCAACGGCAACTCGCTCAACCAGCAGACCGTCCAGCAGGATTTGACGGTGAACAGCGCCATCGGCTCGCGGCTGAGCGTTCCGCTGCAAACCACCGAGACTTTTCAATCAAGTCTTTCCGGCGGCTTTGATTTCAAGACCTACAACCTGACCAGCGACAAGACCAACATCTTCACTTTAACCAGCGTTGAGGTTGATTATGGGAATAACCCAAGTCACCCCCAGACCAACATTACGCATCAAGTGGATAACTCCCCGGTGCCGACAACGCACCGTTTCCTCGAGTACGTGCCCTTGGCGTTGCGCTACGATGGCAGCTTGAAGGACTCATGGGGTGTTACCTACTTTGGCCTTGGTTTGAGCGCCGATTCCTGCTTTTCGGGCTCCGCCGCCGATCTCCAGGCCATAACCGGCTCGTCCCGTTCTTCGGGTTATTGGGTTGTGCTCACCCCAAGCCTGGGACGCGACCTGACCATTCATACCAATTGGGTATTGTCGGTTCACGCCGACGGCCAAGTGGCCACGGAGCCTTTGATCAGCAACGAGCAGTTCGGACTCGGCGGTTTGGCCGGCGTCAGGGGTTACCATGAGGGCGAGATATTCGGCGATGACGGCTGGCGTCTGACCACCGAACAGAAGACCCCCTATTACGTCGTCGGCACCGTTTATCCCAACCATCCTCTGACCGTCCGGGGTTCGGTCTTTATGGATTACGGGGAGGGCTACTTGCTCGACCCCGGGGACCGCAAGGGCCGCACTCAGCTTTGGGGCGTCGGTTTTGGGGGCGTCGCCTCGATCGGCCCCACTTGGGAGGCCCGCTTTCTTTTCTCCTGGCCGCTTCTGAGCGCCGGCACGACGGTGGCGGGACAACCAAGATTCGATTTCGGACTCTCAGCCCAGTTTTAACGCGCCGAATTATGAAGCCGCTGCATGGTTCAAATTGCTTCCGCCTTTACAGGGCGGGTTGGGATGGCGCGACAGTTTTCCCAGGGCGGTTGCCCTGCGCTGATGTGCCCGCACGCCGTTGGCGCGCGGAAGCCCCGTACCCCTTATGAACCCCAATCCACATTCCGTTGGTCGCCGAGTCGGGGCGCAAGACAGAGGCCCGAGTGCGAAGCGCGTGCTGGAGCTGATTCGCGCCAGCCAACTCGGGTGGTTGGTCTTGGCCCTGCTTCTTTCCCAACTTCCCGGGCGTGTTCTTGGAGCCGCCCCCGCGGGCTCCGCCGTCTTCCAGGCCCTCCCGACAGGCCCCAGTGTCACGCAGGGCAGCGCGAGTTTTTCCAGCCAGGGTTCGCAGTTGACCATCACCACTTCCGACCGCGCGTTCATCAACTGGCAGAGCTTCAACATCGGCCCCGGCGAGACGACCACCTTCGTCGAACCTTCGGCCTCGTCGGTGGTTTGGAACCAGATCAATAACCCGAACCCGTCGGAAATCCTGGGGACCCTGAACGCAAACGGATTCGTGGTCCTCCAAAGCGCCTCCGGGTTCTCCATCGGCGGCCAAGCCACTATTTCGGCCCCCGGGCTGCTGATGACCACGGCGCCCATCCGGGTGCCGGACCTGGCGGGCGGCGGGGCCTGGCAGTTCAACGCCCCGCCTCCCACGGCCAAGATCGTCAACTACGGCCAAATCAACATCGGGGGCGGCGGCTCGGCGTTTCTCATCTCCAGCGACATCGAGAACTACGGCTCGATTAACGCGCCGCAGGGCCAAATCGGCCTCTTTGCCGGCAAGGAAGTCCTTGTCTCCGAGCGGCCTGACGGGCGCGGCCTGAGCGCAAAAGTGACCCTGCCCGTGGGCGCGGTGGACAACGCGGGCAGATTGACGGCCGATGCCGGGAGCATCGTCCTTCAAGCCCAGGTGGTGAACCAGGGCGGCCTCATCCAGGCCAACTCCGTGCGCGAAAACAACGGTGTCATCGAGCTGCTCGCCAGCGATTCCATCAGCCTCGGTCCCAATTCCGTCATCCAGGCCCAGGGCGACAGCCAAGGCGTCAGTCCGGGGGGCAACGTCGTCATCAAGTCGGGCGGCCAGTTCAGCGATGAGAGCGGCTCGACAATCGCGGTGGGCGGCGGGACGCAAGGTGGCAACGGCGGGCAGGCTGAAATCTCTGCCCTGCAACTGAGCGGCATCTACTCCCGGATCGACGGCCATGCCAACGCAGGGTTTCTCGGAGGGAAGCTCACGATTGATCCGGAGAATATCCTCCTGAGCGACTCCGGGGACAACGCCCCCTCCTCGGGCACGGTCAACCCAGGGGACCCGCCGAGCGCGGGGAGCGCGGACACATTGACCCTGAACGTTAATTCCTTCAACACGCTCATTTCGCAGAGCGGACTTTCTCAAATCAACCTGCAGGCCACGCGCAACATCGAGGTGAGCACCCTTTGGGCGCTGCCCGACAGCCAGACGCCCGGCGCCGCGTTGACGCTCACGGCGGCCAGGAACATCACGCTGGATGACGGCTCCGGCATCAGCGCCGGCAAGAACTGGAGCGTGAACCTGGTTGCCGGGACGGAATTGACTTCCGCATCGGGCCGCCGGTCAGGGGTTGACGGGATTTATCTGAACGGCGATTCGTACATCCAGACCCTGAACGGGAATATAAGCCTCCAGGCCGCCAACGAGGTCATCGTCAATCCGGGTCCGCCCTATGCGAATAGCACAGGCCCGGTCGGGGACAACGGGGTCCGGACTCTCAATGGCGGGAACATCGATGTGACGGCGCTTTACGGGGACGTGAACGCGGGCGGCAACTACTACGGGTACGTCTTTGGCCAGCACACGGCGCCTTACTACCGGGTCTCGCAGGACCTGGGGGGCATCAGCACCGCGGCGGGGGGCAATGTCTCCATTACGGCGGGCGGCAACGTGACCAGCTACCTGCCTGTGCAGAACAATTACAACGAGGCGGCTTACGACGGCGGAAGCGGCGCGTTCGGTCCCGAGCCTGGGAACGTCACCATCACGGCGGGAGGCAATGTGTCGGGGCATTATGTGCTGGCCAACGGCGTAGGCTCTATCACGGCGGGGGGAAATGTGGGAGCGCCCACCGCCGCCGGGGGCTTCGCCCTGAGCCTGGTTTCGGGCGGTTGGAGCGTCTATGCCCCCAACGGCAGCATCTACGTGCAGGACGTGCGCAACCCTAATGGCGTGTTCAATGACCATGGCGGCAGTGTGGATGCGTATGGAGGCTACCATCTCTTCGATTACAGCCCCGGGGCCAGCCTGCTCCTGGACGCCGGGGACGCGGTCGAAATCACCGGCGCCGGCGCCCCCCATTTCGCTCCCTCGTCCCCGGACAGCCCCGTGCCTTTCCTCTTTCCGCCTACTCTCACCGTCACGACCGGGGCCGGGGGCTTCACCCTGGACACCGATGTCATCCTGTTCCCGTCGCCCGAGGGCAATTTGCACATCACGACGCTCAACGGCGGGAACTTCCAAAGCCAGCCCAATCCGTCCGACCCGCAGAATGTCAACATCTGGACCCTCTCCATGTCCGACAGCGCGGCAACGCAATGGAACCCCTTTCCTTCCAGCGGCACCTTTGGGAGTTTCGGGCTGACCGATCACAGCGCCACCCCACCCGAAGCCAACAACTCGGACCCGGTTGAGATCACGGTTTCCGGCAGCATCAACAATGTGAATATCCGGACGACCAAGGAGACGACCATCTCCGTGGCCGGGGACATGTTCAACGCGGGGTTTCTGGGTGAGAATCTCCATGCCGACGACGTCACCTCGGTCACGGTAGGCGGCAGCATCTCCTATTCGCCCATTTTCGCCTTTTCGCAATTGCCCCAGGCGATCGTGGGAGCGGATCCCCTCCTTCCCTCGGCTTGGGACGCTATCTTCTCTTTCCTGGTCAACCCGGTCCTGACCGCCTCATTCCAAGTCCCCGCCAACGCGACCCCCGCCCAACTGTTGGCCGACGCCAATGCCCTGCTCGTGTTCAACTCGCTCACCGGTGTCAGCGGCTACAACCCCGCGGCGAACCCCGGCTTCATCTATGATCCGGCGACCAAGCAACTGGGTTTCGAGTTTCAGATGAGCCAGACCGTGCGCAGCGCCCTGGAAGGGACGTTGGAGACGATCGAACTGAACCAGCAAGGGGTCCCGGTGGTCCAGCCCGGCCAGGCCAGCCTCGGCCAGGACCCCACCAAACTCTATTTCGCCACCACCCCTGTCACGTTTGCCCCCGCCTCAGTCATTGAAAGCCTCTATAACCAGAGCTTGAGTTCGGTCAAAGACGCCGATGCCGTCTCTCCCGGGTTCCAGATCGGCGGTCCGGGCAAGCTCGACGTTACTGCCTCCTCCATCAACCTGGGCAGCAGCAGCGGAATCATATCCTGGGGCATCGGTTCCGGGAATAATCCCGTAAACTACTCCTCTCTTGCCACCGTCACTCCCGCCGGGGCGGGCGCGGCGGTCAATGTCACGACCCTGAGCGGTGATTTGAGTCTGTTGACCTCCACGATTGCTTCGATCGACGGCGGCAACGTCGCGGTCAATTCGGCCGGGGCCGTCAACCTGAGCCTCGGAGACTTTTCCCTCATTCCGCCCAACCCCACGGCGGTCAGCTATGGCATCTTCACGTCGGGGCACAGTGATGTGGATGTGACCGCCACCAGGGACATCAATATCGGCGGCGCGCGCATCGCGACCTTCAACGGCGGCAATGTGTTCATCAGCTCGACTGAGGGCAACGTGAACGCCGGCAACGGGGCCAACTCCACGTTGGTGATTCCGGTCATCTACGTGGACCCGACCACCGGGCTCCTGACCTCCGGCACGATACAAGACCCGAAGCCCTTCGGCAGCGGCATCCTGGCAGTCTCGCCGACCTCGGTTTGGCTGGCCCCCGGAGCGAGCGACCTGCCGGGAAACATCACCGTCGAGACTCCTCACGGCAGCATCCTCTCGACCTTGGGCGGGATTCAGCAGTATGCGTTGAATGGCAGCATTGCGGGCGGGCCGACCATCACCTTGGACGCCGGCACGCCGCCCTCTTCAGGCTCGGCGGGCTATGCCGGCAACGTTGATCTCGGCAACGGCGGCGTCATCGGCGGCACGATCAACATCACCGCCCAGGGGACGATCAGCGGCCTGATCATCTCCCGGCAGAACTCGGACATCCAAGCGGCGCAGAGCTTTAGCGGCACCCTCCTTTCCGGCGGCACCGCCAGCGTCTCCGCCAGCGCGGGCGGCATCTCCGGCACAATCGTCGGCATTGGCGGGGTGAGCGCCTCGGGCGGCGGCCCCATAACGGCCTCGCTGCTCGGTCAGAACGTCTCGGTCGGCGGCGGCGCCGCCCAGTCCACCCTCGGTTCCACGGCGACCGCGACCACCACCAGCCAGGCTGCCGCCCAGCAGGCCAGCAGCGACGCCGAGAAACAAGTCACCCCCGACGACACCTCCTCCAGCGACGACGAGAAAAAGAAACGGGCCGCCAAGCTCCCCACCCTCACAAAACGAGTCGGCCGCGTTACCGTCCTCCTGCCCACCCAATAGCCTGGAGCCGGGAGGGTTCAAGCGAGGGAAGCAACCTCGATGATGCGGCGCGCCTGTGAAAGGGCCTTTTGGCGAGGGACCGCGCAAGACGGGCGGCAAAGGAACAAATCCGCGCCCCCCGCGCTCCCCGCTCCCCACACGCCCCTACCGCGCCCACTTCAGCCTCTAGCCTTTAGTCTTTAGCCTTCAGCCGCTCCCCACACGCCCTTACTGAGCCAGGACTCGATAAATGCGGCTGGCATCGGTGGTGGCGTCGTGGAAGGTCTTCACCGAGCCATCTCCGGTGATGGCGCCCGGCAAGGAGGGCCAATCGCTCGAGGGTGCTCTGATGCCTGCGACGTTGGTGTACAAAAGCGTGTAGGTCGCCTGGTTCGTGCTCAAGAACGTGATGGAACTGAGCGCGCCATTCCGGGTCACGCTCAGGAGCGGCGCCGGCGGTGGAACGACCGTGGTGCTCGCCGCTTGCCGCGTGAACGTCATGGAACCATCCACATCGAGCTCGAAGTACCCGACGTAATATGCGAGACCGCTCGTGCCGGTGTGAGGGTCCACGATGGGGTCCAGTCCCGAATCCGTAAGCGGCCTGACTTCGTATAGATCGGATCGCACCGGGCTGGAGAAAGCGTTGGGGGTTGTGTTCTCCAGATTGCCACCGTTAGGTTCGCTGGGCGGCCAAGTGTCGTTCAGGGTCCCCTGGGTGCTGTCGTTAAGGCCCCCCATCCAGACGCTCAGAAGATGTTGGGGATAGAGGGAGATCGATTCGAGAGCGAAGGATGCGGTGTTGAACTGGTTCGACGTGCCGATGGCTTGTGAGATGAAGCCCGCGTTAGACAGGATGGAAGCGATCTTGGGCCTCACGGCGTGCTGCAAGGTCCAAGCCAGACGGGACGGGGCCTGGCTCTGGACGGAATTATTGGCGCGTGGAACGGTTATCCAAAGCGTGTACGCCGTGTTTGCGGGATAATTCGTCCCATAGCCGGAGCCGCTATAGCACCCAACGACCGACCAACTCAGGTTGTCCAGGGTCAGAAACGAACCAGGGACCATCTGCGCAGGCGTATAGCCCTTTACGGGGAGGGTGGTCCCGATCGCGGCTCCCACATAATTGCTCGCCTGGCCTATGTCCACAACCAGTTCGTAATTCT
>CAZZFF010000067.1:0-34867 GCA_964653485.1 uncultured Verrucomicrobiota bacterium | reverse complement strand
CCTGACCTCCTGAATGCCATTCAGGCGCTCTACCAACTGAGCTACGACCCCAACCGGAGCGGGGGGCAATTTAGCGACCTGAGGAAAATTGTCAAAGTGAATTTTTGCATGGACGCCGCCCGATCGTCTGGCGGCCAAGCCGCTTGCTTGGCAATGGGGTCTCCGGTTCCTCACTTCGCCCTGAGCATGAGCACCGGCACGCTGATGTTATGCTGGACCTTGAAGGCCGTTGCCCCGAGGACGAGGTCGGCCATGAGTTGGTGCCCGTGCGTGCTCATGGCCACCAAATCGCACCCTTCCCGCTCGACCCACTTGAC
Source organism: uncultured Verrucomicrobiota bacterium (assembly GCA_964653485.1). Taxonomy (GTDB): domain Bacteria; phylum Verrucomicrobiota; class Verrucomicrobiia; order Limisphaerales; family UBA8199; genus CAVQND01. The sequence continues at coordinate 34,550 of CAZZFF010000067.1, read as the reverse complement.
GATTTCCTTGGCCGGCTCGCCGTAGGCCAGTTGGGCTTCAGCCCGGATGCCGGCCTGGTCGAATTCGGCCCGGACGCGCGCGAGATAGGCCTGGCTCTCCTCAACCTCCTCCCCGGCGGCTTCGGCGCCGTGATACCGGGCGAGAGCCCCGGCGGCCACATGGAAGAGGACAACGCGGCTGCCCATCAGTTTTGCCAACGGCTTGATATGCTCGATGATCGCCCGGTCCGTCCGAGTGCCTTCCAAAGTCACGAGAATTGTGTCGTACATATACTCGGCCTCGTCCGCCATTCACCGGGCAAGGGATGCTTTCATTTGCCGCTGATAACCCGCCAGGCCGTCGAGAACGATTCGGGGAGGCTATAGAGGTCCATCACAGTAATCAAGACCACGCTGCCCCAGCCCAAAATCAGCAGGAACCAGCCGTTGGCCCACTGGCCCATTCGTTTGCGCGAAGAAGTAAATTGGAGCAGCGGAATCATGGCGAAGGGCAACTCCAGGCACAGCAGCACCTGGCTCAGATTGACCAGGTCGGTCACGTTGCCGTTGCCCCGGATGCTGATAATCCAGATGGCCGGCACAATGGCCAGGACGCGGGAGATCATCCGCCGAATCCAGGGACGGAGCCGCCAGTTCATGAACCCTTCCATGACGACCTGGCCGGCGAGGGTGCCGGTGATAGTGCTGCTCTGGCCGCTGGCCAGGAGGGCGACGGCAAAGAGCGTGCTGGCGGCGGCGGTCCCCAGCAGCGGCGCCAGTGTCAGGTGCGCCACGCGTATCCAGTCGCTGTCCGGGCTAAAGGTGACCACGTGGCCGCCCGCCACCGTCACGCTCTCCTTGCCGTAGAACACCATTGCGGCCAGCACGAGGATGGCGGCATTGACCAGGAACGCGATGGTGAGAGCGACCGCCGAATCGAACGTGTTGAACCGGATGGCGTTGCGGATACCGCGTTCATCGCGCGGGATTTTGCGGGTCTGGACCAGGGCGGAGTGAAGGTAGAGGTTGTGCGGCATGACGGTGGCCCCAATCATGCCGATGGCCACGACGATCATGCCGGCCTGGCGAAGGTTGGGCCGCACCAGGGCCCCGCCGATCTCCAGGAGGTCCGGCCGCGTTTGGGGCAGCACAAATATCTCGACGCCATAGCAGATCGCGATTGTGCCGACAAAGACCGCGACAACGGCCTCGATCATCCTCATGCCCAGGCCCTGCAAGGCCAGCAGCAGCAGGACGTCGAAGGCGGTAATCACGATCGCCCAGGCCATCGGGATGTGGAACAGCAGGTTGAGCGCCACCGCGCTGCCCAAAGACTCCGCAAGGTCCGTCGCGCCGATGGCGATTTCCATCGAAATCCAGTTTGGCACGCGTGTCCACTTGGGGTACCAGTCGCGGCAGCACTGCGCGAGGTCTTTGCCCGTGGCCACGCCCAGGCGGGCGGCAATCACCTGCAGGATAACGGCCATGAAACTGGCCACTCCAACCACCCAGATCAGGCCGTACTTGAACTGTGCCCCGCCCGCCAGGTCCGTGCCCCAGTTGCCCGGGTCCATGTAGCCGACGCTTACCAGGACCGCCGGGCCGGCAAACGCCAGCCACTGGCGCCAGAACCCGGCCCCGTGGCGGGGCACGTCCACCGTGCCATGCACGTCCGAGAGGGACGGGGAGCCCGCCGGCGGACCGCCGGCGCCGGCGGCTGCGGCGGGCAAGCCGTCCGGCATCGCGGCTTGGGGTCTGTCCGGCGGTGCGCTCATGATGCTGGTTCTGGGCATGCGGCTGCTTTTTTCGATCTTGCATTATTTTCTACCACAAAATATATATCACGTCAAATAGAGTGTTTTAGGGCTAAAATATTCGGAGCGGCCGGCCGGGCGGCGCCCGGCGGCCCCCAGGAGCGACAAAATGAAGAGCAAACGTCCGGACCCATCGGCCGCGCGGGGCCGTTCCGTATCCATGGAAGACCACCTGGAGCGCATTCAGGAACTCGTGGCCCTCAAAGGCTACGCCCGCGTGGCGGACATCGCCCAGTCCTTGGGCCGGAGCCGCCCGGCGGTTTCCAACATGGTGCGCCGCCTGGCCGGGCGGGGCTTCGTCAATTACGAGAAATACCGCGGATTGACCCTGACGCCCGAGGGCCGCGCGGTGGCCGAACACATCAAGGCCCGCGACCGGACCCTGACCGCTCTTCTCGGGTTGCTGGGCTTAAGCCCGGAAACCGTGGAAGAAGAGGTCGAGGCGATCGAGCACCATATCAAGCCCGAGACGCTCAAAGTGCTCTCGCGCCTGGTCGAGTTCTGGCGGAGCCACCCCAGCCAGCTCCGCGCCTTTCTCGATTACCGCGGACGGCACTGAGCACATACAGAGGCCGTGCGCGTTGGATGCCCGCTGGCTCCGTGAAACCCAAGGGGACCCCGCCGCGCCTCATTTTTTTTGCCCTGTCGAAACAGCTTGCCGTTTTTCTTAACCCTGGCAAAATAGAGTCCTGTGCTGACGGATTGCAGCGCTTGGTTGCCTCGGTAGCTCAATTGGTAGAGCAGTTGACTCTTAATTGCTTAGCTACTTTTTCCCGCATTTCTCCACCCCTGGCCACCCCTGGACATGCCCTGACATTCCTGTGATTCCCAACGTGAACGGATGGACACCTCTGGACACGCTTGGGCGTCATTCCCTGGCCCTGGTATCAAACGGCAGTATCAAATTAGCCCGCCCTCAATTACAGGCAATCAGGTTCGCCTCTTCACGGGACGCGGACCGTATCCCCGAACCCCGCCAGAGCCACACAAATGCGCCAGAGGGGCAATAGCGGCGCAATGCTGGGCAAAATTGAAACGTCGCGCTACTTTTTCTCCCGCTCCTTCTGCCGCCGTAAGTCTTCTGCCTCTCCGATCATCGCCGAGAGTGGCACGCCAAGGGCTTGAGCAAGGGAATCAGCCAAGTTCAGGCTCGGATTGCGAATGAACGTCTCGATCCGTCCAATCATCTTCACGTCAACGTCGGCTCTTTCGCTCAAGGCTTCCTGGCTCAATTTCGCCGCCCTTCTGTGTTTGCGGAGCACGATGCCGAACGCCTTATTTAAGTCCCGTCTCAGCATTCTGGCCAGTTTGGCAGCCAGAGAGGCGCAATTAACAGGGACTATAGGCCCCCTTTTCGTTCTTGCGCCCGCAGAGAGAATCCTCTTTAATCCGAAGTGCAACCCCTCAAGAGCCTAGGAGAACCACGAGGGGCAGGCAGTGTTAGAAGAACAGCAGATGAAAGAACACTTATGACAACTATAACTAGACTGGTTGGCCTATTCACGGTGGTTTTGGCTATGGACTGCGCTATCCAACAGGCGAAAGGGTCTGATTTTCACTACGCCTTTTGGGATGTCTATGCCACAAGCTCCCTGCAATACGTGGTTGGACAAGCCAACATACAACAAACCTGCGAAAACGGAAATCCACAAAGCGGCGTCTCTTATTGGACACCCATCGAAAACGGGACAGAGGCGAGCTTGACTTTTAAGTTCCCCTTTGGACGAGCGACAGCCAGCATCTTCCTGAATGCCAGTTTTGCAACGTACAACTTTGGCAATGGGGACGTTGGCAGCGGCTCTTTGTGGGGTTCCACGGACGGCCTGAACTGGGTTTCGCTGCTGGATGCCCCAACGCCGCAATACCCTGGCTACGAGTATGGGTGGAGTTCCAACTACGCCACGAACCTACCCAACTCCCTGATAGGGTCATCTAACCTTTGGATTCAGGCTCGGCTACAATCATCTGGCTGGAACATAATGGCTCAGTTTCTTCGGCAAGACACATCCTGGAATACCAACAACGTTTTTCAGCTTGATGCAAACCTAGTTCCCCTTTCTCCATCCGCTCCAACAATCTCGGTTCAGCCGCAATCTATCACGGTGAACGCCCAGGACACCGCATCCTTCAGCGTGACGGCATTGGGCGGTCCTTTGTCCTACCAATGGTCATTCAACGGCAGCAACATTTTAGGGGCAACCTCCAGTTCACTCGTAATATCAAACGTCGCTCAAGCCAACCTGGGCACTTACGCCGTTGTTGTCGCCAACGCCATTGGGGCAATGACAAGCTCTAATGCAGTCCTATCAATGTATCCGTATCTATACGCTCCTTTTAGCGGGCTGGTGACGGACTGGGGCTGCACCAATACACTGAGCGTTGGTGCGTGGGGGACGGGGCCTTTGAGCTACCAGTGGTATGATAACGGAAGTGCGATTCTGAACGCAACCAACTCAACCTTGACCCTGGCGAGCGTCCAGTTTACTAATGCTGGTTCTTACTCAGTTGTCGTCAGCAATCCATTTGGCAATGTGACGAATGCGCCCGCACAGGTAGTAGTCAATCCCGCAGGGGTGTCCTTTGGAATGTATCCAGGCGTAACAATCAGCGGAGTAGTGGGCTACTCCTACATTATTCAAAGCAACCCCGACTTAACCAACACAAACGGCTGGAGTGCGGTTGCCACTGTGACATTGATGCAGCCTGTTCAACTTTGGGTGGACGTGAACGTAAATGCAACATCTCCAATGAATCCGCATCGTTTTTATCGGGTGATGCCTGCTCCGTGACAAGAGCACACTGTGCCGCACAACTGATCATAGAGGCAAGTCAACCAACTAAGGCAATCCCTTAATCAACCCGTTCCAGGTAATCACCGTCGGGGTGGATTATACTCTCCGCTCCGATGGACGGGACGGTTACTTGGCTTGGTTCATCCGAGCTAGTAAGAAGAAGTTCTTTTAAGGCTTTCGATAAAGTATCATACGCCTCAAGATACTCTCCTCTATCATATTCCCTTTTGCACACATAACTAACTCCTTCATCCTGCCTCTTCTCATCAAACGGCTCTATCTTTGCCGTACCTTTGCTCGAATTGTAACCAATGCCCGCACCTTTCGACCACAAAGAAAGTAATGTTGTTGCTAGAGCGTCGGGCGAAACACCCCTTAGTCCTTGCTTTGCTATCAGAAAATGCGAATGCCCCTCGCCAGCCTTACCTCTCTCATGCTTGAGATACCAAACTATGTCATCACGATATAAGCGAAGTCGAAAACAAGCTTTCTTGATTAACCAGTTGAAATCCCTCAGCCGTGATCTGGCTGCTGTTGCAGTGTATCCTCGCTCGCATTCGTTCTTCCATGTCAAGCCACCGATGACCGCCCACGGAATACAAATTAAATGATAATAATAAGGATTAACTTGTGCGTATAACCTTCCTGCAAGGTGTCTTTGCTGTAGCTCACTTGTATAATCAAACAAACTCATCCTGCCTTCAACAAACCTTTGCTTTAGGTCTCTCATAATGTCCTTTGTCCCCGCTGTCCTTTTTGCCAAGTCGCATTCACGTCACGGCCTTCAAACGGGGAATATATTCCGTATCCTACACTTATTGACAAAAAGCCCCGAGTGAATATTCAAATGCTCTTTCGGCGGGCCATGGTTAACGACCCTGGGAATGGTTTTGCGGGCCGCAAATATATAAAACACAGGGTCCACTTGGCTTTTCTCAATATTACCATTAAATATAATTTAAAAATGCCAGGGCGTGATTATCTCATGGAATAGCCTGATAATTCGATGTTATGGCCCCTGACTCGACTGGGTAGAGGTTCGACTTGGCATAGTTGAAAAGGGGCGCAAGAATTCACCTTATCAGTTTCTCGGCGAAAACGCCCCCCCTACCCCCCCGTTCCCGCTATTTGGCAGAATAACATAAAACTATAATGTGTCCAACGTATGCTAAGCCTCCTAAAGCCTGTTACAGGTATGTATCCAATGATAGTTAATGACACTGAACGGATGATGAAGGAAACCTATTGACACCGTGGCAAGTCTTTTGCAAAATAGGAATATGACGAATACTAACCTTGAAAGTGGCCAGCATGAGAAAATGAATCAAGGGCAGCCCGCCTATCTGACTCGAACAATGAATTCTCCTTACAGAATCAGCGAGGCAGCTACGGTGTTGCGAATGTCCGAGAAATCAGTGAGACGCCAGATTGACAGAGGCAATCTCAGGAAGTGCAAGGCGTTTGGGCGTGTGCTCATCCCCCGCAAGGACGTTGACAACTTCATAGAGAAATATTCTTCATTCGCTGCCTGACAGGATTAAAAAGCCCCGCCAGGAGCGGGGGACGGACTAGAAGCTCAAGTAGTCGTGTGGAATCTCAGGAGAACTTAACCTTCTGTGCCATCTCTACGGAATGGTCATCCCTCAGATGCCCATATACTCGCATAGCCAAAGCCCCGCCGTCCCGATGCCCAAGCCAACGTGAGACGGTCTGAATTGGTACGCCAGATTCGATTGAGCGTGTGGCGAACAAGTGTCGCAAATCGTGGTGCGTAATCCGTGGGATGCCCAGTTCCTTGCAAGCCCTCGTCAGGGACCTTTCGCACTCGGTCACTTCCATAACCTTGTCGGAAGGCTTGCGGTCTGGACGCTCGGCTTGTAGCCTTTCGAGCAGCGCCCGCAGGTCCCCGATTATCGGCACTCGCCGCACTTCGCTGTTTTTCGTGCCAGTCTCCCCGCCCCGCACGGTGATGAATCCCTTGTCCAAGTCAACATCCGCCCAAGTGACGTTCTCCGCCTCAGTCTTTCGGAAGCCCCCGAATGCCAGGAATTGAACGAGGTTTGCGCAGGGTTCGGAAAAGCGATTACGAAAGCCCCCGCCCTTATGGACAGCCTCAACAAGGGCTTTGAACTGCTCGAAGCTTGGCAGGGTTAACTCCTTTGGTTTGACGGTAAGGCGGCTAAGGCTTTCGGCAGGGTTGTCCAGCCTTGCGCCAAACTCGACGGCAATCTTGCAGACGCCCTTGAGAATCCCGATTGTGTTGTTGAACGCGGTTGCGCTCTGTGTCGGGGCAAACTTCGCCCGCCAACAGAGGCAGTCATTCTTGGACAACTTGCGAACGTCCGTCCGTTCCAACTCAGACCACGATTTGAGCAGCGCCTTAATTCGGTTCTCGTAATACAGCTTCGTGTTTGGTTTAAGTCCTGCGTCGCCTTCGATTCGTTCTCGGAAGACCCTGAGAGCATCGCCAACGGTCATCTTGCCCCGTGCGATTTCGGCTTGATTCTCCGTCATCTGGCGCACGCTCTTTTCGTAGTCCGCCAGCCTCGACTTCGCCACGCTCTGAACGTTCGTGTTGAGGCTCTTACGAAACAGCTTGCCCCCCGCTCGAATCCTGGCATAGTATGTCCCCGATGGAACGTAGCGGACTAGGTTCTCGCCAACGGTCAACCAGTCCTTTGGCTGGTCGTGAATGTCTTTGGTTTCATCTGTGGTTTGCTGGTCCGATTTCATTCCAGTATCAAATCACAGTATCCAAAGATTGTCAACGGCGAAATTCAGTCTGCGTAAGTCGTTGCAAATCAGTAGGTTGCCTCGGTAGCTCAATTGGTAGAGCAGTTGACTCTTAATCAATTGGTTCTAGGTTCAAGTCCTAGCCGGGGCACCACTTTCACCTGGGGGAACGGGGATTCTTGCGTCCCCCGCACGGTTTCGGCGCAAAATGCGGCAGAATCCGAGAGCAAAATGAGATTCCCGGTCAAAGCCCACTTCCGCAAAGCAGACGCCCGGATTTCCGGCAAGAGCAAGGCTTACCCGTTTTATGGCCAGCGCGCTGCCGGGCTGGTTTTCGCCGCAAGGGTTTTCCTCGGCGAAAATGGCTTCACTCTGTATCTGAAAACAATGTGTCGGGCTCCTGGACGCGGCGCACCAGCTTTCTCAGAATGCTGCGCCTGACTTCGTGCATGGCGCGGGAGGATGCCTCGGCGCCGTCTTCCCGGTGGCATGTGACGCTTAACACTGATGGTGACTGCGAACACGGTTTGTTCCTTGGCAACGAGTGCGTCGCTGCCGGAGCAGGAGGGTTGTCTTCCATTGGGGCCATTTCTAAAGGAGTTTGTTGCGCAAATAAGCGATCTCCTTCTTGATTAACCTCTTGACTCGGTGCTTCGCCAAATAGACGTGGCCGCGATTGACCCGCAAAGCGTGCGCCACCTGAGAAACAGGCAGCTTCTGATTAACATAACAATCAAAAATCTGGTACTCTCTGGGAGCGACCTTCTTTTTGACTCTCTCAATGGCCGCGGCCAGGAGGTTCTTCCCCCATTCCTCGTCCCAGAGAGCCTCCAACGGAGATGCGGCGGGATCGGCCAGCCGCTCTATGGTCGCTGTCCGGGCGGTGCTCGTCGGAGCGGCGCGCTGGGACTGTCGCTGCCCTTCTCCCGGCCGTCTCTTTCGAAATTGGGCCGTGATCCGCCAACGGGTCATTGTCAGCAACGAAGCCCAAATCCGCGCCACCGCCTACGCCCTCAAGGTAGCCAATCGCGAGTCCATCGAAGTGGCCGCTCCAGCGATGGCCGCATTGGTCAGCGGGCCATGCTGGCTGGTTCCCATACCGGCGAGTGATCGCAGCATCAAGGCGAACCTGGCGCTTGCCCGTGCGGTCGCGGCCCTGGTGCCCGGCTCACGTGTCAGAACCGCCATCGCCCGCTCTCAACGAGTAGCTTCATCGACATGGCGACGCAGGCGAGGTTTGCCCGGCCTTCGCCGCGAGGAACACCATTTTATCCGCACGGCCGAGCCGATGACTCCAGTGCCCGTGTACTTCGTGGACAATGTCATCAGCACCGGTGGCACCGTGCAGGCCGCCCGGGCCGCGCTCGGGTGGGGCACAGGTCTGACCTACGCTTACGCCAGCACCCCTTCAACAGCCGGCTCAACCAAACTCGAGTCCCACTCTGCAGTCCAGCCCCGGCCGCTCCCTGCCGAGCCTGACTCGTGCCGACATCGCATCCCGAAAGGCCTCTGTCCTGAAGCACCAACCTTGCCGCCCGGATATTGGATTCGGGGCCTTCGCGGACCAAGGCTCCACGGACCACGATGGGCAAAAGACGTTCGCGCGGCCCCCTGGCTGGGAAGACGCCCTGCCGGTGCGCCGGCAGGCTTCCGAGAAGGAGCGGAATTTCGAATATCAAGAGCAGCGTCCATGGAGGCGCTGCCAAGCCCCAAGGTCCGGAGACAAAAACCGGCAAAAAGCTGTCGGATTGTAGCGCTCGCGGGTGTTTAATAAGTGAGATGCAACGGCAGTCGGATGCAGAGCTTCTTCGCCGATACGCCCGTCAAGGCTCAGAGGCGGCCTTTGGCGAGATTGTGGCGCGTCACGCGGACCTCGTTTATTCCGCTGCGCTGCGGCAGGTTGATTCATCCGACGTGGCCCGCGACGTAGCCCAGAGTGTTTTCCTCGACCTTGTCCGCAAGGCTCGGCTACTGGCGGACAAGCTTCCGCCGGAGGCATCGTTAATCGGCTGGCTTTACAGGAGTACCCGTTTTGCGGCGCTCAAGGTCACACGCGACGACCATCGACGCCAAGCCAGGGAAAGGCAAGCTATGGAAGAACTGGAACCCGCCAACCCCGCGTCTGAGGTCACGCTGGATTGGGAACGTTTCCGGTCCCTGCTGGACGAGGCGATTTCCAGTCTGGGGGAAGAGGACCGCGATGCCTTGCTTCTCCGCTTCTTCAAGAACCGAGATTTTCGGGCCGTGGGTGTGGCGCTCGGCATCAGCGATGACGCGGCTCAGAAGCGAGTTTCACGCGCCGTGGAAAAGCTGCGCGGCCTCCTTGCCCGGCGGGGCATCACTACGACCGCCGGCGCACTGGCCGCCGCCATCTCGGCCAACGCGATTCAGACCGCGCCGGGCGGCCTGGTCGCCTCGATTTTAGCCGCCGCCACCTCTCCTACCGCCGTTGCTCCCGCTGCCGTCGCGGCTACCAAAATGATTGCCATGACTACGATGCAGAAAACCTTGGTCGTCGCGACGCTTGCCGCCGCAATCGGAACTGGAGTGCATGAAACCCGCCGAGCATCGCGTCTGAGCGACCAGCTTCAACCGCTCCAGCAACAGCAGATGTCGCTTGCCGAGCAGGTGGCGCAACTGACAGGCGAGCGCGACGATGCGTTGGGCAAAATCGCCACGTTCCGTGAGGAGAGTCGGAGGCTGCGGAGCCGGCCGCAACTCTCGGCGCAGCCGGGGGCCGATGATTCGGGCGACTCGACGGAATTGGCAGTAAAACTGTGGCTCAAACGCATCCACCAACTCAAGCGACGGCTCCAAGAAGCACCTCAGGCCCAAATTCCAGAACTTCAGTTCCTCAAAGACCTCGATTGGGCTGAAGTGGCGGCGGATACGAAGCTCGAAACCGATGCCGACTACCGTAAGGCCTTAGCCGAACTACGGAAGCGGGGTGGAGGCTACTTCGTCCAAAAGCTCCAAGCTGCCCTGGGCAAATACATGCAGGCGAATGATGGACAATGGCCTAATGACGTTCGGCAGTTGAACGCTTATCTTGACCCGCCGGTGGAGGGTGCCCTTTGGGAACGGTGGGAAATCGTGTCAACAAAAGTCTTTCCCGGCCAAGAGTTCGCGGGCGAGTGGGTGATAACGGAGAAAACAGCCGTGGACCCGGAGTTCGACTATCGCCATACCGTCGATGGCCAATTCAGTGCCGGGGCAGGACCCTACCGTCCGTATGGATACGAGGACCAGGCTTCGGCGGAGATGACGGAGCGTGTGGCATTGAAAGCGACGCTCGAACCCGTTCTCAACGCGTACAGGCTGGCCAATGGCGGTAAGGAGCCGGGCGACCCTTTCCAATTGCAGCCTTACGTCACGAACCCCACGCAGCAGGCGGCCTTGCAGAGAATCATCGAAATCATCAACCAACCGCACAAGTGAACTCCTCGCCCATCTTCCCGGAGTTGTATCCTAATCTCCGCACAACCGCCCTCCGAGCGTTGTCGGCAGAAGCGCAGTCAGCCGCGATTGAATTCGCGGGTGAAGAGGCGCTATGTATGGCGCGAATCTCAGTTCCACAGCCAGAACAATTTGCGCCACCACGCAGGGGGTAGAAAACGTCGAGAGTGGATGCTGTGGGGATCTCCATTCCGGCAACGTTGGTTACGGAGGTTGCTCGGAACGTGAAGCAAGGATAGCCTGCATTGAATGGTGGCGCCGCTGGCCACGGGGCTTTTGGCCAAGGCCGCGGACGTCACCACCGTCGCCATGGCGGGGGGCGCCGCCTGCACCGAGTTGGCCGCCACCGCTTCGGCGATCGCCGCCGCCGTGCAACCCACGCCGCGCCGTTGCAAGAAAACCCGCAGACGTTCCAACGCGCGGCTCACCCGCATCTTTGCTGCGTCCTTGCTGGTGCCGAGCGCCGCCCCGGCTTCCTGCAGGCTCTTGTTCTCGAAGAACCGCAGCACCATGGCGTGGTGGTCCTTATCACCGAGTTGGGCCATGGCCAGGTCCAGCAGCGGTCCGATTTGTGCCCAGACATCGGGGCCAGGTTCCTGCGAGGCGGTTTGCAAGTGCGCCTCCCGTTCACGGAATTGCCGGCGCCGGCGCGCCTTCAGGGCGTCGGCGCTGGCATACTGCGCCGCGCGGCAGAGCCACCCAGAGAGGATGGTCTTCTCCCCCAGCGATTTGGCCTTCCGCGCAAGAATGATGAAGACTGCCTGCGTCACCTCTTCCGCCAGATGCGGGTCCCGCGTCTGCCTCAGAGCTACGGAATAAACCGGGTTCAGGTGGCGCGAAACCAGTGCCGCGAATGCCGCCTCGGAATTGCTCCGGCCATATTCCCGCACTAGTTCCATGTCGTCGTTGGTCATGCCACTGGTATATGGACGCCTGGGGGAAAAAGGTAACAAAAAGATTGAGCATTTGTCTCCAACGGGGCAGGATGCGCGCATCGTTCTCCACCACTTTTTAATAGACAGTACTACGAATAGTGCGTACTACTTAGTATATGAACGATATCGATGCCATGGCTCTCCGGCTGAGAACGATCACCCGGCTGCTCATCCGGCGAGCCTACCAGAACTCGGGCGACGGCCCCAGCCGGTCGGAACAGGGCGTCCTGGCGTGGCTGGAGGATAAAGGCGAACTCACTCCCGGCGATCTGGCGTCCCTGGAGAAGGTGCGCCCACAGACGATGGGCCAGACGCTGGATTCCCTGAGCAGCCGCGGCTGGATCAAACGGCGGCCGCATCCCACGGATCGTCGCTATCTCTTGATTGAGCTTTCCGCGCCCGGACGCAAGGCCCTGCTGAAGAGCCGGGAGATGCGCCAGGTCTGGCTAGTGCGGCAACTGGAGGAACTGAGCTCCAGAGATCGCGAGACGCTGGCCGCCGCCCTGGTTGTCCTGGAACGAATCGCGCAGAGTTAATCTCCCGGAGGTCGCATGAATTTATTGCCCCTAAAATGGAGGTCCCTCGAAACCGCATGAGAACTTTCTCCCAGCTCCTTTCCGGACGCGCCGCCGCGGTAAAGTGGCTGACGCTGACGGTGCTGACCGCGGGCTTGGCCTTCATCCTGGCGCGGCTGAGTGTGCCCGCGGCCCTGTTGCTCGGCTCCATCGTGGCGGGGATCGCGCTTGCCGCCGCCGGCGGCTCGCTGGAGGTTCCGCAGGGCGCGTATGCCCTCGCGCAAGGTCTGGTGGGCTGCATGATCGCGAAGAATCTGCCCGCGTCCGTAGCGGGGAACATCCTGAACCACTGGCCCACCTTCGCGGCGGGCGTGGCGCTGGTGATTGCCGCCAGCGGCGCGCTCGGATGGGTGCTGGCCCGCCTGCGCGTCCTGCCCGGCACCACGGTTTTATGGGGCCTCAGCCCCGGGGCCGCAACAGCCATGGTCCTGATGGCGGAGAACTATGGCGCCGACGCGCAGTTGGTCGCCTTCATGCAATACTTGCGCGTGATCCTGGTTGCCGCCGTCACCTCCCTGGTGGCGCGGCTTTTTGGTCTGAGCGCGGTCCATGCCCTTCATCACGACGGCTGGTTTGCCTGCACCCACTGGGCGGGTGTAGGGGAAACGATGGTTCTTGCGGCTCTGGGCGCGTTCCTGGCGCGCGCCTTCCGGGTCCGGGCTGGCGCGCTTCTGATCCCCCTGGGCGGCGGCATCGTTCTGGCCCATTATGGATGGGCAACACTCGAACTGCCGCGCTGGCTCCTGGCCTTCGGCTACGCGGCCATCGGGTGGAGGATTGGCTTGCGCTTCACCCTGCCGATCCTCCTGCACGCTGCCAGGGCGCTGCCGCGGGTCCTTGCCTCCACCCTGGCGCTGATAGCGTTCTGCGCCGGGGTCGCCGCCCTTCTAGTCATCGGCGCCGGCGTTGACCCGCTGACCGCCTACCTGGCGACCAGCCCGGGCGGAGCCGATTCGGTGGCGATCATCGCCGCGTCCTGCAACGTCGACCGTTCCTTTGTCATGGCCATGCAAACGGCCCGTTTCCTTTCGGTGCTCTTCATTGGCCCTGTCCTGGCGGCGTTTATCGCGAGCCGGCTCCGTCTGCCGTGCAGGCCGGCGTCCAACTGAATCTGGCTTCCTCCAACCACCTCGCAACGTTTTTATGCCAATCCATTCGATCCTGAACTACTGCGCCCTCTTCCTCGCCGGGGCGTTCGTCTGCAACTGCGTTCCGCACCTGACGAGCGGATTGCAAGGAGTCCCGTTCCCCACCCCTTTCGCCAGGCCCCGAGGCGTCGGCCCGTCTTCCCCCACCCTGAACTTCCTGTGGGGCGGGGCCAACCTCCTGGTTGGGGTTCTGCTCCTCTCATACAAGCCCTTGGTGGTCGGCTTCAACATGGGATTCCTGCTGTTTCTTGCCGGCGTCCTGAGCATGGGCATTTGCCTTTCCCGGCACTTTGGCAAAGTACGCCAGACGAACACCGAAACTGAGTTTCGCGGGCGCACCCGATAGGATTCCAAAGAGACAAGCGGGCCTTTGGCTGGGCCGTTTCCGTCCTCGAATCCTCCGGCCGCCTGGATGCCGGTTTCGATAGCGCCGGGGTCGAGTCGCTGGCGCCGGGCCGGGACCGGGCGCTTCGTTGCTCAGGAGGTTGGATAGGTATTTCCAACTGCCGAGGCCGAGTTGCTGGGCGACCCACTCCAGACTTGAGGTTGTCTGCCTTCGCAACCACGCGCCGCGCCCGTTCCTCGGCCGATTCTCGGCGCTCGGGCCCAAGATGATTCGGGCCGATTCGCCCGCGCATCTCGGTCGGCGCGATTGATGACGTGGTCAACGCCGCCCGGATATTGGATTCGGGGCCTTCGGGTCAGGGCGGCGAGGGCAGCGGCGCCATGGGCGAAGGCAGGGTAAAGACGGCTGTATGGAGAACCGACTCCGCCTCGGGTTCGTGCTGCTCCAAGCGCCCGAACTCAATCTGATCGAGGGGACGAAGTGGCCGGGGGCGGAGTGCCCACGGCTGGGCGGTTGGAGCGGGTGGGAGGCTGTGAATAACTTTTTAGTAAGTGCGTCGGAAAACTATTGACTGGAGAGGGGCGAAGTGGGTAAAAGAGGGGCACAGTGGGACGCAGAGGGGCGCCAAGGGAAATGGGACTCCCGCTGTGAACAAGTCATGGAACCTGGCGAAGCCAACGAGCCGACGACGTATTACAACTCGGTTTACACCCACGGTGTTGACGAGAAGAGGCGCGTCCAGATTCCGGCCAAGTGGCGGCCTGCGCAAGCGGGGGCGGAGTTGACGGTCATTCTGTGGCCTCGGTCCGCGGCGGGGGCGTGTTTGCGGGTGCTGCCGGCCAAACAAATGGCGCAGTTAATGAAGGATATCGAGCTGATGCCCAACGGGGATGGGAAGACGACGCTCAAGCGCATCATCGGCAGGGGTTCGGAGCAGGCGGTGTTGGACAAGTCGGGTCGGATATGTTTGCCGGAGAGTATGGCCAAAGAGGCCGGCATTACTGAAAAGGCAGTTTTCGTCGGGTTGCTGGATCGCTTCGAGATCTGGAATCCGGAGCGGTACCAGAAGGTGGAGGTCGCCGACGCGATGATGGCGCCGGACGCTCTCAAACTCGTAGGATGATTATGAGTCTGGTGACATTGCTCGCGGCAGGAAAGAGTGTGATTGGGCTTAGAAACGGGGCCAGCCCTTACCGGGTGACCGATCAGCGTTTGTTGCCCAGGTTCGGCTTTGACAAGGGCCGGCCTTGCCCGGCGAGGATCGGCTCGGACAAGGGCCTGCGGCGCCCCGCGGTCAAAGGGGCGCGGGGGCCGGGAGCGGCAGGCGTGCCGGCCAAACCCGTGGTTGCCGCTGTTGCGGCGCCCGCTTCGGGCGAGTCGGGGATGGGGCGGGCCGGGCGCTGGCTGATGAGCCGGTCGAACGGCCTGTTCGGGCGGCCGGGGACCAAGCGGGACAGGCAACCGGCCGCGCGGCTGGACCGGTCTCCGATCCAGGTGGAGCTTTGCCTGGAGCGCGTCAGGGTGGTGCGTAACGATTTGAGCGACTCGGGGCTGGAGTTGGTACAGCTCAGGCCGAAGGCCCCGGCGGCAAAGCCCAAAGAGGCGGGTTTGGCAAAGAGCGCGTTTTGCCGTCTGGCGGCGGTGCGCGGGCTGCTCGGTTTTTTTTGGGCGAAGCGGACTTAACGAGCCGGGGGAGCCGGCAAGCGGTGCGCGATTTCACCCACAAATCGGTGTTGCTGGCCGAGGTGCTGGCGGCCATGCAGCCACGTCCCGGAGGACGGTACGCGGACGGCACTCTCGGCGGGGGCGGCCATGCGGAGGCCATCCTGGAGGCCAGTTCGCCGACGGGCCGGCTTTATGGGTGCGATAGAGATGGCGAGGCGGTGGAAGCCGCGAGTCTGCGCCTGGCCCGGTTTGCCGGGCGCTTCGAGTTGCGGCAGGCCAGTTTTGCGGACCTGGGCGAGTGGGTGCCGGCGGGCAGTTGCGACGGCGTTCTGCTGGACCTCGGCCTGAGTTCGCCCCAGTTGGACCGGGCCGAGCGTGGATTCAGTTTCCAGCAGGACGGCCCTCTGGATATGCGGATGGATACGCGGCAGGGCCAGACGGCGGCGGACTTGGTCAACCACGCGGATGCGGACGAGTTGGCGAGGCTATTCTGGGAGCTGGGGGGCGAGCGGCAGGCGCGCAGGCTGGCCCGGGCCATCGTTGAGCGGCGCAGTGAACGGCCCTTCGAGACCACGCGGTCACTGGCCGCCCTGATTGAGCGGGTGGCGCCGCGCCGGGGGGCCAGGACGCACCCGGCGACGAAGGCGTTTCAGGCGTTGCGCATCGCCGTCAATGACGAGTTAGGCGCCCTGCGGAGCGGCTTGGACGCCGCGCTGAAGGTTTTGAAAAACGGCGGGCGGATCACAGTCATCACGTTCCATTCGGTCGAGGACCGGATCGTTAAGGAATTCGGCCGGACGCGGGCCCGGGGTTACACCTTTGCGGGTTCCGAGGACGTGCCGGAGCTGCGGCAGCCCTGCCCGCCCGAGTTGAGGGTCCTGACGCACAAGGCTGTGAAGCCGGGCGCGGCGGAACTGGCGGACAACCCGCGGAGCCGGAGCGCGCAGTTGCGGGTGATGGAGAAGATTTGAATGACGCGAAATCGTAGAAACGGTTCCTCGGCGGTCCGGTTTGGCCCGGTGCTGAAGGCGCTGGTGCTTTGCCTGCTGATAGCGGGGGCGGGCGTGGGCTACGTCTGGCAGAAGGAGCAGATCGACCGGCTGAGCCGCCAGATCGATGAGCGAGGGGTGAGGCTGGGGAAGTTAATCGAGGAAAATGAAAACCGGAGACGGATGCTGGCCGACCTCCGCTCGCTGGCCTCCGTGGAGGCGCGGATCAAGGAGCTGAACCTCGGCTTGGTCCAGCCCGGCGCCACGCAGATTTGGCACCTGGCCGAGCCGCCGCGCGAGACGCCCAAAGCCGCGGCGCGCGACCCGCGCTATGCCGCCCAGAATGCCGGCCCGCCCGCAGCGGGCGGGCCAAAAAACTGATTGGACCCATGCAAGCCGCATTGCAGGAAAACAGAGTGATTTTGCCGCCGCCCGCGACCCCGTCGGATGAGGAACCGATCGTCGCGGGCGGCCGGCAGCTTTGCCCGCGCTCCGGGCCGGGTCGATCGTCCGGCTGAATATGGCCAAACGAATCCAATTCCGCAGGCTGGTCTTGATGGCAGTGGTGCTGTCTCTGGCCTTTGGGGGCTTGGGCTATCGCTTGGTCGACCTGCAGGTCCTCCGGCACGAGGAGTTCAGCGCCAAGGCCCTGCGCAACACGCTGCACAACTTCGTGTTCGAGCCGCGCAGGGGGGACATCCTGGACGCCAAAGGCAACATCCTGGCCACCACCGAGCAGGCCAAGACGGTCTGCGCCAACCCGAGCCTCATCGGGAACCTTCAAGCCGAAGTCGCCCACGCCCTTGCGCCCCTGCTGCAGGAGGACGAGGCCGGCCTTTGCCAGAGGCTCACGCCCCGGACGCACCGCAATCAAAACGGCCAAACCGTTACCAACCAGTTCGTCGAACTCAAACACAAGGTCAAAGCGGAGACCTGGGAGAAAATCCAGCAGACGATGGCTGGCT
Source organism: uncultured Verrucomicrobiota bacterium (assembly GCA_964653485.1). Lineage (GTDB taxonomy): Bacteria > Verrucomicrobiota > Verrucomicrobiia > Limisphaerales > UBA8199 > CAVQND01. The sequence continues at coordinate 17,153 of CAZZFF010000067.1, read as the reverse complement.
TTAGCCTTGGCGTGAACTCGACGAACCTGACCGGGGCGGGGAAACTCTTTTTTCAGAACCTCCGCGCCAAGGCCATCTTTGCCCAGAACGAGCCGTTGCGCTTCTATCCCAACCAGAGCCTGGCGGCGCACGTGCTGGGCTATGCGTCCAGCGAGCCGCGGGAAGTGAACGGTGCCACCGTCAATCAGATCGTCGGCCAGGACGGACTGGAACAGTTCTTCGACACTCAGCTTGCGGGCGTCGAGGGCTGGCGGCTTACGGAAACGGACCTCCTTCGGCGGGAGGTGGTCCAATGGCGCGAGCAGGACATCGAACCCCGCGACGGCTTGAACCTGTTCCTGACGATAGACTCGGTGATCCAGAGCATCCTGGAGGCCGCCCTCGCCGAAGGGATGGAAAAGCACTCGCCCATCAGCATTTCGGGCGTTGTGGTCCGGCCGCGCACGGGGGAAATCCTCGCGATGGCGACGCTGCCCAATTTCGATCCAAACAACCCTGGGGCGGCCTCGGCGGAGGCGCGCCGCAACCGGGTGGTCACGGATATCGCGGAGCCGGGGTCCACCTTCAAAATCGTGGTTGTGTCCGGCGCGCTCAACGAAGGCGTGGTCGGCTTGAGCGATCCGTTCGACTGCCTGCACGGCGTGTTCCATTATGCGGGCCGGACGCTTCACGATCACGGGTCCTACGACGTCCTCACGGTGGAGCAGATCATCACCAAGTCCTCGAACATCGGCGCCGCCCTGATCGGCATCAAACTGGGGCCGGAGCGGCTTTATGATTATATCCAGAGGTTTGGCTTCGGGGTTGCCACCGGGGTGCCGATGCCGGGCGAGGTCAGCGCCCGCCCCTTCGTCAGGCCCGTGAAGCACTGGAGCAAGGTTTCGATCGCCCAAATTCCGATGGGCCAGGGCATTTCGGTGACTCGTCTTCAGATGACGATGGCCTTGTGCGCCATCGCCAACAACGGGCTCCTGATGCGCCCCATGCTTGTGGACCGGCTCGAAGACCGGAATCACACGGTCGTGGCCAAGGACTTTCCGCGGCCCGTCCGCCAGGTTATCAGCCCCGCCACGGCCAAGTTGATGGTCACGGCCCTCAAGACCGTCGTCTCCCCCGAAGGCACGGCGCCCAAGGCCGCGCTCGAACATTACACCGTGGCCGGCAAGACGGGCACCGGGCAGAAAGTCGTCAATGGAGCTTACGCTCACGATAAGTTCTTTGCCTCTTTCCAGGGGTTTTTCCCGGCGGACAATCCCGAGCTTTGCATCTCGATCAGCATGGATGAGCCAAAACACGGCTATTTCGGAGGTCAAGCCGCGGCGCCGGTCTTCAAGCAGGTTGCCGAGCGCGCCGCCAGCTACCTCGGCATCCCCCCCGACCGCATCGAGGAACCTCCGCCGCCCGAGGCCCAGGGCCTGAAGACGGCGGATGTGACCGGCAAAACCCCTCTTTCCAGGTGACTATGGATGCCCGTTCACTCAATTGGATTGCGGCCGCTTGCGACGGCGAACTGCTCGCCGGTTCCCCCCAGACGCTTGTTCGGCGCGTCTGCTCCGATTCCCGCCTGGTCCAGCCGGGCGACTTGTTTTTCGCCCTGTCGGGGGAGCGATTCGACGGCCATGCCTTTGTCGCTGAGGCCGCGGCCAAGGGCGCCGCGGCCGTGGTCGTGGCTCGAGGCCCGAGTCTGGAGAGCGTTTCCAACTGCGCCCTCGTCAGGGTCCAGGACACTCGCCAGGCGCTTGGCCGCCTGGCGGCCCGGTATCGCCAGGAGTTCTCACTCCCGGTTGTGGCCGTGGCGGGTTCCAACGGCAAGACGACCACCAAGGAATTGCTGGCTTCGGTGCTGCGGCAGAAGTATCCCACGCTCTCAAGCGAAGGGAGTTTCAACAATGAGATCGGGGTGCCGCTGACCCTCTTGCGCCTGGAGAGCGCGCACCAGGCGGCGGTGCTCGAGGCGGGCACCAACCATCCGGGCGAGCTGGCGCCGCTGCTCAAGATCATCGCGCCGAGTCTGGGGGTGCTTACTTCCATCGGGCGCGAGCACCTCGAGTTTTTCGGAGACCTGCCCGGGGTCGCCCAGGAGGAAGGATGGCTGGCCGAGATGCTGCCCGCCGAGGGCACTCTCTTCATTAACGGGGATTGCCCTTGGGCCGGCCTGATCGCGCGGCGGGCACGGGCAAGGCTGGTGAGGGTGGGCTTCACCAAAACCAACGAGTGGCGCGCCGCCAACGTGCGTCCCGACAAACAAGGGGTCGCCTTCCGCGTCGAGGGTCCGCGGGCGGAGATGACCGGGGACTTCCGCATCAGCCTTCTCGGCCGGCACCAGGTCCTCAATGCCCTGCTGGCCATCGCGTTGGGCGGGGAATTGGGGCTCGGACGGGCTGAGGTGAGCCAGGGTCTTGCACAGTGCAAGGCTCCGAGGATGCGTCTCCAAGCGTGGGATTACAATGGCATCTCCGTCCTGGACGACACTTACAACGCCAACGCTGATTCGATGCTCGCGGCCTTGGAGACCCTCCGGGAACTGCCATGCAAGGGGCGGCGCGTGGCCGTGCTGGGCGACATGGCGGAATTGGGCGCTCACAGCGCAGCCGCGCACGAGGAAGTAGGGCGCCGGGTGGCGGAGTTAGGCATCGAACAGCTTTTTGCGGTGGGCAAGATGGCCTCGGTGCTGGCGCGCGGCGCGCGTGGCGCGGGGCTGAACCGCGTGCTCGAATTTGCCGATGTCGAAGGAACGGGGCTGGCGTTGAAGCAGTTTCTGAAGAGCGGCGACCTGCTCCTGCTCAAGGCGTCGCGGGCCGCGCGGCTTGAACGGATCGCCCAGATGCTGCGCGGGGACGACCCAACAAAAAGGAACTGATGTTCTACTATTTTGCACATCAGATACTCGATGCGTCGGCGCACACAGCCTGGGCCAGGCCGCTCGGCCCGTTGCGGCTATTCTCTTATATTACGTTTCGGGCCGCCGGGGCGGCGGTCACGGCGCTGGTGATAAGCTGGTGGCTGGCGCCCAAGGTCATCACCTGGCTGAGGCAACTCAGGTTCGGCCAGGAGTACGCCGACATCGCGGCCACCTCAGGCGGGATGGCCGAGCGCGGCGCCAAGAAGAAAGGCACGCCGACGATGGGCGGCATTCTGATCGTCCTGGCTCTCAATCTGACGACGCTCCTGTGGGGCCGGTTCGATCCGCCGGGCGGGCCGTTGGTGCTCCTGGCCCTCTTCTCGGTCGTCGTCCTTTGCGGGCTGGGGTTCTATGACGATTACGCGAAGATCATCCAGCAGACCGGCGGCGGGGCCACCTCGACCCTCAAGCTTTGTGTCCAGTTTGCCCTGGCCCTGTTCATCGGCCTCTACCTCTGGCTGCAGCCGGCCACTACGCACCTTATCTCGGACATCATGGTTCCCTTTTACAAAAAGCCGGTCGCCACGGGCGCCGGCCTGACGGGCCTCGTTCTGACCTTTCTGGCCATCATCGGCAGCTCCAACGCGGTGAACTTGACCGACGGTATGGACGGCCTGGCCATTGGCTGCACGCTGATCGTGTCATTTGTCTTCGTCGTCCTGACCTACGTGGCGGGCAACATCAAGGTGGCCGGCTACCTCGAGATTCCATACGTGCCGGGCGCGGGCGAATTGACCGTGTTTTGCGCCGCAATGATCGGCGCCGGGCTCGGGTTCCTGTGGTATAACTGCCATCCGGCCCAGGTCTTCATGGGGGACACCGGCTCCTTGGCCCTGGGCGGCGCTCTGGGAATCATCGCCGTTCTCATTCATCAGCCCTTTCTGCTCGTCATCGCCGGGGGCGTCTTTGTCATGGAAGCCGTTTCCGTCATCCTGCAAACAGGCTGGTTTCGCTTTACCCGCATGCGTTACGGCACCGGGCGGCGCCTCTTTCTGATGGCCCCGATTCATCATCATTTCGAGAAAAAGGGCTGGACCGAATCGCAGGTGGTGACGCGCTTTTATATCCTGGGAGTCCTGTGCGCCGTCGTGGCGCTGAGCAGCTTGAAAATACGCTAACCCAATGAGCAAACGCGAGTCCTTTTCCCCCTTGCGCCCGCGGGCATTCGCTGTTAGAAGCTTATGCCGGGGCGCAGAGAAATGCGGCCCCGAACGATGTTGTTCTGACTTCGCCGGCTTGTTCTGCTCTGACCAGACTCACACGCGCCGGCGGATGCTTTTTACAAGATTTACGCGACAGATTAAAACTAGTGACCTTAACCAACAATAATGGCAATGCCCGCCCCGCTTAAAATGAACACCCAAAGTCCGTTGATTCCCCAGGGCTCCCTTCTGGAGCAGAAAAACAAGACCCGCGTCCGCGTCAAGATCGCCGTTATCTTTGTGCTGGCCCTTCATGGCATCGGGTTGCTGGCGTTGCTGATGCAGGGCTGCGGCCATGAGAATGCCGGCACGTCCGCTTCAAGCGCCGCCTCGAACGCGGTCGGCGCCGCGGCGCAGGAACCGGCCCCGACCAACCCGCCCCCCAGCTTTGCTCCCACCACGAACCCGGCGCCGGAGGCAACCTCGACCGCGTCGAACGCGACGAGTGTCCCCGCCGCGGCCCCGACCAACCAGGCCCAAGCGCCCCAGCCGCCGCCCGAGAGCATCACTCCGACCGCTCCCGTGCCGCAGGCAGGCGTGGCCGAATACAAGGTCGTCAAAGGCGACACGCTCTCGAAGATCGCCAGGAAGCAACACGTCGGGCTTCAATCGCTCATCGCGGCGAATCCGGGCGTGAATTCGAGCAAGCTCAAGATCGACCAGACGATCCACATCCCGGCGCAAACGGCCTCCGCTGCCGGCTCTTCCGCCACCGGGGCGGCGGCGGGCGCTGCGACCGAAGGCACGGACAGCCAACAGGTGTATACGGTCAAGTCCAATGACACTCTGATCAAGGTCGCGCGCCAGTTTGGCCTCAAGGTCAGGGCGCTGCGCACCGCCAACGCTCTGAAGAGCGACAAAATCCGCGTTGGGCAAAAGCTCAAGATTCCCGCGAAGACCGCTGCCAATACAGAAGCGGCGCCGGCTCCGGCCTCGACAGGCTCGCCGGCCACCCCAGCCGCACCCTCCGGGCGGTAGGTTATCCACTCTCGTTGAAGCCGGCCCTGTGCGGGCCGGCGGCAGGCCGATCGGGCGCGCGACGTTTGCGATGAAAGTGGCCGTGACGATCCTGGTGTTTTGTGTGGCAGCCCTCCTGGCGATGGGAGTGGTGATGCTCTATAGCTCGACGATGGGCCAGAATGGGGCGCACCAGCTTGGGCTGCAGGTGACCTGGTGCGGCCTTGGCCTGGCGGCCTGCGCGGCGGCGGCACAGGCCGATTACCGTTGGCTCAAGAGGCACGCGTGGTGGGTGCTTTTGGTCGTTGCGGTGGTCATGCTGGGACTGGTGTTGGTGCCCCGCGTTGGCGGGCACCAGCTTGGCGTATGGCGGGGCGGGGCGCGGCGCTGGTTCAGTCTTGGAGGCCTGAGCTTCCAACCTTCCGAATTTGCCAAGCTGGCCCTGCTGGTTGCCCTGGCGTGGTACGGCGACCGGAGCGGGCGACAGATGGGCGGTTGCCTGCGCGGCCTCATCATTCCGGGCCTCCCCATCGGGCTGGTGGTCGGATTGATTTTCCTGGAACCGGATGTCGGCAACGCCCTGGTGCTCTCGGCGGTGAGCGGGGCGGTCCTACTCATCGCCGGCGTTCGGCTCCGCTACTTTTTGCCGCCAGTCCTCATCGGCCTGTTGGCCGTCGGCCTATTCATCCACCATAATCCCATGCGCTCGGGGCGCATTTATGCCTGGCTGCACGTCGAGGAGACCAAGCGGGACAAGGGGCTGCAGGCTTACCAGGCCATGGTGGCGCTGGGCAGCGGCGGGCCGCTGGGCCGGGGCCTGGGGGACAGCCGGCAGAAGCTGGGCTATTTGCCGGAGCACCAGACCGATTTCATTTTCGCGATCATCGGGGAGGAACTTGGCCTGGTGGGGACCGCCCTGGTTTTGCTTGGCTTTATTGCCATCCTGGCGTGCGGGCTTTTCATTGCATGGAATGCGTCCGACACATTCGGCCTGCTGTTGGGCTGCGGCATCACCTTTCTCATCGCCTTCCAAGCGATTGTGAACATCGGCGTGGTCACCAGCGCGCTGCCCAACAAGGGCCTCCCCCTGCCGTTCATCAGCCGGGGCGGCTCCAACCTCCTGATACTCCTGGCATCGGTCGGCCTGCTCCTCAGCATTGCCCGCCATGGCCGGATCGCCGGGGCCATCGACGATTCGCTCGAAGATGACGAGGAGTTCCGCGACCCCAACCCGTTCCGAGCGCCGCCCTCGAGAAAGCCGGCGTCCGGGACCGGGATAAGCGGTCTTCGCGCTGCTCAGCCATGACCGACTCCGCGCCGCCATCCCTTCGAGTTGCGATTGCCTGCGGCGGGACGGGGGGCCACCTCTTTCCAGGGCTGGCCGTCGCACAACAACTGCGCCGTCGCGGCGCCGCGGTGACGCTGCTCATCTCCCCCAAGGAGGTGGACCAGCACGCCATCGAATCAGCCACGGACCTCCGGACAGTGACCCTGCCGGCCGTCGGTCTTACACGGGGGGGCGAGATGGCTTTTCTCCGCGGGTTTGCCCGCTCCTACCGGGCCGCCAAGGCGGCGTTTAGGCCGTGTCCACCGCGCGCGGCGTTGGCCATGGGCGGGTTCACCAGCGCGCCGCCGCTGCTGGCGGCCAGGCGACTGGGGGCGCGGGTCTTTCTTCATGAATCGAATTCGATTCCGGGCCGGGCCAACCGGTGGTTGTCGTGGTTTGTCCAGCGCGCCTTTGTCGGGTTTCCCGCGGCCGGCGCGCGCTTGCACACCCGGAATGTGGTTGTCACCGGCACACCGGTCCGATCCGAGTTTCAGCCGCGCGAGGCGGCGGCCTGCCGCGCCGCCTTGGGCCTGAACCCGGAGCGTCCTGTTCTGCTCGTGATGGGGGGCAGCCAAGGCGCCAGCGCGATCAATTCCCTGGTCGGCAAGACGTTGCCCTTGTTGGCCGGTCGGTTTCCTCTGTGGCAGTGGTTTCATCTGGCCGGCTCGGCGGATGTCGAGGCCGTCAAAGGCGCTTATGCGGCGGCCAACGTGCCCGCCCAGGTTCACCCTTTCTTCTCCTCGATGGAATTGGCCCTGGGTGCCGCCACCGCGGCGGTGAGCCGTGCCGGGGCATCCTCGCTCGCCGAATTGGCGGCGATGCGCGTGCCCAGCGTTTTGATCCCGTATCCCACGGCCACGGACGACCACCAGTTTCACAACGCGCGGGCCTTCGAGAGGACGGGGGCCGCCCGGCTGCTCGAACAAAAGGCCGCGACCCCGGAAGCCCTCGCGGCGGTGTTGGCAGACCTGGTGGAGAACCCCGCCGCACGCACCCCAATGCAGGAAGCTCTGGCCCGCTGGCACTCCCCGGGCGCGGCGTCGCAAATCGCCGAGAGCATCCTTCTCGTCTCATGAGCGGCTCCCAGCCCATCCCGGACAGACCCGAGCCGCTGGCCAAAGAGCTGGCGAGCCTGGTTTCGGCGGACACCCTGGTTCGCTGCCGCGAGCCGCTGGCCCGGCGGACCACGTTGCGCGTGGGCGGACCTGCCGACATTTACGTCGAGCCGGCTGCCGAAAGGGACCTTGGCGCCGTGGTGCGGTTCTGCCGCGCCCATGCGCTGGCTCTGTTCGTGCTGGGCCGCGGCTCGAATCTGCTTGTCAGGGACGGCGGTTTTCGGGGCGTCGTCGTTTGCATGAATCAGCCGGCGTTTGCGGGCATCGAGGTCATCCCCCCGCTGCTGCACTGCGGCGCCGGGGCGCGTTTGAAGGCGGTGGCAGCGGAAGCCAGGCGGCAAGGGCTGGCGGGCCTGGAGTTTTTGGAGGGCATCCCCGGCGCGGTTGGCGGCGCGCTCCGCATGAACGCGGGAGCGATGGGCGGTTCCATCTTCGACGCGGTCGAGTCTGTGCGGCTCATGGAAGAGGATGGCAAAGTGCGTGAGAGGCGCGGGGCGGAGATGGGAGCGGTGTATCGGAGTTGCGCGGCTCTGAAGACGCGGATTGTGTTGAGCGCCGTGCTGCGGGGGCGGCCCGACTCCCCCGAACGGATAGCGGAGCGGATGAACGAGTTCAGCCAAAAGCGATGGCGGACCCAGCCGGCCGCCTCCAGCGCGGGGTGCGCCTTCAAGAACCCCAGGACCATTCCGGCGGGCAAGCTCATCGAGGAGCTCGGCCTCAAGGGCCTGCGGGTCGGCGGGGCGTCCGTCTCGCTGGAGCACGCGAATTTCATCGTCAACGACGGCCGAGCAACCGCCCGCGACGTGCTCGATTTGATTGCGCTTATCCAGCAGCTTGCCAGGGCCAGACGGGGCATCGAGCTGGAGAGCGAAGTGGAGATTATTGGCAATGAACCAGAACAATAATGCACTGAATATCACGGTGATGCTCGGAGGCCCCAGCGCGGAGCGCGAGGTTTCCTTGTCCTCCGGGAGGGCGGTGGCCAAGGCCCTGCGTTCGCTGGGCCACCGGGTCAACGAGCTGGACCCGCAGGCGCCGGGTTGGGACCTGGCCGAAGGGACGCAAGTCGTATTCCTCGCCCTTCACGGGACCTACGGCGAAGACGGCACCGTGCAGGAGGAGCTTGAGCGCGTCGGCGTACCCTACACCGGGTGCGGTCCCGAGGCGAGCCGGCTGGCCTTCGACAAGGCCCTGAGCAAACAGCGGTTTCTGGCGGCCGGCGTGCCCACCGCCCGCTTCACGGTCATCGATTCGCCGGCCGCGCGCTGGCCGATGGGGTGGAACCCGCCGGTGGTCCTCAAGCCGGTCAGGCAAGGCTCGAGCGTGGGCCTGCAATTCGTGGAGCGTGTAGCCGATTTTAGCCGCGCCCTGGCTGAGGCCCTCCGCTACGACTCGAGCGTCCTGATGGAAGAAAAAATAACGGGCCGGGAAACCACCGTCGGCATTCTGGCGGGCCGCGCGTTGCCGGTGGTCGAGATCAGGCCCAAGACCGGGGCTTACGATTACCAGAACAAGTACACGCCCGGCTGCACGGAGTATTTATGCCCCGCACCCTTCGATGAAGCGGCGGTCGCGCGCATCCAGGCGGCGGGGTTCAAGGCCTTCGAGGCGATCGGCGGGCGCGATTACGGCCGCGTGGACGTGATGGTGCGCCCCAATGGCGAGCCTGTGGTGCTGGAGGTCAACACGCTGCCGGGCATGACCCAAACGAGTCTGCTGCCCAAGGCGGCGGCGGCCGCGGGCCTGAGCTACGCCCAGCTTTGCCAGCGCATGGTGGACCTGGCGCTGGCCCGGCCGTGCCCTTCACCGTGCGGCTCCTGAAGCCCGGCTCCCCCTCCTATGTGGTTCAGGTCCAAACCTCAAAACAGGCGACTGGGACGCGAGCACGTGCTGGGCGTCAAGTTGCGCTCCAGCCAGGTCCGCGCCTCGCGCAACCGCCTGGCCGCGGTGGGCCTGTGTGTCGCCTTCACGGCTGTCCTGGGCGCGTGCGTGGTCGGCTGGGGCGGCCAATGGCTCCTGAACCGGTTCATTTATCAGAACAGGGCCTTCGCCATCCAGGAATTCGACCTCCGCACCGACGGTGTCATCGCGGTGGACCAACTCCGCCACTGGACGGGCATCCAGCCAGGGGCCAACCTCCTGGCCCTGGACCTGGCCCGGGTGAAACGAGACCTGGAGATGATCCCATGGGTTGATTCAGCCTCCGTCGAGCGGATTCTGCCCCACACGCTGCGGATTCGGGTTTTTGAGCGGGAGCCGGTCGCGCAGATCAACGTGCTCCGTCCCGGGGCCGACGGCGGCATCGAGGTGGCGCCCTGTTACATCAGCGCGACGGGGTACCTCATGCTGCCGCTGGACCCTCGCCAGCGCTCCGTTGCCGCGCCTCCGCCCGAGCCGCTGCCCATTTTGGGCGGCGGTCTCAACGCGGACGACATCCAGCCCGGCCGCCGTATCAAGAGCCCCCAGATCGCCGCCGCCTTGCAGTTGCTCGACAGTTTCCAACGATCTCCCATGGCCAGCCTTGTTGACCTCAGCCGCATCGACCTCTCCATGCCGGATGTGCTGACCGTCACAACGGACCAAGGGGCCGAGGTTACCCTCGGCCTGAGCGACCTGGACCAACAACTTCGCCGCTGGCACGAAATCGCCCAACGGGCGCAGCGGGAGAGCAAGGTCATCGCTTTCCTGGACCTGGCGGTGACCAACAACATTCCCGTGCGCTGGCTTGAGGCCGGCGCCGCCACCCCTTCCCCCCCCAGACTGCCTCAACCCCTTCGCCTGAGGAGAAAACATGTTTGAGTCCACTTCTTCGATCATTGTCGGTTTGGAGGTCGGCACCTCAAAGGTCTGCGCCGTCGTTGGCGATTTCAGCGCCGACGGGGCGTTGAAAATCGTCGGCGTCGGGCAGGCCCCGTCGCGCGGCGTTCGCAAAGGCGAGATCATCGACACCGAGTTGGCCGAGGAGGACATCCGCCACGCGATTGCCGAAGCTGAGCAGATGGCCGATGTCGAAATCCGCAGCGTCTATCTCGGGGTTACCGGCGGGCACGTGCGCGGTTTCAACAATCGCGGGGTGCATCCCATCTTTTCGGCCGACCGCGAGATTTCCGAGGACGACGTGCAGGATGTCATCAAGAACGCCAAGACCATCAATCTGCCCGCGCAGAACCACGCCATCCACGCGATCCGGCAGCATTTCCTGGTTGATGACCAGGATGACATCCCCAACCCGGTAGGCATGCTCGGCTCGCGCCTCGAGGTGGATGTCCATGTCGTTCACGGCAGTCTCAACCGGCTCCAGAATGCCATTCGCACCGTCAAGGGCCTGCAGCTTGAAGTGGACGACATCGTGTTCAACGGACTGGCCTCGGCCCTTGCGGTGTTGACCAACGAACAAAAGGAGATCGGCTCTCTGGTTGTGGACATTGGCGGCGGCACCACCGAATACGTCGTTTATTCCAACGGGATCATCAAGCACACGGGCGTGCTGGCCGTCGGGGGTGACCACGTCTCCAATGACCTGGCCTACGGCCTGAAGACCTCCATCCGCCGGGCCGAACAGTTCAAGATCGACCACGGGTCCGCCCTCGTGGACGACTCGATCAAAGGCCAGACCATTTCCATCCCCAATGAGAACGGGCTGGCCCCTAAGACAATCAATCTCGAACACCTGCGGCGCATCATGTCCCTTCGCTTGGAAGAGATTTTCCTTCTCATCGGGCAGGACCTCGAGCAAGCGGGCGCGTTCGATTATTTACGCGGAGGGGTGTTTTTGTGCGGCGGGGGCGCCCGCGTCCCGGACATCGCAAAGCTGGCCGAGCAGGTCCTGCAAATGCCGGTGTCCATAGGCAAGACCAGCACCATAAGCGGTCTGAAGTCCACCCTGGATCAGCCGGAGTTCGCCACGGCCATCGGGCTGGTCAAGTTCGGCTCCTTCGAGCACCGCAAGCGCGCCTCCAAGGCCTCGCTGACCCTCAACATCAGAAACACACTCAGCCAGTTGTTCCGCAGGGCTTGACCCTTTGTCAGAAGGTCCCTATGACTCTCCAAACCCCATCCACCACCACGGCCGCTTTCGCGCGGAAAACCATCCCCATCAAGGTCATCGGCGTCGGCGGCGCCGGGATTACCGTCCTGGATCAGCTCCAGCGCGGAGGCCTGGCCGGCGTTGATTTTGCGGCGATCAACACCGACCCTGCTTCGCTTGCGGCGACAGCGGCCGCCGAAAAGCTCCACCTTGAAACCCGGCTCCTGCGCGGCATGGGCTCGGGCGGCGACCCGGACCGGGGCCGCACCGCGGCCCAGGAGAATCTTCCCCGGCTCAAGTCTCTGTGCGAAGGCAAGGACGTCATCTTCATCATCGCGGGGCTGGGGGGTGGCGCCGGCACCGGCATCAGCCCCGTGCTGGCCCGCGCGGCCAAGGAGACGGGCGCGCTGGTGATAGGGTTCGTCATGACTCCATTCGATTGCGAAGGGACTCGCCGCCAGCGGATCGCGCTCCAGGGCTTGAACGACCTCCAAGCCGCCGCCGATGGCCTTATTTGCCTCCCCAATCAGAAGGTGTTCAAGCTCATCGATGAAAACACCACCGCCCTGGAGACCTTCAGGATCACCAATGAGTACCTGTGCGACGGCGTGCGCAGCTTCTGGCGTCTGTTGACCTGCACCGGCCTGATTGACATCCATTTCGACGACCTCTGCCAGCTTTTGCGGGATCGCCACACGGAAAACGCCTTTGCCGTCGCCGAAGCCGCCGGCGCGACGCGCTCCCGCGAGGTAGCCGAAAAACTCCTGGCCCATCCGATGCTGGATGCCGGGCAAATGCTGGCTGAGGCTGACGCCCTGATGATCAGCATCATGGGCGGACCGGACTTAACCATGGCGGAGGTCAACCGAGTGATGGAGCAGATCAACCGTCATTGCGAGCATGCCCAGGTCGTTCTGGGCGCCGCGATTGACGAGGCCTTCCGGGACCGCATGGCCGTCACCGTCATCGCCGCCCGCAAGAGCATCGAGCCGGGCGAAGGGCGGCTTCTTCCCTCCGCTCCTCATGAGATGACGGACCAGTCGATCCGCGAGGCCGTCACCGCGCGTCCCGCTTCCAGGTTTGCCATGCCTTCCGCCCCCGCAGACCTGACCGACCCCTCCTCCGTGCCGGGAACGGGCCTCTCCCGCCAGCACCGGAAGCCGGCCCGCATGCTCCAGGCCCAGTTGCCCCTGGAAAGCGCCTCCAAGGGCCGCTTCGACAAAAGCGAGCCCAATATCCACAAAGGCGAAGACCTGGACTTGCCGACCTACGTCCGGCGGGGCGTCGCGCTCAACTGAAGCCCCGAGCCGCCTTGCGGCCCGGGTGCTCAATGCCCTGTGGCGCCGTTCACTGGATGACCAGCACGCGGTAGAAGCGCTGGGGGACGCCGGAGACGGGCAGGGCTACCGAGAGCGGGCTGCCGGTGCCGGGCATGTCCGGGGTGATGGAGTTCCATTCGGCTGATTCCAGGGAGTCCTTGTATTGCACGCGATAGGTCTGTCCGGACACGCTGGGCCAGGAGAACGTCAGCGAGCCGTTGTCAAGGCTCACGGCGCCCAATTGGAGGCCGGGCGGCGAGGTGACGGCCGAGGCCGAGAAGCTGAGGTTATCAATAGCAAGACCCTGGGCTTTGCCTGTTGAGTCGGCCATCACCCAGGTCAGCCAGAGCGCCGCGCCGGGCGGCCAGTTGGCAATTGGCTGGTTGGTGACACTCAGGTTGGCTTGGTTCGAGGCCAGCGTGCCGTCGACCGCGACGCCTCCGGCATCGGCGGCAAGGGTCGGGAAGCTCACGTCCAGGCTGGGAATCGAGCCGGAATAGCTGGTCGAGAAGGGTTGGGCGGCAGTCGGATCGATTAGGTAGTAGAACTGGAGCGTTTTGGGGGTGTCGGACTGGCGCCAGAGTTCACCGGTGAATTGGAGGCTGATGGAGCTGAAGGTGGTGGTGGTTTGATTGATGAACTTCGCGCCAAAGGCGGTAGGACCCGTGGTGGAGGTGGCCAGCAAACCCAAGGCTCGATTGGCGCCGCTGGAGGGACCGAAGCTGATGTCGCCGCCGGTGGTTTGATCGCCGTCAGAGGCGCCAAAGCGGGAGCCGGCACTGGGACCGGAGGCGAGGCCGAACCAGCCCGCCATGGCGGGCAAGCCCAGACCGCCGTTCTGGCCGGTAGCCACCGGCGGAGCGGCAAAGTCGAACGGGTCGGGCAGCGAATAGGTGAGGCCGTTGATGGTCACGGGGTTCGCGCTATTGACGGAGGCTGGTCCCGGGTTGGGCAGGGAGTTAAAATCCTGGGTGTAAACCGAGCCGGCGGCGGTGTAAGGGATGAACGAAACCGGGACGACGACGCTATTGGAGCCGCCGGGCGTGGGATAGGAAAACTGCTGTCTCACAAAGGCCTGTCCGTCGGGCAACGACCCATAAGAATAGTTGGGGGGCAGGTTGGTGTAGTTCATGTAATCCAGGACCTGGGGCTGGCCGTTGAAAAGGCGGCTGAGGGCCAGAGAACCGTTGGGACTCGGCAGAGCGAAGCTGGTGTGGAGTTCGGTCGAGGTCGAGAGGTTGGCTTGGCCGTCGGCGAAGATGATCTTGAATTGGCCGGGGTTAATGGTTGCGGTGGCAGGGAAGGCCCACTGGGTGAGGTTGGAGTAGTTGTTGGCAAGGTAAAGGCCGTTGAGGGAAACGACGGTCGAACCGGGGTTGTAGAGCTCGATCCAGGGAGCATGTTGGCCGGCGGCGTTGGTGATGCCGGTGAGGTTGTCGGCTTGGAGTTCGTTGAGCCAGAGCGGCGGAAAAGGCGTCAGCGTGGCGGCCACGCTATTGAAGGCGTCGGGCGTAGCCAGGGCCAGCTTGCTTAGCGGAGGGGCGGGGTTGACGACGACCGGAGTGGAGGAGGAGGCCAATTCCGCGACGAGCGGACCCCCGTTGGTGGTCTGGAGATACCAGAGGCTCAACGTGTAGTACTGGCCGAGAGAAAGGGGCGGGTTGATGTTCTGGTATATGGCGTTGCCGCTGCCGGTGCCCGGCTCGCTAGCGACTATATGCAGGCTGGAGTTGCCGGAATGTTGCACGGCGGTGCTGAGCGCCGATTGAGCGAAATTGGTCGTCAGGTTCCACACGCCGTCCAGGGGAGACTCGAACCCGCCGTCAGCCAGATGGTTGACGCCGTTGATATCGAGGAGCTGGATGTCGTCCAGGTAGATGTCTCCGGCGGACTCAAGATAGAGGAGGAAGGTGGAAGAGGTGGCCGGGATGGACGTGGAAACATAGACCCAGTGAGGAGCGGCGGTGGTATTGGTTTGGACGGCCGTCCAATTGCCGACGCGCCAGTTGTCCTGGCGGGCATCGATTAACTGGAGGGCCGAACCGGCGCTGGCCGCCGCCGGCCAGGGCGGAGTGTTGGCATAGAGCACCTGGGCGACATTAAGGCCGCTATTCGGGGTGAGGCCGGGCTGCATCAGCGTCAGCAAAGTCCCTGAGGCGGGCAAGTTGCCCGGGAAGGTGTCCCAGACCAGGTTGGTGGGTCCATAGGCGGTCGCAAAGGCGGCGCGGTTGGCGGCGAGAACCAGGAACGAATTGGGCTGGATCATCGAGCCGCCGGGGAAAGTGTAGCCGACCCCTGGCAGTTGCCACCCTGACAGATCGAAGGCGATATTGGGCGAGCGGTTGTACAGCTCGATATACTGGGCATTGGGAACCGCGGGATTATACATGATCTCATTGATGACAACCTGGCCGACCGGGGAAGGCACGGTCCCGGTGAAGGTCGCGGTGATGTTGGTGGATGCTCCTGAGACGGGCTGGCCGTTGATGTCGACGCCCAGGACGGACAGGAGATTAGAGCCCGGTTGGAGGGGGACCGTTGCGGTCCATCCGGTGAGGGTGGGCCAGGTGAGCGGATAGGCAACGCCGTCGAACCAGAGGGTCTTGACCGCCAGGGGCGCGGTGCCGGAGATCGTGGCCAGGTTGTTATTGACGGTCACAGATTTGACGACGAAGGGGATGTTGGTCACTCCGCTGCTGGCCAAGGCGGCCAGGAGAGAGTTGTGCATGGTGCCGATCCAGCCTTCGAGGGCGTTCCTCGGATCGTTGACGGTCAAGCCGCCGTAGGGGGTCGTAGTCAAGCCGTTGGCCACGAAGGCGGCGTATTTGGCCTCGAGCATCGGGTTGACCCGGGAGTTGTTCATCGCCTCATTGGCGATGTCCTGGAAGGCGCGCAGATAGGCGCGTTGGTGGGCGGGGTAATTGTGGAAGGTGGCCATCACCGGGTCGACGGAGCCGTAGTCGAAGAGGTTGCCTCCGTCGGGGCCCCAGGTCGAGGTCCCACCGCCCATGGTGATGTTCCAGTCCCACTTGAGGGCCGTCCACTTGCCCCGTGTGGGCTTGTAGATGTACATGTTCCACTGGTTTTGGGTGAAGAAGCTGTCCCAATCTCCGGTGGCGTGCTCCATGGCGGACAAGCGGAGCCATTCCTCGGTGTCCACTTGGGCCTCCATCTGGGCATAGTAATCGGGGTTGTTGGTGGGGATGTTGGCGGCGCCAATGAGATCGAAGATACCGCTGTAGTCGCTGGCGGAGACCGGGTATTGGCGGGCCAGGTACATCCAGCGGTAGCGGGCGAGCTTGTATTGGTTGGTCGCGCCAACGTTCGTGGTGGTGAAGCGGCCCAGAACACACCACGACATGTTGTTGAAGTTCATGTATGTGGATTGCGGCTCCACATCGCCCTCGAACCAGGCATGGTTCTTGTAAAGGTAGCCGTCATTGTCGGTGGGGAAGTACTCATTGATGACGTCCCCATCCGGAGTTTGGGCATCTTCCATGAGAGGCGAGAGGCGGTTGCCGTTGACGAAATAGACGTAGTAGCGGCGGTTCTGTCCGCGGAGGCCGATTTGATGGGCCATCCAGAAGCTGGCTTGCTCGCGTTGCAGGGTGTCGTCATCCAAGGCCCCGTTGCCCGGCACATGCTGTTTGTCCAGGGAGGTAACGCCGTAGAGCATGTCGTCGTGAGGGACGTCCCAATGGACGCCGGCGACGTTATAGACGGGCGATCCCAGGTATTGGTGATAGGGACTGCCGGCATAGCGGCCGGCCCAATCGTAGATGATGCGTCCGCCGCCATCGACCCAGGTGCCATCATGCACTTCATGGGAGACCCCCGGGGCGCCCGAGGCCCAACGGTTCGCCCAGTTCTGAGTAAGGAAGACATGCTGGTGTTTGAAGCTGCCGACCGGCGTCGGATCGCCGAAACCGACGACGCACTCGCGCGGCACGCCGGCGTTGCTCTTGATGTCCGCAGGGAAGAGATTTGTGCCTCCGAGCGTGTCCTTGACGCTGACGAGGAAGGCGACAACCGTGCCGTTGGACTGACCGGGGATGGTCGCGCTGAAGATGCCATCGCCGGCAACCGCATCCCCGCCGGCGCCAGTATCGACCATGGGAACTGAGATATAGGCGGGGGTTGGGTTGGTCTGGGTATCGACGCGGTAGAGGAGGGTTGGCTGCAAGGGGTTGGCATCATGGAACCGCGCGGAGACCACCACGGGCTGATTGGTCGCCGGCAGGGGCGGGGAGTGTTTGACCTCGTAGATGGCCGGCCCGGCGTTGGCGGCGTAGCGGCTGTTGCGC
>CAZZFF010000066.1:0-35351 GCA_964653485.1 uncultured Verrucomicrobiota bacterium | reverse complement strand
CAAAAGCCTCTCGAATCGGTGCGCGATGTAATGAGCAACATCGCGGGCTACCTGCCAACCTTGCTCGCCGGCCTGATCGTGCTGGTGCTGGGGGGAATTGTTGCCTGGCTGGTCGCCAAACTGGCTGTCCGCATCCTGATTTTCCTCCGGCTCGACCGGGTAATCGTCCGTCTTGGGTGGGGGAGGGCGCTGGAAAAGGGCGATGTGCGCCACTCGATCTTCGGGCTGGCGGGGACCATTCTTGGCTTTCTCATCTTCCTGGTGTTTCTGGAAAACGCCATCGTCCTCTGGAAACTGACGGTGCTGTCGCAACTGCTGGAAAAGGTCATTCTGTTGATCCCGCAGTTAGTGCTGGCTACGACCATTCTCCTCGTTGGTTGGGCAGTCGCTGCCGCAGCTTCACGAGCCGCGCACCGAGCGCTGGCCCAGGAAGAATTCAGCCGGGCACGCTTCGTCGGTAAAGTCGTTCGTGCGGTCGTTCTCCTCGTCACCTGCGCCATCGCCCTTGTGGAAGTGGACATCGCGGTGACTATCGTCACCGGCGCCTTCCTGATCGCCTTCGGCGCGCTAGCCTTGAGTTTCGCCCTCGCCTTTGGTTTGGGCAGCCGACGCGCCGTCGAATTGATGTGGGACAAACGCATGCGCCCGCAGAATGGGCAGCGCGACGACGAACCGGAGAAATCGAAAAAGGAAAAGTCTGGTTGATGAGTTGAGCAGGTGGTCATCATTCGGCGGACTCGGCGCGCCGAGTTGTGAAAGGGCGCACATCGGCAAGGAACGGTGCCGCCCGTCCCAACGATTCCGGCCGACGAGGCTGCGGGAGCCGTGGGTGGGGTCGAGCAGGGAATTGGTAGAACCTCTCCGCCCTTTCGCTTCTCCGCTTCGACCTGGGCGGTCGCGGCCTGCGGCGCATGAGCGAAGTTGTGGACGCGGTTCGAAAGGTATCCAGCCGCGGAAAGGTGAGCTGCGGGAAAGCGCGTCCGGGAACCACCAAACCAAGAGCGCTAAGGGCGGCGCTGTTTAACCGCACCAAGGCCGCAACCGGGACACACTCCTCGTAGCGCCCTGCCGACGAGTATGATATATGGGCCGAACTGCGGATGGCCCGAACGTCCCTCTCCGCTCCACGAATCTGTGGCGAAATACTTGTTGGGCGGCAACGCAACCAACACCAAAATCAGGATGAATGCGAGCGCGTGCCGGTTTGGTGGAATCGCGGTCGCCAACACCCGCGGTGAAAGCGTAATCCCGGCACGAACCCGCATTCCGCACCTTGAGGGCGAGGTCAGGGAGAGGATCTCACCCGTGGACGTGCAAGAATCCAACAAGTTGCTCCATCAGCACTAGGTCGTAGGTAGTCCTCCCGCTGCGCGCCATCACAATCATGGCGACGCAGTCAGAAAATATGATCCCGGTCACGCGACCGGTATGGACCAACAATCGTCCACAAGGTATTGAGGCCGCGCTGGTTCGCCGTTTTCCTCTTTTGACCAATTCAACAACCGTCCACCGATCTGCTGAAAATTGCGATCCTTCAACGCCCGCGGCAAAGGGACAGCACGGAGCACGGAGGCAGCTCCCAGGCCACCGCACAGCGATCCCGCCAGCCAATCACTGCCCCAGATACATGGAATCCCTCCGAGGCCGCAGCTCGGGAGGCATGGCGCCGGTTCGAACGGGGTGGACGGCCATGCCTGAGCGTGATCAGAAGCTGCAAGCCGCTCCGGTCGCGATTTGAAAGGCATCAACCAGGGGGGCGCAGACGACAAACCGCCTTGGGTGTACAGCGCTATCCGAAAAATCGGTTGAAGCGAACGGCAGCCCCGACGGCGGGATCCGACTCTCCGGGTTGCCCTTGGGAGTGCGGATGCAAATGTGCAGTGGGAGGGTGCGGAAGGACGCACGGCGTGGCCGACCGGTTCTGCGCAGAACGATTCGTTTAACGGATGGTAAAGAAACCTCGCGCCCCCAGGTCGCGGCGGTGGGAAAACGGACGGGGAGGGGGCCAAAGGAGGGGGGCGGATGGCTGGCGAGCTTCGCTTGCCGCACCAGCCTTGGGATTCAAAAGGAAGCCAAAGGAGAGCACAAAAAGGGGAAGTTGGTTAAAAGGCCAGGGATCCGAATGGTCCGTGCAGGAGGCACACTGACATGCTCCTCACTTGAGCCTCAATCAGAGGTGCGCGTCACCCGGACACGCACCCCACCACTCCACCAAACGACCGGATCGGGTGGTCAAGCACCTCTTTTCGAGCGAAAAATTATGACAAAAACAACGACAATGACGGCAACCTCAACAACGTCAACCACAAGTGCAATGCCCACTCCCGCGCCGGAGGCGCCCGCCTCGCTGGAGTATGCGAGCGATGGACCAGGGGCTCTTTTCTTCGCGGAGGCACTTCAGCAAATGGGTGCCAAATTGCTCAAGTACTCAAATGAGGAAAAAGGAGAACCGTTTTCGGTCACGTTCTCGAGCAATCGCCAGCTTGCCGGGCGGCTCTCGGCTTCCGGAACATTCGGCGTGGTGGTGCGACCGGATGGGAACTACGAGTTGAATCTCACGCGCTACGAGCTGAACTGCTGGACCCAGTTCGGCCGAGCGGCTACGACCGAGGAAAGGCAGGAGATCCTGTGGCGACTTCGAATCGAGTGGAAGAACAAATTCAAGCTGCGAACACAGTTCAGCAGCGGGGAGCTCAGCGCGGAATTGAGTGGAGCCGCTTCCGCCGGTGATTATGAGACCGTCGAATGCGTGATCCAAATGAATCCTGGCGTGTTTGCCAGCGTCGCTTTGATCCTGGGCGCGCAAACAGGTGACGAAGCGCTCGTAAGGATGGCATTGCAGTATGGCGCGGACATTGAGGTCGCGCAGGGTGCACCTTTGCTGACGGCGGCGGCAGCGGGACACTTTGAACTGGTTAGCTTCCTCATGAACAATGGCGCCAACCCGTTATTGCCAAGAGACTGGTTCACCGTCTTTGAATCCTGCGATCAGCCCGAGGCACTGGCGATGATGCTCGAGCCACTCCGAGGTGTGCCGGGTGAGTTGGCATTGCGCCTGGCGAATCATGCCGTCCGACACGGCTGCGACGAAGTGGCGGTAGGCCAGTGGCTGGCGCAACGTTTGAAAGCCTGGCCGGTGTGGCCCGTTGATTTCATTTCTGAGATCGGCATAGCTGCTTCGAGGGGTCAAACCGAGAAGGTGAAGGCTTTGCTGGAGGACTGTGAAGAGGATGCGAAAGAGGCGCTGGAAGCAGCGGCTGTGAACGGGCAGGTCAAGCTTCTGGCCAATCTGATGCCGGATTACAGCGATGAAATTGACGACTGCATGGTGACAAGGGCGGCCGCCCGAGGAGAAGTTGAGGTTCTGGAGGTCCTCCTCCCTTATCGCCGGTGCGACCTCGCCGTCCAAATCGCGGCCAGCGCCGGGCAGGACGACGCCCTCAAACTGTTCCTGGAGTTCGGCGCAGACGTGCATGCCGACAAGGATTTAGCGCTCAGGTTGGCCGTAGCCTCCTCCCGGCCAGGAGCAACCCAAATGCTGCTTGAGCACGGCGCAGATTGGCGGGAGCTCAGGGGCAATTTCGGGGGGCCAGAGTTGCGAGAGGTTTTCTCGCATCATGGTGCCGACACGACTGCGGCGATGCTTTAGTGAATCTAAAAAGGCCCCGTGTGTTTCACGGGAATGTGCCCCCGCTGACGCAGCGCGGGTCACAGGAGTCGGCTCGTGGTCCAGTGGGACATCTCATAGCCCGGGAAAACCTGACTGCACCGTTTCCAATAGGAATCGCTCTGGGTGATGAGATTGGTATCGGCCGGGGAAATCCAGCCTTGGTTCTCAGCGCTGCGCTCCAGCTTGGCAACATGGATTTCCCACCACCGCAGGGTCTCGCACACGCTCGGGGCCACCTCTGAAACCAGGTCAGGTTCGACATCCTCCAGACCACGCAGGATCTCCAACATGTCCAGCCACAGTTCGACCCCCGCATAGAGGGAGTACCGCATCGCCTCCGGGAGCAGGATGTCGCTTGGTATGCGCAATTCACAGGCAGAACGCCTTTGCGCGATAAAGGCCCGGACCCAATGGACGAAACATTTCTCCCACACGAACTGCGGTTGGCGCCCGACTCGGTGCACCCATTGAATCGGGAAACGGATCCGGATCCGTACCACGTGATACCCGTGGGCATGCAAAAAGCCAACGAGTTGCTCCATCAGCACCAGGTCGTCGGTGCTCTTCCCCTTGCGCGCAAACGCAATCATGGCGACGCAGTCAGACAGAATGATCCCAGTGACGCGACCGGCGTTGATCAACAATCGCCCACTCGCTCGGACATCGACCAGGCCGGCCGGCAGGACGATCCGGCCACCAGACCAGGGGCGCGGCGGCTGCGCCGGGGCTGCGAAACTCGAGAGCGCGAGATTGGTGCTCATGAGGCTGAAGCTTCCTCCTCCAGGACGCTTAAGCAAGCAATAGTTGTCCACAAAGTATTGACGACGCACTCGTGGCCGAGGGAACGCAAGGCTGAATGGAGCGGCCAGACGCGGAGCAATGATCCCGGCGCTGGCGGCCCGCGTGGGTGCTTCAAGGGGAAAGGGTTTACAGAGTGGAGACGAAAACTGGCCAATGCGCTCGACTCACCCGAGTCTTGGCAGGCCCAATCGATCTCATGCGGAACCGCATAGATGGGTTGACAGCAATCCGATCGAGGGATCGGCTGACCGAGCAGGACACGAACGACGCCACCGATTTACCCCGCCCGGACTCGGTTGGCAGCGGGTGAAGCTGCGAGGAGGAAATCAGGATCAAATGAATAACGAGCAACCAAACTGGGGAACGAAACGGCACTACCATGTCTTCGACCGCAAGCAAATCCTCGCGGGAGATGTAGGCGCTTTCAGCAGACAATACAGCCCGATCCGCCTCACTGGCGGGCAGTTGCGCCTTCTATTCGGCAGCGTTTCGTTGGTAATCGCACGCGGGGAAAATGACGGAGAGGTGTTCGCCAACCCCGAATCCCGGCGCTTCATCCAGCTCCTCCACCAGCGTTGCCCTTGGCTCGGCTTCTTCCTGTGGCACGAAGCGTCTCTCGGTTACCCGTCGCCACTAGGCCGTTTCCCGTTCCTGGGGCTGGCTTTGTGCGTAAGCGATTTTCGCCTGTGGACGAGCGATCTAACCGGAATGATAAAGGTCCAGGCGAACCGTCATCAAATTGGCGTCTTCGAAAGGCAGTTGATCTACGGGCTCCATCACCTCGGAAGAAGAGCCGGGCTGCCGTTTCGGGTAATCGCCTATCGTGAACTGGAAATCCAATCGCAACTTGGCCTCGCCGCACCCGGGGCCGCAGCCTTTGAGGCGAAATGAAGCGCGGGCTGCAACCGCTAACGGGGGCACTCTTCCAAACCACAAACCGCGTGCGGGGATGGCAGGCCGTTCATCCTAGTTTTAGATCGCGAGCGATGGGTAGGTGGGACTGCGGGAGTGAGCGAAGTCAAGATGCGCTCGTGGCAGCCGGGCGCGAACCGCTCTGCGGTTGGCCCCACCCCGCTGCTCAGAAAGAGGATCATGGTCCATGTGGACTCAAGGGGAAAAGGAGAAAGAAGAAAAACAAAATGACACACGCAGGCGAAACTTACCTGGTAACACGCTCTCACATCCAGAGCGGCGACACGTCCGACTTTATGAATAGGTATGGTCCGACCGGATTTACGGCCGAGGACCTGAGGCGCACATGCGGAGCCTTGAGGCTGAGGATCGAAGGGGCGGAGGACCCACGTGATGTGTATGCCGAGCCGCAGACTCGGAGGTTCTTTCGGACGCTTCACAAACAATTCCCTTACTGGGGTTTCTTCCTGAGACTGAGACCGCTGAGGTCATTGGGTTTCTCGGCCGAAATGATTGACGTTGGGGTTTTTGTCGCCATCGGGCTTTGCCACGCCGACATTCTCGAAGCGTGCTGGGATCGCCACAACCACGAAATCTTTGGATTCAATGGCCAGCAGTTCCAAAGCTTCTTGGCGGACGTGGACCGCCGCATCGCCGAGCTTGGGCGACGCGCGGGTCTGAGCGCACCTGCCATCCATCACCGTCGCCGTGTCGTGGCTGCAAGTGTACAGAGCTACTTGAGCTTCCGAGGCCTGCGGACGACCGGGACCTAACTATGAGTAAACCCATATGGAAATGATAATCGAACCACTTGTGGATTTTGAAGCCCGGGTCGTCTGTTTGTCGGCGCGGACTCCCGTCTCCGTCCTGGTGGATAGACTGCTACGGTTGCAAAGCGCCCCCCAATGGCGCGAGCCCATCACGCTGTACCTGCTTGGCGACGACGAAGGAGGCTCCAAGCAACGGACCCTCTCCGCACTGGAGTTTCTGATGCTCTATTCCGTCATCCGAGCCTTGCGCAGCGCCGTTCATGGAGTAGCGCTGGGTCTCCATAGAGGGTTCGAGCCGCTCCTGCTGGCGGCCTGCCAACGCGGTAACAGGCTGCTGTTGCCCACGGCCATGGCCTGTGTTGGCCCATTCGAGATCGAGGAGTTGCCGCTTTCTAATGCCCCCGTCGGACTGGCGCCGCATCCAGGCCAATCGCTGCGGGAACAGGCGAAGGGCCTCGTTCACGCTCAACTTAATCACATCCTCATCGATCTCGGCCTTGACCGATCCCTCTGGCAGGAGCCACGGGTCCTAACCGCGGGGGGCGCCATCAAGGCGGGGATCGCCGACGCCATCGTCCCGGTCGCGGAACTTTCAAAGAAGGCTCAACCGAAACATGTTCCCGAACGCTGATACCATCGACTTTCATTCCATCCGGGACATCCCGGTGGAGACGCTGTTTAGCCACACGCTGGTGACCGGCACCACCGGCTCCGGCAAGTCGCGCACCGTACTTCGACCCCTCCTGCGTTCGCTCCTTTCGCTTCGAGCCGCCGATCCGCAGGTCAAGGCCGGGGCCCTCATTCTCGATCCCAAGTCCGACCTGTTGCCGATGGTCCAAGGTGCTTTACAACAGTGTGGCCGACGAGACGACCTCATTGTGATAGGCCCCGGAGCGGACGAACGCCCCTGGAACCCGTTGGCCACCCAACTCAGCCCGGTTCAGACCGCCAATATGATTTTGGCGGCTGCCTCCACGATGGGGCAGGAGTCCACCAACCGGGCAAGAGCCGGGGAGCGCTTTTGGGAGCTCCAAGATCGCGCGCTTTTGACCGCGCTTGTCGCCTTGAGCCGCCAGGCTCTGGCGGCTGAGGGAAGCGGGGAAAGTCTCACGTTCCAACACCTGCACCAATGCCGGGAGCTGCTGACCCAACCCGAGTCGCAGCTCCGGCAATGGGCCGCCCAGTTGGCGGTCGAAATAGATTTTGCCGAAAGCATTACTTTCCTCGAAATCGCCGCACTCCCCGACACCACCAGAACCTGCATCGTTGCATCGATCGGATCTCTTCTGCAGCCCTTCGTATGCGATCCGCTGCGCGCCGTGCTTCAGCCTGCACCAAACCGGTCGCCCGTAGATCTGCGCAACATCTTCGAACAGGGCAAGATCGTGGTGATCAACACAGGGTTTGCCGAAAACGCCCTGGAATTGCTTCCGGCTCAAGTGATGATTAAGACTGCCTTCGCGCGCCTCGCGCTTTCCCGGACCCGGTGGGCCAAAAACGTCTCCCGACCCTGCTGGCTCTTCGTGGATGAAGGGGCTCGTTGTTACACGGCGCACGCGGATTCCGAGGCGAGCGAAACCAACCTGATGGACATGGCCCGCAGCAATCGCGTGGGAGTCATCTGGTGCGCCCAAAACCTCTCGGCGCTGCTCAGCCTGGGCAACGAGCACCTGGTCAACAAGCTCGGGGCCCTGGCCGCGACCCACATCTTCCTGGCCAACACCTGCCCGGCCACGGCAGCTTTGGCCGCACGGTCCTTGGGCACCGAAACCCAGCACCATCTCCATCGCGCAGTGGGCAAATCCCTTCCCCCGCCACTGCTGTTTCCGAGAGACGGAGAGCGCGCCCCGGAATCCGATCTCGGCGTCATGGTGCCATACGAAGCGCCGATACTCCCGGCCAGCAAGCTGGCGCGGCTAAAACCCGGGGAGATGTGGCTTCGGCTTGGGCATTCGGGAGAAATCCATCACCTTCAGGCGGACGTCGTCGCGCCCTAAGGCCCGCTCATCCAATTCGCAGCCAACCGGAGCATCTGTTTGCTCCGGAAAACACCGGCTGCCCAGGTCCGCGGTATGGAGCGTCTGCCGCGCAACTAGTCAACCCCGCTCCAATAGAAAGAAATGTCCCACACCATGGAGACACCAAATAACCAAACACCACCAAACCCGCAGGAGCGCCTTCCCGAGGATTCGGGAGCCGCGCTGGCGGCGCCAGGTCAACCGGCGGCATCGTCACCCTCAACTCCAGTATCGCCCCCGCCCGGTGTGCAACCCCACTTGCCACCGGTGCCCACCGACGGACTCAATGACAAACAGACACCGGTCAATCCGGCCGTCCCCAAACCTGGAAGGCCGACGAGCGAAGACGAGATCTGCTGGCAAGCCGAGGATGGCCAAGTCTGTCTGCTGATCAAAGCCTGGCCCAGGCGGTGGCCTCAGAGCACCTATCCCGTGCTGGTCGCCGCCCTCCGTCCGAAAGACCACACCCGCATCCAGCGGCTCGATGATGGTTCCGGCGGAGTTGAGGCCCTGTTTACGTACTACGAAATTGAGCAGCTCGTGGAAGCCACAAATCAGATCGCCGCGCGCACCGGCAAAGGCAAGCTATACGAAATCCTCCAGCGCGTGCCTCCAAAGGACCCGGCCCGAAAGCAGAAGTGGGATCGCATCAATCAGGCCCACCACCGGCGCAAGGAGCGGGGGAATGGTGGGCCCTGCCACTAAGCTGGAACATCGTCCCGTCCAAACCGTGTCCGGGGGACTGGCCCTCGCCAGTTCCCCGGACCACGGCTCATTCTAATGCGTCACATACGATTCCTCGCTGTGACGCTATACATCGATAACGCCGATGGCACAGGCGTTTAATCCGTCTATACCGCTGAGCTTGAGATACATGGATATCTTAACCCGCAACTCGAGCTTGAGAATCTCCAGTTCCCGGTCGTTGATTTGGACGCACTCCGGCTGTCCGGGTCACTGCAGCGCAAACAACGGATCGTCATCTTTGGGGATTACCATTGCGACGGGGTGACCGCCACTTCCATTTTGCTGCGGTTTTTCCACGAGACCACGCCCATTCGTCCGCGATGGCAATTGCCGAACCGTTCAACCGATCATTATGGTTCGGGCCTCGACACGGTGAAGAGAATCCTCGCCGCCGGCAAGCCGGTCATCCTGATCGCCCTGAACTGCGGGACCAATTCTGGTGAAGCAGTTCGCTTTCTCAGGGCAAACGGCGTGGGTACACGACGGAAGAGTTGGCGGCACTGCCTGAGAGCGCGAACATCGGGCTGTCGTGCGGCAATCCCGGCGCGATTCCGGCGTTGAAACCGGGGGAGGTATCGCTCGACTTGGTTTCTTGGCTCTTCATTCACAAGCTTCTCCCTCGTGGCCCTTCCTTGCTAAGACCCTATTGCCGCCGGTCCATATTAGCGTACCCCACTGCCTCTACTCCGCACGCCCGACGGCCTGGGCAATGCGCGCCCTCGGCCTTCAGCGCCTCGAGCTTGCCCCCCGTTGTTGGACGACGCGGAAGCTGATTTCGTTCTTTGGTTGGGTGGCCGACTGGATGCCGCTTGGGGAACTGACGTGGCCGGAGCATGGTTGCTAACTCTTTCAGCTTTTCGCGCGGACTGGTTGAGCGAGCACTCCTTTTCTACTCCTCGGCTTCCGCTGGGCCAAGGCCTCGGCGGCCCACAAAGCCGCCCGGGTCGCGTACGCCGCCGGCACAGGCAGGCCCACCCCGATCAGCTTGGAAATCTCTTCCTTGTCCTCGGGCGTGACTTCATCCAACTTGCATTTTGCGTAAGCCTCCTCCACGAGGCCGGTCCCGATCCTTTGCCAAAGAGCGTTGGCGAAAACTCTATCCTCCCTGTGCGCCGCGGTCCGCAGTGCTGGCAGGTAATGCTTGTCGTCGGCACAAAAGCTGTAGGTGCTGAAAATCTCCTGCATCTCCTTTACGTCGCCAGTTTGGGCTGCCCGCTCCACCAGAATGCTGCCGTACATCTCGCGTTCGTGGGAGGTCCGCGGCTGATAGCTACGCCCTAGCCAGTTGGCCATCGCCCGGTTAAGGCCGCACGCCAACTCCACCTGGTTGCGGTCCTTGAGGATAATCCCGCCCTTGCGATTCAGTCTCTCCGGCGGCAGCCCCGCCCAGGCCATGTTGCCGTTTGGTGGTTCAGACCGATCCGCGTCAGGCAGATCGAACATCCCCATGGACTCACAGGAGCCGACAATTGGGCGGTAGTTGAAGGCCTTGAATGAGAGGTGTCGCATCTTCTCCTTTGACCAATCCCAGCACGCTGCCCCTTGAAGATCATTTCTCACCACCTGATCCCAAACCTCAGGATTACAGCTAATCAGGTGTTCCCGCAGGCTACCGGCCTTGCCCTGTATTGCATTCATATCTGTTAATATAGCACGATCTGTTTTCGGGCCCGGCGAGGGGCCCAAAAAAGGATCCGAGTTATTCCACACGACTGCCGCGCGGATGATCCCACAAGGGATAGCGGGAATGACATTTCAGGACGTACATTCCAACGAACACCAGAATGAACACCAAATACCCGATCTCGCGCTCTCGCTCCGGTCTGGCAACGAACACCAAAACGAACACCAGCGTGATTATAAGTGATTCAGCCGGATTAAGTTGGATTAGCTTGCATAGTCCGGCGAAAGTGCTATTTTTGGCTCGAAAAACGGCGTTCATCGGGCGATTCCGACCCTCGCCTCCAAGTCGTAAGCCCGGTGGCATCAACGGCTTGGAACGCCGGGCGGAACCGACCTCAAGCAAAACCTCAAGCAGACAGCTTGGCGCTGCAACTTTTCTGCTTTTGCGGCCTTATGTGCCGCCGCGCCGTTATCGGCGCGGAGTCGTTTGCCCTTAGCCTCATCAACGATGGGCTACGACATGAACGACCGCTATCGCCTGTTTCAGAATTTCGCCCGAGGCGGAGGCTTCTACCTCCAGGACAACGTCACCCTCAAACAGGAGAGCTTGCGCACCAAAGACCGGGCCACGGCGGAACGCCTGTTGGCTGCCCGAAACAAAGCCGCTCGTCAGCCCGCGATCAACCGGGCGATTGCCGAGGAACTTGCCGGGACCGGCGTGACCGTCACCGCCCTCTGCCCTGGCCCCACGGCCACGAATTTCGCCGAGGCAGCGAGCGCCCGGACCTCGCGACTGTTTAAGAAAACGGCGATGTCCGCGCAAAAGGTAGCCCGCGGCGGCCATCGCGCCTTCCGGCAGGGACGGGTTGTGGCCATCCCCGGTCTTTCGAATGCGTTGCTCGCCTTCTCAGTCCGCCTGGCTCCCCGCGTGTTGGTCCGCAAAGTTACCAAGCGCCTGAATGCGGGCAGGCATGTGTGATGGATACGTTATTGACGTGGTGCCCCTCCCCGCTCGGTGGCCCACAAAAGGGCCAGGCACCAGAACTTGGCCAACTCGCCCCCATGAGCGGGCGGCATCTTCCGTGGCCTCGGGCCTGGTATGCGCAAGCCTGAACCCCTCGATCTGTGGTATCTTTACTCCTGCTATGTCGACCGAAGACCGAACCATGCAAAGATCCAATCTGTGGGTTTGGGAAGCGGTCCTGGTGGGTCTGCTGCTCGCCCTTTGCGGGAGCACCCTCCCGGCGCAGACGCCGCCGACCGGCTCGGTCTGGAATTACACGCTGCTCGACGGCAGCCAGTTGGATGACGAATGGCTGATTCCCGGCCCGCCTGACATTCTCGCCCCGACGCGAGGGACTTTCCAACTGCGGCTCGTCGAGCAGAACCTTCTCCTCTCGACGTTCGCGGTCGAAAACGTCTCGTTCGAGGCGGGCGCGGCTACCGGCCCGAAGTATAAGGTCGTGGGCCAGGGCACCTACCGGGTCGGCGGCGAGGTCGCGGTCGTGCAGGACATGTTCCTGGAATTGTCCATCGACAACGGTGTCACCAACCAACTTTGCTACTTCACGAACACCGAGGGCAGCGTGACCCGCCTCTGGCCGATGCTCCAAGTGAGTTTGGATCAAACCAACGGCACGGCGCTGCGGAAATTCCATCTGGACATCAACGCCGCTCCTTTCCGCGAAGTCTGGTTCTCGACCGTAACCCCCTCCCAGGCGGGACTCTGGAATGAGCCGACCAACACGGTCAGCGCCGGGGACTTGGCGTCCTCCGTTGGACGCGTGGTCAAGCGGAACCACGAACTAACCCGCAGCTTGGGCATCCTGTGCGTCGTCCCCGACCTGGGGCTGAAGGGCCTGGACGTGCTGTTTATCGTTACGGATGTCACTTCGCCCAGGCAAGCCGTCACTTTGGGCCTGCCGCAAGTGACGAACCAGCCCCCGGACAGCTTGGCCATCCAAAGGACCGGAGGGGACCGGGTTTTTCAACTGGAGCGAGCCGCCAACCCAACCGGGCCGTTTGCCCCGTCAGTTCAATTACCACCGACGCGCTGTTCCTCGATCTGGGTGCTCTGACCAATCAGGCGCAGGCGTTTTATCGCCTCCACCAGTGGTAGGCGTCATCCCGTCTGGCGCTGGCTTAGGTCAGGGAGGCATGATTTGCGCCAGCCATAATTCTGACTGAGACGATGAACGCCGGAAAGCCAGGAGGAATACTGTCCTCGGCAGTGACCCGCCGCCGAATCCTGGGTAGTTCTCTCACCCTGGCCGCGCTGCCCACGGCCCAAGCTCATGCTGCCGACACGCTCGCGGGTGCCGGACAAGCGCTCCGCGCCGGCATCATCGGCCACCGGCCACGGGAATTACGGCCACGACCACGACCTCATCTTCAACGGGCGGGAGAACGTCGCGGTCGTCCCGTCGCCGATTTCGATGCCGCTGGCCGCGCCCAGGCCGTAGCCCGCTCGCACGCGCTCCGTTCTTGCGCGGACTCCTGCGCTCCTTCCAGTGACCCGCATCGCTTCATCCGGCACGCGATTTACACGGCGGTTTGCCTGCTCATCGTTCCTGGGGTCTTGGCCCATTGGGCTTGGTCCTCCGCGTTGCTGGGGGCGGTGGTTGTGGGGTGCGCTTTGGTCCGCATGTACTTCGAGGAAAAGCTGCTCGCGGGCCGGTCTCCTGAATACGTGCAATACGCGGCCACGACCTGGCGCATGATCCCGTTCATGTCTTGAACCGACGGGGCCGGGAGTGGCCGGGGCGTGGAATGCCTCGGTCGGTTGCAAGACTGGTGCGCCGTCGGACGGCAAAAGACATCGGACGGGAGTGTTCAACCAAGCGGGCGGCGTCACCTCAGCGGGCCGCGCTACGCTTCCCGTGGGCGCGGCCAAGCCAGGCCCGACGCGCCGGTGGGTTAGTACCCCCTGGCCTGGCCACGGGCATTTTAGAGGGCCGGGGTGGTGGATACCCTCCGTGGCCAACTCAGTGGTCGCAAATGGCGGGCGGCGCTCGCTGATCAGCGCCAGGCAGAAGGCTCATCGGCACCCCATGCTGACCGTGGAGCGCGTGGCCGCGCTCGCCGGGACGCGAGGGACGAGTTGGCGAACTTTCCGCCAACCCCAAGGCCCCGTGGACGGGCCTGAAACGCAGTACGAGAGGCCGGTGGCAACACTGGCGGACATTTGACACTGCGGTCCCAGTCAAAGATTCTCCATGAACCAGGGCCGGAACGTCCGTTGTTCGCGTGTCAAGACCGCGCAAATGCTGGGCCGAGCAAGGGTTAGAGTCGCTCTCCGGCGCTTTTGACGGCTTCGACCGAGGTTGTGCTGTCAACGGCGCAGCGCCCCGTCGCAGTCCGATTGCACAAGGCGCGGTAGGTCTCCAGCGGCACAATCTCACCGCCGAGGTCAAGAATGGCCAGATACCGGCGACGGTAACGCAGAATCCTCCGCTCGTGCAGTAGCGTCTTCACCGCCGTAAGAATCCCTCGGGTCGCAAACCGGACCTCCCAGCGGGTCGCCTGGCACGACTCACCGACTACGCCGTTCACAACCTCCCAATAGGGTACGGCATCGCGTCTCCGTTCGCGAAGGAAACCCAGGACGGCATCCTGCCAGCGCTCCTGAAAGGCAGCTTCGCCCCAGTGCCGGGGTTCCGGCTTCTTGGCCGTGGAGCGTGGGCTTCCGGTCGGTATTGATCTTGTCGGCGGTCGCCAACCAGCCGCAGGCATAATCAGAGTATCCATTCCAATAGTTACCCGCCACGCGCTAAAGTTCCGCTTTCCTCCGCCGTCCAAACATGTTTGTCTCTTGCGCTCAGCGCCACGGTGTTCGGGTTATGTTGGACAATCTCTCGGTTTCTCAACAGGCTGATTTAGATGCGGCCCTGGTTGCGGGCAAAAGGTTCGTCGCCGTCAGGACTTAGGTCGCTGCTACGGGGGCCAGTTAAGCCAGGCCGCGATTGCGGTTGATAAATGGGCTGGGGAGCTGCGCAGCAAGTTCCCGGACAAATTCAAACCGGACGAGCCGGTCAAAAGCGCACTACCACCACCACCGCGACCCCAACGGCAGCCGTTCCGGGCAGAGATCAAAAAGACGGCACTGCCCGCAGGAGGCAAGAATGAACCCGCGAGGACGCTGAGGGGCCACGTCGAGAAGCGAAACGATCAGCAGGGACTTCTGGCAGAGATTCGCTATATTCTCCAATGGCTACCGCACTGGACCAAGGCCGTCGAGGATGCGCATCAAAGGCGGCTCGCCCAGGGACTGGCTCACCACGCACAACCGAGTCCACATGCGTTTCAGAGCCAGGCCGCAAGAATCGGTGATCGCCCGGCAACTGGCCGATGATCTGCTCGAAAAGCCTCCTGCTTCCTCCACGAAGTGGTGCGCGGAACCAATGGCGCCAGAAGACCAAACCTCGGTGTGGTAATCTTGGCGCATGGAAACAAACCGGCTTGAAGCGTTCAGCGATGGTGTGATCGCCATCATCATCACGATTATGGTCCTGGAGATGAAAGTGCCGCACGGGGATGATTTAGCCGCTCTCAAACCGGTGCTCCCGGTCTTCTTGAGCTACGTCCTGAGCTTCATTTACGTTGGGATCTACTGGAACAATCACCATCACCTGTTCAAGGCTACCGAACGCGTAAGCGGCGGCATTCTCTGGGCGAATCTGCACCTGCTCTTTTGGCTGTCGCTTTTCCCGTTCGCGACCGGGTGGATTGGGGAGAACCACCTGGCACCCACGCCGACTGCCGCCTACGGAGTGGTGTTGCTGATGGCGGCTATCGGCTACTGGATTCTCCAGCACGCCATCATCGTCCAGCAGGGCCGCGAGTCTCTACTGGCTACGGCTATCGGCAAAGACTGGAAGGGCAAGCTCTCCCCGACCCTTTACTTCGCCGCCATCCCGCTGGCATTCCTAGCTCCCTGGGTCGCCAGCGCGATTTACGTGCTTGTCGCCATGCTCTGGTTAATCCCGGACCGCCGCATCGAGCACATTCTGGAGATACGCGGCCAGTAAATGCCGTGCGGCACCAACCACGGGCGGTTGGCGGGATGCGAGCTGGCATCGGGCGCACTAACCGACTATCTACTTTCCGGGCCGACCCGTTCTCGAAGGCGGCGTGCAGCCAATGCTCAGGACCTGCATTACCGGGCGCGTCAACGGGATCGGCCTGGCACCACTGGCTTCTTGGGGAACTCCCCGGTCTCCGTCCGGCGCATAAACTCGACGAGGCCCTTGTCGGTCGCATACTGACGGCCGCAAATGTTGACCGTCAAAAGCCACCCTCTGCGCCGCCAACGCCAGGCGGTCACGTTACTGATCCAAGCGTCATCACCGAACTGTTGCAGGCTCATCAAGGCCCTGCCGGTGGAGTCGATGTCAAAGGTAGTGTTCATGCCCGGTTGACGGGAAGCCACGCCACTGGTGCCAACCCTTTGACAAAATCGGCCTGCGCACCAGCAAACCGCTCTTTGGCAAAATCGTGGCAGCTATTTGACAAAACCGAAGTTCTATTGCGGGCAAGCATTTCCGCCTTGTTGAGTCCGGGCGCTGGGCGCTGAGCGGTTGACGGACTGGCCGGGGCATTGCACGATGAACGGCAGCGACACGACATGGGCCTGACCAATTACGCCAGCGACCCGCGCTGCGGGGGCCTGCCCAATTTCCTCCGGTGCCACTTAGGCGTGGTGGCGCTGCTGGACGATGCCAAGCGGTTGGGTTTCCTGAGCAAGGTGAGCGACGAGGGCGACTTCTGGGAGACGCGCAGCCTGGACCGGCTCATGAAGGAGGTCGGCGAGCAAAGCGCGATGCTGGCGGGCCTCTTCGGCGTGTTGAAGGACGCATGGGGCCAGGCACCAGGCGGTGAGGGCACGGTGGAAGCGCCAAACGCGGAGTATCCGAATTTGGAGCACCTGGAGGCGGAGCGCCAGCGGCTCCTGCCGGAGCAGTTGAAGGCGACGCTGAAGGCGCTGGCACGGTCTAGCCTTCTTCGGCGAGATTCTCATTGATGCCGGCCCTTCCAGACCGCTATCGATGCTTGCGACCACGCCGGTTGGTCGTCACCCTGTTGCCGAATCCGCAGAAACCGATGAAAACCAAACGCATCCAAAACTGGTCCATGGCGCTGTCCTTGTGGTGCGCCTTGGCAAGCCTTCAAGACTCCCGCTGTGGTGAAGTAAAGGAGGCCCCAGGGCCAGCCGAAACAGGGGCCGCGCAGGTGCTGGTGGCCTACTACACGCTTACCGGCAATACCGAGAAGATGGCGGGCGGAGTGGTGGAAGGGGTGAAGCGGGTGTCGGGCGTCGTCGCCCATCTCAAGAAGGTGGACCAGGTCTCCAAGCAGGACCTGGACGCCGCCGACGCCATCATCCTGGGCTGTCCAACCTACTACGCCAACATTCCCGGCAGGATGAAAGAAGTGATTGACGACTGGTCGTGGAAACTGAAAGTGGACTTTACCGACAAGATTGGCGGGGCTTTCGCCACTGGCGGGGGCCAGGTGGGCGGCAAAGAGCACGTGGTGGTCTCCTTGTTGATGTTCATGCTCAGCAACCGGATGATCGTGGCCGGGCCACTGTATCAGAGCGACAAAACCGGAAGCATCTGGGGCGAAATTGGAGCAGCCGCAATGACCGGTCCGCTCGATCCGGGCGTCAGCGAGGGCGAATTGGACAGTGCCCGCTTGCTGGGCGAACGGGTAGCCCGGTTGGCTCAGAGACTACGGCTGGGGCGTCCCGCAAAGCAGGCCGGGGGCTAACGGGTCCATTAACCTCATCGGCTGCGCCCTCCAAGCTTCGGCAGAACATGGGAACTGTAATCTGGAACAAATCGCTCCGAGTTGCCTGGGCGTTGCTCCTGCTGGCAACACTTTTGGCTGAGCAGGTCGGCTTGGCCGAGGAGTATTATCTATTCACCTCGTTTCGAGACAACGGCCAAGACGGCTTGCACCTGGCCATCAGCACCAACGGCTACCGCTGGCACGCCCTGAAAAACGACCGTTCCTTTCTCCGGCCTGAAGTGGGGGACAAGATCATGCGCGACCCCTGCCTGGCCCAAGGCCCTGACGGCACATTCCACATGGTCTGGACCTCGGGCTGGACAGCGGAAAAAGGCAAGGTCATCGGCTACGCCCAGTCTAAAGACCTGGTGCATTGGTCGGGGCAGAAGGCCATCCCGCTCATGGAGAACGAACCCGCCACTCGCAACATCTGGGCACCCGAAGTCTTCTACCAAGCGGCGCAGGGCCGGTGGCTGGTGTTTTGGTCCAGCACCATTCCAGGGAGATTCCCGGAAACCGACCAGACCGGCGACGACGGCTACAACCACCGGTTCTACTGCACCACCACCACGGATTTCCAGAGCTTCAGCGGGTCGCGGCTCCTCTACGACCCTGGATTCAATGTCATCGATGCGACCCTCCTGCGGGCTGAGGGCAAGTTCTATCTCGTCTTCAAGGACGAGCGGAAACAGCCCCTGAAAAAGAACCTACGCTGCGCAGTGGCCAACCAGCCGGAAGGCCCCTACGGCCAGCCGAGCGAACCCCTCACCGGCGACTGGGGTGAGGGGCCTTCGGCCATCAAGGTCGGGGACCAATACCTGGTCTATTTCGACCACTACGCCCAACCCCAGTACTACGGCGCGGTCCGCTCCAAAGACCTGCGGCACTGGGAGGACTGCTCGAAGGGGATGTCGTTTCCAAAAGGGCAGCGGCATGGCACCGTCCTGCGGATTCCGCCGAAGGTCGCGGGACCATTGTTGACGCAGTGACTGAGGCCCAATCTACGCCCGAGGTTATCGCCAAGGAACATGCCCACGGTTGAGTCAATCATCACCTTCTTAGCCAAGATGGCGGCGGCGAGGAACAACGCCATGAGCACAAAAAGTTGGCTGCTCAAGCACGGCAGGGCATGGACTCCAGCCCCACTCCCTCACGGCGTAGAGCGGGGGATGAAAGCCAGGTGCTTCCGCAATGCCGCCGCCCTGGCCATCAGGCGGCGAAACCTCATATACGTCGAGGGCTACGCCATTGAGGCCCGGGTGCCACTGCCTGTTCTGCACGCCTGGTGCATCGACCAGTAGGGGACCGCCATCGACCCCACCTGGGGTGAGCCAGAGTCGAGCCTCTACTTCGGCGTTGCCTTCCAAACACCGTTCCTGCGCAAGATGCTCAGGAGATGCGCCGCGACGGCCTCCTGGATTGCTGGGAACTGCGCTGGCCTTTGCAGCGGGGCTTGTCCCCGGTCAGGGACTGGAAGCACCCGATCACGCGGCAACGCGCCAACCGCCTGACTCGCCGAGGTAGAGCGCCTTCCCTCTGAGAGCAGCATCCGGGTTGCAGGGGTGAACCGGCAGCACCTTGAATCACCGGCGCAGGTAGCGGTCAAACCAATCCGCAAAGCGCCGGATGTCCCAGACCATGCTCCACCACCCGTGCCTGCCGCCGTGGTGAACCACCAACTCAACCATGCAGCCCTGTTTTCGCGCCTCGGCCTGGAACCGCTCCGATTGGTCCAGCGGAACCAGGTTATCGGCGTCACCGTGGTAAATCAGAATCGGCGGCAGGTTCGAGCGGACGTAATAAATGGGCGACAACTCGCGCCCGATGACCTTCCACACCGCCGGGTAGCTGGACTGCGGCCCGAACGCCTTGACGAAGCTCTTGGGCGGACCGCCGTCGCCTGGGTTCTCCGTGGACGCGCCCAGGTTCAGTAGGTCGGTGACCGGGAAGAAAACCGCGACCGCCTGGACGGCACTGCTCTCGCGGTCAACCGGATCAGCGGCATCGTCTGGACCTGGACCACCCCGCGTCGCCAGCAACAGGCTCAGATGGCCGCAGGCTGGCAGCATCACACTTAGAATGCAATCGTTGGCTCGGTTTCGGGGCAGGTTCAGGCTTTCCGATTTCGCCACGCTGGTTACCATCCGGGACATGCTCAAGGCCCTTTCATCGCTGGGCTACTTGGGGATGGCGGGTGCCCTGGTGGCTCTGCTGCTCACGGGTAATGTCTTGTCATTTGAACAACTCGGCGAAGAACTGCTTCATCGCCTCCCAGGATCGCCGATCGGCCCGTTCATTGTAGGCGGCACCTTTCGAGTTGTCGCTGCCCGCATCCCAATCCGTGAACGCGTGGACCGCGCCGCCGTAGGCAACGAGCTGCCAGTCAACTCCACCCTGGCGCATCTCCTCCTCGAAGGCCGCGACTTCCTTGGGCGGCACATTCGGGTCATCGGCTCCGTGCAAGGCCAGCACCTTGGCCTTGATGTTCCTGGCGTCAGCAGGACTTGGGCTGCTCAAGCCGCCATGAAGGCTCACGACGCCAGCGATGTCGGCCCCGCTTCGGGCCAGTTCGAGGACCGTCGTCCCGCCGAAGCAGTAGCCGATGGCCGCCATGCGCCTGGGGTCGGTGAGTTCATGCTGGGCCAGCACGTCCAGGCCAGCCCGGACCCGCGCCCGCAGCAAGGCGCGGTCGTTCTTGTACTTGCCAGCCTGCGCCCCGGCGTCGCTTGGGGTTTGAGGCCGGACGCCCTTCCCGTAGATGTCCGCCGCAAAGACGTTGTAGCCGAGGCGGGCCAGCATTTCGGCTCGCTTCTTCTCGTAGTCGCCCAGCCCCTTCCACTGGTGAACCACCAGCACCGCAGGGCGCTTACCCTGGATGGCGTCGTCGTAAACTGAAAGACCCTCCAGGACGGTGCCGGCCTGCTTGTATTCGACCAGTCGGGAGATGATTTCGCTTTTTGCGCTCAAAGTTGCCATAACACCAAGGATCAAAAAGAGGTTGTGTCGCATCATGAATGTGTAATTCAAAACCCTGGAACTTCAAGTGGGCGTCAAAGCAGCACCAATTGCTGGCCGCTCGGCTCCCGCAAGCTGGCGACCCCGAGGCCAAGGAGCCGCAGCGGGCGCGACACGAGCTGATCCCGGCCCAAGAGGAAGCATCCCATCCGGTAAATGTCCTTGGCCTCGGTCAGCGGGTCTTCCACGGTGATCTGGCGCGTGAGGGTAGTGAAGTTGCCATATCGGACCTTGACCTGGAGCCTGAGCGTGGGACCAAAGGAGCCGACCAGGGCACGGAGGTCGCCGTCGTAGTCCTGGAGGTCGCCCACCATCTCGACCCCCGCCCGGTTGAGAATGCCCTCCGTCACCTTGCCAACGCTATACAGGGCACGGACAGGCAGCGGGCGCAGGAACTGCACCTTTTCCTTCTCCGAAATCAGCGTCAGCCCGTCGGGCTTCTGGTGGTCGCTGGCGATCTTGGCCAACAGCTTGTTGGCGGCCACGCCGATGGTCGCCGTCAACCGACGCTCCGAGTGAATGCGTTGTTTCAATTCCCGCGCCAAGGGGACTGCCCGGAGCAGGGACGCATCGGCGTCCTCGGCCTGGCAGAGCGCCGACATGTCGATATAGGCTTCGTCAAAGGACATCTGCTCAAGGACCGCCGCCGTCTCGGCGACCAACCGCAAGACCTGCCGCGATTCCTCCCGGTAGTGGTCCATACGAGGGCGCACGAAGATTCCATTGGGACAAAGCCGCCCTGCCGTGGTGCCGGGCATGGCCGAACGCACGCCGTCTAGTGGAGTCTGGCCCTGTACGCGCACCAACCGGCCAAACCGGTCGTCAATCTGGAATCCCGCTACGACAGCGAGTTTAACCAGAGTCAAATGCCTCGCCTGCCACGAAGCTGCGGGTAATGGAGCTTCCTGTCCGGCTGTGCAGGCCACACGTATAGCTGCGCGGGCCTGTTCAACTGGGGACTCGCCAACGCCCAGAGCGACCCGCAGGCCACGTCCTGGACCTGGCGCTTGGCCATGAACCGCCCGTCCTCGACCGAAATGAAACACATGGCCGAGTTCTTCCGGGGCTTGGACTAGTGGCGGCTCGAACCGCGGTACGATTTGATTTTGAACCAGGCCAAAGACCCCACCAAACGGATGGTACTGGCAAAGGCGGCGACCGGCGACACTCTTGCGGGCCAAGGCTCCACGGACCGCGCCAGGGAAAAGACGTTCGAGCGGCCCGCTGGCTGGCTGGACGCCCTGTTGGTGCTCCAGCAAGCTCCCGGCAGGTCGCGCTCGCACACGCCGCGCTGGTGGGGCAGGTAGTGGTGCGTCGTTGCCGCTGAAGACATTCATCAGGGTCGGGGCAACCGACGCTGCTGTTCGGTGTTAAACCCGAAGTCGAAGCATGTTTAGAGGCAACCGGCCCGGTGCTGTCGCCAAGGAGGTGGGGATGAGGAATCCCGCTGAAGAAACGACCGGCACCGGGCAATGGGAGGTCTGCCGAATCTGGTCCCTGTCGTCAAGCATGTTGCTCGTGGGGCTGGCCTCGGGACCTTGCCGGTCGAAGGGCCTCCCGAAATGCTCATCCGAGCGGCGCGGGACGATTACCAGGGCGCTCTCAGCCTGGGCCGAAACGCGAGCACCGAGTTCGGCGACCCCGCGTGTCCGGTGGCGTGGGAGGCGTAGTCGTAATCCGCTCGGCGGCTTGGCCAAGCGGCATCATCGCAAATCTGCATCCGTCGCTCTGATGACGGTTGCGTCCATAAGCGTTAGGCTCCCGTCCGGCCCAAAACCCACCTTCGGCTGCGTCAATTCAAACTTCACGACCCTTCCGCGCACTTCGGCTATCTTCAAAATCCTCAATAGCCTTCCTTTCTCGCCCAACGAACCCGCACGCCAGTCGGGAGTGAAAGCGAAAAATGGGTCCGCCTGATGGACGGTTGCCGGAATACCGCGCTTGCAATCCACCTTAATGACCTGCTGGTTCGTGCCTCCCCACGGATACTGGGTAAACCAGAACCACCCGG
Source organism: uncultured Verrucomicrobiota bacterium (assembly GCA_964653485.1). Classification (GTDB taxonomy): domain Bacteria; phylum Verrucomicrobiota; class Verrucomicrobiia; order Limisphaerales; family UBA8199; genus CAVQND01. The sequence continues at coordinate 12,995 of CAZZFF010000066.1, read as the reverse complement.
CCAGCCGGAAATGAATGCCCTCCTCAGTCGCGACGATGTTGGTTACCGTTCCCTCCATCCAGAACCCAACGCCCCAAGGGACCTTCGTGTAAATTCTGGCTGGCTGATTCGTAGTGCCCTGCGCTGGGGTTGGAAACCCAGAGAGGACAGTGATGGCCGTCAATCCTGGGATGAGGTGGATAAGACGTTTCATTGTATAAGAGCCTAATGCCGCCCAACCTGAAGCATCCACGTCATGCTCCAGGGCCACTCGATGTGGAGCGTTCGGTCGGCGGCGGTTGCCTGGGGCTTGGCCGGGGCCTTCTCGGACTTCTTGGCTGGGCGCTTCACAATCTCTGCGGTGTGAACGCGAAAAGGGCGAGCGCCTCAGTTCACGCCTTCAATTCCCCGATGGTGCCATTCCACGCGCACGTTGTTCTCCGCCGTGAGGCCGCAGAGACGAATAATCCGATCGTCGTCGGGGTAATTCACGGCTTTGAACTTCGTCAGTTCCTGGATAATGGCCTCGACATCGTTGCCCTTTAGCTCGCCCTGGCACTTCGGATTCTCTTCGCGCAAGGCTCTGAGGACTTTCCGGTAATGCCCAAGCTGATCGCCGCCGAGGGGGTCCACCGCTCGATTCCAGGCGACGTTCGCCAGGAGCAGCGCGGCGGCGACAGCCTCGCGACTGGATTTCTCGGTCGGCTGCGCCAACGCTTGCTCCGCCAGGGCGAGGATTATTCTCGACATTTTCAGCATCCTTTGAACAGGGTGGATTTCCAGCCCTCCACCCCCCTGCCTTTCATATTCCGCCCTGATGGCGGGTAAATCCGCGTCGGAAAATGAACCGGGCTAGCGCTCCTTGTTCTCCACCACCCACCGCCAAAAACCGTAGTCCCCGGATTCCAGCGCGACCCGACGAAACCACCTTCCCCTGGCTCGCTTCCTGCCGGTAATGCGGATGACGACGGTGCCATCCGCCTGAACCTCCGCGCTGTCGGTCCAGAAGTGGGTGATGTCGCTCGGATCGCGCATTAGCGCAAACCACCACTTGGGCGTGCTTGATGAACGGCCAGGTTACTTCTTGACCCCCAGAATCGCGTCCTTCGCCGCCTTGGCGACCCGGAATTTCACCACGCGCTTGGCCGGAATCTTGATGGACGCGCCCGTCGCCGGGTTGCGGCCCATGCGGGCCTTGCGGTTCACCAGCATCAGCTTGCCGAGGCCGGGAAGGGTGAAGGAGTGTTTGGCGTTCTTGTAGGCCAGGGCCACGAGGGCTTCCAAGGTCTGGACGGCCTGCGTTTTGGTCAGGCCCGCGGTTTCCGCCACGGAGGCGGCGATCTGCGGTTTAGTGAGTGTTTTTGCCATAGTAGTGACTTGGGTAAGGGCAAAGCCGCCCCCGTTCAAACCCAAAATCCTCCAACCGGCGCAACGCGGCCCGCGTCGGGCGCAGGACCACCCAGCTTCAGGCAGTCATCAAATCGTCATCGAGCCGAACAAGCTGTGCGCGGCGCTCGCAATTTCCAAATCATCCCCGACCTCCAGGCTGGCGTAGTGGAGCCGCCAGCCCACCTGGCCGGGCCGGACCCACACCGTCCGTCCAACCCGCCGAGTAGGGACATCAACCAGGCGTGAGCGACGGTTGCGGGCCGCCGCATGCGCGGACTCGGCGATATTGCCAGAAATCGAAAGGCCGCGGAACAGTTCGCGACAGGTCTGGACGGGCAGACATGGCGGCCACTCTTTGGTGGGTAGGCTCTGGCCACCGCTGCGCTTGGCCGGGGCCAGCAAATCCTCAATCGGTAGTGGCAGGCAACGGGCCGCCTGCTGGGGGGGGGAATGCCTCGGGATCAAAGGCCCGCCGCCAACTGCGCCCCTACTTCTTTCGGAAGGCCGAGGTGGATAATTCGGGGCCGTCCTCTTGAAAACCCTCCTTCCGGCACGCGACTTCGAACATCTGCGAAATCTGTTCGGCGAGAATCCCCTCGCCGGACATGCGCTTGCCGAAGCGCGGATCGTTGAGCCTACCCCCGCGTTTGCCGCGCGACCGGTTCAGCACATTGTCTTTCTTTCCCGGAACGTTCCGTTCCAGCCACTGCACGAAAATCGGAGCGACCGTCAAGGGAAGCCGGATGATTTCCGTGCCCTTGAAACTCGCCCCGGTGGCTTTGGCTGCCGCAAGAACTGCTGGCATCTCGTGGTCATTGAGTGGGGGAATCACCGGGGCAACCATCACGCCCACGGGCACCCCTGCCTGGGCCAGAGCCTCCACAGCCTCCAGTCTTTGGTTCGGTAACGAGGCGCGCGGATCGAGGTTCCGGACCAATTCGCGATCCAGCGAGTTTACGGACAGCTTCACCAGCACGGCGTGGTGGGCAGCCAACACCTTCAGCAGGTTCAGGTCCCGTGTCACCAGGAAGTTCTTCGTGACGATGCTGACCGGGTTGCGGAACTCCGTCAAAACCGCTAGACAGCGGCGCGTGAGCTGGAGCTTTCGCTCGATGGGTTGGTAGCTTAGTGGAGAACTGGGCCAGGGGCTGGCCGCCGCGCCGCGGCCCCAGTGCTGGTGACCGCGTTTTGAGTTCTTGATTCATGGTCATTCCCACCGATTTCCGGTGTGTTTTTCTCATGTGTCAACGACCCTTTTTGCCTCCGCCCAGTTTCGCCTCCCGAGTGTCTTTTAACTTGAGTCAACTCGTGAGGATAAGATAAAGCCTGGATTTGATTGCAGCGTTCTCCGCGTTGCGTTAGTCTAACGCATGGTTATCATTCGTTCGAATTACCGGTCAAGGAACCGCCGGCGACGCTGGCCGAGGTTCGGTCTGGTAGCTCGCGGCTCGGCCTGGCATCTCCAAGCCGATGGTTTAGACCAGCACCAGCGGGCGCCCAGTTGCGCCCGCGCGGGCATCCGGTGATCCTCGCTCCTTTAGCCCCGTCGCGATGAGTCTCCCCCCCAGTAACCTGGTCCACCAGGTGCCTGATGGCTCCCCCTTGAAGAGACAGTTTGGGCCGACCCAAACCAAAGAGGAGGCGCTCGGAAGGCTCGCCGCAATCGTGGAGTCGTCGGATGACGCCATCATCGGCGAGGCGCTGGACGGCCGCATCACCACCTGGAATGCGGCCGCCGAACGGTTGTTCGGCTATTCCCCAAGCGAGGCCCTCGGGCGCCACATCTCCATGCTGATCCCGCCCGGTCTGGCGGACGACGAGACGATTATCATCGAGCGGATTAAAAAAGGGGAAAAGGTAGACCGTTACGAAACCGTGCGACTGCGAAAGGACGGCCGACGCATCGAACTCTCCGTGACCGTGTCGCCGATCAGGGACGCTGACGGCACCATTATCGGGGCCTCGAAGATCGCGCGGGACATCACCGAACGAAAGCGGGCGGAAAGCGAGTTGCGCGCCAGTGAGGCGAACATGGCCGCGGCCCAGCGCATCGCCCATTTCGGCAGTTGGGAGCGGGACCTGACGCGGCAGGATGACCCCACTGCTGGTCCCTTGCGCTGGTCCGACGAGATGTTTCGTATCGCGGGCTACGCGCCAAAGGAAGTCCAGGTCACCAACGAGTTGTTTTTTCGCCTCGTCCATCCCGAGGATCGTGAACCTATCCGTCAGGCGGTCGCCGCCGCCATTCGGGACCGCCGGCAGTATTCCATCGTCCACCGCCTGATCCGCCGTGATGGCACCGAGCGCACCGTGCATGAGACGGCGCAGATCTTCTACGACGAAACGACCGGCCAAGTCACCAAGATGGTCGGCACGGCGCACGACATTACGGATCAGCGGCGCGCCGAAGAACGGCTACGCTGTCACCAAGCCATGCTGTCCAGCGCGGTACGCATCGCGGGCTTGGGTTGCTGGGACTTCGACATAGTCCAGAACCGCCTGGAATGGTCAGAGGAGACATTCCGCATCTTCGGGACCACCCCGGGGGCGTTCGACGGGACCATCGCCGCCTTCCTGGCTTTCGTTCATCGTGAGGACCTTGGGGCGATAGAGGGAACCCATGCCCGGGCGCTCGCCAGCGGCGGGACAGTCGAGCTGGAATACCGGATCATTCGTCCCGATGGCGAGGAGCGCGTGGTGTGTGATCGCGGCGAAACGACTTGCAACGACGCCGGAAGGCCAATCCGCAGGTCCGGGGTGGTGCTGGACATAACCGAGCGCAAGCGTGCGGAGGCGCGGATCCAGTATTTGAGGCGCACCCATGCTGTGTTGAGCGAAATCAACGAGACCATCGTGCGCGAGAAGGACCCGCGGAAAATGCTGATCGCAGCCTGCCGCATCGCCGTCGAGAAAGGAGAATTCCGCATGGCTTGGGCCGCCCGGCTGGACGCCCGCACCCAAAGAGTGGTACCGGTGGCCTCGGCTGGCGTGACGGAGGGTTACCTCGAAACCGTGGAGCTCATGCTGCGCGACGGCGCGCGTTCAGCCAACCCGACGGCACGGGCGTTGGCACAGGGCACGCGGGCCATCTGCAACGACGTCCGGCGCGATCCCGACTTCGCTCCCTGGAGGGAGGAGGCATTGCAGCAAGGCTATCTCTCCTCGGCCCTCTTTCCGCTCAAAGTGGGGAGCAGGACCGTCGGTGCGTTCAAGCTCTACGCCGCTGAGGCGGGCTTCTTTGACGAGCAGGGATTGCGATTGCTGGACCAACTGGCGACCGACCTCTCCATTGCGCTGCAGCTTCACGAACTCGAAACGGAACGACTCCGCTCGCTGGAAGCGTTGCGTGCCAGCGAGCAACGCTTTCGGGAACTGGCCGAGAACATCCAGGAGGTATTCTGGGCTACCAACGCCGCCAAGGATCAAATGCTCTATGTCAGCCCGGCCTATGAGGCCATTTGGGGGCGAACCTGCGAGAGCCTCCTGAAATCGCCGGGCGATTGGCTGGAAGCCATCCACCCTGAGGATCGCGAGCGCGTCCGCCGGGCTTGGGTGAGCCAACAGGCCCCTGGAGGGTTCGATGTGGAGTACCGCATCGTCCGACCGGACGGCACCGTGCGGTGGATTCACGATCGTGAGTTCCCGGTACGTGGAGACGCGGGTCGAGTGCAGAGATTCGTGGGCGTGGCGCGGGACATTACCGAAGGGCGTCAGATTGCCGCGGAGTTGGAGCGGCGAGAGGAATGGTTCCGCTCCTTGATCGAGAATGCCTCAGACCTGATCACGGTGGTCGACGCTCAGGGCGTCGTCCGCTTTCAAAGCCCTTCGTCCGAGCGGATTCTCGGTTTCTCGGCCGACGATCTGACCGGCCGCAATGCGTTCGATTTGATGCACCCGGACGATGTGGGTCGAGCCACCGACGCGCTCCGCGAAGCGCGGACCGACGGAGCGACGCGCGCCGCCGTCGAATTTCGCTTCCGCCATCGAGACGGCGGCTGGCGCACCTTGCAGTCCGTCGCGCGGGTTCTCGCGAGTCAGGCGGGCGAGAGACTCATCGTCGTCAACTCACGCGACATTACCGAGAGCCGAAAAGTTGAGGACCAACTGCGCCAAGCGCAGAAGATGGAGGCGATCGGACAATTGGCCGGGGGCGTGGCGCACGATTTCAATAACATACTTACGGCGACGCTTATGCACCTGGGTTTACTCCGACAGAGTGCGCAGTTGACGATGGGGATGAAGGAGGCCCTGATAGAGGTGGAAGGTGAGACCATGCGCGCGGCCAACTTGACGCGGCAGCTCTTGTTGTTCAGCCGCCGACAAGTGGCTAGATTCGAGCCCTTGGACATGAACCTGCTCATCACTGAGCTCCTCAAGATGTTGCGACGGCTCCTGGGTGAGAATGTTAAAGTCGAGTTTCATCGCTCTTCCGCCGCCGTGTGGGTGGAGGCTGATACGGGCATGCTGGAGCAGGTCGTCATGAATCTGTGCATTAACGCCCGCGATGCAATGCCCAAAGGAGGAACGCTCACCGTGGGGACCACGTTGGTTGCGCACGATGCCGCATCTATGAGACCGCACCCGGACGCTCGGCCTGGACGGTTTGTCTGCCTGACGGTGACCGATACGGGCTGCGGCATGGATGAATCCCTTTCAAAGCGCATCTTCGAACCGTTCTTCACCACCAAGCCGGCGGGCCGAGGAACCGGCCTGGGATTGGCGACCGTTTACGGAATCGTCAAGCAACATAAAGGCTGGGTCGAGGTGGAAAGCGCCCTTGCCAAAGGCAGCGCCTTCCGCGTTTTCCTCCCCGCGGTGGCGCCCGTGGACAAAGCCTCAGTCGCCAATCGTACCGACGAGGTTCCGGGAGGCACGGAGACGATTTTGCTTGTGGAAGATGATCATGTTTTGCGCCGCACGGCGGCCCTATGTCTGCGAAAGCTCGGTTACGCAGTCCTGGCGGCCGCCAATGTCCCCGAAGCCCTAAGCCTGTGGGAGCAGCACAAACCCCGGATAGAATTGCTGCTCACGGACATGGTGATGCCGGAGGAGATGACCGGCCTGAATCTGGCCGAGAGGTTCACCAACGAAAAGGCGGCTCTGAGGATCATCATTACCAGCGGTTACGGCGCGGAATTCTCGCAACCGCATGCGCTCGGAAAGGAGGTCGCCTTTTTAGCCAAACCTTACCGGCCGACCAGGCTCGCCCGACTCGTGCGGCAATGCCTGGACCACCGGTGAGATGGCCAGGCCCGCCAGGGACGATATTTGGTGCTACCTTGAGGCTTGGAATGAACGTGAAGGTCTTATTGGTGGACGATCACCCCATGCTGCGGGACGGGCTGCGCCAAGCGATGGCCCGACACCCCAAGTTCATCGTCGCGGGAGAAGCCTCGACGGGCGCAAACGCGCTCAAGCTGGCGGCGGAGTTGGCGCCGGATTTGATTGTGATGGACATCCATCTGCCGGACATGAATGGGCTCGAGGTGACTCGCCAGATTCTGGCTCTCCAGCCCTCTGTCCATATTCTCGTTTTCTCGGGCGATGCGGCCAGATCCGTGGTGGATGAAGCCCTTCAGGCGGGGGCGTGCGGGTACATCTGGAAGCAGAGTGCCGCGGAAGAGTTGATCCGAGCCGTCGAGATGGTAATGGCGGGGAAACTCTATTTGAGCCCGGAAGTGAGCAGCGGCATTTTTGAAGATTACCGCAAGAGCCGGGTCCAGGAAACTGATCCGTGCGAGCCGTTGCTCTCCCAACGCGACCGGCAATTGCTGCGGCTCGTCGCGGAAGGCCGGCGCAACAAGGAAATCGCGGTTGAGTTAGCCGTCAGTCCCAAAACTGTCGAGGCCTATCGCTCGCGGCTGATGAAGAAATTGGGCTGTTCCAGTTCGGCGGATTTGGTCCGATACGCAATTCGAGAGGGGATTGCCACCGCTTAAACTCGATTCCATGCGAGCGGGATTCTCGCCTCCCTCCGTCCCCCTCTGAGGCCCGCCAGGGCCAGGCTCTTGTTGGTTCCGACGATTCAGAATCTATACGTGACCCCGCAAGACACCAGATCCCGGTCGTAGTCACGATATTGCGCCCCACCCGGCGGGTTGTTCTCGAGGTTGCGCGCCAGTTGGACGGAGTAGGCCAGATTCGCGCTCAGGTTGGGAGTTATGGCGTAAGCCAGACCCGGCGAGATCGTATAGAGACCATCGTTGCGCAGGTTGGATCCTTTGGGGTCGCTGCCACTGGTGAAATCCAGCGAGGCCACGCGCCCGGCCAAGTCCAGGGTCAACGCATGGGTGAGCTTGCGCCGGTAGCACAATTCATAGTTGCTGTCGAAGCAGGGCACCCGTCCGGTAAAGCTCACAAACTGCCAGGCTTTGCATTTTAACGACAGCGAGTCGTTCGGGGTGAGTTCCGCTCCAGCAACCGCTTCTCCATACCAGGTCGTCGGATTCCGGTCCGAGACAGCCGCCGTTGCGGCGTAGCTGCGGAAGTCCGGGCCGCCCTGCAGCGCCAGCGTCAGGCACTTCCAGGGCTTGCCTTCCAATCCGAACAGCGCGCGTTCGTAATCGCTGGAGGAGGCTTTCTGTGTGGTGTCAATGGCGTACGGCAGCATTTGCTGATATTGGTGCCCATAGCGGGCGCCGACGGTGATCGCGACGCCGTCAGACACGCGATATCCAAAGTCGACGCCGCCATTTGCGTCGTAACGGGAAGGGTAATTCTGATATCCAGTCGCGCTCCGCAGTTCGGTCATCATGTCGAAGGCGAGCACACTGGCGGTGGGCCGCACAAAGCACCGGTCCCAATCATACTCGAAACTGCTCTTCTCGCGGTCCTGTATCTGCAGACGACGCTCCTTGGCCATCATCGAGCCAAAAACGCTTCGGTACTTGTCGTCGCCGGAGTAAATCGGCCCCTGATCGCTGCCTTCGACGACATTAAGGGCGTTCTCGAAACGGAACGACACAGATTCCGTTTGGCCTTGGATGGAAGTGGCCACGCGGTGAGCGGCGTAGCTTTCGGCTGGCGCGTTGTAATAGGTTGCAACCTCGGGCGCATACTCCACGCTCAGCCCCTGCAGGGTGCTCGGATGTCCGAGGACAGGCGCAAGATTAACGCCGAGTTTGGGGGAGAAGGTGGTAACCCAGGAAGTTTGCGGCGCCATTGGACCCCGACCCGAAACGCCGTAGAGGTTGTCGTCATAACTTCCCGCGACACCGAGTGAAAGGTCGCTCAGCCAAGCGGGCTTCTGAAAGAGCGGCGTGCCGGAAGCTTCCGTTGGCTGATCGGCGCCAGAGGCGGTGAGAGCCAAAACAACCGGAACCAAGGCCGCCGCCAGGGATGCTGAGACAGAAATGCCGCGCTGCTTCATACTTTCGCGCTGGCTTGTTCTCATGATATTGATTTATCGAATGTTCCGAGGCAAAGGCACCTATCGGTCACGAAACAACTATCGGCGAAATCAACGTCCCTCTTGATGATAGGAATACACCCGTAGCCGATAGGGAAAACCGAACTCGAAAAGAGCCAAAACGATGGGGATTCCCCGCGTCCGCCGCGGTTCTCCCCAAGAGTGCGCGTGTTTTCCCTATTTGTTCCGGGTGTATTCCTATCGTAAAGGAGGCGGCGCAATTCGCCGATGTTGGATTCGTGACCGCTAGCTCGCTTTCGCAAGGAACGACAGAGCCGAAAGGCTTGAGTCGCCGGCGGACTCTGCCTGCCTTCCGGCGCGAGTCTTCGGCCGGGCTCGATCCGAGCCGGCGGCTCGCCGCTTTCACGCGAATGTTCGCCGAGAGCAGCGCGCGGACGGAACAGGATTTCGTCGAATTGGGTGGGACGTTGGGCCGGCTTTATTCGGTCGCGACCGAGTTGACGAGGTTGGTTAGCGAGCGGGCGGGAGGCTTGCGGGGCGCCTTGGCGCAAAGCCGTCTTACTGGCGTGGGCGGCTTGGCCGCGCAGTCGTTGCGGGAGTTGCGAGCGACGCTCGAAGCCAGTGCCGGCCTGCTGGACTCTTTGCGCGAGGCGGGTGGCGCGCTGAAAGAACTGCGGGCGCCGGTTGACGGCATTGAGCGAATCGGCGCCTTTCTCAAGTCCTTGGCGGTCAGCTTTGCCATCGAGACCTGTCGCACCGCCGAATGTCAACAGGCCTTTGGCGCCTTCGTTCATGATCTGCGGACGCTGGCCACGCGCATCGCCCGCCTCGGCGAAGACATGAGCGAGGCGGTCAGAACCACGCAACGCTTTCAGGCCTGTGGTCTGGCACGCCTCTCGTCGAGTCTCGAAGAAATGCGCGAGGTCGCCAGACGACTCGAGGCCACCGCCACCACAACGGCCGCGGAAGCGCAGCAACTGCTCGACCTCTCGTTCGGCGCTTTGCGCGAGGCGGAGGAACGCGCCCGCCAGATCGCGCATCATGCCGGCCAAGCGGTTTACTATCTGCAGTTCGGCGACATTATTCGCCAAAAGGGCGAGCATATCCTGGCCGCGCTCGAGGAGGCCGCGGGCACACTCGCGGAGGGTGACTCAGCAGAGGACTTTGGCGCCAGGGCCGCGGCAGCGGAGCACGTGCTGGTTATCCAGGCCGGCCAGATCGATCTGGTGCGCCAAGAGGTGCTGACGGCGCAAACCAAACTGGCGAACGCTTTCCAGAGCATCGCCGACGAAACCAGCCGCTTGGCTTGCGAACTCGAACGGGGCCAGACGGCGTTGCCGGGGCATGGCGGCGCAGCCAACCCGCTGCAGGCGCTCACGCAGGCATCCCTGCGCCTGGAGGATCTGCAGCAGGAGGGCCGAGTGCTGGGACAGCAGGCGCGTGCCACCGCGCGGCAGGCGCAGGAGGCTTCGACGCAGCTTGGCTTGCACCTGGAGCGGGTGAAGAACATTAACGTGGAGATGCGCCTGCAAGCCGTCAACGCCATAATCAAAACGGCAGCCCTCGGTGCTCAAGGCGCCGCGCTGGAAGTGCTTTCCCGCCATGTGAATGAGCTGTCTTGCGAATCGAACCAGGAAGTCGCCGAGGTTGTGGCCACGCTCACGACCATCCTGCAACAGACACGAGATACCGCCCCGAAGAGGGGATCAATCCAGACAGAATCATCGGAGGGTGTCCCTAGCGAGAGCGTGTTGCGAGGGGGCCTCGAGCGGATAGCCCTCGCGTACGAGGGATTCACCCAGACAGCCATCCAGGCAAAGAGCTTGGCTCAGAAACAGCGAGCGGCGCTCAGTAACAGCAGCGCTGAGCTCAAATTCCTGGCCGACCTGGCGGAAACGCTCGCCGAACATCTCCAGGAGATGACCTCCCTGCGGCAATTGATGGCGCCATGGAAGACCGAAGCCGGAACTCCGTCCGAGAGGACGGAAGAATCCCTGAACCTCAGGTACACGATGCAGAGCGAGCGGGATATGCACCAGCGCGCCAGTGAATTAGCGTCGCTTGCCATGGTTCCGTCCGCGCCGCCGGCTTCCGCAGGCAATCTGGAACTGTCGGAACCGGCTTTCGGGGAAAACGTAGAACTCTTCTAGGTGCCTCCTCCAAAATGAACACTCCCGATTCCGCAGAAACAGGCGCTCTATGCTTGGCCGGCTCGCTCGAAATCCGCGATGGCGAATCGCTCCGGCTCGCCATCTTGGAGGGGCTGGCCACCCGGCCAGGGCTCCTGCTCGACCTCAAGCACATCGAGACCTGCGACGCTGCCGGCGCCCAAATCCTTTGGTCCGCCTGCCGAACCGCAGCTCTGGAGGGCAAGCCCATTCGCTTTGAAAACGTCATGCCTCCGGTTCTCGAATGCTGGGCCGCCTTGGGAATGCCCGCGGACTTTTTCAATAGTCCGTCGTCCGTATTAGCGAAGCCGCGGCCGCTCCAATCACTCATTAATTCACCAGTTTCCTGATTCGCTGCATGAGCAAGACCATTATGACCGCGGACGATTCCCCCAGCATGAGGGAAATGGTCGGCTTTACTCTCAAGAATGCCGGTTACCAGGTCATCGAGGCGGCCGACGGCAGGGAGGCTGTGGCGAAGTTGGGTGGGGTTCCGGTCCACATGCTCATTACCGACCTGAACATGCCGAACATGGACGGGATCGAGCTCATCCGGCAAGTCCGCGCGCTGCCGCAGTACAAATACATCCCCATTGTCATGCTCACCACGGAATCCCAGGACGCGAAAAAACAGGCGGGGCGAGCCGCGGGCGCCAGCGGCTGGATCGTCAAGCCATTCCGCACCGAGCAACTGGTGATGGTCGTGAAAAAACTCCTGCCATGAACCCCGCAAATCCCTCCAGCACTTTCTTGATCGAGGCCGAGGACCTCCTCGATAAGATCCAGGAGACCGCCCTTGAACTGCGCCCCGGCGAAGCCGTTGGCGAACCGATCCATCGTCTCTTCCGGGCGTTTCATACGATCAAAGGCTCCGGCGCGATGTTCGGCTTCGACGCGGTGGCTCAGTTCACCCACCATGTCGAAACCGTGCTTGATAAAGTGCGCGAGGGCGAGATGCCGGTTTCTAATGAGTTGATAAGCCTTATTCTTGCTTCCAAAGATCGGATTAAGGCGTTGCTCGACTCGGCGCAAGGCGGCCCACTCATCCCGCCAGATGTTGGAGAACAAGAAATCGTTTCCCGCCTGAATGCGCTGCTGCCGGGAGCCGCGGCATCCTCGCCGGCCTTAGCGCATCGTGATCCGTCGCTAACTCAGGTTCCAGCGCTCCAGGTAGAGGCGGCAGAGGAGAGCTCGCCCGCGGCAACACCCAAAATCACTCAAACTTTCCACATCCGTTTCCGGCCCAACCCCAGTGTGATGGCTTGCGGAACCAACCCGGTTCTGCTGCTGAACGAACTGCGGGCCCTGGGACCCTGCTCGTTGGTCGCGAGCACCGATGCCATTCCCTGCCTCGAAGAACTTCAGCCCGACCAATGTTATCTGGCGTGGGAGGTAACATTGCACACCGATAGGGGCTTGGACGCCGTCAAGGATGTCTTCATCTTCGTCGAGGACGGCAGTGAGATCTCCATCGAAACTTCGGCCGCTCAGAACCCAAGTGCGGGGCAGGAGGCGGTTTCCTCCGCACACACCGGCGACCGAGGCTCCGCCCTGCCGGAACCTTCGCCCACGCCACTCCGGCCCCGCCAAGCCACCCGTACGTCTCAAGAAGCCCCATCAACCGACTCGCGGAGGCCCGTACCGGGCGATTCCGTCGTGCGCGTGCCATCCGAACGCCTGGACCGGCTCGTGACCCTCGTCGGTGAGATGGTCATGAACCAGGCGCGTCTGACCCAAGTAGCGGCTTCCGCGAACCTTCCAAGTCTCAGCGGCCCGGTGGAAGAACTCGAACGGCTGGTCGCCGAATTGCGGGATAACGTCCTCGGCATTCGCATGATGCCTATCGGCAGGACGTTCAGCCGCTACAAACGGCTCGTGCACGACCTGTCCGCCGAACTGGGCAAGGAAATCGACCTCAGCACCGAAGGCGCCGAAACCGAGTTGGATAAAACCGTCCTTGACCACCTTGCCGACCCGCTGGTCCACCTCATTCGCAACTGCATCGACCATGGCATTGAGCCCGCCGAAGTCCGCGCCCAAACCGGCAAGCCCCGCCGCGGCACCATCCTCCTGGCGGCGGCCCACACCGG
>CAZZFF010000065.1:0-35367 GCA_964653485.1 uncultured Verrucomicrobiota bacterium | reverse complement strand
CACCGACGGCAAGGTCGCACGCTCTTCCCAGATGGAGCGCGGAGCCGGCGAAATTGTGCAGCAGGCCCCGGCCCCCTTGCCCACCCAGGCCAAGCCCAGCACGCCTCCTTCTTCGCGTTCGGCCAATCGCAATAGCAATGCCGCTCCGCAGGCGAAGCCCGCGGTGCGTTAGCCCGCGAGATGTTCGGACTTCCGTTGGCCAGGATATTGCTTACCCGTTGGAGATCGTGGGTGTTCTCGCATCGATGCGGACGGTCTGAGGCGTTTGGGCGGGGCTGGCGGCCCCGCTGGATTAAACTATGTCACTGAGCATGGAGAGCTGTGTGGGCCTGGAGGAAGAGATCTCCGGTGGGCAAAGTCCACCGCCCGGAGCGGAGCGGGTTGGGAAGGGAAGCAAACCCGGTTCGAGCGAAGAGGCGCAGTTGGCGCAAACGATTGAGATGTTTGAGGTCATCACTCAATCGCAGCCCCTGGACTACCAGTCCCTCGAGATTCTGAAGGAGGCCTACTCGAAGCTGGGGCGTGAAAAGGAGGTGGTCGGCACATCCAAACGCATCGCCCAGGCCTATGTCCAGATGGGCCAGTTGTCCTCGGCCATTCTCGAATACGAGACCATCCTCCAGCGTTACCCGGACGACCCGGATGTGCAGCGGGCTTTGAAGCAGATCGAGACCAGGGCGAACAATTACCCGTTCGAGCCGCCCGCAGCCGAGCCGGGCGCGGGCCTCAAGGCCTCCGGGGGGCCGGTCCAGGCCCAAAGGTCCCCAGGCAAGACCCCGCCGCGCGAAATAGATGATGGACGCCGGATGCTCCACCGCATCTTTGTCGAGGGCAAGATCATCACCGCCGGCGACTTCGACCTCTGTTGGTCCGCGCCGGACCTTTCGGTTTCACCCGGCGGCGTCCTCGAGCCGTTCATTCAGGTCCTGTCGGACAAAGGGATTGTGCCGGTCGAGAAGTCGCTGAAGGTGATCTCGGACAAATCACGCGCCGCCTACCTGCCGCTGGACCATTACGACGTCGATCTGGACCTGGCGCGGAAATTCCCGGCTGAGGTCTGCCGGCGGTGGTGCATCCTCCCCTTCGACCGGATGGGCAAGTGGGTGCTGGTGGCCACGGCCAACCCGTTCAACCAGCAGGCCGCCATGGACATGGCGGAGGCCATTGGCAACCGGCTCCTTTGGTACTTGGCCCAACCGGCCGAGCTGGTCAAAAACCTTCGCAAGGCATTCCACTAATGGTCCAGGTAAAGACATTTGGCGAGCGCATCGCCGACGCGCTGATCGAAGACGGCCTGCTGACCGCCAGGCAAATCGAGGACTTGCTGGCCCAACAGAAGAAGGAGGGCACCCGCCTGCTCAAGCTCATCCTGGAAAAGGCCTGCGTCAGCGAGCAGGACATGGCCGTCTCCATGGGGCGGGTGCTCAATACCCCTCCGGTGAACCTGGCCCGAACCGGGGTGCCTGCCGAGATAGCCGACCTGTTGCCCCGCGAACTCTGCCACAACCATAAGGTCGTGCCGGTCTCGCGGCTGGACAACAAGCTCTTCCTGGCCATGGCCGACCCGCTGAACGTGCTCGCCCTCGACGACGTGCGGCGCATCACCCGGCTGGAGGTGGCCCCGCTCATCGCCTCCGAAAAGGCCATCCTCGAAAAGCTCAACACCCTCGATTCCGCACGCAGCGGCAGCATGGAGGACATCATCAAGGAGTCCAACAAAGCCGCCGAAAACGAGGCGGACGCCGAGAACGTCGAGATCTCGGAAGAAAAAGTCGAGGAGGTCAACCTCGACCAACTCGCCGCGTCGAGCGAGGAAGCCCCGGTCATCAAGCTGGCCAATATCATTCTGGTCCAGGCCGTGAAAGACCACGCCAGCGACGTGCATATCGAGCCGTTCGACAAAACCGTCCGCTTGCGCTACCGCATCGATGGCGTGCTAGTGGACGCGACGCCACCCCCCAAACAGATGCAGCTTGCCCTGGCATCCCGCTTCAAAATCATGAGTTGCCTGGACATCGCGGAACGGCGCCTCCCGCAGGACGGCCGGATGCGCATCCGCGTCAGCGGCAAGGACTACGACCTCCGCGTCTCCATCATGCCCACGGTCCATGGCGAGAAGATCGTCCTCCGCCTGCTCGACAAATCGAACCTCTCCGCCAGCATCGATAAGCTGGGCCTGGACCAGGACACTTACCAGCAGTTCAAAACCGCCATCGACGCCCCCCACGGCCTTATCCTCCTCACCGGCCCAACCGGTTCGGGCAAGACCACCACCCTCTACTCCGCCCTCAACGAACTCAACAATCCCAGCTACAACATCGTCACAGTCGAGGACCCCGTCGAGTTCCAGGTCCCCGGCATCAACCAGATGCCCGTCAAAAAAGAAATCGGCCTCACTTTTGCCAATGCCCTGCGCTCCATCCTGCGCCAGGACCCCGACATCATCATGATCGGCGAAATCCGCGATACGGAGACGGCCGAGATCGCCGTCGAAGCCGCCCTGACAGGCCACCAGGTGCTCAGCACGATGCACTGCAACGACGCCCCGGGGGCCATCGCCCGGCTCGACGAGATGGGCATCGCCCCGTTCCTCATTTCCTCGTCGGTCATCCTCACCTGCGCCCAGCGCCTCATGCGGCGCATCTGTTCCCACTGCAAGGAACCCGTCACCTACCCCGCGAAAATGTTCCAGGACCTCGGCATCGATCCGAGCATCTTCGACGGCGTCACTCTCTACCGCGGGCGCGGGTGTGACCGATGCAAGGACTCCGGCTACTCCGGCCGGTTTGCCATCATCGAAGCGATGACCATCACCGACGAAATCCGCAAGCTCGTCATCAACCGAGCCAACTCGCGGGAGATTAGCAGAATCGCCATCGGCCAGGGCATGCGCACCCTGCGTATGGTCGCGCTGGACCGCGCCCGCGAAGGGATGTCCACCCTCGAACAGGTCCTTCTCTCGACCGCCGCCCATTGACAACCGACCCATCCGCTTCCTGCCGTGCCCCAGGTTGCGCAAAATATGGATTGCCTACAACGCCCTGCGAGAGTATTGACCACAGTGTTGAGACAATAACGATCCCTATCGAGTATCCATGAACACTTCAAATCTCACTCCAGGCGGGAACACTACACGGCGTCAATTCCTCAAGACCTCCGGCTCCGCGGTGGCCGGCGCGGCGCTGGCCGGCGCCCTGGCCCGACCGGGTTACGCAGCCGAGAACAACACCATCAAGATCGCCCTGGTCGGCTGTGGAGGACGCGGCAGCGGCGCCGCCGCCCAGGCCCTCTCAACCCAGGGGCCGACCAAGCTGTGGGCCATGGCGGACGTTTTCGAGCAGCGCCTGCAGGGCAGTCTGGCCGGCCTTCGCGAAAGACATGAGAAACAGGTGGACACACCGCCCGAGCGCCAGTTCGTCGGCCTGGATGCCTTCAAGAAGGCAATCGATACCCTGGACAAAGGAGATGTAGTGTTGCTCGCCACCCCGCCCGCCTTCCGGCCGATTCATTTCGAGTATGCCGTGAACAAGGGGGTGAACGTCTTCATGGAGAAATCCTTCGCGGTGGACGCCCCGGGCATCCGCCGGGTGATGAGGACCGGCGAATTGGCCAAAGAAAAGAACCTCAAAGTGGCCGGCGGCCTCATGAGCCGGCATTACAGGCCGCTGGAACAGGCCGTCGAGGAGATACACAACGGGCTGATCGGCGAGGTCATCAACTGCTGGGCCTACCGGATGCACGGCCCCGTGGGCCTGAGCCCCAAGACCCCCGGAATGAATGAACTGGCCTACCAGATAGCCAATTACAGTTGCTTTACCTGGCTCAACGGGAGCTTCATCGTGGACTGGCTCATCCACAACATCGATGTTTGCTGCTGGGTCAAAAACGACTGGCCGGTGTCCGTGCAGGGCATGGGCGGACGCCAGGTCCGCCGCGACGCCGATCAACTCTTCGACCACTACGGCGCCGAATACTCCTTCGCCGACGGCACGCGCATGTTCGCCCAGGGCCGCCATATAGCCAATTGCTGGGACTTCTTCGGCGACATCATCCACGGCGCCAAGGGCTCAGGCATCCTGGGCGAAGGACAACCCAAGCCCCGCCTCTTCAAAGGCCACAAACAGACCCCCGAAAACGTCATCTGGAGCTACAAAGGCCCGGACTGGGACCATTACCAGTACGAACACGACCTGCTCTTCGACGCCATCCGCAACGACAAGCCCTACAATGAAACCGAGCGTTGCGCCAAGTCCTGCTTCACCGCCATCATGGGGCGCATGGCCTGCGAGTCCGGAAATCTCATCAACTGGCAGGAGGCCCTCGCCTCCGAGGTCCAATTGGCTCCGGGCCTGGAGAATTGCGCGTGGGATTCCGCTTCCGCCCCCGCCAAAGCTCACGCGGACGGCAGCTACGACATCGCGATGCCGGGACAGACCAAGGTCATCTGAAACACGCCCCGGCCTGCCAGTTATCACTGCATGGCCGGCGCATACTCGCCATCCCCGGTTTTCATTCCGGGGATGTGCCGGCGGCCCTGGGCAGGGAAAAGAAGAACGTCGCGCCGCGATCGACCTCTCCCTCAGCCCAGGTGCGCCCGCCATGCCGGTGGATGATCCGCCGGACATTGGCCAACCCGATGCCGGTGCCCTCAAACTCCTCCTCCCGGTGCAGCCTCTGAAATACCCCGAAGAGCTTGTGAGCGTACTTGGCGTCGAAGCCCACCCCATTATCGCGCACGTAGATGATGTCCTCGGTCGGGCCTCGCTGGCTGCCGATTTCGATCCGCGCCCGGGGTTGAGGCCGGGTATACTTCAGGGCGTTGCCGAGCAGGTTGACCAGCGCCTGCCGCAGCAGCGCCGGGTCCGCCTCCACCATGGGCAAGTCCCCGATGACCCACTGGATGTCACGCTGGGCGGCATCCTCGCGCAGGTCCTGAACAACGGCCCGCACCAGGTCGGTCAGGACCAAGGCGGTCTTGCTGAGTTTGGTGCGGCCGGTCCGCGAAAAAGCCAAGAGGTCGTCCATCAGCCTCGCCATGCGCCGCGCCGATTGGGAGATCGCTTCGAGGCAGCGTGTGGAGTCCTCGTCCAAAGGACGTGTCTTGCTGGAAGAAAGGAGGATTTTGACAAAGCCCTCGATATGGCGCAGCGGGGCCCGCAGATCGTGAGAAACCGAGTAGCTGAATGCCTCGAGTTCTTTGTTGGCGGCCTCCAATTCGGCAGTCCGCTGTGCAACCCGCCTCTCCAACTCCGCGTTGAGACGCTGGAAGTGGAGTTCCCCAGGCTGGTTTTCCGCCCTTAAGCTGCTCGGGTTCTTTTTCATCTATACTTTGGAATGTTGGAATGATCAGGCATCGGCGGCCGGATCGAGCGTGGCCCCCCCGGCCCGGGGACGCGGCAGGCACAGGAAGAAGCTGGCCCCCTGGCCGAGAGCGCCTTCGGCCCAGGCGCGTCCCCCGTGCCGCTGCACGATCCGACGGACGTTAGCCAGGCCGAGTCCGGTGCCTTCGAATTCTCCGGGCGGATGCAATCGCTGGAAGAGGCCGAAGAGCTTGGCGCTGCGTTGCGCATCGAAGCCGGCGCCGTTGTCCGCAACGCGGACAATCACCTCCTTGTCGGTCGAGGTGCTGCCGATTTCGATGCGCGCCTGTTCGCGCGCGCGTGTGAACTTCAGGGCGTTGGACATCAGGCTGCTCAGCGCCAGCCAAATCAAGGCCGGGTCGCCCTCAATCACCGGCAGGTCGCCCAGGACCCATTCGATCTGGCGGCCCTCCGCCTCACGACTCAGGTCCCGCAACACCTCCTTCACGGTGTCGGCGAGACTGAAGTGCATCCGTTTCATCTCCACCTGCCCAATCCGGCAGTAGGTCAGCAGTTCATCGAGCACCCGGCCCATCTGCCGCGCCGATTCCACAATCGTGCGCACCGAATTCCGGTCTTCGGGGCGCGCTGCGCCGCCCGGGGCCCTTTGCAAAGATTCGGCAAACCTGTCAATATGCCTTATGCGCGTCCGCAAATCCCATGCCAGGACATGAGTCAATTCCTGCAGCTCGCGGTAGTCGCCTTCGGTTCGGGTGCCGGCCTGTCTGAGCTTTTGCTCGGCCTCCGCCATGAGGCGCAACTCTTCCTGGCTCTGCCGCAACGCCTCCTCCGCCCGCCGTCGCCTGCCCCGTTCCGCCGCTTCGCGCAAGGCGCGCTCAATCGCCGGCGCCAGCAGGTGCAGCCGGTTCTTCAGGACGTAGTCATCCACCCCGCGTTTGAGCGTCTCGACCGCCACCTCATCCCCGTGCGCGCCCGTCACGATAATGAACGGAATCTCCGGGCAGGCCCGGCGCGCCATGTCCAGCGCCGTAAATCCGTCAAACCCGGGAACACCGTGATCCGAAAGGATAATGTCCGGCGGATTCTGCGTAAGCTCGTTCAGAAGCTGCTCCTTGTTCTGCACCCATTCGGACCGGCAGCGCAGTCCCGCGCGACGCAGTTCGTGTCTAATCAACTCCACATCCGCGGCCATATCTTCAATGACAAGGACGCGGAGCTCTCTCTTCATACTGCGCACATGGACCTAATGACAAAACCTTATTGTAACGGCGCCCCAGCCGCTCTGAACATGGGGTGAACTACTCATATTCGCGTTGCCACGGTTAACCGCGTGAGGCAAACTGCACCGTCGTGACGACTAAGCCAGCTACGCCGGCAGGTTTGCCTCATCTAGTAGTGGTTCTCTTCGGTTTGATCGTGGCATTTCACCTGGGCAACGCGCTCTGCGGGCGGTCGCTCATCCGCGCCTCGCACATGGGCGCGGCTCTGGTGTACGCCCAGGGCCCCATTGACCTGCTGCGGCCGGTCATCGTTGGCTTCAACGCGACGGGCAGCCCCACCGCGCTTGAGTTTCCAGTTTGGCAGGCTGCCGCGGGCTTGGCTTTCAAGGCAACCGGCTCGACATGGTACGGCTGGGCCAACATCGTGTCGTTGCTGTTTTTCGCAACGGCCCTCTGGCCGTTCTTCGAGTTGGCGCGCCAATACGTGGGGCGGCGCGCCGCCTGGTGGAGCCTGGCCTTCTTTCTGGCGCAGCCGGTGATCGTGGTCATGGCCGGGGAGGCGGCCACGGATGGCTTTTGCCTCGTGGTAACCCTCTGGTTTCTCTTTTTCGCCGACAAGATGGTTCGAAGCGGCCGTTTGGAATGGTGGCTTCCGGCGGCGTTTTTCGCCGCGCTCAGCGCCGTGTCGAAGCTCCCGTTTTTCATGGCCGCGGGGCTGTGCAGCCTCGCAATGCTGATCGTCAACCGCGTTCGCGACCGGAGCGCCTGGGTGGGGTTGGCCGGCGCGGGGATCGCCGCGGCCTGCGTCTTCGGCCTTTGGTCGCGGTACACTGACTCCTTGGCCGCGCGGGCCGAGTTCCCATTCACCGAACTCAGACTTTCGCACAGCCCTTGGCTGGCCCAGTGGCTTTTTGGCGACCTCCGCTCCCGCTTGAGCCCGTGGCCTTGGTTCAGGGGAGGATGGCGCTTTTTACACGCGACGCTCGGAAGTCTGCCACTCGCGGCGCTCCTGCTGGCGGCCTTGGCGCGCCCGGGCAATCGGCTCCCGAAACTCTGGCTGGCGGGCACGCTCGCGACCACGCTGGTGTTCACAAACCTGGTCCTGGCGCACTGGCATTATTACCTGATGTGCTGTCCCGCCGTGGCGATGCTGTGCGGGGCTGCACTGTGCCGCGGCGAGGAGCTCTTGGCCCGGGAAATCCCCTCTCACAGACTCCGATGTGTCTTGGCCGCCATCGTCCTGGTCTTTTCCGCCGTTGAGGGCGTGAACAGCATGAAACTCGCGACAGACCTTGACCCCTTCACGGAGGAACTGAGCCGCATCATTCGCGAGCATACCAGCCCGGACGACAAACTGCTCGTTTACAACGACCACCTCATTTGGGGTGGCGAGATTCTCTTTCGGTCGGGCCGCAAAGGGCTGGTGGTGTCGTCTCTGAAGGGATCGAGGACCACTCCCAGCCCAAAGGGCCTCTATGACCTTATCGAAAATGAAGCCGACCTGCGCCGCCTGAAATCCCTGGGGTACACCCGTTTGGTGCTGACAAGCGAATCGCCGGCGCAATTTGCAGTCATGGCGGACCAGCCAGGCACCAGCCGAAAGCGGGAATTGTATCCGGCAACCGTCTCCCCAAAGGCGGACGCGTGTCCAACGATTTTTCGATCCGAAGACATCCTGATCAAGGAACTGCCTTAACACGGCGGAGCGCGACCCCCTGGGCCGACTGGAAGCCGAATGGACGGGATGGGTCAGGACTCAAACCAGGCAGACCAGTCCGCAGAGGGCGGCGGCGAGCCAAATCACGAGCACGGCCTGGGTGGTGCTCAGGCCGAGGCGGACGAGCCGATGGGAGAGGTGATTGGTGTCCCCTTGATAAAACGGCTTGCCCAGCCGCCAGCGCAGGAGGACGACCCAGACCAGGTCCAGCAGGGGCACGGCCAGAACGAACAAGGGGATCAAGACAGCCCAGCGCGGGCCCTGGAGCTCGGAGCTGTAAAAGTGCGGGAGGATGGCCAGGACGGCCAGGAGATACCCGACCAGGTGGCTGCCGGCATCGCCCAGGAAGGCCCGGGCGCGCGGGAAATTGTAGGGCAGGAACCCCAGCAGCGCCCCGAAGCTCAGCAGGGCAATCAGGGCGACCAAGTACTGGCCCTGCGCCGCGGCGCGCACTCCAAAACACCAGGCGCCGATTGCCCCGAGGCCGGCACACAGGCCGTTCATGTTGTCCATGAAGTTGAGGGCGTTGATCAGGGTGAGAATCCAGAGGATGGTGATGGCGTAGCTGAACACCAGGCTCGGAACGAACAGCGTGATCCGCGCCCCGCTTACGGCCACCAGGGTGGCAACGAGAAATTGGCCGGCGAATTTCGCGCGCGGCCGCAGTTCGTATTTGTCATCCAGCCAGCCGATGGCCAGGATGCCAAAGGCGCCCGCCAGGATTCCGGCCAGTTCGGCGCCGCGACGGCTGAAGCCATGCCCCAACAGATACGCGGCGTAGGGGTCCAGCAGCAACCGGGTCGCCCCTGGAGGGGCTGAGGGCTCGGAGGGCGGCAGGAGCGCCTGGAGGCGGCTGCCCAGACCCAACCACCGCAGCCCCAGCCATGCCAGAACCGTCGGCGCCACCAGGCCTGTCATCACCGCCAGCCCCCCGGCCAGCGGGATCGGATGGCGATGTATCTTGCGCTCGCCCGGATCGTCCATCAACCCGACGCGCAGGCACCACCTTCGCCACAGGGGCAGCGTCAGCAGGACCGTGGCGCACGCGCTCACGACGGCCAGAAGATAGGCGTTGAAAGGAAAGGTCATGTCGCGGCGCCGGGGCCGCGCCCCGCCAATCGCAAATAGAGCGCGTAGAGATCGTCCACCATCCGCTGAAGTCCAAATCGTTCCTCGACCAGTTGGCGTCCGCGCCCGCCAAGCCGCCGGCGCAAGCGCTCATCCCGGGCCAGGCGCAAAAGCCGATCGCTCAACGCGACCGTGTCGCCTGGAGCCAACAAGAAGCCGGTTTCATTGTCAAGGCAGACCTCACGAGCCCCGTCGCAATCGCACGCCACGATGGGCCGGCCAGCCGCCAGCGCCTGGGGAAGAACGCGGGCGAGGCCCTCGCGCCGGGACAGATGCACCACGATGTCCATGATCCCGATCAGCTCCGGAATCGTCCCAGGGGGAACCAGCCCGGTGAAGACGAAGTGCTTTTCCACCCCGAGGGCGCGCGCGCGCTCAGCCAAACGAGCGCGCCACTCCCCGTCTCCAACAAGCAGGAACCTGAGCATGGGACAGGCCCGGACCAGCCCGGGCGCCGCGTCGAGCAGGTCATCGTGGCCCTTGAGCTTGAACAACCGGGCGACCTTGCCGACGACAATGTCCTGGGCGGAAAGCCCGAACCGGGCTCGCACCTGCGGGTCGTTGGCCGCCGCGAGGAATGGTTCGAGGACGAATCCGCTCAGGATTTTCGTGTACTGGCCGGCATGTCCGATGCCGGCTGCCAGGTATTGCTGCTTCATCGCCTCGGCGACAACCACAAAATGAGTGGTGACCCTGCCGGCGCGGCGCTCCGCGAAGCGGAACAGCGCGTTGGCGGGCCAGCCCTGGAACGGACCGAAAGAAGGCCCGTGGATGGTGTGAACGATGATTGGCACGCCGGCGCGCGCCGCCGCCAGGCGCCCCAGCACGCCTGCCTTGCCGCTATGCGTGTGGACGATGTCCGGCAGGCGAGCGCGGAACAACTCGGTGAGCCGGCGCCACGCAAGCCAGTCCTTCCAGGGGTTCAGCGGCCGGACTAACTCCGGCAGGATGGTCAGCAGCCCGGGACAGGGCGCGAGCGAGCGCTCCAGGGAACCTTCGGGGCCGCTGGTCGGACCGGACACCAGGTCAACCCGGAGCGCGGGATTGCCACGCAGGCCA
This sequence comes from uncultured Verrucomicrobiota bacterium, assembly GCA_964653485.1. Lineage (GTDB taxonomy): Bacteria > Verrucomicrobiota > Verrucomicrobiia > Limisphaerales > UBA8199 > CAVQND01. The sequence goes on along the minus strand of CAZZFF010000065.1, from coordinate 24,922 downwards.
AGGACCGAGGCGATGGTGTTTTCCTGGGCGCCGCCGACAATTAACCGTGTAATGACATGTGTAACCCGCATGCCCTCGGCGTCACATCGTCCAGGTTACTTTGCATCGGCTCCTGGGCGCGAGCCGGACCCCAGGTCTTTGAGCCGGGCGCGGATCCCTTTGGCTTCGTCCGTATTGGTTGGGGCGTGCGTCAGGTAGAGCTGGCAGTAGCTGATGGCGGCGTTCGTGTCCTTCTTGCGATAGGCAATTTCCTGGAGGCCGTAATAGACGGGGTAGGCGGAGGGGAAGCTCTTTTGGAGCACCTCGTAGTCGCGCTTGGCCAGGTCGAGTTTGTCGCTCCGCAAGTAAGTCACGGCCCGGTTGAGCCGGGCGGACGTGCGGAGGTCGGGGGTGTTATTGGTGGTGTCCATGTCCATGGCCTGCGTGAGCAAGTTGGCAGCCTGGTCGAGCGCGCCCAGTTGGAGGCAGGCATACCCTTTCGAGACGAGGGCCTGGGGGTTGTTCGGGTTGAGTTTGAGCTGGCGGTCGATGCAGAGGACGGCGTTGGAGAACGAGCCGGCGTTCATCTCGATTTGGGCGGCGGTAGCCAGCATGAACTGCTTGGCCAGATCGTCCGCGCCATGCTTATCGAGCGCGGCATTGATCGCGCCGATGGCATCGGCATACAACTTGGCGCTCATATACACCTGCGAAGCCATGACCAGCAGGCTCTCATCGTCCGGTTGCCGAGCCAGGGCCGCTTTGATGCAGGTGACCGCGTTGGAGGCGATTCCGTAGCTGAGGTACACGCGGGCCGCGGTGGCGGGCAACGCCGCATCCTGCGGGTCCTTGTCGAGCACCCGCTTGACCGCGGCTTCGGCGCCTTTCACATCGCCCTTGCTCAGATAGGCGGCCGTCTCCACCAGGAGCAGGTCCGAGAGGTTCGTGCGGACCACCTCGATGGTTGCGGCGCGAGCGTGGATTTCCTTCATCACCTGGAGGGCCTCATCGGGCAGGTTGCGCAGGACGTCCATCCTCGCCAGCCACAGACAGGGGATGATGTCATCCGGCAGGAGGGTCCTGGCCCGCGCAAATTGCTGGGCTGCCTGCCGGTAAAGCCGGCCCTTCGCAAACTCCAGGCCTTGTTGATAGCAGTAAACCGGCTGGTCGAACGGGCCGTTTTGGCTCAGGACCTTGTCCCATCGCCGAAACCGGCCGAAGAGTTCCTCGACCGACTTCTCCGGAAGGCGCGCGATTCTCCGGTTTGCCTTCAGGTTCACGTCGTAATCCAGGTTCACCTGCGCCGCCATGTTCTCGGGGTTGAGGTCCAGCGCCCGCTGGAAATAATCCTCCGCCGGGCAGCCTTCTCTCTGGGCCGTGACCCCCCAATAATCCAGGGCGCGGGAGTAAAAGCCCGCGATGACCGTGGCATCCCGGTTGGGCATCCGTTGCAGATACGCGCGCTGCGCCAGCCTGTCCATCCAGCCCACCGGCGCGGCATGGAGCCGGGGCGAGATGGCGGCGGCCAGGGGCTTGAGATCGGCCTCGTCCCTCCTGGCCCAGAAGGATTGATTTTCTCGGACCAGTTCCTTGGCCAGGCGCGGGGCCAGCAGGGTATTGGTGGGGCAGCGCGCGAGGGTGTAAACCAGCCCGTGAGGCTCGGCGTTGAAGACCTCGAAGTAATACCCAAAACTCGGCTCCAAATAGCACACGCGGTTGCTCATGGCCAGCGCCAGAACCACGCGCATCAGCGGTGCGTCCGAGATCAGTTGCTGCGCGTTCCGGGGCATGTTGACAGGCCAGCGGTTAGGATATTGCTTCTTCAGAAAGCGATGGTACTCGGGCACGGGCAGGGAGGAAGTATCTACAAAGACATAATTCTCGCTGTTGCCCTTCCGCGCAAGGAGGCAATGGAGCAGGGTGAGATGCCGCGGGTCATCGCTGAGCAGAACCGCCCCTTGGGGCGGGAGCGTTTCCGCTTGCTGAGCTGCGTAACTCCTGAGCATCGGACCGTTGGTCATCCGAATCTGCGGCAGGTTGCGCCACACGAAGAGCGCCGGCACCACGGGCAGGAGCAGCCAGACCGCGCCAAGAACGCACCGGTTGACCAGCGACGGAGAGGACGGCCTCCGCGAGCCGCGGGGCCGGCGCCCATGCACCAGGAGAAAGTAACCGCTGAAATAGCCGACGCTGAGCGCCCCCAGGTAGAACAAAGTGAAGCACGGCATCGCAAACCCGCTGTTGCGCGGGCTCAACTTCGGGTCCAGCGCAACCCAGATACAGGCCGCCAGAAACACAGCCTGCACCAACTGGATGGCCAGTGTGCTCAGCCGGACGCCCAACCGGCTATTGTCGCCAAAATAAGGGCTCCAACGAATCCCGATGAGAAATATAGGGACCAAGGAGGTGACCGCCAGGAGCAGGGCCTGGTCCTTGGCGTAACTGAAGTAGGCATGGATGGACGACAGGGTGGCCTTTTGCTGGCCCAGTTCGGCCATCAAGGCCTGCCAAAGCGGGACGCGGGAAACATCGGCCAGGCTCTGCACCACCGGGAGCAGGAAAAACAACGACAGCCCCGCCAGGCCGCACAAGGTCATCCGTACCAGGAAGGGGCCGTTGAAGAAGCTGATCCCTTTGATCCGGATGACCGCAATCGCGAACACCGGCAGCAAGGCGGTCATCGCCCAATTCCCGGTCATCGCCAGCCCGTAAGCGAAAGCCGCGCGCAACAACCACGACTGACGGTCGCTGATGCGGAACTCGAGCAAGCAGCGGATGACGTAGGCAAAGAGCAACAGCTCAAGCATCTCGCAATGATTGGCGAAGGGCGCGGTCAGCAGGTCGGTCATTTGTCCCGAACCCGAGGTCGCATCCTCCCAGAACGTCAATTGCAGGCCCATCACCATGACCGCAAGCAGCGGCGGCAGCCACGCCCCGCGAACCGAGAGAAGGGCGAATTGGCTCTTCTCGCGCTCGCGTTGTTCCTGCGTCCGGTTCTGGGGCAGCAGGGCGACGGAACGGGCCAGCAGGGCCAGGGTCAACACGGCGCATACCGTGGAGAAGAGGTTCACCGCCACGGGAATGGCCGGGGCAGGCAGCCATCGCAAGGGCAAGGTCAGCGCCCAACACAACGGCCCGGTCAACTCCGGCTGCCACGTCCAGCCGCTCAGTTTGGCCACCGTCGGCAGGCTGTTGAACGACACCCAATGATTGAGCGTCGCCAGGTAAACAATGAATGCGCCCGCCGCTACGACCCAAGGCAGGACAACAACGACGAATCTTTTTGGCTCTGGACCGGCTTCGCTTTTGTTCATGCGGCTGGCCAAGGTTGGACCTTTGCCCCTGGGTTTGGCAAGCTTCGTTTATGGGTCTGAGCGGTGCGGTTCATCGTTCGCTTGTTTCGACACGTTCCCGGGCCGGACGTTCAAGAGGCGTTAAAGTCGCGCCCTTGGGCTTCAACGGTCAGCCGTGATGGCAATCAGGAAAGGAGCCGCGTCCGTCATGTCCGAGCGATAATCCAAGCTCTGAATCGCGCTTTCCGGCATCGGGTTCACCCAGGTGGCGCGGAACAAGCGTACAGGCAGCCCGGCCTTGTTCGTACTATTCCACACCAGCACAGCGCGCTTGACCTCGGTGGACCTGTCCCCTTCCGCATTCCAATCGCGCAAATCCTCTCCATATACGATGGGGATGACGCTTTTCAAACCTCCGGCGTAATGGACGACATAAGAGCCGATCTGCGCGCCGTCGGGCGCGCTCCATTCACAGGCCTGAAGGAAATAAAGCTGCCGGCAGTTTTGGGCCACCTTGATGCCGGTGATTTCGTAGGGGTATTGCCCGCCACTCTGGTTCAGACGGTGCCCGGCCAGCTTGACGATGCCCCGCACATCAAAGGCGACCTGGCCGAATTGGAGCAGGCCGCAAGGCAGGATGTCGAGGGTGTTGCTGGTGAAAAAGCGGTCTGGGTGCCAGCTCTGAGACATCGCGGCGTTGTAGTACTGCGTCAGGTCGATCATCTCCGGCGGCGCTTGGGGTAGCCGGGCTGGGATCGACTTCAAGAACTCGCGCTGCGGCGAGGCCAGGGCCAACAGGTTTGGCTGCGGCAGATTGAGGCGCGAGACCAGCTTGGCGTCGGCCGGAGGCTCGAACCGAGAACGGCCCGCCGACTCGGGCACCGGCGATGTCTGGATGTATCGATGGGATTCGGTGACAATCAGGCCGGTGACCGGCAGGGTCTGCCGTTCGCCCAGCAATTCCTTGGCCCACGGAGAAAGGTCCATTTTGAGACGCAGGACCAGGTGGTTGGTGCTGCCGACCCAGGCCGTCACGGGAATAGACGTTCCCTCGGGCGGAGGGAGGGGCAGGCGCAAGGGACGCACCGAGCGCAGGAAGGAGGGGGCGTCCTGTTTCCATTTGATAATGTAGGCCAACTCGCCATCCAGATTCGTATGGCCGCCGAATTGAATGTCGCGCGCGTCCCTCGCGAGGCGGTCCAGGGCCGAATTGCCGAGAAACAGCCTGTAGAGCGGAAGCACACGCATGGGGCCAAGCTGGGCGGCCAGAGGCCGAGGCAAGTCGAAGGGCGAGCGGAACGGCGGACCTCCAAACTGTCCGATGGGGGGCGGTCTTGGGGGCTCGTCCGCGTTCGAGGCGAACGTCGGCGGGGCCTCCACATGCTCGATAAACTCTTGAGTCGAGGGGACGTACATCCAGGAGCGGGGGCCGTCGCGCAAAAACCGAAGCTTGACTCCCGGCGCGCACAAATCGCTTTGGAGACCGAGGTTCACCCTGTCGGGCTCCTCGAAGATCAGTGAACCGGATCCGGAGACCTGAACTATCGTCCCGCCAAGGACCAGCTCGAAGGTGCTCTGGAAGTTGTCTCTGTAAGCCGCGAGATTCCGGTACGTCTGGGCCATGCTCTGGCAAGTCCGGTGGGCCAGCCGCGTTTCGTTGTAGCGCGTGACCACGGGGCCGAATACGGCGTAGGCCGCCAGCAGAACCACGGCGATGCCAAACCCATAAGCCATCCCCTTTCGTCCAGCCCAACGCTGGCGCCGCACCTCGGCCTCAGGCATGTTGGTCGCTATCCAATTGCCGTCGAACACCTGAGCGTAAATTCGGTTGCGGACCACCAGGTTTCCCTTGAGGCCACGCACAATTCCCGAAAGGCGCAAGACGCTCACCAGCGGATTGGTCTCGTCATCGGCAACCCGCTGTCCAAGGTGTATCTTGCGATACAGATAGAGCAGTCCCGCCACGTCCACTTCGCTGCGCAGGATGCGCTCGCGCACGAAGATGAGGTTGTCGTCCCGATCACGCGCCTGCCGTGTCAGAAAGAACTGGCTCGCAAGCCGATCCACGGCCTGCGCCTTCGGGAGGAGTGGAGGAATCGCCCTGCCGGGGACGCTTTCGTCCGAGGCTGGACGCAGCCCCTCAGCCAGGGCCTGGCACAGGCGCTGAGTCAGATAGGGATGTCCCCCCGTCCAGAAGAGCACGCGGGCGAGCAAGACCTGGGCCGAGGCATCGTCGGTGCCCAAACCCCTGGCCAGCGGTGCCGCTTCCTGGGCAGTGAAGTCGTTCAACTCGATCCGGCGGCCGATATTGAAAGGGGTCGTGCGCGTGTCGCGAATCAGGTCGTTCGGGGTCGCCACGCCGAGCAATCCGAAGGCCAGCCGTTGAAGAGCCGGCTCCCGCGAACGGCGGTTGTAACACTCGCGGATAGCCGCAAAAAACTCGTCGGTTGAAAATGGGAGGCTGCGCACTCCATCGATTTCATCAATGAAGATCACCACCTCGCGCGAAAGACGGCGCAGCACGACCTGCTCGATGGCGGTCATCCAACGCTGAAGCGGCCCCCACTCGGGATGGGCCTCGCAAAACTCGATCAACTCGCCCTCCAGATCCAACTGCTGGCCCAAGCGCGACAGCAGCCCGTCATACCACTGCTCGATTGTGAGGTTCTGCCCGATCGCCGTCAGGTCGAGGACCGCCACCGCCACTCCTTGCTGGCGCAACCGCCGGACCGCGCGCACCATCAGCGAGGACTTGCCCATCTGGCGCGAGGTCAAGACATAGCAGAACTCTCCCCGAAGCAGCCCTTCCCACAACTCCTTGTCCGCCACCCGCTCCACGTAACATGCCGCATCGGGCCGCAGCGTGCCCCCGGTCACATAGAAATCGCCCGCGGGCACGGCCCCACGGAGCGGAGCAGTTTCAGGCTCGTCGATCATAACGGGGGCGGCTCATGCCTTCACCCCAGGTGCCTGCGGAGATAACTGGCATAGAGCCGGCAGCGGGGCCGGGCATCTTCAGGGCTGTGCCCTAAGACCAGGCCCGCGCTTCGGAGCCGGGCGAAGCTCTCGGCCGGCAGACCGGACTGGTTGTTCAACACACCCCGCATCGCCTCGGCCATGGAGGCATCGCGCACCAGCAACACCAGCATTCGCCGCAGGTGATCCCCGTAACATGCCTCGTCTCGCGACGCCTGCTCCTCGAAACTATCGAAAGCCATCTTCCGCGTCGCCATCTCGTGGAGGCCGCGCCGGACCAGATAAGGATGCCCCCCCGCCAGGCGACAAAACCGGGTCAGCTCGTCTTGCGACTTGAGCGGCGAGCGATAGCGCCGGTTCAGCTCCGCCACTTGCAGCGCCGTGAAGTCCTCCAACCCGAGACGGGTCCCGATGTTGAAGGGCGACTGGTTCATATCCCTGATGAACAAATGCGCCTCGGTTGCGTAGGCAATGGCAATGGTCAGCTTCGACCACGGGCCAGTCGGATCCAGCGCCCGTTCGTTGTGCCAGGAGCGAAGCAGCCCGAAGACTTCGGTGCCGAAGGGGATCGCGAACAGCCGGTCCACTTCATCCAGCCCCCAGGCCAGCGGCGCCCCGGCCTTGGCCAATACTTCCCGGCGCACATACCGCTCGAAATTGGCATTGGGACCCCGCCGTGGGTCCCAGGTCTCCGCCGGCGTCACCGGCAAATCCAGTTGGTCCGCCATGGACTCGCCCATCCCCTGGTAAAGCCGATCCACCGTCCGGAAACTCTCGGCATTGAATTTCTGCAAGTCGGTAGAGACCGCCTTGAAGCCCAGTTCCCGGGCCTGTTGCAGGCCGCGGGCCAGGAGCGAGGTCTTGCCCATCTGCCGCGCCCCCTTGATCAGGATGACGCTGTCCTGTTTGGAGATCGCCGCCCGCAGCTCCTGGTCCGCCGGCCGCGTGACATAATACTCCGAGTCGAGTGGCACGGCCCCGCCAATGCCTTCGATGGCAGGCGGGCGCGCCGGGGTCCTTGCCGGTTTGGCCGGCGGCGACGCCGGCAAGCGAACCGCCGCGCTCGTAGCGGACGGGACCGTCTCCCCCACCGGCAAGTGCTTCAGCGCCTCGGCCAGCTCAGTCACCAACCCGAGGTTATCTTGCGGCCCTTCCCACAGAAAATATTGAATGGCATCCAAAATGCCGGCCAGCGGCTCAGGCAATGGACCGGTGTAGTCCACGCGAACGGGCAACAGGCTTGGCCGCCCCTCTTGCAGTTGCGCCGCCTCCCGAGCCGTCTCGATCTCGAAGCTCAGCATTTCGCTCCCGATCGATTCCGCCGACAATAGCGGGATGATCGCGTCCGCCGACCGGATTTGCTTCTCGATTTCTCGGGCCCAGTCCATCCCCACCGTCAGGCAGCGGTCGATGAAAACGGAGAACCCGTTGCTGCCGAGCCGGCCTTCGATGAAATCCACCAGTTCCTGGTCTCGGCCGCTGTCGCGTTTATAGACCAGGACCACTTTGATTCTCCTGTCGGTTATCATAGAGACTTCAATGTTCAGAGCAGTTTCGCGCGATACGTTCCCGAGAATCGGCCTGGACCCCGTCCCGCATCGCGGGTCCATACCGTCGTCATGGTACAACGTCTTCCGCCCCGTTCAATATCTTTTCATGCGCATGCCTTTTGATCCGACGGGAGAAATCGGGCTGGTGGAACCCCCGGCGAGCTTGCGCCGCGTTTTATCACCGCGTATCCTCTCGAAAAGAACTCATGAAGAAAGACCGAAACTTCAAGCACCTCACGAGGCGTGATTTTCTAGGACGGACCCTTGCGGCCGGGAGTGCCGTGGCGCTGCCGTGGTTTATACCGGCGCGGGCGCTGGGCCGCGGGGAGGCGGCGGCCCCGAGCGAGCGGATCGTTTTGGGGGGCATCGGTCTTGGGCCTCGAGGACAATATGACCTGAGCGTGATGCTTCCGGAAAAGGACGTTCAGTTTATCGCCATCTGCGATGTGCAGCGCAGCCGCCGCGAGCGCGTCAAACAAATCGCGGATGAGCATTATGGCAACCGGGATTGCGTGATGTACCGCGATTTGTTCGAGCTGCTGGCTCGGCCGGATATAGACGCAGTGCTGATCGCGACCGGGGATCACTGGCACGCGCTGGCCTCGCTCCTGGCGGCCAAGGCGGGAAAGGACGTCTATTGCGAGAAGCCTTGCGGGCTGACTATCGGCGAAATCCAGGCCCTGGCGGATGGCATCCACCGCTACGGACGCGTCTTCCAAGCCGGAACACAGCGGCGCAGCGTCACGAACTTCCAATATGCGGCACACCTGGCCTGGAGCGGCAAGCTGGGGCGGCTTCACACGCTGCATGCCTCGGTTTATGTCCCGCAAAAGAGCTACGCCTGGCTGGCTGCGGAGTCGGAGCCGGAGCCGGCTGAATGCGATTGGAACCGCTGGCTTGGCCCGGCGCCGTGGCGGCCGTACAACAGCGGGTACGTGGCCGGCGGATGGCGGGGCCACCATGATTTCGAGGCGGGCGGCAACTTCCTGGACTGGGGCGCCCACACCGTTGATTTATGCCAATGGGCCAACCAGGCCGATCACACGATGCCGATCGAGTACGAAGCGACCCCGGCCTCGGTGATCGCCCGCTACGCCAACGGCGTCAAACTCGTTTGCGACTTTCTGCCAACTCCTTTCGGGGACCGCGCTCCCCAGTATCGGACCTCCACCGGCACCTGCCCCGTCCGCTACGAGGGCGACGAAGGCTGGGTCGAGACCGGCGACGACGCGGAGGTCGTCCTCTCCGAGAGTCTGGCGAAGACCCGAAAGCGGCTCTTCACGGGCACCGGCCTGAGTTCGGCCGGGCACGGACGCAACTTCTTCGACTGCGTGAAGTCCAGAGCGCTGCCGGTTTGCAACCAGGACATCATGCGTCGGTCGCACATCGCTTCCTTCGCGGCCCAGCTTTCGTGGCAGTTGGGCCGAAAGCTCACCCTGGACCCCGTCAAGGAGGAATTCGTCGGAGACGAGGAGGCCAACCGCATGAGAAGCCGGGCCGCGCGCGAACCATGGAGCTTTAACATTTGAGGACCAACGGCATGAAGAACTCCCTTAGTTTCCGTCTCATAGCTTTGCGGCTCGTGCTTCCGGCGATTCTGGCCGCATGCGCGCTGACCGCCCGCGCCGCCACCGCCGGCGGAGACCTCGATCGGACACAAAAGCTCGCGGCCGTTTTGCAGTCCGGCGCCCCGCTCTTCGACAAGGCCCGGGCGTGTCAGCAGCTCGGAGAAATCGGCACCAAGGAAGCTGTTCCCGCCTTGGCAGAGCTGCTCGCCGATGAACATCTTGGCGCTTACGCGCGCAGCGCCCTGGAGGGGATTCCAGACCCGAGCGCCGCCGCGGCCCTTCGGACCGCCTTGAGCGCCACCAAAGGGAGCCTCCTGGCCGGCGTCATCAATTCGCTGGGCGTCCTGCGCGACCCGCAAGCCGTCGGCGCCCTGCGGCCGCTGGCGGAAGACCCCGCCTCCGGCGTGGCTAAAGAGGCCCTGCTGGCCTTGGGCCGAATCGCAACCAGCCAGTCAATCCCAATCCTCAGGCAAGCCCTTGTCGCCGGACCCGAGACGCTCCGCCCCGACGCCGCGGCGGCGTGTCTGCTGGCGGCCGAGAAACAGTTGGCCGACGGCCATGCCGACACCGCGGTGATGCTCAATGACGCCGTGCGCGCCGCGAACGTGCCGGCGGTTTACCGGGCCGCGGCAACCCGGGGCGCCATCCTCGCCCGCCGCTCGGACGGAGCGGCGTTCCTGATAGGGCAGTTGAGGGCCGGGGACCCGGTTGTCCGCAAGGCGGCACTCCTGGCCATCCGGGAAATGCCCGGGCCCGACTTGGCCTCCGCATTGAATGCCGAAATCGACAAAGCCGGGCCGGAGCTGGAGCTTCAACTCCTCAGCGCGCTGGCGGACTGTCACAACGCTCAATCGCTACAGATTCTCCAGGCCAAGGCCGCCGGCGAAGACCCGGAGGTTCGCCGGACTGCGCTGAAGGTTCTGGCACGCATCGCCGGTCCCTCCGAGGCTCGTGTTCTGATCAAAGTTCTCTTGGAGAACCGGAGCTCTGCCGAATCGGCGGTTGCGGGGAGCAGCCTGGAGGGCATGGAAGGCGCCGCCGTGGACGACCTGGCGCTGCAGGCCCTGGTGTCGGCGCGGGAGACGGGCGCGCGGGTCCGGCTAATCCGGCTGCTGGCGGCCCGCGGCGCGACCAACGCCGCCGCACAGTTACTCAAGCAAGCGGCCGACCCGGACCAAACGGTTAGTGCGGCCGCTTTGGGCGCCCTGGGGACTCTGGCGGGAGCCGGAGAAGTGCCGGCCCTAATTGCCCTGGCGCGGGCTTGCACCGATGAACGCGCGCGGAGCGCCGCCGAGCAGGCGATCTGCGGCGCCTCTGCGAACGCCGGCAATGCCAACCTGGCGGGTGACGCGGTTTTGGCGGAACTGGAACACGCGGCCGGACCCGCCGAGAGGAATTCCTGGGTCCGCATCCTCATATCCCTGGGTTACTCCAAAGCCCTGCCCGCCCTGGAGGCGGCCATGAGAGACTCCGATGAAGCGGTGGCAGCCAACGCGATCGAAAACCTGGGCCGGTGGCCGGACCCCAGCCCGGTGGATGCGCTCTTAACAGCGGTTGAAACCTGCCCGAACCCCGGGCTGCGCCAGCGCGCATTGGCGTCCGTCATTCAATTGGCTTCGGTGGCGGCGGACGAACACCAGCGCCCGGAGGCGCTCGTGGCCGGCTGGCTGGAACGAGCCGCCCCGGCGGCGCGTTCACTTGCCGAGCGTCGCCAGCTCATCTCGGTCTTGGGCCGCTTGAAGAGTGTGGAAAGTTTTGGTTTTCTCTTGCCCTGGCTCGACCAGCCGGACTTGCGGACTGAGGCGGCGCTGGCGGTCGTCCAAATAGCCTCGGCGCTGGTGCATTCCGAGGATGCCGCCCCGCTCAAGAGCGCCCTTGAGAGGATCGGCGCCACGGCGACGAACCCAGACATTCGCGCCCGCGCCCTGAAGCTGGTCCAATCCATTCCCGGCAAGGGCGCTTCCGTCTCGATCTTCGACGGCCAATCTCTCGCGGGCTGGGAGGGCGACACCAACGTTTGGCGCGTGCGCGACGGCCTCATCGTCGGCGGTTCGCTGAACGGCAATCCGCGCAACGAATTCCTGGCTACCACCAGGACCTACACCAACTTCATCCTGCGCCTGGAGTATAAGTTGGTCGGCACCGAGGGCTTCATCAACAGCGGCGTGCAGTTCTGGAGCGTCCGGCTGCGGCAGCCCGCCAACGAGATGTGCGGCTTCCAGGCCGACATCGGGGCGGGCCATTCCGGCTGTCTTTACGACGAATCCCGCCGGAACAAATTCCTGGCCCGCGCCGCGGACGAAGAGATCAAACGGCTCGAGAAGCCGGGCGAATGGAACTACTACGAAGTGCGCTGTGAAGGGCCGCGCATCCGAATCAGGTTGAACGGCGAGCAGACCGTGGACTACTCCGAACCTGACACCAGCCTCCCCCGCGAGGGCCTCATCGGGTTGCAGATGCACGGCGGGTGCAAGGCAGAGGTGTCTTTTCGCAACCTCACGATTGAGACTCTGCCCTGAAGCTCGCCGAGCGCGGGAACAGGCCCTGCATGTCCACTGCTTGGGGCAAAGAAGCCGCTGATGCCTTGACACCAACTCATGATATGCCATGGTGTCTTAAGTAAAGCTCTTGATGTACATTCCGCCCGCTTTCCGAGTAGAGGATGCCGGCAAGCTCGCCGCGTTCATCCGGTGCCACAGCTTCGCCACGCTCGTCACTCACGATGGCAGCGCTCCGTTTGCGAGCCATCTTCCGATGCTTTACCGCCCCGAGGTTGGGAGCTGCGGCACGCTCGTGTCCCACATGGCGCGGGCCAACCCGCAATGGCGGCATTTCGCTCCCGGCCGCGAGGCCCTCGTCGTTTTTCACGGACCGCACAGCTACATTTCTCCATCCTGGTATCAGACAGTCCCCGCCGTGCCGACCTGGAACTATGCGGTCGTCCACGCCTACGGTGTCCCGGCGGTCTTCAGCGAGCACGAGCGCGTGGTCTCCCTCCTCCGCGAGAGCGTCTCAACCTACGAGACGCCTCGCGAGAAACCGTGGCCTGGAACTCTCCCCGACGACTTCCGCGACAAGCTCATCAAGGCCATCGTCGCCTTCGAGATTCCCGTTACCCGAATAGAGGGCAAGTTCAAGCTCGGTCAGAACCGGCCTGCCGCGGATATCCAGGGCGTGTTCGAGGCGCTCTCCCGCTCCGGTGACGCGGAGAGCCTCGCCGTTGCTCGAATGATGCTCGCCGAATGCGACGTACACCAGCCCGCCTGACCCCGGATGCTCCCAAGAAGGCGGCGGCGCCAAGCGCCTTTGACAAATCCGAATCTAAAGAAGACCTCCGGCATCGTCCCCGCAGCCCAGGAACTTGCCTCCTTCAAAGGTCTTCTCCAGCCGGCCTCGCCTCCATTTGCGCAGCCGGTACAGGGCCGCGAACCTGAACCCAGGGGCCTTGCCGCCTTGGCCACCCACCAACTCGGTGCCGCGCCGCACGTTATCCACCATCCAGGCCGGGAGCAAGAGGTGATAAGGATTCCGGGCCACTTCGCCGACGTGAAAGCTCGTAGCTGTGACCATGTCCCCCAAGTCCGCGGCGCTCACCTCCACCATCAGGTTGGGATCGGCCATCTGACCCCAGAATTCAGTCTCGACGACCATGCACTCGAACTCCGCGGGCATCCGCATCAGCGCGTCAATCACCACAAAGTGCGTGCCGATGTGCGTGCTGTTCCAGTCGTGTTCATTGGGGCATAGAACGACCCGCGGCCGATTCGCGGCCAGGATGGCCGCGACCGCCTCGACGCAGCGATTCCAATGCGCGGGCTCGCCCTCGCGTGTCTTCAGGCTGATGCGCTCCAGGCCGTTTGGGGCGGGCAGGACCAGTCCAAACCCGAGATACCGGCAGGCATTGCGCAGCTCCTCCAGGCGCCCTGGCCGGCGCTGCTCGTTGCTGCCCAGGGTCACGGCAACATCGAGCACGTTCATCCGCCGCTGCCGCAGCAGCCTCAGGGCCAGACCGGCTCCGAGGCACTCGTCATCCGGATGCGGCGAGAAAAACAAGGCCCGCGGCGCATCCGCCTCCGGCACGGGGTTGGGAGCGGGCTCGAACCGGCCCAACGGGTAACTCTTGGCCTCCTCCATGAGGCGTGCCTGCTCAGAAACGAATCGATGGTATGGGTTCATGGGCGTTTCTCCTCCGCGATCTTTGCGTCTCCGCGTTTCTATTGAACCACCGGCCCCGTTTGCCGGTCCCCATCCGGTCGGCATTGTCCATCCCCTCCACCCTCCGCGCCTGACACACCGGACGCGCATTCGGGCAAACTCGCAGCCGCGATGGCCTGGCCGTGGCGCTTGTCCTTCTCATCCGGGATGTGGAAGGATATCTTGGCCGCCAGTTCGGGAAACTCCACTCTGAGGACCTCCTTGGCCCCCGCCAGGATGACCTCGCCGCCCGGGCCTGACGTCACCCGGCCCAGAATCAGGACATTTTCCAGGTCGTAGAAATTGGCGAGGTGCGCGACCGCATAGCCCAGATAGACGCCCATGGTCTGGTAGATATTCCGGGCACGGTAGTCACCCGCGTCCATCAGCTTCTGGACGCGCTTGAGCTTCTCCGGAAGCGGGAGCTTGGCATCGAGCTCGATGCCCGCCGGCCCCAGCAACCGCCCGACGCACTGTTGCGAGAGATACTGGACGCCGCAACCGTAATCCCCCGACCATTCATCCGCCGGGCCGGCCGGGTTGTAATCGAGCGGGACAAAGGCCAGTTCGTTGAGCCACGAAGTCAGGTTGCCCTGGGCGTTGACATACCCCCCGGCCGTGCTGGTGCCTAGCGAGATGCCCAGAATGCGGTTGCGGCCCAGGGCCATCGAGCCTGCCAGGGCCGTGACCTCCCCATCGTTGATGACCTCGAACGGAACGTTATTCCATGCCTGCCTCAAGTCCAAAAACAAGTTGCGCACCCGCCGCTTGAACACCTCCGGCGCCACTCCCCGGAACAGCGAGGCCACTTTCACCCGGTTATTCACATAAATGCCCGCCGCACTGCCACCAATCGCGTCCACCCGCGGCAGATGCGCCGCGGCCTTTTTGAGCGAATCCATGATGCCGTCATAGTGGTACTGCGGGTTCGGTTGAAAATAAGGGTCCCAGGAGGTCTCTTCGCTGAAAACGACCCTGCCGTCCACAACCGCCGCCACTTTTCGGTCACTGCCGCCAAGGTCAAAACCGATTCGGCAGCCCTCCAGGTGCCGGCCCAGAGCGGCGGCGCTCGAGCGCTCGGAGGGCGGGCTTTCGGTATGCACGACCTCCAGCGAATGGTCGAACATCCGCTCCGCTACAAGGTCCGCATCGAAGCGGCCCGCCGGGGTCTCCCGGTAATAAGCCGCCAGCCTCCCGGCCAGCGCGGCAGGCCCTTGAAAATAAATGCGAAAGCCCCCGCGCGACCACAGCAGGAACTTGGCAATACGCTCCAGGTAGCTGAAGTTGGCCGCCGCCAGGGGATGCGCCTCCGGCAGGACCTGCGTGTGAAAGTGGGAAACAGCTCCCTCCGTTTGCTCCAGCGCCAGGCACACCGGCACGGGTTTGCCCGTGGCACGCACCGCCTGCTCGAACGCTCGGTCGGCCAGCACCGCCGGTCGAAACCACGGATCCAGCACCGGCGCCAGCTTCGGCGCGACCAAAGGCAGCCCTTTGTTGGTATTCATAAAAGCCGCCCGACGTTGTAGTCCAGCCGCGTCCCAAGTCAAGCGAAGTCATGCGCCCAAATGGCCGAGCAAGTGAAGGGACAGGAGGCGCGACAAACCCGAGCATTCTCGTCAAGGCGCCGTTGACTTCGCCCTCCGCTCTCTGTCCAGCGTCTCCAGATCGAACCCGGCGGCCAGTTCCCGGAGGAAATGCTCTTCGGCCCGCTTCATCTCGCGGCGCTGGCTCGGACTCCGGTCGTCGTAGCCTCGCAGGTGGAGGATGCCGTGGACCAGATAGCGCACCAATTCAGATTGCCAGGAGGTGCGGAAGCGCCGGGCTTGCGCCAGGGCCTCGTCCACGCAGATGACGATCTCACCGTGCAACCCGGGGCAGGAGCCGGGGGCGCAACCCGGCCCAAGACCGCCGGGCGGCCCTGGTTGCTCAAAGTAATCGAACGAGAGGACGTCGGTAGAGCCCGAATGATGCAGGAATGCCTCGTTCAAGCGGGCCATTTCCGCCGCGTTAACCAGCGAAATGCCGAGGTCAAAGTCATTCAATCCCATCAAATCCCGCAGGAGGGTCGTTGCAATCCGGCGCAGCAGCGGCAAGTCCAGGGGGCGCGTGCGCTGCCCGTTGCGCAGGGCCAGGCGGGCGTTGCCGGGGTTCATTCCTTCTCGCCGTGGGAGCGCGCCTGGCCGCGGTGCTCCTCGTAGGCGGCGATAATTCGTTGGACCAGCGGATGCCGGACCACGTCACGTTTGGTGAATTCGACGATCGCGATGCCCTCGACATGCCGAAGAGCGCGGTGCGCCTCCAGGAGGCCGGATTGCTTGTGGGAAGGAAGGTCGATTTGCGTCTCGTCCCCGGTCACCACGGCCCTGGAGTTGATGCCCAGGCGGGTGAGGAACATGAACATCTGCTCAGAGGTCGAGTTCTGCGCCTCGTCAAGGATGATGAAGGCGTGGTTGAGGGTGCGTCCGCGCATGTAGGCCAGCGGGGCGATCTCGATGACCCCGCGCTCGGTGTGCTTCTGTATCTCCTCGGCCGGCAGCATATCGTGCAGAGCATCGTGCAGCGGGCGGAGGTAGGGCAGTATCTTCTCGTAGAGGTCTCCGGGCAGAAAACCCAGGGCCTCGCCAGCCTCGACGGCCGGCCGGGTCAGGATGATGCGGGAGACGGTCCCTTCCCGCAGGGCGGCCAGGGCCATCGCCACCGCGAGGTAGGTTTTTCCCGTGCCCGCCGGTCCGACCCCGAAGGTCACATCGTGGCGGCGAATGGCATCGATGTATTTCTTCTGGCCAATCGTCTTGGCGCCCACGGTGGGCGCTTTTTCCGAGGTCTGGATGCGATCCGAGATAATGTCCCTGAGCATGGAGACGCCCTCGTGCTTGACGATGCTCAGGGCGTGGGCGAACTCGCGGCTGCGGAGGGTCGCGCCGGCCTGGACCGACCCCTGCAAGAGCAGGAAAAGGTGCTTGGCCCGGTCAATCGCGTCGGCTTCGCCCTCCAGCTTGATCCACCCCTCTCTCGAGGTGGCCTTGACGCCAAGCTCGGTGTCCAGGGCCTGCAGATTGCGAGGGTCGTTGTTGTAGAGCTGCTGCGCCACGCGCGCGCTCTCGAAGTGCAAGGTTTCCGTTGGCATACAAAACCGGGTGCGTGAAAGGTGCTCCGCCGGTCAGCTTCACGAGGCGGCCACCGGCTCGGCCAGAGCGGCGCGCAACTGGACCGCCAGGTCCCGCAGCGCCTGGGGCACGACGGTCGTGCCCGCAATCACCGGCATAAAATTGGTGTCCCCCAGCCAGCGAGGCACCACATGCACATGCAGATGCTCCCGGATGCCCGCGCCGGCGACCTGGCCCAGGTTCAGCCCGATGTTAAAGCCGTCGGGCCGCATGACC
Source organism: uncultured Verrucomicrobiota bacterium (assembly GCA_964653485.1). Lineage (GTDB taxonomy): Bacteria > Verrucomicrobiota > Verrucomicrobiia > Limisphaerales > UBA8199 > CAVQND01. The sequence goes on along the minus strand of CAZZFF010000065.1, from coordinate 7,979 downwards.
TTGCTCAGCGCGTTCTGGCAGCGCCGCGTCAATTTGAACAGGTCGCCCAACTCCTCGTCCGTCAAATCGTTCAAATCGGGCGTTTGCTTGTAGGGCACCACCATCAGGTGCCCGCCCGTGTAAGGATAGGCGTTGAGCAGCGCGTAACACGTGCGGTCGCGCGCGATGACATAATGGGCCTCATCGTCGCTCGATTGCGCGATGCGGGTGAACAGGCTTTGGTCCGAGGCGGGTTTCGGCGCCAGGATGTACTCGATTCGCCAGGGGGCGTGCAACGATTCCATGGCCTCAGATTAACGTGCCGTCTCCAGAATTGCGACACATTTGCGCGCTGACAGGATTGAGCACGGAGGGCCAGTGACAAAGTCCGTCGGAAGGTCCCGGGTAGGCCGCTGTGGGGGAGTGCGGTGGCAAGCGAAGCGCGACACCGCTTTAGCCCAGGCAGCGTCTGGCGTGTTGGAGCTCCCGCGCGGCCGAAAGCGCCGTCGCCGCTTTGCTCTGCCGGCGCACTCCAAAATACCGCTTTGTCCACCGCCCTGATTAACCGCGGATGACGAATGCGACAGGCGAGAATTCATGGGCCGATGCACTTTTTCGGCGGCAAGACCGCGTTTTCCACGCCGTCCCGCGCCTGAACCTCCGCTCCGGCCGCGCCGCGCATCCCGAGGAGGGTCACGACGACGGTGTTCACGGCGGCGAGCACGGTGGCGCCCCACGCATGGCGGGTGATGGCGGCGGTGGCGGACAGCAAGGCCGCGAGCAGCCATATCGCCAGAGGATAGCCTTCAGGAGCAAGGCTCACGGGCCTCTTGTTGATGAGCGAGGGGGTAGCGAGTACCAGCATGAAGAGGCTCGTCACCGCCTGGGCTGCGAGGCCAACACAGGGCGCTCCACGCCAATCGGCGCCGGGACTGACGCCCTGCGCTGGCCAGGCGTGTTCCATGCGGGCGGCGAAGGGTCCGAACGCCAGATTGAAGAGCGCGAACAGAATGACCGTCAGGCCGATGACCTGGAACCCGTAGGTGAAGGACGCGCGGCGCCGGCGCAAGATCAGCCTCGCGGCCCCGCGCGAGGTCAACAGCGCCAGCCACCAGAGCGCCGCCGCCCATGGCAGCCAGCGCAGTATCTCGCTTCCGGAACGCCCCGGCCCGGTGATTGGCCCGAGTGGAATTCCCGCGCGCGCTCCCACGACCAAGGCCAAGCCGGCCAGGGACAGAATGACGACGGAAGCCAGGGCCACATTCTGGCCCGGCACCTGCCTGGCCTCGGCTGCAAGAGCGCCGCTCACGGCGAGCAGCAGCAAGAGAGCTTCCGGCCACCAAGCATCGCCCAGGAGCGGATGCGGCAGCCACACCCGGACCCAAACCAGCGCGAACTGCGCCAGCAGCAGCCCCAATAAAGGTCCCGGCACGAGCCGCGCTCGGTTCATCGCCCAATAATGTGGTGTGTTGAGGCGCTTTCGGCGCGCGCTCTTGCGGGAGGCGGTTCGGTGATAGTTCAGTTGCGGTTGGTTTCCGCGCTGCCCACCGCGCCGGGCACGTTCATGCCTACGGCCCGTTCAAGCCTCGAACGCGCCACCGAATAGTCGTGGAGGGCCTGGATTTCGGTGGTGCGCGCTTCAGTCAAGGCCGTCTGGGCGCTGAGCACGTCGAGTTGGGTGCCCGTGCCGGCATCGTATCGGGACCTGGCCAGGCGCAGCGCCTCTTCGGCCTCCTCGACCACCTTCTTTTGGGACTCGAGGACGTCCTGCGCCTCAATGAAATTCGAGCGGGCGGTCCGGACCTCCAGTTCGATGCGCCGCCCGGTATCATCGAGCTCGATGCCCGCACGGTCAAAGCGGGCGGTGGCCTCTTTGACGCGGCCGCGAGTGAGAAACCCGTCGAAGATGTTCCAGGTCACCTGGACGCCGGTAATCCAGCCGTTAAGCTCGTAGCTGATATCCGAATGGAGCATGGAGTTGTGGACATCATAACCGGCGAAGGCCTCGACGGCCGGCTTGTAACCGGCCTTGGCGTTGACGATGTCCTCGGCGCGCAGGGCCTGGGCCTTGCGAAGGGAGCCTAGCTCGGGGCGTCGCTCCAGGGCCAGGGCGATCGCGCGGGCCAGGTCGAGGGGGTAAGGTCTCGCCTCAAGCTTGCCCGAGAGCTTCAAGGGAATGTCCTCGAACGTCTCCTTGGGAATATTGAACCCAAGGAGGTTGGCCAGGTTGTTCTTGGCGATGCGGAAGCTGTTGCGGGCGCGAATCAACCGGGGCCGCGCATTGGCCAATTCGACCTCCGCCCGGAGCACGTTGAAGCGCGGCACCGTGCCCGCGTCGAACCGGCGCCGGGTGTCGCTCAACTCCTGGGTCAGCAGCTCCACCGAGGCCTCTTGCACCGTGATTTGCTGCTCGGCCAGGAGCGCGTCATCATAGGCAATCTCCACTTCCAGCACCGTGTCCGCAACGGCCGCCTGGTAATTCAACCCCGATTGTTGTCTGGTCAGGCGCGCCACACGCAGGGCTGAGAGCATCCGGCCGCCTTCATAGATGGACTGGACAAGGCGGATTTGGGAATTCCAGTTCTGATCGACGCCAAAATGGATGCCGCCGGGGAGGCCGGGGATGTTCGTTGGAAACGAAAAGCTATCCACGTCGGTGGCCTGCGATGCGTTGAAGCCGCCGGTGACGCCCACCTTGGGCAGGACCACCGCGCGGGTCTGAATGATGATGCCCTGGGCCGCCTCGAGGTCCTTCTTGGCGCGCAACACGGTGGGATTCTGCTGGAGCGCCAGGTCCAGAGCGTCAGCGAGGGACAGGGGCTGGGTGATGAACTGGTGTGGAATCGAGGAGGGGGCGGCCTGGGCGCGCCCCGCGAACCCGGCCAGAAACAGGGTCAGCAGGAGCAACGCGCTGGCCCCGCCCATACCCCTCGGCGCTTGGCCGGCATCCGGCTTGGCGGCGGAGCCGGAGCCAGCGGATCGCGAACCGGGAGGCTGAGCATCCTGTTCCCGCTCTGGACACACATACATCAAGACGCTCCGGGCACCGGATTCGTTGGTGCCCATCAGGTCCATGTACATCTTCACCAACCCCTGCTCTTCCTTCTCAGCGTCTGTCGATTCGGGATTCATCGAGTTGCGGCGGTCTGCAGGTAATATTCCTCGGTGTATTGGCGGACCATGCGGGCGGTGGTAAACCGCGGCACCAGGGTAACCATCGCGCGGCGGATTCGTTGAATCCACTCCCTTGGAATGCCCTGGGCATCGCGCTGGTAGAAGAGCGGAATCACTTCCTCTGTCAGCCTCTTGTAAAGGTTGGCGCTGTCGATGCGGTCCTGTTCCTCGACCGAACTGCAGTGGGAATCCTCGCCGATGGCGAAGCCGTTCGTGCCGTCGTAGCCTTCGCGCCACCAGCCATCGAGGATGCTCAGATTGAGGCAGCCATGGACCCCGGCCTTCATGCCGCTGGTGCCCGAGGCCTCCAGCGGACGCCGGGGCGTATTGAGCCAGACATCGCAGCCGGAGACCATCTGGCGCGCCACGTGGACGTCATAGTTCTCCAGAAACACCAAATGCCCCTTCAGGTCGCTGTACTTGCTCAGGTGGATGATGTGCTGGATGTACCGCTTGCCGTCATCGTCGCGCGGGTGCGCCTTGCCGGCAAAGACGAATTGGATCGGCCGATGCGGGTCCCGGGCCAGGCGGACGACGTTCGCGAACTGTTGGAAGATGAGCGGCGCCCTCTTGTAAGTGGCGAACCGCCGGGCAAAGCCGATCGTCAAGGCGTCCGGATCGAGCAGTTGATCGAACGCGATGAAATCCCCCTGGGTCAGGCGCTGTCCCTGCAGGAGCAAACGGCGCCGGGCAAATTCGATCAACTCGCGGCGCAGTTTGTATCGCAGCGCCCAAAGCTCTTCATCCGAGATGAACTGCGGGTCGGCCAGATGCTGCCAGAACTCCGGCGAATTGATGCGGGTCGTCCGGTCGGTGCTGGACGCCGCCTGGCCGATAGGGGCCGCGCCGCTGTGCGCTTCGGAATTGGCTCTCAGTTTGGCCCGCCAGAACCGGCGCACGGTGCCCTTCATCCAGCCCATCAAGTGGATTCCGTTGGTGATGTGCCCGATCGGGACCTGATCGACGGGCCTGTCCGGGTAGAGGCAATGCCACATGTGCCGGCTCACCCGGCCGTGCAACTCGCTCACGGCGTTCGCGGCGCGCGAGAGTTTCAACGCCAGCACCGTCATGCAAAACAGCTCCTTCGAGTCCTGCGGGTTGACGCGCCCCAGCTTCATCACCTCCGCAAACGGCACCGCCAACTGGGTGCGAAACAGGTGCATCGCATAATCCATGAGGTCCCCGCTGAACCGGTCATGCCCCGCCTCGACCGGCGTGTGGGTCGTGAAGAGGCACTCCGAACGCGTCAGTTCCATGGCTTCGGGGAAGCTCCTGCCCGCCGCCATCTTCTCCCGAATGAGCTCGAGCGTGAGGAATGCGGCGTGGCCTTCGTTCATGTGGAAGACCGAGGGACTCAGCCCCAGCGTCCGGAGCAGCCGCACCCCCCCGATGCCCAGCAACACCTCCTGCATGATCCGCGTCGTGCTGTCCCCTCCATACACCCGAAGCGTGAGGTCCCGGAAGTGCTGCTCGTTTTCCGGCCGATTGGTGTCCAGCAAATAGACCGCCACGCGCCCCACGTTTGCCCGCCAGGCTTGGAAGACCACCCGGCTCATTCCAATCTCCACCGCGCACACCACCGGCTTTCCTCCCGCATCCAGCACCGGCTCCAACGGCAGGTTCTTCGGGTTCAAAAGCGTGTAATACTCCGTCTGCCAGTTGTTCGCATCGATCGCCTGCTGAAAGTAGCCTTCCCGGTAAAACAGGCTCACGCCCACAAAACCGAGCCCCAAGTCGCTCGCCGACTTGGCATGGTCTCCCGCCAGGATACCCAGCCCTCCCGCCGCTATCGGCAGCGTCTCATGGAACCCGAATTCGGCTGAGAAATAAGCCACGGGATTCGCCCGCAACCGGGGCGCGTGCTCATGCCCCCATGTCCGCCCGTCGCTCATATAGGCATCGAAGTCCTTGAGCATCGCCTGCACCTGCTCCCGGAAGCCGGGGTCTTGCAGCCTCACCCGCAATTCATAATCCGACACCTCGTGCAGAACCGCCACCGCGTTATGGTACAAATTCTGCCAGCCCCGGGGCGAAAGCTCCTGGAAAACCTCCTGCGCCCCCTGGTCCCACGTCCACCAGAGGTTCCTCGCCACCCTGTTGAGAGCCACGACCATTTCCGTCAACTCTTCGTTTCTCAAAGGCTTGTTCGTCATACCTGTTCAACGCAAAACGACTCTTGCTCTCCCTCAGATTAAGTTGACGCCTCAGAAATGGCGACACATTTGTTGCGCCGGAATTGGCTGGGTTGGCCGGAGAATCGGTCGGAGTCAGGCCAGGTTTCGCGCGTTCCGCTCATTCCGCGGGTCCTCGGGAACACCGCAGGCGAGGATCGGGGGCGCGGCCAAATCCTCGCCTAATGACCTTCGGATGCAAGGAAGATTAGGAGAATCAAAGCCCCTCAAATCTCATGCCAATCCAGAGAAGATAGAGAACCGCGGAATAAACGGAATACGCGGAAAACCATTCCTTTTCCGCGTATTCCGCTTATTCCGCGGTTCCTCAAAAACATCTTAGGCGAGGATCGGGGGCGCGGCCCCGGAGTTGACAGCCGCCGCCCGCTCGCTCACAATCCGCGTTGCAAATCTATATGCGCACAATTGCGTTTTGCCTTTTTGCTATGCTCTCGCTGAACGCCGTCGCTCAGGAAAAAGTCGTTCCCTTGTACCCGGGACGGGCCCCGGGGTCCGAGGATTGGAAACAACAGGAGAGCGAGAACCGGACCAACTCGTGGCAGACACGGGTGGTTTACAACGTGGCCAGGCCGACCCTGACCGTGTTTCAGGCCGAGCCTTCCAAAGCGAACGGGACGGCGCTTGTCATCTGCCCGGGCGGCGCTTTCGTTGCCCTCTCGATTGACAGCGAAGGCTTCGACGTCGCCCGCGCCCTCACGGCCAAGGGAGTCACCTGTTTCGTTCTCAAATACCGGCTCGTCGAGTGCAAGACCGACGACCCGACCCACGAACTCATGACCATGGGCAACCTGGATGGCATCGTCGCTCCCGTTGTGAAACTGGCCCTGGCCGACGGGCAGGCGGCCATTGGCTACGTCCGGCAACACGCCCAGGAGTACGGCGTTGACCCGCACCGCATCGGCATCATCGGGTTCTCCGCGGGCGGCACCGTCACCGCCTCGGTGGCCTATAACTACTCCGCTGAAACGCGCCCGGATTTTGCCGCGCCTATCTATTTGCAGTACGACTGGACGATCAAACCAAACGGCGTGCCGGCCGATGCCCCGCCCCTCTTCATTTTAGCCGCAACCGACGACCCGCTCGGACTGGCCCCGCACAGCCTCGCCCTCTACCACGACTGGACCGCCGCCAGAAAATCCGCCGAGCTGCACCTGTTCTCCAAAGGCGGACACGGCTTCGGCATGCGCCATCAAAACCTCCCCACCGACCGCTGGGTTGAGCGGTTCGCCGATTGGCTCGAAGTTCAAGGCCTCCTGCAAAAGACGCCGGCCGAGTCCGGACGCTGATTCCCCTCCCAGGTTGGGTGTTTGACCCCGCTCAGGCGACTTCCCCGCAGGCGTGGGGGAGAAATGGAGAGGACGGGGGACGGAGGACAGAGGACGGAGGACGGAGACATCCCCGCAGGCGCGCGGGAGGATTTTTTCCCCAAAACCGATAAGGAACTGGAGGGCTTCCGGAACAGCCGGCTGGTCGATGCGCAGGGAAGATGACGGCAAAGGTGGGGTGGTCCCCAATGCCGCTGCTGAGTTCGTCACACACCACCGGCTCCCACAGCATCGGTCACACTCTGAGCCTTGGCCGGCAGGCAGGCAAGGCCCAATTCGAAGCCATGGCTTTTCTCAGCTTAATTTTTCGGAGGAACGATGTTTCCCCGGCGCTGTCGCGCATGGCCGCGCCGGCGAGGCGGCCGGAGCCGGTGTTTCGGGCGATCGGCGCGACGCTTAAAGGCATCACGGAGGGGACTTTCGACAGCACGGACAGCGAGCATGGGCCGGCACCGTGGAGGGCGGCCCATCGCCACGCGGGTGGGGAGAACAGCCGCCGCGGGGGCTTTCGTTGCGACGTGCGCGGGCCATCCCCACGCGGGTGGGGAGGACGTTGGAATCGTCCTGTATGGTTTGGCCAGACTACGGGCCATCCCCACGCGGGTGGGGAGAACGAGTTGTCCTCGCTCGCGAATGCCAGGGCCATGGGCCATCCCCACGCGGGTGGGGAGAACTCTGGATTGCCAACGACTTACGACGACATTTTCTAGGCTTTCGGGCGTCTCAGAAGGGTGCGTTTTCCGGCTCGACCCAACGTTCCGCGACCAACCAAAGGCCGCAAAGCTCTGTATCGCGGCGGTTCGTGTCGCCATGCCTTTCGATCTTGAAGCCCTGGCAGTTGTTGTCGCTGGAAATGATGAGCATCCCGAGTCCCTTCGCATTGCGCTTGATGTATTCGAGGGTCTTCTCGCGGGTGCGGCGGTTGATGGTCCCGACGAAGACGTTAGGACGAGGTTCCACAAACCATCGCTTGAGCATACCGCGGATGGCATCCGGAGTGTCGTTGGCTATGATCACGGTCATGGGGTGAGGGAAGCCAATGGCCCCTGCGCCGCCTCGACCGCTACGGTGTTGGGGGAATGATCGGCGCCAGAAAAGAGGGCTTTCATGGCCGCGTGGGTGGCGGTAGTGCCGGGACCCAGCAGGACGGCGGAAATCGTCGCCACCGGCAGGCGGCAGAGCAGGCCCGTCGCGCTGATCCACTTCACGCTGGAATCGTCCACCTCGAGGCGGCCATGTTCGAGATAGATGGGCGTCCAGCGGTCGCGGGCCATCGCGAGAGTTTCGAGGGGTGGGCGTTCGAAGATGG
>CAZZFF010000064.1:0-35590 GCA_964653485.1 uncultured Verrucomicrobiota bacterium | reverse complement strand
TTGTTCTCGATGTATCGGCGGGTTCTCGACTCGTGCTCCGCGTCGCGCATATAGGCATCCCAATAACCCTGCTGCCAGAACTGTCCCTTGCGCCCCAGAATGCGGTTCGCCTCCTTGGCCGTAAAGCCCTTCCAGGCATCCACCCATTGCCACATCGGCACGTCTTGCACCCGAATGAGCATGTGATGCAGAGGCTTCATTTTCCTGGCATAAAGCCAGTCAACCCCCTCATGGAAACTCTGAAAATCATGCCGCCCCGGCGCGGGATCGATCTCGTAAGGATAACACGTCCTGGTGGCGGTGTTGAAGTCCCTCTCCACCAGGGCCTTCTGCGCGCTGTTCCGGAGAGAGGCCCTGACCCCGATCGACAACCCCGCTTTGTCGGCCAACTCGCGGAGGGTCGGCCCGCTTGGGAACCTGCCCGCCGGGTCCATCCCGCCAGCGGCGGAAGCGCCAACCAAACCAAGGAGAACAAAACCAAGCCAGCCGACAGAGTTGAAACGAAACAGTTGCTTCATAAACCGGTGTCACTATTCGAGTGCTTTTTGCCCCAACAGGCGGGAAGAAGCGGACCCGCGTCCTCCGGTGACCGCCGAAGAACTCAATGCCGAAGTCGAGATCGAGTGCGATGGGATGCGGGAAGGAGTGGATCAGGTTGGCGCTAGCCTGGCGGCGTTCCGGAGCCGCGTTGTTGCTCACGTGGGCCAACTGTAATCACCACGCCAAGCTCTAAACGATGGACAATCACCTGACATGCCATGAAAACGTCACAATTCCAGGACCTACCCCTCCGCAAGATGGCTGACTGAACGGGTCGCCTCGACGGGCAAGTTCCGTGAGGCCCCGATTCGGCAAACGAGAACGCAGCTTCGAGTCGGTGCCCGCACAATGGCCCAAGATCTCTGGCAAAAACGGTTTAGAAAAAACCGGCCGGACAACGCTTTTTTTACTCGCACCCTGCCCTAATGGCTGAACGCTTTCCCGCGGCGAGTTTCTCGAATATGAGGGACACGCCGGGTCGGAGACCGGCGCTCCGCCCGCCATGACTGGTCGGTTACGTCTGTCCGGTGAATTGACTTGACCCTGCGGTTGGCCGTGAGTAGCCTCGCCTCCGACCAAAAAATGGTATTCACGACTCAGGTCTTCGTTTTTTACTTTCTGCCGCTGTTTCTGCTGGTCTATTTCAACCTCCCGTACGGCTGGCGGAATGTCTGGATCACCTTAGCCAGCTATGTGTTTTACGGCTGGTGGAAGCCTTGGTTTGTTGGGCTGATGTTTTTCACCACGGTTATGGACTTCACCTGGGGCAAAGTCATTACCCGCCCTGGCGCCACGCCATGGCAGAGAAAGCTCGCGGTGTTGGCATGTGTCATCACGAATCTCAGCTTCCTGGGATTCTTCAAGTATTACATGTTCGGCGCCGAGAGTCTGAACCAACTACTGGCGGCGATCGGCGCGAAGCCGTTCCACGTCCTGCATGTTGTCCTGCCGATTGGCATTTCGTTCTACACGTTCCACTCCCTGACTTACATCCTGGATTTATATCGCGGGGACGCGATTCCGGCGAGGTCGTTCTCCAACTTTTCGGCCTTTGTTGCGCTGTTTCCGGACCTGGTGGCCGGCCCGATTATCCGCTACAAGACCCTCGCCGCACAATTGCAGGAACGCCAACACACGGTGGCACGGTTTGCTTCGGGTGTTTCCATTTTTGTTCTTGGCTTTGCCAAGAAGGTTTTGCTAGCCAACCCTTGCGGGCAGGTAGCCGACGCGGTGTTCAATGCGGCCAGCCCCTATGCGCTCGATGCCTGGGTGGGGGTAATCGCGTACGCGTTCCAAATCTACTTCGATTTCTGCGGGTACTCGGACATGGCCGTGGGTCTGGGACGCATGCTGGGGTTTGAGTTCCTGAAGAACTTCGACGCGCCCTACCGTTCCGAGAGCATCACGGAACTTTGGCGGCGCTGGCACATCTCCCTGTCCAGCGTGTTGCGGGATTATTTATACTATGCGCTCGGCGGCAACCGGAAGGGAGAAGGCCGGACCTATTTCAATCTCGCGGTGGTGATGGTGTTGGGGGGCTTATGGCACGGAGCCAAGTGGAACTTTGTGGTCTGGGGCTCGTTCCATGGGCTGCTCCTGGCCTTGGAAAGGTGGCGTGGAAAACGCAGCCTTTACCAGACGCTGCCGCGGCCGGGACGCATCGGCCTCACGTTTCTGCTGATGCTGCTGTCGTGGGTTTTGTTTCGTGCCGATAACCTGACCGCGGCCAGAGATTATTTCATGGCGATGTTCGGCGTGGGCCCTGTCGGAAACATCGCCCCATTGCTGGCAGCGACGATTTACACTCCTTACCACCTGCTGGTTCTCGGCGTCTGCGCCGGCCTGGTCTTCCAGCCTTTGCAGGCCCACGATTGGGCGCAGTCGCCGGTGACCTGGGGACGGACCGCGGCCTTGGTTCCGCTGTTTGTGTTTTCACTGGTCACGATGTTCTCGCAGGCTTTCAACCCCTTCCTCTATTTCCAGTTTTGACCGGCCATGAAGCGTCTTCGTAATCCGCAGTGGGTTTTGATCCTGGCGTTCCTCGGGATCATCGCCGGCGTGCCGCTAGTCCAAGCCCTCATCGAAACGCGCGGAGACAACGGAATCCGAGCGTTTGAGCTGTTCAGCCACGTGCCTACCGCCGATAACTTGCGCGCTTACGAGCGAGGCTTGGAGGCAGCCAACTGGGCAGCGCGGCTGAGCCGGCCGTTACTTCAGTTTGCTCATTTCTCCTGGCTGAAGGAGGGCGGGGAGAAGGTGGTCATCGGACCCGACGGATGGTACTTCTACAAACCCGGGCTGAACTCCATGCTGGCCCGCCCTGAGAGGGCCAAGCCGTCGAACGCCACCAACGACCCGGTGACCGCGATTGTGGATTTTCGGGACCAACTCGCCGCGCAGGGCATCCGGTTGTTGGTCATGCCGGTCCCGAACAAGGAGAGCGTCTATCCGGACCGGCTGTCGCGCCGGGTGAGGCCCGGGCACGGGGTGCTGGCGCCTGGGACGCGAGAGTTACTGGAAAGGCTTCGGACGGCCAAGGTGGAGGTGCTCGACTTGTTCAAAGAGTTTGAGGACGCACGCCAGCAGAGCGATTCGGTTCCCCCGGTTCCTCTCTACCTGGCGCAGGATACCCACTGGTCGCCAGGCGGTGTGGCTCTGGCGGCGAAGGCGGCGGCGCGACGGTTGCTGGAATTGGGCTGGGCCAGGCCCGGCCGGCTCTTGTACACGGAACGAGTCATGCCGGTGCGGCGGTTGGGAGATCTCCTGCGGATGCTGCAAGTGCCGCCCCTCGAACGCCGGGTGGCTCGCGAAACCGTCTCGTGTACCCAGGTAGTCCGTCGTGACAATGGCCAGCCGTACACAGATGAGGCGGAGGCGGAAATCCTCGTGCTCGGCGACAGCTTCATGCGAATTTACCAACGAGACGAACCGGAATCCGCGGGTTTCATCGCGCACCTGGCCGAAGAGCTCCAGCAGCCGATGATGGCATTAGTCAATGACGGCGGCGGTGCGACGCTGGTGCGACAGGAACTCCACGCCCGTCCGGTGTTCCTCAAGAGCAAGAAAGTCGTGCTTTGGGAATTCGTCGAAAGAGATATCGGGCTGGGCGTCGAAGGCTGGCAGCGGGTGGCGGTGCCGGCGGTCGTCTCACCCGGCAGTTGAAGACAGGACCACGCGGAAACCGTTGACGAAATCCTGGAAGGTTGGCGAGCGGCTGCCGCGTTCGGCGGACCGGCAGCTCTGGCCCGGGCTTGTGCTGCCGCCTCCGCGGATGACGCGAGCCGAGCCCGTTGCGGGACCCTGCGGATCGGTTGCCTTGCCGCCGGGGTAGGGCCCATACCAGTCTTGACACCATTCCCAGACGTTTCCGTGCATGTCATAAAGTCCCCAGGCGTTCGGACCGTAGCTTCCGACGATGGTCTCCGAGCCCTTGTTGGGGCCTCGGGGCGCTCCGCCGTACGGAAAGTCCCCGTCGAAGTTCGCTTGGTTAGAACTCAGGCTCGCGCCATCACCGATGCCGAAAGGGGTAGCCGTACCCGCTCGGCACGCATACTCCCACTCCGCTTCAGTTGGCAAGCGGTAAGCGTAACCGGCCGGCAAGCGTCCGCCAGCACGTTCCCGTTCAGTCAGCTCATAGCAGTAATTAGTCGCCATGTCCCAGCTCATCCACTCGCACGGCAGCTCCGGAGACCACTCAAAAAACGAGAAGTTCGTTCCGAGCACCGCCACGCACTCCTCCTGGGTCACCTCATACTTGCCGATCCAGAACCCCCGCGAAATTGTCACCACCGTCTGCGGTCCTTCGTTTGTGGAGCGGCCCGCTTCGGACTCCGGGCTGCCCATGGTGAAAGTGCCTGGCTGAATGTAAACCATGTTCGTCACCGGCGTTATCGGAGCCGTAATCTGGTAAAAGCGCTGCGGAAAGCTCGGGGCTTGCCGCTCGGCGAACCACAGCGGGCCTCCCTGCCCAACTACGTTCGTGAGCAAACTCCAATGAACCAGGTCAGTCGAAACCGAGATGGAATAGGTTTGGCCGGCGCTCGCTGCAAAGGAAAACTGGAATGTATTGCCGGACATCGTCTCTCCCTCGATCCAGGCGCCGTCGCCGCCAGCCCCAGCGGGCAGGACCGGCGAAAGCAGCGCGAGCCACAGCGCAGACGCCAGCACAGCCGCACTGCACCGAACTTCGGATGACGCTGTGGCACGCCCAGCGTGTTTGGAACTCCTATATGTCATGCAAAGTTCGCGGCAACGTTACCACAAAGACTCACAGTAGTTGACATAATGAGAATTGCTGCTTTATTCCACTGCATACCTCCACATTCTGCGCCTACGGTACGGGCGGGGGATCGAAGATTCCGGTCAGGTAAGGACCGAGAGCGTCCGGAACAGCGTTGACGACCAGCCGGGCAACGACCACCGCGCCCGCCGGCGACAAGTGCAGCGCATCGGTAGGCGAAGCATTGATAAACTCGGCACCACTCGGGCCGAGTTGGTTGCACAGGTCCACAGTGAGTTGGGTCAGATCGATCAGAGGCGTCTGGAGCTCAGCAGCCACCTCCTTCATAGCGTCATTCCAAGCCGGGTTTGGAGGAATCACCATACCGTTGTCATCAAAAACCCTGTAAAAAAGCATAGTGACCAGGATGGGGACTCCCTCGAAGCCCCGCACTATCTGACAAATCGTCATCAAATTAGTCCCGAATTCGTCCGGGGTGGTGGACCGATCGGAATCCCCAACGGCATCTTCCCAGCCGAGCGCGATGAAAACGTAATTGGGCTGCACCAGCAGCATCTTGGCCAGCTCGTCCGACTGATCCAGAAACACCTTGGTGCTGTCGGCGGGCTGGGAGTAGTTCACAACGGTCGCGTTCGGCTTGAGGTAACCATACATGCCTCCTCCCCAACCGATATCGTCGGAGACAGTCGAATCTCCGAGCAGCATGACCACTATGGGCGGCGCCGGCGGCGCCGAAGGCACCAGCCGAAAATAACGCTGCGCGACCGTCATCCCGCCCAGTGGGCTTGAGTACTGCCCCTGCACCGGGTCATAGATGTCCGCCCAGAGATGCAGATTCGCACTGGCTTGGAGGGTTTGGGGATTGTTCGCAGGCGCGCTGGCCTCGATCCGATAGTTGCCTGCGCCGCTATTGATGATGGAAAGCGATTGACCCAAGGCCGCACTCGAAGGCAGCGCGGCGCAGATAAGGAACGACATTGATAATGAACGCATGGGGCGACGCATAAAGTGTTGAATCAGTAACCCAAGGCTTGCGGTTGGCGTTGGAGAACGGCTTCGACGTTGTCGCGAGTGACAATCAGCGGATCGCCGGATGCGGCGTCGCGGTCCACCGCCGCCAGGAGCTTGCCAGCCTGAAAGGCTCCCACGGCCTTCTTCGGGGGCCCCAGCACGCGCAAGTCGGGCAGGAGCAGCGCGAAGCACCGCGGGTCCTTGTCGCTCCAGATGTCCAGTTGCTCCACTCCGGACGGCAAGCCGATCAGACTCACAATGACCTGGCACTGGGGATGCGCTTCCGCGAGTTGGTTCACCGATGCGGGCCGGATCGCAAAACTGAGCGGTGTGCGGCACTCGGGCGGGAGGAGGAGGGACTGGCGATCTGTGTAATATTCGGCCCGGATCTCGGGGAAGACCGCCGTGACGGGGACGCGCCGCCCCAGGCCCTTGCGCAAGCCGGCAAGGGCCGCCCGCTCAAACTGGGTCTTCGTATCGAGATACCCGGCGGTCTTGGCAAACGGATTGCAGACGACCAGCACCTGGCAATGCGGCCTGAGCCTGGCAATGCAAGCCCCTAGCGCCTCCATGGCGTGTTCCCTTTCGGCCAGACCCGGACTCTTCGGGCTCGAAGTCCGGGCCAGCAGCGCAATCGCCCCTGTCACCAGGACCGCCAGACCGCAGGCGAGGACGATGATCCTCTTTGCGCTCATGGAGGAGGATAGTAGCCCGGGATAGTATCCGGACCGAAGAGGGCCTGGATGCCGAGCTGTTCCAGGCGCGCACGCCTCGCCCCCTCCACATGTCCGTCGATGAACCACCCCTCTGCGGAGCCGCTATGGCGGGCATGCACTTCCATTTGGGCGTTGGTGCGAAAGGTGTAGAATTGAACGGCCCCCCAGCCTTGGCGGCCGCGGCTGGTGGTATCGGCCAGATGAAGATAGTCGACTGGACGTTGAATGGCGGAAAGGACGATGTCCTGCTGGAGGTTGGCTGAAGTGACGGTATCCGGTGGATCTGACCAAACCCCGTAGGCGCAGAACCAATAGGTGTAGTAATTGGTATAAACAGTGTGCGGCGGGTAGGCAGGGCAGCGGAACACCAACGGGGCGCTGACGTTTTGGTTGGAATACACGAGCGCGCCCCAGGAGAACTTAGTGTCCAATAGCGAAGCAATCTGAACATGTTCCCGTTGGTCCCCGGCATACATGAGAACCGCCAGCCCGACCTGCTTGAGGTTGTTGGAGCACTGAGTCTGCTTGGCTTTTGCTTTGCTCGTGCTCAACGCCGGCAACAACATACTCGCCAGGATCGCAATGATGGCAATGACGACGAGCAGTTCGATCAGGGTGAACCCGATCGGGCCTGAATAATTCAGTCCCCTTCGCATAGTCTCAGGGCGAATTGTATCGCCTGTGGCGGAGGTTGTCAACATTCTCGTTGACAAAGCTGTTAGTCCGTCAGGGCCAGTGACAAGGTCCGGCGGCACGTGTTGCCGAGGGCACTCGTAGGCATTTTGAACCGGGAGGCTTCAACAACGTCGCGCTCGATGCGCAGCAGTTGAGCGGCCCCGGCCAGACCGAGAGTCGCGGGATCAACCAGGCAAGACAACACTCGCCGGGTTTCAATCCGACCGTGGCCCTTGTCCACCACACTGAGTTGAGGGGGGAAGGGCGCCGGGCAGCAGTTGCTCGGCTTTGGCTCTATCATCGTGGCCGGAGCATCACGGCGGCCCAGGCGATCTGGCATTGGTCAGCGCCATCGAAGCCATCGAGGAAATGGGCTCCGCCGCAAAAGCGGCCATCCCGAACGTCGAGCGTGTGCGGCCGGTCTCCATCGCCGCGCGGCTCGCGGTGAACCGGGCGCTACGCGCCATCAACGGACCGGATCGGCCGGAGACTCGTCCTTTCCCTTGACCACCCGGTCAAGGTTGGGGTTGACCCTCAAGACCTCCTTCAGCCATTTGGCGTGGAAATCAGGGTCGATCTGTTCGATCGATTCCGAAAGCTCCCGAAACCGGGGGCCGGAGACGGCGGACTCGGCGGGGTGGCTGGCGTAGTAGGCCTGCCACTGATCGAATAGCTCGTAAAGGCGGAGTCGGTTCGTCGTCTGGTTGGGCGCCAGCACGCCTATCGCTTCCAGCCGCAGTCCATCCAGCGTCACCGACGGCGGTTTTGGTTCCTTCGTTGCCTCTACAGGGTCCGGGACTGATTGGATCGCGCTTATGGCCTTGACGGATGGCATCGCGCTGCTTTGGCGGAGCACTGCCCCAGAGGGCCAGCAGTTGTGTCAGCAGCTCGCTCCGTTTCTGCTTGGGGTCCGGGTCGTCCTTGACCGACCGGACGAGCGCGTTGAGGAAGTCGGATCCCAGGTGAGCGTCGGCCAAGGTTGCGCCCAAATCCCGCACGACACGCGGCGCTTCCTCGCCTTTCAACTGGCGGTCGATGTCCGGATAATGCGCCCGCAATTCGAGTTGAATCCGGCAGGCCGCTTTCAGGATGCCCGCATTCGGCCCTGCCCCATATCGTTGTCGCATCCGTTCAGCCCGGCGCATCGCGCTCGGGCTGGAGTTCTCCCGGCTCTCCACTTCGTCGGCGAACTTCAGCAACGCCGGCACGGCGTCCCGCGCCAGCGGCCCGAGCATGCCCAATCCATCCGCTGCGCGATAGCGATAACCTTCGTCTATAACTCCGTTCTCTTCTCTGGGCTCGAGTGCCCGAACGAGTATGCCCACGACCTGCGGGGGCCGGTCGCCGGGTATGCCTGCCAGCGCAAAGGCGGCCAGCAACTGTAATCACCACGCCAAGCTCTAAACGATGGAGAATAACCTGAAATGCCATGAAAATGTCACAATTCTAGGACTGACCTCGCCACAGCGTCTTACGCAGCCTCTTCGAAACCGCCCGCCGCCAGGGCCACAAGCCACACCAGTTCTTCTTGGACTTGTTTACCAAAGACACCGCCCAAGCCCAAGCCGCTCTCTATCGCAAGCCTTTGAAAGGCAAGGGGCGACCGCCGTAGCGGCGCCAACCAGGCACCTCGCGCAGACTACGAGCTAAACTGTTACTTGCGCTGCGGACACTTGCGCCCGACTCCGCAATCCAGGGCGGCCAGAGCCGAAGAGCCGATGCCGAGAGCGGAGGACTTGGGGGCGCGGGATTCACTTGCACCCAGGCCCTTTCAGGTGCTACTTCATGACGTTTTGAGAAGGGCATTCAATGCGCACCATAACCGATGAGCCACGGCTTGCCGTGGAACCCGCCGCAGTGCGGGCATGGGCCGAAGGGCGAATGATATACGTTGAGCTTCATGACGGACGGATTATGGGCTTCCCCGCCGACAGGTTCCGAATCTTGGCGGGAGCTACCGAGGCGCAACTGGCACGGGTCCAGGTAGAGGTCAACGGGTACGCCCTGCGCTGGGAGGAGTTGGACGAGGACATCACCGTTCCTGGGATCGTAGCGGGCCGATTCCAATTGCCGCCGAAATCATGAATTGATGGGAATTTGGTTTTTTGCGCCCCAGCCCCTATTGAGCGCTGCGCGGGTGCGGAGAATTGGTTTTGAGGCTCAGCGAACATGGGGCGGCCCGGGCAAATTCAGTCCGCAGTGATTCTCGGTGGGGTCAGCCCTAGAAAAGCGACAATACTGGGCTTGACTGGATCTGGCGGTTGGCGGTGGGCTGGCAGAGGCACGGCAAAACCGGTTCGCATCCAGTACCCTGGGGCGGTTTATCACGTGATGGCGCGCGGCAACCAGGGCCGGGAAGTCTTTCGCGACAACAATCGGCACGAAGTACGGGGTCATCTTTTCCAGGGCCTTTACAAGGCCATTCCGATGGACGGCCGGCAGGGAAGTTATTTCCAGGCGGTCAGCACCTGCATTCAGCTCAACCCGGCGCGGGGCGGAGTCCGGGCTTCAATCCCCACCAACAGCCCCACACACGCCAGCGAAGTCACCAGGCTGGAGCCGCCATAACTGACAAAAGGCAACGGGATGCCCTTGTTCGGGAGCACGCTGACCGCGACGCCGATGTTGATGAATGCCTGCAAGCCGATCAGGAAAGTGATGCCGGCGGCCAGGAATTGTGAAAAGGGGTCCGGCGCCCGCCAGGCGATGACCAGGCCGCAGACCACGAACGTCATAAACGCCGCCACGACCAGGCTGGTCCCGGCAAAGCCCGCCTCCTCGCCGACCAACGTCAGGATCGAATCCGTGTGCTGCTCGGGAACAAACCCCAGTTTCAGAAGCCCGTTGCCCAGCCCGACCCCCAGCCAGCCCCCGCGGCCGATCGACAGCATCCCCAACCACGGCTGCCACGCGTAGGTATCCTTCCAACGCTCCGGGTCCAGGAACCCCAGAAGACGCCCCATTCGCACAGGGCTGAAGTGGAGGACCACCAGAAACAGAACAGTGCCTGCCAAGGCTGCCGGTATCAGCCGGCGCCACGGTGTGCCCGCCACGGCCATGAGCAAACCCGCCACCATCGCCAGCAGCATCGCCGTGCCCCAATCCGGCTCCAGGAACGTCAGCGCCACCACCGGCAGCGCCACCAGCCCGGGGCAAATAAAGCCCTGCTTCCAACCTCCCATCCCCGGCAGGCGCTTCGAGCAGTAGGACGCCAACACCAGGATCAGGACCGGTTTGGCCACCTCCGAAGGCTGCACCCCGCACAACCAACGCCTGGCGCCGTTGACCATCGGAGCCAGCCTCGGCACCAGAACCAAAACCAGGAGCAGGAGCGACACCCCGTACAATACCCACGGCAGATGGAACCCTGCCAGCGGGCGGTGGCCCACAAACCCCGCCGCTAAACCCGCCACCACTCCCCACCCAATCCAGTGGAGTTGTTGGTAGAAGTAGCCCTCCCCTTGCCACATCCCGGCGCTGAAGAGCATCGTCACCCCCAAGACCAGCAGGAAGCCAACCGTTGACAGCAGGAAGAAACGCGTCGGGTTCATAAAGCCAGCCTCCAGTCTCAAAGCCCGGAACCCGAAGCCAGCGTCGCCGCCGGCGCCTTTTGAGCAAGCGCCCCCAAACGCTTGACCCCCGGCGGCAACCGGAGATAGCCGGCCGCCTGCTCGGCAATGGCCCGGCACACCGGGGCCGCTGTCAGGCCGCCGTAATACCCGCTGGAAGGCTGGTCATACATCACCAGGATGCACAACTCAGGCGCGTCCGCGGGAAAGAAGCCGACGAACGTGCCGCGATACTTGCCCGCTTCGTAGCCGTGCTTGCCCGCCACCCGCGCTGTGCCTGTCTTGCCGGCGAGCGTGAAATCCTCCATCATCGCCAGCCGGCCAGTGCCGTCCTTGGACACCACCGCCTTGAGACCCACGGCCATGGCCCGCGCCGCAGCCGGAGAGACCACCGCGCGGACGCAACACGGCTGCGCCTGCGCGACCACCTTCCCCTGGTTGTCCACGATCCGCGCCACGAGCAACGGCTTCATCAGCCTGCCCTCGTTGGCCAAGGCGCTCATCGCCATCACCAACTGCAGCGGAGTGACCGCGACGCCGTAGCCAATCGACGCGCGGGTCACCGAGGTCAATGAACCCGGCTTGACCGGGCTGGCCGGGGCGTAGCGCTCGCCCTCGAGTCCGAGGCCGGTTGGCTCGCAAAAGCCAAAAGCCCGAATGTAGCGGTTCAGCCGCTCCCCCCCCACGCGCAGACCGACCTGCGCCGCCGCTTTGTTCGAGGACTTCGCGAAAGCCTCGAGCAGCGGCACGACCCCCATCGGCTCGCTGTCGCTGAGCGGCCGCCCGACTTTCAGCCCGTCCTTGCAATCAATCAGTTCGTTCCAGTCAATCAAACCCTCGTTCAAAGCCGCGGCGTAAGTCACCATCTTGAACGTGCTGCCCGGCTCGATTAGGTCCTGTATCACCCGGTCCCGCCACGCATCCGCCGGCATCGGGCCGCCCCCCAAACCGTAATCGGGCAAGCTTACCAGGGCCTGCACCTCTCCGGTCCGGACCCGGACAATGATCGCCACCGCTCCCTGTGCCCCATACAGGTCAAGACCCGCCCTGAGCTCCTTGGTGGCAATCTCCTGCAAACCCAGATCAATGGTCAGAACCACGTTGTTCCCATCCACCGGCTTGTGGAACACCGCGCGCCGATCCGGCAACTCGCGACCCCGCACGTCCCGGACCCCCTCGCAGCATCCGGCCGTCCCCTCTAGCTGCGCGTTGAAGACCTTCTCGATCCCCCATTCAGGAACAAACACCCCCGCGCCAAAATCATGATCGACCCGGCCCACCACATGGCATAGCAGCCGATCCTGGGGATACGTCCGCCCGTGGTCATCTTCCGCATACACCGCATGATTGCGCAACCGCTGAAGCTGCACCTTCTGCGGAGTCCTCAGCCTGGCCGGATCGAAGCCAAAGTCGTCCTCTCTCAATTTCCGCTGAAGCCGCTCCCACTCCTCAACCGACGCCCCTTGCTTGAGGCACACCTTGTTGTCATAGACCTTCCGGCCATGCCCGTCCGCGCCGAGCAAACGAGGCCTCAGCTTCGTGCGCTCCAGAACGCACGCATCCGTTTGCAGCCAGCAGGCCAGCAACCGGGCCATCTCGTTGCTCTGCTCCCCCAACAGGCACGGATCGACGAAGATGTTCTTCACCGGCCGCACCATCGCCAAGGGCACGTCGTTGGCGTCCCGAATCTCCCCCCGAATCGCCGGCGTGCCCCGCTTGAACTCGTAGTAGCTCCTGGCCTTGCCTTCCAGCTCCCCGTGCCGGACCACGTGCAGCAAGTAGAGCCGCCATTCCAGGCATGCGAAAGCCAGCAGCAAGACCAGGCCCAGCCAGGCCAACCTCCGGTATTGAAGCGCTTGAAACATAGCCGTACTCCTTTGCTCTTTACGCGGGCTTGATAGCGGAGTCTCCGGCAAGCCGGGACTCCAGCCCGTTATCCGCGTGGCTCCAGGGTTGCAATGCGCCCGGATTTTGCCGTTTGAACAGGCTTCTCCGGCCCGGGCTGCCGTCCTATCAGAAAGAACCTCGGCCCGGCGCCGAACGCGGGCGCGTCGAAGCCCGGCCCCGTCGCTCGGGCGGCCAGCATCTCCCGCTCGACCGCCGGCCAGGCGGGCGCTTCAAGCCTCTGGAGAGGCCAACGAACCGCCGCTGCCACCGCCTTGCGGTCCGTTCGCGAATTGGCTTCCCTTGCGACCAGGCATACGCGCCGCAGCCCTGCCTCCCGCCGCTCCTCCGCCCAAATCGCCTTCCCCCGCTCGTAGGCCGCCCTCCTGCGCTCGATCCCGGCCATCCCCGCCAGGCCCAGGCCCGTGAAGGCACAGCCGCCCACCACAAGAAGCACCATCCAGTCGCGCACCGACCTCGCCACCGCTCTCCTCCTCGATGACATCCCCGATAGCGCCTCCTCCCTGCTCCGCCCGAAGTCGCCCTTGCGCTGAACCAAACCGTCCTGCAACCGCAGACCGGAACTCTCGGACCGCACCCGCGCCCGCTGCCCGCTCAAGCAGCCCCAAGGAGACGTTGCCAGAATCTTCGGCTGACACAGCCGGTCCAGATCATACCGGCAGCCACCCGCCTTGCCGCCTTCAACCGCGGCGTTGAGGTTCAATAGAGAAGCCAGTTGCATAACTCTCAGATTCCTTTCTCCTTCGCGCTCGCCGCCGCCGCTTGCAGCGTCGCCGGCAGCTCAGCCTGTAAGTTTTTCTCATTCCATGCCTCAAAATACCTTATACATCCAACCAAGACCGCCTCCCCTTTGATCCCCACCGATTCGCACAGGTCCGGGCGCAACACCATCCGCCCCGACTCGTCTATCTCCTGGATGTCCGAACTGGCCCCAAACCCGCGAACAAATGTCGCATCCGCCTCGTTCGTGAGCTGTCCCCCGCCCAGCGCGTCCAGAATCTTCTCATGCAGCTCCAGAGGCAGCACCTTGAGACACTTGGGCGCGGCCAACGGCCACTTCACGACCATGAAGCTCTCTCCTTTCCGGTCCCGATACCACTTCGAGGGCACGCTCACGCGGCCGGCCTTGTCCACCGAGTGTTGAAACTGGCCATTGAAAGAGCTTCTATGTTGCCCATCATTCATGCGGTTTGTCTTCTGAAAGTTCCAAGCCGGAACCGCGGACATGCCCGACATCCATGCCAAGACCCACCCGAACCCCACGGAATGCCGTGACATGCAACCCGACCCAACGTGCCCCATTTTATACCCGTTGATCCCAAAACTTGCCAGAAGAACTTATCCCCACGTTATGCACCAATTATGCACAAGTTATTAACAGCTCCTTAAACGATCCAAAGCCCAAGCAACTGCCACGGACTCAAGCACTTCCGGACGACCTCACCTTGATGGAGACCAAGAGGATGAACTTCTGACGGCTTTCAGGCGAATGTCATTTCTTCGACGAAGGCATCCTGGAAGTTGGGGTCTTCGTTGAGGGCGACATGCCTGATTTTGTTCAGGAGATGAGGATAAGCGCCGTTGTGTTCGGAGGCCTCGAAGAGGGCCAGCTTGGCCCCGAGCAGCGCGGTGTTGCCCGCGGGTTGGACCTTCTCCGGGGGGAGCTTGAGCAGACCGATGCGGCGGGCGCTGGCGTAGTTGATGTAGTTGCCGAAGGCCCCCGCCACAAAGACGCGTTCGAGTTGGTCCGGCGCGATCCCCCACTGTTCGAGCAGGAGACGCAGGCCGGCGGCGATGGCCCCTTTGGCCAGTTGCAGCTCGCGGATGTCATGCTGCGTAAGGGAGACGGACGGCGTGATAGGGAACGATTCACCATTGGCCAGCCGCCCCGTGGCCCGAATCGCCCCGATATCAAGCCCGGCCGCCACGGCGTCCACCAGGCCGCTGCCGCAAATGCCGCGCGCCTCGCCATGGCCCAGGACGCGGCACCGCAATCGGCCGCATTCGAGCCGAACCTCGGAGATTGCCCCCGTCGCGGCCCGCATGCCTTGCGAAATGCGGGCGCCCTCGAACGCCGGCCCGGCCGCGGTCGAGGCGCACAACAGCCGCTCGCGATTGCCGACGACAATTTCGCCGTTAGTTCCCAAATCAATGAGGGCCCCCGGCCTTTCGGCCTCATACAGCCGCGTCGCCAGCAGCCCGGCCAGGATGTCGCTGCCCACGAATCCGCCCAGGCAAGGAAGAAACCGCACCGCGGGATTGCCGGGCAATTCCCACCCCAGCTCCTCCGCCTGGAAAACGCGCGGTCCGGGCGACACCGGCTCGAAGGGATAATGCGAAAGGGGTTCGAGGTCGATGCCGCAGAACAGGTGATGCATCACCGTATTGCCGACGAGCAGGACGCGGTTGAGCCGGTGCGCTTCGTTGACCTGCCGGCAAGGAGAGCCGCCGAGGGCGCCGGGCGGGGCGCCTCCTCCGGTGCCGGCGGCAACCAGGAGTTCGCCGAGCAGGCGGCCGATCTGCTGGCGGATTTCCTTCTCCAGGACGTGCCCCGCGCGGTCCGCCACGGCGAACTCGACCCGGCTCATGATGTCCGCGCCATGCCTGGCCTGCGCGTTCAACTCGGCGCGCACGGCAAGGACGCGGCCCGTGGCCAGGTCGAGCAACTGAGCCACCACCGTCGTTGTCCCCACATCGACGGCGATGCCCAGGCCCGACTGCGGCGTGAAAGCGAAGCTGGAATCGTCCGTGAGGATGGCGGCCTCCCATTGCGCCAGCTCGATCTTCAAATCGCCCCCGGCCCGCGCCTGGCAGGCCAGCCGCCACCCTTCGGCCAACTCGCCCGCCGAGAGCCGCTGGCGGTCTTCTTCAGTGACCGGCAAAGAGCCTTCCAGGACCTTGATCCTGCATCCTTTGCATCGCCCGCGCCCGCCGCACGGGAATTCAACCCCGTGGGCGAAGAGCGCGTCCTGCAAACACGCGCCCCGCTCGACGGAAAGCACTTTGCCCAGGGGCAGCAGCTCTAAAGTGTCCACGGGGCCCTCATGGGCTGGTGGATGAGCGCGTTGGCCCTGTCGTCTTCGATGAACCGTTGCGTAGCCGAATCGAACCGCAAAGGACGGCCCGTTTGAACGGCAATCTTCGCCAGGTTGATCAGCGTGCAGGAGCGGTGGCCGTTGATTTCGTTGAGCGCGAATTTCTGGCGGGTCTTGACGGCTGTGATGAAGTCGGTGAGTTGAGGCTCGGGATCGGGCAGCGCGTTGAGCTTCTCCTCCAGGCCCGGAACGTCGCTTTCCAGGTTCTTGGAGACCTTGCCTTTGGGTCCCACGATATAAGCGGCATCCTTCTCTTTGTTCTCGCCATCCAGCACAATCTCGCAGCCATCCGCGTACTTCATGGAAATCCGACGCCACGGCAGCACGGCGTCCGCGTCCTGCGGGTCGGTGTCCGCTTCGATTCGCACCGGGCTTTCGTTGTCCTTGCCCAGGAAGTATTGCACGGGGTCCAGGTAATGCTGGCCCATATCTCCCAACCCGCCGCCGTCATAATCCCAGTACCCGCGGAACGTCTGGTGGACGCGGTGCGGGTTGTAGGGCTTTTTGGGCGCCGGACCCAGCCACAAATCGTAATCCAACTCGGGAGGCACAGGCTGCTCGACCAGGTGCAGGTGTCCGCACCATTGATCTTGCTTCCAATCGAAGCCGGTCGGCCCGCCAACCGTGACCTTGAGAGGCCAGCCCAGCAGTCCGCTTTGCACCACTTTCTTGATCTGCTTCACCCGCACCCCCATGCCGTAAAAGCTGTCCTGGAACCGGAACCACGTGTTGAGCCGGAAAATGCGATTGTACTTGGCGATCGCCGCCTTGACTGCTTCGCCTTCGGCGATGGTCCGGGACATCGGTTTCTCGCACCAGATGTCCTTGCCCGCCTTGGCCGCGGCGATGGAGATGAGAGCGTGCCAGTGGGGCGGGGTGGGAATATGGACAATGTCGATGTCCTTCCGTTCCAGCACTTCGCGAAAGTCTCTGTACCCTTTGACATCCGGCCCGCCGATTCTCAGGCCCGCCTCCAGGTGCTTCGCATCCACGTCGCAGATGGCCAGGAGTTTCGAGGTCGGGTTAATCGACTTCAGGTGCCCTTGGCCCATGCCCCCCACTCCAATGACCGCCTTCGTCAAGGTCTCGTTGGGTGACGTGACGCCTGGTCCTCCCAGGACATGGCGGGGCACAAAGTTCAACGTGGCGACGGCGGCAATCGAAGTTTTTAGAAAGTCGCGGCGGGTGAATTGAAGGCGTCTGTTCATAATTTTCTGCGGGTTTAGCACAAGACTCGCCGCGTGGCCATTGAAAACTGAGCGTCGACGTTCTCAAGCGAGGTGTTTGCGGGTTATACCCCATAGGCAAGTCTCCATTTCTCCAATAGAGTTCCACCATTACGGCGGGAGGTTCGCGTTGTTTTTGCGTCCTCAGGCGTGTTGTGCGTCGCGACCCTCTGAAGATCAAGGGCGGTTCGATCTGAGGAGCGACCGGTCCCAGTGTATGTCATCAAAGAGCCAACAAGATGCCAAGCGGGTCCTGCTTGTGGACGACCATCCACTGGTCCGGCAGGCATTGAGAGAGACCCTTGCGCGCGAACCCAATTTGGCCGTGTGCGGCGAGGCGGAAGACCGCGATGGGACCCTCGCGGCGATTGAAGCCTGCCGGCCGGACCTGGCCATCGTGGATGTGGGGTTGAAAAACTCGGACGGCATCCGTCTCATCCAGGACATCCAGGCCCGCTATCCCCGGGTGCTCATGCTGGTCTTGTCCATGCATGATGAATCCCTGTACGCCGAGCGGGCCATCCGTGCCGGAGCCAACGGCTATATTTCCAAACAGGAGCCCCCCGAGAAAATCATGCAGGCCATCCGCACGGTCCTGGCCGGGGAGATTTACTGGGGTGAAAAGATTGCCGCCCAGGTCGCCTCCAAGGTCGCCCGGTCGTCTCGCCGCCTCAATAACTTGCCGCCCAATGTCCTCTCGGAACGCGAACTCCAGGTCTTCGAGCTCATCGGCAGCGGCGTCAGCACCTCAGCCATTGCCGCCACCCTCCACATCGGCGTGAGCACCGTGGAAACCCACCGCTCCCGCATCAGGGAGAAGATGAACCTCAAGGACGCAGGGGAGTTGCTGCAGGTGGCGATCCGTTGGAATGTCGCCAACGGCAACTGCTCCCAGTTCCAGGGGGGCGAAGCCGACCTGCGAAAACCCGTCGTCGACCGGTAATCCTCAGCCCGCCATCGCCCGTTCGATCCGTTCCCATAGGTCTTCCCGGTCTTCCAGCCCGATCGACAGTCGTATCAGGTAACGTGGAACCCCGCACAATTCCGCCCACTCCAACTCCGTATAGTGGGCCAGCAGAGTGAAGGGGCAAGCCAGGGTGAAAACAGTGCCCAGGCTCGGCCCTTTGCACACCGCCAGCCGGTCGTAAATCTCCGGAGACCGCGACGGGGCATCCTTCGGCAGAAATGTGATTAGGGCGCCCCATCCGCCTTTTGGCCGGCGCACGGCTTCATAGGCCTCCCCGCATTCCCATTTGGGATACCAGACCCGCTCGACCGCGGGATGAATGCGCAGCCGCTCGGCCAGCCAAAGGCCGCTCTCGTTGTGCCGCTGCATCCGCTCCGCAAAACCCCGCGCCTGGGCTTCCAGCACCAGCGCATCGTCGCTCCACAGCAATTCCTCGTGGTGGGCGGCTACGATCGGCTTTAGCTCCCCGTAAAGCGGGGCCTTGGGGTTGCAGATCAGCGCCCCCCCCATCGCATCCCCCGTGCCGACGACGAACTTTGTCAGGCTCGTGGCGATCAGATCGGCGTACCCGCCCAGGTCCACGTTGACGGGAGTGGCTACCACGTCGTCGGCCACCAGCGGCACTCGTTGCCGCCTCAGAATAGGCCCGATGCGCCGCAAATCAGCCGAGCCGAGCAGTGGGTTGCCCGGAACTTCGCAAAAGCAGGCCGCCAGCGGCTCGGTGCGCAGGAACTCCTCAAGTTCATCCTGAACCGTCGCCAAGTGATGCAGCAGCACCCCCCCGTGCCCGAGCTTTTGCTGCATCTTCAGCGTGTCCACGTACGGAAAGCCCAACTGCGCCGTCCGCCGCCCGGGCCTCCGGCGCATGACGGCCTGCAACGCGGCGTATTGGGCCGCCATGCCGCTGGGCGCCAAAAACACATCGTCCTGCCCGCAATCGTAAAGAGCCGCCAATTGCTGCCGCAAAGACCGGCGAACCGCCACGTCGTCCGCCGGCGCGAGACCGCGCCTCCCCGCCAGGCGCGCCTCCGCCTCCCGGCTTGAGACGATTAAGCCCGCGTGCTGCCAAAAGGCCCGCAACGCCGCTTCGCCCGCCGCGGACGTCACCACCCCGGCAGCCGTGCCCTCCCGGCAGACAATCGCCTCCTCCCCGCTGCTCCGCCGCACATATTGCGCGGCGGCGTTGGCGGCTCCCGCCGACGGAAAGGGCAGGCATGGCCGGTCCTTTCCCAACCGCCGGCCCAACTCCCCCACCAGTGGATGAATCACAAATCGGGGATAGCCGCTCGCCAGCCGTGTCATCACCTCCGGCCTCTTCTCTTCGTAGCCGACAACATCCTGCCACCGCGGCAGCGCCATCGAAACCGCATGGGTCGAGTCAGGCAGTGGACGGCCCAATTCTCCGCCCTGCCACACCGGGTTCTGGCATAAATCACGGGAACTCATTCGCCAAGAAGCTTACACCCGAGGTGACATGCGGCAAGGGTGCAAAATCCGAAATCCGAAATCCGAAATCCGAAATCCGAAGGAAATCCGAAATCCGAAATCCGAAGGCCGAGACCGCAGAGCTTCAGGGCATTGGGCCTGTGCTCAATACCAACAGGCCGCGGGCGCTAGTGATCGCACGGGATGACAGACCGGATGCGGGTTTCGGATTTCGGATTTCGGATTTCGGATTTCCGCCGCATTCCGAATGCGGCGGCCGATTACGTCTGCGCGACTTCCGGCGGCTCCTTGCCGCCGTTGACCAGGAAGAGCACCGCCATGCGCACCGCCAGGCCGTTCGTTACTTGCTGCAGTATCAGGGAACGGTTGCAATCGGCGATCTCGCTGTCGATTTCGACGCCGCGATTGATCGGGCCTGGATGCATGATGAGGGCATCGGGCTTGGTGTGCGCCAGCCGGGCCTTGTTCAAGCCGAAGAGGCTCGCGTACTCGCTCAGGCTCGGGAACATCGTCTTGCGCTGGCGCTCGTGCTGGATGCGCAGCAGGTTGATTATGTCCGCCTCCCGGATGGCCTCGTCCACGTCGTAAGTGACCCGGCAGCCCATTTGCTCGAACACGCGCGGGACCAGCGTCGAGGGACCGCACAGCGTCACCTGTGCTCCCAGCTTCGTCAAAGCCCAGATGTCCGAGCGTGCCACACGGCTATACACAACGTCCCCCAGAATCGTCACTTTCAGCCCCTCGATCTTCCCCTTCCTTTCACGGATGGTGAACAAGTCCAGCAGGGCCTGTGTGGGGTGCTCGTGCGCCCCGTCCCCCGCGTTGATCACGCTTGAATTGAGGACCCGCGCCAGGAAATGCGGCGCCCCCGAGGCGCTGTGCCGGATGACGATGAAATCCGCGTTGAGCGCCTCCAGGTTCCGCGCCGTATCCTTCAGCGTTTCCCCTTTCTTCAGCGAAGATGCCTCCGCGGTGAAATTGATGATGTCCGCCGAAAGCCGCTGTTCGGACAGCTCGAAGCTGATCCGGGTCCGCGTCGAGGGCTCGATAAACAGGTTGACCACCGTCTTGCCGCGCAGGGCCGGGACTTTCTTGATCGCTCGAGTCCCCACCGCCTTGAACGCGCGCGCCGTTTCCAGCACCGTCAGAATCTCCTCAGGCGCCAGCGATTCGATGTCGAGCAGATGCTTGCGGTTCCAGCTCATGGTTGGGTTGATTCGCGGCTCCTCATTTCTTCTCGATCACCACTTCGTCCGGAGTGCCCAATTCATGCAGGCGCACCTGGACGCTCTCGCTCTGCGCGGTAGGCACATTCTTTCCCACGAAATCCGCCTTGATCGGCAGCTCCCGATGCCCCCGGTCTATCAGCACCGCCAGTTGAATCCGCCTGGGCCGCCCAAAATCGTTGAGCGCGTCCATCGCCGCGCGAATTGTCCGGCCGCTGTAAAGAACGTCATCCACCAGCACCACCGTCTTGCCCGTCACGTCAAAAGGGATCACGGTCGGCTGCATGTCCGGCGCCGCCCGCTGGTCCAGGTCGTCCCGGTGCATCCCCACATCCAGTTGGCCCGTCGGAACCGGCTCTCCCCAGATGCCCTGCAGCAACGTGCCCAAACGCTGCGCCAATGGCGCCCCTCCCCGCTCGATGCCCACCATCACCACCTCCCTCCCGTGTTCATCGTTCCGCTCTGCTATCTCGTGCGCGATCCGCGCCAGCGCGCGCTCGATTGCCGCCGCGTTCAATATCAGTGTTTCTGCCATGCGAACTCCGCCGCTGCCGCCTTCAAGGACTCTAATGCACGGTTGATTGCCGGCTCTTTCGCCACTTGGAACGGTGCTTGACTATCCAGTCCGTTAATGCCCTATCGAACCCTATGTCCCGCCCCGCCTTTTCGGACTCGATCCACTTGTGTTTTAGAATTTCCTCCCGCTCCGCTAGAAACTCCCGGTAAAGCGATGAGTTTTTCACCAATTGACTCGCCAAGAGTTGCTCTTTTGTTTCGTCAGACATATTCGCGCATCCAAAACAAAACTGCTACGCGCTCCGAACTTGATATACAAACTGCTCCCCGGTGACAATCATTTTTTGTGTCATCGCGTGTAGTTTCTTCCGGCGTCCTCAGCCTTGAGTCACCATAGCACAGATCCCCAACCCACGTGCTCCATGGGGCGGCGGGGGAGCGTGGCGGATGCGCAAACCGCCCTCACGCTCCGACGTTCCCCGGCTCCCCGCCCTGCCTGACGAGCTTCTCGGCGATTTTCACAAACGCCTGCGCCGGAGCGGCTGTCGGGGCTGAAACGACCACCGGCACGCCGTCGTCTCCGCCTTGTCGAATCTCTGTAAACAAAGGCACTTCACCCAGAAACGAGACGTTTTGACGCTCGGCCTCGCTCCGCCCGCCCCCGTGGCCGAAAATCTCCACCCGCTCGCCGGTGGGAGTCGTGAAGTAACTCATGTTCTCGACAATCCCCAGGATCGGGACATTGACCTTTTGGAACATGGCGATCCCTTTGCGAACGACGCCCAGGGATGCCTCCTGCGGCGTCGTAACAATGACGCCCCCATCCAGCGGCACCGTTTGGCACAACGAGAGTTGGGCATCCCCTGTCCCGGGGGGCAGGTCCACCAACAGCCAATCCAGGCTGCCCCAATCCACGGCGCTGATGAATTGCTGTATCGTCTTCGCGATCATCGGGCCGCGCCAGATCACGGGCTGGTCACCCTCGATCAGAAACCCGATGCTCATCAGCTTGACCCCGTGATTGGCCGGCGGGACCATCTTCTCGTCCTCGGTGAGGGTTGGTTTTCGGTTGATTCCCATCATCAACGGAATGCTCGGCCCGTAGATATCGCAGTCGAGCAAGCCCACTTCGTGGCCAAGCTGCCGGAGGGCGCAGGCCAGGTTCACGGAAACAGTCGACTTGCCCACCCCGCCTTTGCCGCTGGCCACCGCGATGACATGCCGCACGCCCGCCATGCGGTGCTGCTGCGCCCAGGGGCCCGACGGCGCCGCCGCGCTCTGGCCGCCCGGTTGGTTGACCTGAACATGCACGGCCGACACCCCCGGCAGGGCCTTCAACGCCCGCTCGCAATCCGACTTGATTTGGCCCGCCACCTCCGGCCTGGCCGAGGTGAGCTGCACCGTGATGCTCACCACCCCGTCTTTGGCGGCCGTCTCCTTGACCAGCCCGAAGGAAACCACGTCCCGGCTGTAGCCCGGATACTTCACCGCTTTGAGAGCATTCCTAATCTCGTCGTCCGAAGGCATTTTCGCGTTCATTCTACCGCACCAATAAACGGCCTTGCCTGCGCGGTGTCAACGCTGCTCACTCAGGCACGGCGAAGATGTCGAAATGCTCCCAGCGCGTCATTTCTTCGAGGCCAAGTTCCGGGCCGGTGTAATCCACCTCGGAATTGAATTTATGCACCCGATAGCCCAACTCGCGAAGGTCGCGGTAGTAGCCTTGGCGCGGCTCCGCCCCAAGGTGCTGGTAGATTTCTGACCTGATGAACGGCCGATTCTTCACCAGCAGCTCCCGGAGCGAAGCGGCAACGCTCCGGTCGAAGCCCTCGGTGTCGATCTTGATGTAACGCACCCGGGCCAATTCGCTCGGAAACTCCGCTTTCAAATAGTTGATCAGGTTCCTCCCCTTGACCCGTATCCCGAAGAAATGGGCGTGGCGCCATTGGCCGATGCCCTCGTGCAACCCGCCGTTGCAGTAGCCTGAATCGGAGTACTGAAACTCGAACTCGCCGTCCTGGGGCGTGGCGGCGAACATGAGCGGATAGATATTGGTCTTTTTCCGGTTCAGACCGGCGTTGGCAATCAGGACCTTATAGGTGAACGGGTTGGGTTCCAGCGCCAGGACGGCGCCTTGCGGCCCGACCGCCAGCGCCACCTCCAAGGCCGTGTCCCCCGTATGCGCCCCGATGTCAATGGCCACGTCCCCAGGCGCCAGGAATCTTCGCAACGCATCCACCGCCGCCTGCGAAAACTCTTTCCGGTGCTCCTTGGGATGACGCCACCGCGCGAAAAAGACCTCCCCCTCGCGAGGCAGGACAAACGAGTCCAGCTCGAACGAGTACTCCCGCGCAGGGGGCCTCAAACCCAAACCGTAGAAAACTTCCTTCAGCTTCATGTCCCCGGCGCCGTCAGGCGCCCACCTTCCGATAATGCTTGTGCGTCAAATCCACACGCAGCCATCTCTCGATCCGGCTCATCCAGCGGTGCCGGAGGTCCTCGACCGTCAGGCGCCGCTCGGGCGGAGGCTGAAAAAGCCCCTGCGCCGGCGGCAGCCAGGACTGGACCGCCTTGGGGTGCGTTCCGGTGAACAGTCTCAATATCTGCGGATCGATGTCCCCGTAGTCGATGAATTTCGGACTGTTCCCCCAATACTTATAGACCGACATCGTCTTGAGGTCGTACTGCTCCTTCGACCGGATATTCCCGTAATGAAAGATGCGCGCCCCGGCGGAGGCGGCCTGCGGGTAGCGTCCGCGCCGTTTCGAGTTCATCACGATGAAAAACAGCCCTTTGGGCGCCCAAATGGTCAGATTGTTGCGGACGATCCGCGGCGCGGTTCGATACCAACTCGGGCAGGACACATACGTGTTCCGGTTCCCCCAGAAGTGGATGTAATCGAAAAACAGCGCCTCCACTCTCCGGTCATCCAGGTGCCTGCGCATCGCTTCCTGGATTTTCGGCAGATCGTCCTCATGCACCAGTTCGTCTCCCTCGAGATAAAACGCCCAGTCCCCCGTGCAGTTGAACAGGGCTATGGACTTTTGCTGGCCGTATACAAACCCCTTCAGGCCAAGGTCATTGCGGATGCCTTCGTTCCACTGGGTATGGATGATGCGAATCTTGGGGTCGCCTATCGCGCGGATCGCCTCTTCTGTCTGGTCCTCGCTCGGACCAAGAGCGATGATGTACTCGTCCACGATCGGCAGTATGGAGCGGATCGACTCCGCAAACGGATACCCCAGCTTCCGGCCATTGCGCAAAAATGTGAACCCGCTGACTTTCATCGCCCGGCCACTCTACCGGCTAAGCCGCCCGCTGCACAGTATTTATTGATTCAACGCCGTGATCACGTTCTCCGAAACGCCCTGGCCGTCCAGGTAGATGATCTGCTTAACCGTGAGCTTGTGCGGACCGCCGCGATCCTGGCGAACGAACGCCAGGATGACGTGCTCCCCCACGCCGGCGTGCGCCAAATGCACGCACTCTTTCGCCACCTCCGGCAATGTCGCCCAAATGCCCGCCGTCGAGCCGCCCGCACTCCGCGCTCCCGGCTGAGCCTCGGCCGGGCAACCCACTGAGACCACTTGTCCGGCCGGGGTGATCTTTCGGAGCAGACGGTTGCCGGTGTCCGCAACATAAACATTGCCCGCCCCGTCCAGGGCGACACCCATGGGTGAACTAAACAGGGCATTTGTGGCCGGACCGTCGACCCAGCCGGCTTTTCCGGCCGTTCCCGCCACGGTGCTCACCACCCCCTCCGGCGTGATGAGCCGAATCGTGTGGTTGCCGCTGTCCGCCACATACACATTGCCGGCGCTGTCCACGGCCACCCCGCACGGCCTCAAAAAGCGGGCGTTCCGGCCCGGACCATCGGCGCTCCCGGCCTCCACCGGCCCGGCCTGGGCGGGGCCGGCCAGAGTCAACACCCTGCCGGCGGGTGTGATCTTCCGGATCGCATTGTTCCGCATGTCCCCCACGTACAGGTTGCCCGCCCCATCCAGCGCGAGTCCCTTTTCCATGTCGCTGAACTCCGCCTTGTCGCCCAGGCCGTCCTGGTTGCCCGCATGCCGTTCCTGTCCGGCAAGCGTCGTCACCTCGCCCGCTGGCGTAATCTTCTGAATCGTGTACCGGTCGGCCACAAAAACATTGCCCCCGCGGTCCACCGCGATGCCGGAGGGGAAATCAAACGACGTTTCAGTGCCGGGGCCGCCCCCCTGTTGTGGAAACCGGCTGGTGCTCCCCTGCCGCGTTACCTCCCGAAGCAAGTGCGCGTCGGCCACGTACAGGTTGCCAGCCGGGTCCATGGCGATTCCACGCGGCCCGACAAACCGGGCCTCGCCGCCTGAACCGTCGCCAGTGCCCGGCTCGCCCGGCAATCCAGCCAGATTTGTTATCGCCCCCGTGGGCGTCACCGTCCACACCACCGCCCTGGCTTCGTCCGTCACATACACGTTGCCCTCCCTATCCGCCGCGATCCCCCAGGGCCGCTCGAAGCCCGCCTTAAACGCCGGAACGCCCCGTTCAGGAACCGGAACGCCGCTCTTAGCCGGTTCCGGCTCCGCCGCATTGCTCGGAGGCCTTTGCGGGGTCTGCGCAGGCGGCGCGGCAGGGACACCTCCCTGCTTGTGGTCTGCGGTCTGGACTTCCGGCTTCTGCTGCAACCGCGCGCCGGTGGCCGGAGCCGGCAGGCGCGTCAAACGCGGCGCGAGCCAGAGCATCCAGACCAGCGCCGCCGCCCCGGCCAGACATGCCGGAACCCACACCATCCGCGCTGCCTGACGGACCCGCGCCAGGATAGGGCGCGCCTTCCGCCAGGCCCCGTGCGGCCCTAGCGGCGCCAGCCCCTGCCGGACCCGGTCCAAATCCGCGACGATGTCCGGCATCTGGGCGTAGCGGTCCCGCAACTCGCGCTCCAAGGCGCCCGTGGCGATGGCCGCAAGGCCCCGATCCGCCTTCGGATTCAAGCTGCTGATCGGCTTGGGTGGCCCGGCACGGATTTGGTCGAGGATTTCCTTCGTGCGCTCGCCTTGGTAAGGCGGGCGCCCCGTCAGCATCTCGTACAGCAACGCCCCAAACGCATAAATGTCGCATCGCGTGTCTTCCGCCTCCCCGGCCGCCACCGCCGGCGACATATAGGGGGCCGTTCCCTCCCACTGGCGCCCCTCCACGTCCACCAGCGTGTCGTTGAACAAGCTCCGCGCCAAACCAAAATCCGCCAGGCAAACCCCTCCGTCCGGCCCCAGGAGCAGGTTGGCGGGCTTCAGGTCCCGATGGATGATCCCCCGCCGATGCGCGAAATTCAAGCCCTCCGCCACCGGCACCGCCAGCTTCAAAATGGCCTCCCGCTCCAGGGGCTGCCCCGGCTTGAGCCGGCTCGCCAGACTGCCCCTTTCAAAATAGGGCATCACAAAATAGGGGCGCCCCGGCCGGTCCGCTATCTCCAGCACGGGCACCACGTTCGCGTGCCGCAACCGCTTCAAATGCCCGGCCTCCTTCACGAATCGTTGCACCGCGCGCGGTTCGCCCGCCAAATCGGACCGGACCAGCTTGATCGCCACATCCTGGCCCGTCCCCGGGTCCCGCCCCAGCAACACCACCCCCATGCCCCCCCGGCCCAGCTCCCGCAGAATCTCGAACCGGTCCAGCATCGCCAGCACCCCCGGCCGCGACGGCGGCGAGAGCAACCCTTGCGCTATGAGTTCCCCAATGGGTCCCTGGACCGATGACATCGGCGGCCCCGCTTCCGCACACCGCGGTGGATTCGCTTCCCCGCTCATAACCCGGCGCGGCCGCTGGCTTCGGCCGGCTGCCAGCCCATGCGGAGGCGTCGCGTCCCATTCCTGCTCATAACCCCGAGCCGTCCCGGGCCCCTGCCCGCGTTATTCCCACCAGCGCCCGGCCCAGCAATTGTCGGGTCTCTTCATCCACCCAGGGCTGTTCCACCGCCCAACCCAGGCCCCGGCGCAAATCCGCGTCCGAGAGCTTCGATATTCGGGCCTTGAGCCGCACGAGCGCGGCGGCAATGCAACCGTAGTAAAGCACCGCCGCAATTTCCTTCGGAAGCCCGTTCTCGGGATGGTCCGCGTTGGCTTTGGCAAACTCCTTGACCAGTTCCAGCAACCGCGCGGGAGGGTTGGGGTGCCGCAATAGGTCCGCATAACTCTCGCACCGCGCGGCCTGCGCCTCCGGAACGCCGCGCTCGGCCGGCGGTTGCCCGGCCGGGGCCGTCGCCCCCCCCAAGTCCCCCAGCACCGCCGCGGCCATCTGATGCCGGAAAATGGCCGCCATTTCCTCCGGACGCCAAAGCCCCGCCGGCGGCTCACCCGCGGCCAGCAACTCGGCCAGAGGGCCGGGGCCGCTTACCGATAGCGCGGTCGCGGAATTGAATTCGGCCATAACAAACTGCACTCGTCACTGTTTCTGACAACGCCGATGTGTTCCCCGTCAAAGCGCCCCATCATCCCGGGGGCGCGTCAGTTCGACTGCGCTTCGCCAGCCGCGCCAGGAACTCCTCCAGCCGGCGAATTTCCTCCGCCGCGGCGTCATCCTGTTCCGTGTATTCCCGGATCACCTGCACCAGGTGCCCCTTGAAGATTCGCTTGGCGCTCAACAGCATATTCGAGGCCTCCAGCGGCGACTTCAGCCCGAACCGGGCGATCAATCGCTCGTAAGGCGTCTGCGCCGCATTCTGAAACAGCGGCTCCACCAGGCGCAAGCGGAATAGCTCCCACGTTTGACTGCGCCGGGGTTGGTTGGCGGCCGGGTCCATGCAATCCGCCTCCATCCGCCGCAGCGTCTCGGCCAGCACCACCCGCGCCCATTCCAGGTCAAACTCCTCCGACCCGGCCTCCGACCCGGCCTCGACCAACTCCCCGTCCAACTCCTCCAGCGAAACCGGCGCGTTCTTCACCTCCACCCGGCTCAGGCGATCCAGGACGAAGTTGCGCAGACTCCTCTTCAAGAACTGCCGGAACAGGCCCCGCTCGCGGTCTGCCCGCTGCAGCCAGCCCGCCTTCAGCAGCTTGTCCTCGGCAAAATCCTGCAGAAGCCCCTCCGCCTGCTCCTCCGTAAGACCCGGAAACGTCGAAGCCAGGAACACCCTCAACGGCCTCCAATACCGCCGGATGAGGCTGTCCAGATGCATCGCATCCCCTCCTGACGACCGGCCCAGGGCCTCCCAGTCAGTTGGCGGAAAAATCGTGTTTGCTGGCGGTTCGGCAGCCATCGCTCTAGCTCGGCTTAACGGCAGACTCCGCGGACCCGGCCGGCCTCCGTCACCCCACCCACTTCAAGCGCCCTCGCTCCCGGCTGACGGAACCGCCGATCCCTGGCCTTATTCTGCCGCAACTCCCCCCCGCTGTCCAGAATTGGCTGTCCGGCTTGGATTCGAACCAAGACAAAGAGCTCCAAAGACTCTTGTGCTACCCTTACACCACCGGACAACGCCGCCAACCCGAAGCGTCGCTCTCGGGCTGTCGCGCGCGGACGCTAAAGAAACTGTCACCAAACAGCCCGAAGGGCAAGGAAATACCGGGCAGGGAGCATTCGAGATTCAACTCCCTGCCGCAGGGCCGCTGAAGCGAGGTGCTTGCGGGGACTTGCTGGGCGGAGAAACCGGAGTATATTTCCTTATTCCAGCCATCGGAACCCGTGCATGTAGGGCTGGGCATGGCTGGAAACCGATGGGGAATCAAAAGTTACGAACAAAATCTATGCGTAACCACGAGTTGACTGGGGCTCTCACTGCGGTCGTGCTCTCGGCTGTGTTAGCAGTTCCCGCACTGGGCCAGGAAAAGCAAGCCTCCAAACCGGAGGCGGGCTCAGAAAAGAAACCAAGCGACGCCGAGATGATGGCGATGATGATGGAATTCGCCAAGCCGGGCGAAAACCACAAGCACCTCCAGGAATTGGTGGGAACCTGGTCGTACGCCGTAAAGTGGTGGATGAGCCCGGACGCGCCTCCGATGGAATCCACAGGCACGACCGTCAGCCGGTCGGTGATGGACGGGCGCTATGTCATTAGCGAGCACACCGGCTCAATGCAGATGCCGGGGGATAATGGGAAGATGATGGACATGGCGTTCAAGGGCATGGCCGTCGAGGGTTACGACAACGTCAAGAAGAAGTATGTCTCGAGCTGGATCGACAACATGGGCACGGGGATCATGCTCTCCGAAGGCACCTATGAGCCTGCGACCAAAACGCTGACGTATCTTGCTGAATACGAGGTGATGCCCGGAGTGAAGACGAAGGCCCGCCAAGTCATCAAGCACCTCGATAAGGACCACCATACGATGGCGTATTTCGAGGACCGGGGCGGAAAGGAAATCAAGGTGATGGAGATCAGTTACTCGCGGAAGCCGTAGAACGTTCAGCAGGCGCACGGCCCGCGATGGAGATTGCCGCGGGAAGAGCCTGCCGCACGGCAGGCCGCTTTGCCGGCGTGCTGGAAGCGGAAGTGGAGGCGCAACGGAATCCCTTCGCGACGCGCGTGGTCTCCTGGTTCAACCTGTGTCGCGTCTGCCAAGACCTGGAAGAGCAGATGCTTCTGGCAGACCCGGCCAGCACGGATGATCAGCGTCTCCATCGGGTGCTGCTCTCCACAGCCATCGCCAGCGGGGAGGGGTTGCTTCTCGAACAGGGGGATGCCGAGGCCCTCAAGGCGCTGCGCCTTTCGCCGGAGGCGCTGGCCGCGAAGGTCGACTCCTTGCGCATCACCTTCGCGCAGTGGCACACGGAGATTACCAGACAATATTGTCATCGCCGGGCGTCCTGTCCCTCCTGAACCTCCCGATGCCCGCGGCATCCGGCCCGGTTGCGCCCTTCCTTGAAAGCAATGTTCGGCCAGCCGACCGCCACGATGATGGTTTCCCCGTAAGATACGTTCACCTCCACTTCGACCGGATACGCCTCGATGCCGTTGGCGGCGGCAGAGCAGACCTTGGCCAACATGGGAGAAGTTTTGATCGAGCCTAGGCGGCAGCGCAATCAGGAATTGCGGGCTATAAACGTCCCTGCTGAAACGACCGCGGGGGGGGCCAGCCGTACAGAGCCGCTTGATTACGGGGCCATTGGAAAAATGTCGAATGTTGCGATCTGACCCCGTTGGCTTTAGTTTGTAGATTTCCCGGCGGTGGCCGACGTAGTGGAGATAACTCGACCGAGGTTGAGATCGATTTAACTGGCCTCGCGGTTGGCCAAGCTCACGTTGCTTGCCTGCGGGAGCCCGTCACCAAGGCGTAATCGGACTACGCCCCGTCTTCGGCTTCAATGACCGGGCGCAGCGCCGCAACCAGCCCCGGCGCTTTGTTCGAGGCGACGTCCCAGACGATGACGTAATCCACGCCGCCGTAGTCGTGGATGAGGCGGTCCCGCATCCCGGCCATCTTGCGCCACTCAATCCCGGGGAACTCCGCGCGCGCGCCGTCGGGGACCCTCTTGGCCGCCTCGCCAATCACTTCCACGCTGCGGACGAAAGCGCGCTGGAGGACCTCGTTCACCAGAAAGCCCTGCCGGTTCGTGGCCGCCGCCTGCGTCTGGAGAAACTCGGCTTCGCGCACGATGTCGCGCAGCAACTCAAGGGTGGACGGAAGCATAGCGCACCGTTGGCAGGATCAGCCGCGCCTTGGTCCGGGTCAGCGCCTTGTCGGTTACTAGGTCCACGCGACGACCGCACAGTTGTTCCAGGCGTTCGTGCAGGGCGAAAAAATTATCGTAGTTCCGCTGAGCCTCCTCGAACTCGACATAAACGTCCACGTCGCTGTCGGCCCGCTCCCGTCCTCTGGCGCAGGAGCCGAACACGCCGATGCGGCGCACGCCCAGCGCCCGCAGTTCAGCCAGGTGCCCTTCAATGGCGTCGAAAGGATTCATTCCATCTTGCATCCGCGGATTTCGCCGTCCTCCAAACGCCACTCGAGGCGGTCGCTGCGCCTCAAGTCGGCGGCCCCGAAAACGTTGGCGGGCAAGGTCAGCTTCCGCTCCCGGCCAAAGGCGGTCGTGCTCATGGCCCAACATTGGCACACTTGGCCTGCTAAAACAATCAAAAGCGCTGCTTCAAAGGAACGAGGCTGGCGGTTGAATCCCTCCGCAACGTCGGCGCTTGGCGACATGCCGCAGCCCGACGGTGAAGCAACAGCGAACGTCGCAATAGGCGAAATCGACACAATCATCACGATGAGCGTCTCCCCGTACCGAGCGTCGACGTCCGCCTTGACAGGATACGCCTCGACGCCATGGACCGGAGCGAAACAAACCTCGGCCAACATGGAGGAAGCCCTGACGCCGACGGGACGATACGACGATGGTGCCGGCGGGAGGCGCCCAGGGGCTGGGCAAAAGGTGGTCCAATCGATGGTCTGAGCCCTCGCGAGGACTTGCCCGGATTGGACCGAAGCGAATCACAATGAGCGCAATTCAAACAGAAAACAGAAGCGCAGACGGGAAGCCCTTCGACAATGCGGGCGGCGCCAAGTGAACTGATCTATGGGTGACGCCCTCTGCCTGTATCCACGCGGGCAACAGTTCCCGGTGCGGCTGATGGTCTTCAAGAACCTCGACTTTCGGAGGGAGGATCACCCCTCTTCGGAGGACGGGTCAGCCGTTGATAACTGCATTTCTAAGCTGTCGCCGCCTTAGCCCAGCACAATGTCCTGCTTGGCCGGGTCAAACTTCGCGACCCTTTCCTTTAAGAGACTGAGCATCGCCATGTTCAGCGCGGCCTGAACGTGCAGGCCAAACTCGACATCGCTCACCGGCTTTTCCCGAGTCCGAATGCACCGGATGAAGTTCTGCCAATGCAGGGGTGTCGTGTCCATCTTCTGGGCCGGGAACACCTGCCGCTCACCCTTGCGCGGCACGACGGTCACGCTGTCGAACCCGACGTTCCATTCGCCCGGATTCTGGAGCGTGAGGGTGCCCTCGTCTCCGCGGATGGCCGCCTCGGGCGGATAATCGTTGGCCAGGGTGCATGGGATGACGATCGAGAGCCTCTCCGGGTAGTCCAGGCACATGTTGAACGTGTCAGGCACCTCGCGATCATAGGTGGTGTATTTGAAGATGCCGCCCGAGGCCACGGCGCGGGATGGGAACTTCAGGTCCAGCGCGCTCACAAACGGCGTAAACACGTGAGGGAACAAATCGGTGCAGGGGCCGCCGGCGTAGTCGAGGTACTTGCGCCAGCTAAAATAGCGGTCCAGGGTGAAAGGCACCTTCGGCGCGTCGCCCAGGAATGCCTCCCAGTCCAGGTCCGATCCGGGCTTCGCGTCCCGGTCCGGGATCGGCATCCGCTCTCCCCAGTCCCCCGAGCGGTAAAACCCCGCAGTGACAAGTTGAGGGCGTCCGATGGCGCCCTGCCGCACCAGCTCGCGCACCCTCTGCCAGGCCGCGCTCGAATTGCCCTGGTTGCCGACTTGCACCACCCGCTTGAGTTTTATGGTCTGCTCGTAGAACTCCCTGGCCAAGCCGAACTGGGTCCAGTGCCCCATCGGCTTTTCGCAATAAACATCCTTGCCCGCGCGGATGGCTTCGAGCGCCTGCGGGACATGCAGCCGGTCCGGCGTGGCGATGCAGACGGCGTCCACGTTCGCATCGCCCAGCAGCTCCTGATACTTGAAGTAGCCCCTGGCCCCCGTCGCCTTGGCGGCTTCATCCAGCCGATAGCGGTAAGCATCGCAAACCGCCACTATCTTGAGTTTCTCGCCCCCTCGAATCAGTTTCTGGACCGTGCCTACGTGGCTGGAGCCGCGCCCGCCAACCCCTATGAACCCGATGCCGAGCTGGTCGTTCGCGCCGAGCACCCGGCCTCGCGCCACAAAGGGCGCCGCGCTCATGACGCCCATCGCGGCCGTCGCCGCGGCCGTTTGGATGAATTGACGGCGGCTCAGCTCACCCAACGAAGCCGGTCTCGGTTCTCTTTTCATGGTCGATGTTTCTCCTTGCGCGATATTGCCGGTGGTTGACATGATTCACTCCATTATGTCCTTCGCGCTTTCGAGGTCAAGCCGGCAGGGCCAATCAGCCATCCTGCTCGTCGCAGCGGCGGCGCTGGCAATCTTCCAATCCCCGGGCCGCGCCCAGCAATTCGACGTCCAGACACACCAGCTCACCAACGGCATGAAAATGCTCATGCTCGAGGACCATTCCATCCCCAACGTCGCCCTCTACCTCTTCCACCGCGTCGGCTCCCGCAACGAGCGA
Organism: uncultured Verrucomicrobiota bacterium; assembly: GCA_964653485.1. Taxonomy (GTDB): domain Bacteria; phylum Verrucomicrobiota; class Verrucomicrobiia; order Limisphaerales; family UBA8199; genus CAVQND01. The sequence goes on along the minus strand of CAZZFF010000064.1, from coordinate 2,260 downwards.
ACGGGGATTACCGGCCTGTCCCATTTCTTCGAACACATGATGTTCAACGGGGCCGCGAAATACGGGCCCGGAATGTTCGACCGCATGATGGAGGACAACGGCGGCGCCAACAACGCCTATACCACCGAAGATTTGACCGTCTATCAGGATTGGTTTCCCTCGCCCGCGCTCCCCCTGATTTTCGATCTGGAGGCCGACCGCACCGCCTCGCTCTCCTTCGACCCGAAGATGATCGAATCCGAGCGCGGCGTCGTGGCCAACGAGCGGCGGCTCAGCGTCGAGAACAACAACGAGAGCCTCCTGAGCGAGCAATTGCTCGCCGCGGCCTTTACCGCCCATCCCTACCATTGGCCGGTCGTGGGCTGGATGATCGATATCAAGAACTGGAAACGAACCGACCTCATCGACTACTACAAGACGTATTACGCGCCGAATAATTGCGAAATGGTCATCGTCGGCGATGTCCATCCCGGCCGCGTGATCGAACTGGCCCGGCAGTACCTCGAGCCGATCCCGGCCCAGCCGCCCCCCCTCCCTGTGACCACCCAGGAACCGCCCCAGCCGGGGCAGCGTCGCGTCTTTGTCAACAAGTTCGCCCAACTCCCGCTCCTCCAGGCCGCCTACCACACCCCCGCCGCGGCGGACCCGGATTTTGTCCCCCTGTCCGTGCTGGAATACATCCTCCTGCGCGGCCAGAGCTCCCGGCTTTACGAGCGCATGGTGGACAAGGAGCAGGTGGCCATCTCCGTCGATGGCGGCCAGTCCCCGCACCTGGACCCGTTCCTGTTCCAGATAAACGTCCAGCCCAGGGACGGCGTCCCCATGGACCGTGTGGAAAAGGTCCTCTATGAGGAACTGGACAAGACCCAGTCCGGCCTGGTGGCGGAGCGCGAGCTTCAAAAGGCCAAAAACACCGCCGTCGCCGACTTCTACCGCTCCATGAAAACCATTTCCGGCAAGGCCAACACCCTTGGCACCTACGACGTCGTCTTCGGTGACTATCATCGGCTCTTCCAGGCCGTGGACCTCATCAACCACGTCACTCGCGAGGATGTCCAGCGCGTTGCCAAAAAATACTTCGATTCCCGCAACCGCACCGTCGCCATCCTCGTGCCGGAAGCCGCACCCGCCGACCAGAAGGAATGAATATGAACCCCCACCGGTCCCTCAATCTGGCTCTCCTCTCTTGCCTCATCCTGGCCGCCCTCCCCGCGCCGGGCCGCCAGGCCTCCGGGCCGGAGGAAATCGCCAAAGTCCGCCTGCCGGATTACAACACAATCAAGCTCGAAAACGGCCTCACGTTGTTCCTGATGGAGCGCCACGCCCTCCCTCTGGTCAGCTTCCATTGGCTCATGAAATCCGGCGGCGCACTCTGCGACCCGCCCAACCAGGAAGGCCTGGCTTCCCTGACGGCCAAGCTCCTGCGCAAAGGCACACAATCCAAATCCGCCGACCAACTTTCAGAGGCACTGGACTTTGTCGGCGCCGAGTTCGACGCTCGCGCCTCGCTCGAGTACTCCTCCGGCTCGGCCGAGTTCGTCAAAAAAGACCTCGATCTGGCCCTCGACCTCCTCTCCGACACCCTCATGCACCCCTCCTTCCCGGCTGAGGAAGCGGACAAGATGATCAAACAGGACATCGACGGCATCAAAGAGGCTAAAGCCGTTCCTGAGCAGGTCATCGGCCTCTATTTCGAGGCATTCCTGTGGCAATCGCACCCCTATGCCCGGCCGGCGGGCGGAACCGAAACCAGCCTCTCGAAGATTGCCCGCCAGGATATCGCCGCCTTTTACGCCGCCCACTACCTCCCCAACGAACTGCTTCTGGCTGTCGCCGGCGATTTCTCCTCCTCCGAAATGGAAGCCAAACTTCGAGACAAATTCGCCGCCTGGAAGCCGGGAACTGTGGCGCACCCCGAACTCAAGGCCCCCCCTCCCGTTCGCGGGCGGCGCGCGCTCATCGTGGACAAACCCGACGCCACCCAGACCTTCTTCAGATTCGGCGACATCGGCCTGGCCCGCACCAACCAGGACTGGGTCGCCGTCCAGGTCGTCAACACCCTCTTCGGCGGCCGCTTTACCTCGATGATCAACAGCGAATTGCGCATCAAATCCGGTTTAACCTACGGCGCCAGCAGCTTCTTCACACCCCGCCAACTCCCCGGCGCATTCGTTATCTCTTCCTTCACCCCCAACGAATCCACCGGCCGCGCCCTCGACCTCGCCTTGCAGGTCCTGCAAACCCTCCATGACACCGGCCT
>CAZZFF010000063.1:0-36713 GCA_964653485.1 uncultured Verrucomicrobiota bacterium | reverse complement strand
TTAGCCTTGGTGGGCCGTTACCTCACCAACTAGCTGATAGGCCGCGGGCTCATCATGAAGCGTCAGGCCTTGCGGTCCCCAACTTCAACCGCCAGGAGATGCCTCCCAGTGGTCACATCCGGTATTAGCCCGCCTTTCAGCAGGTTATCCCGGTCTTCATGGCAGATTACCCACGTGTTACGCACCCTTGCGCCGCTCCGATTACGGAATATTGCTACCCCGTAACCAGCGCTCGACTTGCATGTCTTATCCACGCCGCCAGCGTTCGTTCTGAGCCAGAATCAAACTCTCCGTTAAAAAAACGTTAGTTGATTCATCTAACCATTAAAACTCTTCATTTCCATCCCACTAACAGGATGGCACTGAAGGGGCTCTTAACTTATCGCACAATTCAATTTTCAATGAACAATGGGTGTTTCCACCCCAAAATCTTCAGGCGTCCAACGCCTTCTTGCCGCTCTTCGGCCTCTTCCCGCTTATGCGGGGGGACAAAAAATCCGAGGGCCGATCCGCTTCTACTTCGGCCGCTCAGACCTTAGTTATTTCCGCGATTACTTTATCCGCACCGCATCAGCCGTCAACAACAATCTTAAGCTTTTTTTGGCTAACACCGCGCTCGTAACACACGCAACTTATCTCATCGGGGCCGACAGTCAACAATTTATTTCAACTATTTTCCGCCGCCCTTCATCCCCGCCTTCCGCTTCCCAAAGAACGAATGCTTGGGCAGGTTACTCCGATCCCGAGGCTGCGCAAGCGTTTTTTTCACAATTGTCACTTTTATTTTTCCCGCTCGACACCTGCCGCATAACAAAGAACAGGCCGCAGACATTACCCGAATCCCGAAACGACGCAAGAGTTTTTTGAACTTTTTTTATCGGAGGATGCGTTCGAGCAGGGCGGCGCTCTTTCGCGCGTTCCGCTCGACCGCCCGTGTTGTACAGCATCGCATCCCAAAGAACGGCGCCTGGCACAGCGGCGTGGGGGCGAGCCACTCCGCCAGGACGCGCGGGTTGGACTCCGCGGAAAGGTCCGGGCGCCGCCCGCCCATCAACACGACCTCGATTGGGCCGGCCCCGGCGGCGCGCAGGGCCCAGACGGTCAGGAGCGCGTGGTTGAGGACGCCGAGCTTGTTCGAGGCGGCCACGATGACTTTGCAGCGCAGCCGCGTGATGATGTCGAGCGCGGTGAACCTCTCGCCAAGGGGCGCAAGCAACCCGCCGGCGCCCTCGATGAGCAGCCAATCGCAGCGTCGCGCAACCGCTCGGACCGCGCGCAGGACCTCACCCAGGCCAATGCGGCGCCGATGCTTCCGGGCGGCCACCAGCGGCGCCACCGGTTCCGGAAAGCGGAACGGATTGACCTCCCTGGCCGACAATTCACCGTCCTGAAGGGCGTTCAACAGGTCCGCATCCCCGGTGCCGCCCGAACAGAATGGCTTGATCGCCAGGGCGCGACGCCCCGTGCCGCGCAGGTGGCGCAAGAGAAGGGCGGTCAGCAATGTCTTGCCAACTCCCGTATCCGTGCCGGTAATGAAGATGATGCTGGGTCGGTGGATTCTGGCCATTTTTTCAAAGGCGCTGGCGCGTCGCCGGGAATCCTAGTCCATGTTCGAGGGCCTGTCCTTTCATTTTCTATCGCGAGGCCGCTGCCGACCCCGGAAAGAGTTGACGCGGCCTTGTGTTTTGGGCCTTAATCCAGGCCGATGAACACGACTATGAAACCAGCATCCCGGTCGGGCTTCTTCAGGTTCATTGCGGTGGGTTTGTCCTTCCTCACCGTGCCGCTGCGGGCGCAGGACGTCGCCCGGCAGACCGCGCGGACGGCGCCGAACTGGCTGCGGGATGGCATCATTTACGAAGTCTTTCCCCGCAATTTCTCGAAGGACGGGAATTTCAACGGAGTGACGGCCCGCCTGGACGAGTTGAAGGACCTTGGCGTGGACATTCTGTGGCTGATGCCCATTCATCCGTTGGGCGAGAAACTCCGCAAGGGGACGCTCGGCAGCCCTTACGCGGTGCGCGATTACTACGCCGTCAACTCGGCCTACGGCGCCGAGGCGGATTTGAAGCGCCTGGTCTCGGAGGCCCACAGGCGCGGCCTCAAGGTGATCCTCGATATCGTCGCCAACCACACCGCCTGGGACAGCGTCATGATGGAGCATCCGGAGTTTTACAAGCAGGATGCCAACGGGAACGTGGCTCCGCCGGTGCCGGAATGGACCGACGTGGCCGGCCTGAATTATGGGAATCCCAAGTTGCGCCGCTACATGCTGGCGATGCTCGAGCATTGGATCGATCCGGCCACGTTCGACCTGGACGGCTTCCGGTGCGACGTCGCTTCCATGGTCCCGACGGATTTCTGGGAGGAAGCCCGGAGGGAACTGGCTCGGACCAAGCCGGACATCATGCTGCTGGCCGAGGCGAGCAAGCCGGAACTGCTTCTCAAGGCATTCGACGCCGATTACGCCTGGCCCATGCACGGGACGCTCAACAACGTGCTGCTCAACGGGGCGCCTGCCACAGAGTTCAAACGGTCGTGGGAGGAAAGCCGCGGGCAATTTCCCCAACATTCGCTCCACATGCGGTTTTCGGATAACCACGACGAGGCGCGAGCGGTGGCGCGCTTCGGCGCCCGGGGCGCCCTGGCCGCCAGCGCCCTGATGTTTACCCTCGACGGTGTTCCGCTGCTCTACAATGGGATGGAGGTGGGCGACGCCACGGAATCGGGCGACCCGGCCCTGTTCGAGCACATGCCGGTCTTCTGGAAGCCCAAAGACCGCCCGCCCCTGCGCGACATCTATCGCGACCTTATCAAGCTCCGAAAAGGTTCCCCAGCCTTCCGCAACGACCAGGTCGACTGGCTGCGCAACTCCCAGGAGGCCGAGCTTGTGACCTTCATGCGCCGGGATACAAACGAGGAGTTCGTGGTCATCATCAACTTCTCCAACCGCCCTGTGATCGGCTCGGTGGAAGTCATGCATGGCGAACAATTCAAGCCGGTCAGGCTCTCGGGCATGCCGCAGTACTCAGCGAGCGAGTTTCCGCTGTTTCGGTTGAGCGGCTTCGAGTGGCGGATTTACCGGAGGGCCGTCCAGTAGCGTGGGCGAATCCACCGTCTCTAGGCGGCGGATCGAGCCTGACCGGAGCGCCACCTTCAGGCGGCGGCAGCCTGCTCCCTGCCGGCGAGGCGGTCCCTCATCGCACCAACATCCCGGACTCGCGCCACCATCGCCGCCGCCACCAGCATCGAGGCCCCGCCCAGCATCACCACCTTGACCGGGTCATCTCGGAACAAGTGTTTCACGACAGGCTCCAGGGCCACGGACGCCAGGACTTCCGGCACCACGATGCAGAAATTGAAGATGCCCATATAGACGCCCATCCGCTCGGCGGGCAAGGCGCCGGAGAGCATCGCGTAAGGCATCGCCAGGATGGAAGCCCAGGCAATGCCTACGCCGATCATGGTAAGCTGCCAAAGGAGGCGGTCATGAATGAACCCTGTGGCCAGCAAACTGGCCCCTCCCGCCACAAGGGCGAGAGCGTGGACGCACTTGCGGCTGGTCAACCGCGCCATGACCGGCAGCACGAAGGCCACCGCAAAGCACACGATCGAATACCATGCGAAGGTCCTGCCCCCGAACGCGATGCCCTCGTCAAACTCGGCGGACTTTGCATTGGTGGCGCCGAAGAGCTGCTGCGCCGTGGCCAGGCCGAAAAACATCCACATGCAGAACAGCCCCAGCCAGGTGAAGAACTGCACCACCGCAAGCTGCTTCATCGTTGCGGGCATCTCCTTGAGCGCCGACGCCATATAAGGCGCGCTGAGGACCGCCCCGATGGCGGCGCCGATGGCCGCGCCGGCCAGCGGGTGCCACGCGGTGAGGTGCTGGTCCACAAGGAACCCGCGCGCCGCCCCCAGAGCCGCGCCGGCAATGCCCGACCAGAACAAAAAGACGGGCTGGACATGGAAACCGACCCGCTCGCTTTTCTTGCGCCGGAATTCTTCAAGGTTCTCCGGCGGGTATTCCTTCGATACGGCCACGGTGTAAAGCACCGCCAGCAGGAACACCACGCCCCCAAGCTTGAAGGCGTACAGCACAGTGTAAGGCACGCCGTTGGGCGCGTTGCCCGTCACGCCAAAATGCCGCAGGATGTCCGGCAGCGCATTGGCTACGGCCGCGCCGATGCCGATGAAAAAGCTCTGCATGACAAACCCCACTGTCCGCTGCTCGTCGGGCAACTTGTCCGCCACGAAGGCACGGAAGGGTTCCATGCTGATGTTGATCGAGGCGTCCAGGACCCAGAGCATCATCGCCGCCGCCCACACGGCCGGGGCGTCGGGCATGAAGAACAGGGCCACGCTCGACAGGATCGCGCCGACGGTGAAGTACGGCCGCCGCCGTCCCAGCCAACACCACGTCCGATCGCTCATCGCCCCGATGATCGGCTGGACCAGCAGCCCGGTGATCGGACCGGCCAGCCACAGAATCGGAATCCTGGAGGAAACCGCGCCCAGTTTTGCGTAGATCGCGCTCATGTAGGCCAATTGCAATCCCCAGCCAAACTGGATGCCGAGGAAGCCAAAACTCATGTTCCAGATTTGCCGGAGACTTAGGCGCGGCTTTTGCATAGCGGGTTGTTTCGGCCCCCAATCCAACATCCTTTGCCTCGCGGCGCAAGACTATTCCGGGACAGTGCGCGTGGCTCGGCGCAGCGGACCGGGAGCAGCGCGGGAAGCCGAACGAAAATCCGAAGGCATAAATCCGAAGGCCCGAAATCCGAAATCCGAAGGAAATCCGAAATCCGAAGGGCACAGCCGGTCTCCTGTTCCGGGCAGTCGCTACGCCGCGCGGAATAGCATGGGGCACTCCGGAATGGCCTGGGAGACTCAGTATCGGGTGCGGAGCTGATGCCCGGAAACCTGGCGATCACGGGCCTCGGATTCCAGATTTGAGATTCCAGATGCCGGATGTCAGATGCCGGATGTCAGACGCCGGATGCCAGGTTTCGGATTTCGGATTTCGGATTTCCTTCGGATTTCGGATTTCGGGCCTTCGGATTTCAGACTTTGTCAGCCGTTGGCTCGCAAGTATAGTCAAAGGCGTCATGTCAGTAGAGAATCGGATCGTCAAAGTGCAGAAGCGAAACCGCGCGCTTGCCCGGTTCGATGAAAGCCGCATTGGCGGGGCCATTCTGCGCGCGGCCCGTTCGCTAGGGGGCTTTCACCACGACCTGCTGCCCGGGGTCAACGAGCGCATCTTCGATGCCTGCGGGGGGGCCGATGAACAGATAGCTCAATTCCTGGCAGACGCCGTGGTGGTGTGCCTCAATTCGGAAGCGCACCACTTGATCGCCAATTTCCCCCCGACCATCGAGCAGATTCAGGATGAGGTGCTTCATGCGCTGCGCAGCTATGGATTCCAGAACACGGCGGATGCCTACGCCTGCTATCGCTGGGGCCGCCACTGGTTGCGCGAAGGGGACATCACGGCCGACGAGTTCGTCGGCAACGGCCTTCCGCAGGCCGGGATGGAGCGCGTGTTGGCCTGGAACCGGGAGCGGGGGTGCGACACCGTGGCGGGCCTCAACGAACTGGTCCGCGGCGGCCGAATCCGCCCCCTTGTGGAGGAATCGCTGGCCCTCTATGAAGCCTCCCTGGACGAGGCGGCGGCCAAAGTAACGACGCGCCTGGACGCCGGCGACCCTCTCCGAATGCTCTGGGTGACAGGCCCCAGTTCCTCCGGCAAGACCACCACCACGGTCAAACTCACGCAGCGCCTCGAAAAGCGCGGCCTCAGTTTTCTCATGCTCAACCTCGATGATTACTTCTGGTCCCTGGTCGAGCACCCGACCGATTGGCTCAATGATCGGAACTACGAGACGCCCGAGGCGATGGACATCCAACTGCTCAACACGCATCTCAAGGCCCTGCTCGCGGGCGAGACGGTCCAGAAGCCTGTTTACAGCTTCCAACAAGGCCGGCGAGTGGCCACCAAGCCGATCAAGCTCGAGCCCGGCCAGTTTCTTCTCCTGGACTGCCTCCACGGCCTTTACCCGCCCATTACCGAGGGCATCCCGGCCTGCGCCCAATTCCGCCTCTACATCGAGACCCGAAATGTCCTCTTCGAGGGCGACGGCGCCACGGGCCGGCCGACCAAATTCATGGACGTGCGCTTGCTGCGCCGGATGCTGCGCGACGTCCGCCACCGCAACCACAGCCCGCTCCTGACTATTCTGCACTGGCACTATGTGCGCGCCGGCGAACTCTTCAGCATCATCCCCCTGAGCGGTCTGGCCGACCACGTGGTCAATGGCGGCTTCCCGTTCGACCTGCCGGTCCTCAAACCGTTTCTCTGCGGCCCCGCGGGCTGCCTGCCCGGCCCCGAAGAGATTCAGCCCTACGCCAACTTCCTGGACGCCCGCATCCGCTACGAACGGGTCAAGGACCTGCTCGACTCCGTCCAGGGCCTCACCCGCGAACAGGCCGCCGATTGCAATATCATTCCCGGCGACGCCCTGCTTCGCGAGTTCATCGGAGGCAGCACTCTGCAGATTCCCCATAACCTATAGACCTTGGAGCGGGGACATCCGGCAGTCGGGGGCGGCGCTCTTGAACTCCAAAATCCCCATGCTCGACTCAGCGGGGCATTTTCCCTTAACCTCCCGCCCCGGCATGACCAATGACATTGAAGTTGTTCCGTTGTCCCGCAGCAGCCGGGATGTAAAGCGCTTTCTGGAAGTCAGCTACGGCATTTATGACCAGGACCCGCTTTGGGTGGCGCCTCTGATGATGGATTTGGAAAAGGTGTTCACGGACGCCAACCCTCTTTTCGAGCACGCCACAATTCAGCTCTGGGTCGCGCGCCGCAATGGACGCGATCTCGGCCGCATCGCCGGGTTGATTGATCATAACTATATTCGCTGTTCCAAAGAGCCGGCGGCGTTCTTCGGCTTCTTCGAGAGCGTGAACGATAAGGCCGTCAGCCGCGGGCTTTTCGAGGCCGTCAACCATTGGGGAAGGCAGGAGGGCCAAAGCCGCCTGCTCGGGCCGATGAACCCCACCACCAATGACGAGTGCGGCCTGCTGGTGGAGGGCTTCGATTCGTCCCCCGTGTTCATGATGCCCTACAACCCCCGCTATTACGCGGACCTGATGGATGCCGAAGGGTTCCGCAAGGCCAAGGACCTGCTCGCCTTCCACATCGATCTGGCAACGATACCCATGGACCGCCTCCGCCGCATCGCCGCCAAGGTCAAGGCGCGCTCCCCCGGATTGGCCTTCCGTTCCGTCACGCGCAAGACCCTCGGCCGCGACCTCGTCAAAGTGAAGGAGGTCTATAACGCCGCCTGGCAGGACAATTGGGGCTTCGTCCCGATGACCGACGCGGAGATGGACTTCATGGCCGCCCGCTTGAAGCCGCTGCTGACCGAGGGCCTCGTCTGGCTGGCCGAGTTCGGCCCCGAACCGGTCGGCTTTCTCCTGGCCATGCCCGATTTCAACGTCGCCTTCAAACCGCTCAAGGGCCGCCTGCTCACCCCCAAGCTGCTCGGTTTCATTCCTTACGTCCTCGGCTGGAAATGCCCTCCGCGCACGCGTGTGCTCACCCTCGGCGTCAAGAACCAATTCCGCGCAAAAGGCATCGAAACCGCCATGCTCATCGAGGGCCTCAACGTCGGCATTCAACTGGGCGTCCGCGAGTCCGAAGCCTCCTGGATACTCGAGGACAATGTGATGATGTGCCGCATCCTCCAGGCCATCGGCGGCCGGGCCTATAAGAGATACCGCATCTACGATAGGGAGATCGCTCACAGCCGCGAATGAGCCGTTCCTGGCGCTGGTCGCGCCCGTCTGCCGGAGCCTGGGCGGCCTGAGCCAGGCGCAAAAAAGCCCGATGGGCGCTGCAAACGCTCAATTGGCTGAATGGCCGGGGTCGCCAGAAAGAGTGGTCGGCTCAGGATGGACCGTCACATCGGCCCCCGGAAGGACTTCGCTGACCATCTGCTCGACGCGCTCCGTCACAGCGTGGGCGTCGTGGAGCGGTTGGCGCCCATCCAACGTAACGTGCAAATCCACAAAGTAGCGCGGCCCCGAATGGCGCACCCGGACGGCATGGCAGTCCATGACCTCCCGGATGGTCTCGACCTTGGCCTTGATCCGCTCGGCCGCCCCCGATGGCGAGGTATCCATAAGCCCCTCGATCGTCCGCATTCCCAGCCGGACGCTGACGACGCTCACAAGCCCGGCCACAAGCAGCGCCGCCACGGCGTCCGTCTTTTGGAAGAAGCCCAGACCCGGGAACCAGGTTGCGATTCTCACCCCCGCCAGTCCCAGTATCACCACCGCCGAACTCCAAATATCGGTTTGAAAATGCAGGGCATCGGCCAGGAGGGCCTGGCTGCCGTGCTTGGCGGCAACCCGAAAGAGCATCCGCGAGCGCACAACATCCACCACGATGGAAACCGCCATCACGGCGAACGTCCAGACGGAGGCCTCGACGAGCACTCGCCGCCCCGCCAACCGATCAACCGATTCCCTGATGATCCACGCGCAAGTCAGCAACAGCAACAGCGCCTCAAAAAGCGCCGACAGGTGCTCGACTTTCCCGTGACCGTAAGGATGGTCGCTGTCAGGCGGCTTGCCGGACAACCGGACTGCGACATAGGTCACCAGGGCCGCCAGAAGGTCCATCCCGGAGTGGGCGGCCTCGGCCAGTATCCCCAGGCTGCCGCTCCATACCCCGATGATGATCTTCAGCCCCGTCAGCCCCAACGCTGCCGCGATTGAACTCAACGCCGCGGTTCTGATTTCGAGCTGGCCCGCTCCTAAGCTCATGCTTGCGCCAACATAACTGGACCGCCCGGTTTGCGCCATAGAATCATTGACCCCGCTCGAACAGGAGCACCTCGGACACGATGAACTGGTATTTGCGGCAGTGTTCACGGATGAGCAGGGGCAGGTCGCGACGGCGGCGCAACCTGAAATCCGGACGGAGCAATTCGCGAACCTGGCGGCTTGTCAACCACTCGCGGCGCGGGGTGTACTGCTCGAGCCAGGAAAAGGGCGACACCAGGAGGAACTGGCCCCCGGGGGCGACCAGGCGAGGGGCCTGCTCGAGGAACCGCCGCGGAGAGCCAAGCCGGCATAACAGGTTGATCGCGGCCACGACCTGAAAGGCCCTTTCGGGCAAGCCCCCCAAATCGAGCGCATCGCCCGTGTCGAACTCGACTCCGGTGGAGGACAAGCCCCGAGGCAGGCTTACCGTGCGCCTCGAGAATTGTCCCCCGCATTCCGCGACCCGAACGCTCACAGCCCCCTCCCGGGCCATGCGCCGGGCGGCGTCTATGAACCGCCGGGAGGAGTCCAGCCCCAGCGCCCGGTCCGTCACACACCCCAACTCGAAGGTGAATCTCCCAACACCGCAACCAATGTCCAGCGCGGAGGTGGGACCTCTCCCGCGAATGGGCAGGAGGCACTCCCGCCTCAGGCGCTGGTGGAACCGCAGCAACTCGGGGCGGATGAAGCCGAAGGGGCAAACCCGCCTCGGCTGCCCGTAGTGGAAGAGCAGGTACTCGTCGAGGTAACGCCTCGTCTCGTACGGATTTTCCGTCACAGCGCGACACTTTTCACAAACTCCGTCGGCTCGTAGTCTTTGATGAGCAGGACCTCCCTGCCCTCTTTGTGCATCCAGACATTCGCGAGATTGATTTCCGGCGTCTTGTGCGGGGCAAACAGGATGTCCTCGTGTGTCGCGTGGCGCGGGTCCTTGAATTTGCCCGGGTCCAGCGGGCCTCCAAGGTGATCGTCGCGCCCGGTGGCGACGTGCAGGGTCCCCAGGATTTTTTCGTCCTGGATGTCCGCCCCCGCCGGCGGAAGGACTTGCGTCCCCAGTCCCAACTCTCCCAGCTCGCCCGTAGGCGGATCGTCCTGGAAGAGCGCCAGGGCCTTCTCCATCGTCCGCTGGTTCCCCTTAAGGAATCTCCCGTTGTGAATCCGTCCCTCCGCCACCTCCATCAACGCCAGGGTGCCATCCTCCTTGAACTTCATCGGAAAAGCCCCGCGCGCCCCAGTGGGCACCCAGTAAATCTCTCCCGCCGGCAAATTGGCGATCTCCCCGGGCACCCGGCACAGGCCATGGCTCTTCTGGGCCTCCTGGCGGCCCATCTCCAGCGTGAGACGGGGCCTTTGACCCAGGGCCTCGAACTCGACCACCACGTCGTCACACCGAGTAAGGGCCTGGCGAAACCGCTCCGCTTTGGCCGACACCTCCGCATAATCCCGGGCCAGGCCCGTGCGCAGTATCGTCTCGTTGCACCCGTGCAGCGTTGCCCCCCGAAACCCCATCCGCTTGGCCAGGGCGGTGATGGGCGCCGTCGCCGAGTAAGTCGAAAGATACAGCACGATGTCCAACTCCCTCAGCACGTCCTCGACCAGGCGCAGCGTCCGGCCCTCCGGGTCGACCACCGTCGGCGGCAGGTCAAGATTGCTGCCTCCCGTCGGCTCGTACGCATAGAACCCAACCCTGGCGAAGGGCAGTTCCGCCTTGTGCCGGAGGAGCCCTTGATAAAACACCTCGTAGGCGATGTGTTGGCCCGCAAGCCGGTCGTCGTCGAGAAACTTCCAGCCCTTCACTTCCATCGGCCTCGGCAGATCGATGAACACTCCCACCCGCTCGCCATCCTTGGGCTCGAACACCGTCCGCATCAGCCGCACCAGATCAAATTCAGGGATATTCATGTTCCTTTACCATAGCTTGCGCCGGACGATGTGCAACAGACCCACGAGACCTTTCCCGCCCGGTGCTTGAACGCCGCGAGGAGCGGTTTAGTGTTGCCAAAGCGCAGCGCTCCATACTCAATTCTCAACGAGCAGATGATTCTTTGCCTGGGAACAACGCCGGCGGTGCAACGAGTGATGGTCTTCCGCAAGGTGACGCCGGACGCCGTCAACCGCGCTCTCACGGTCTCCGACGGCGCGTCGGGGAAATCAGTGAACGTGGCCAAGGTGCTCCAGGGCCTTGGGGAACGGCCGCTCGCGGTGGGATTCCTCGGCGGCGAGCGCGGCCAATACTTGAGGGACACGCTCGAGGCCAAGGGAATCCAGACGGACTTTGTGACGGTGGCCGCGCCCACGCGGCAATGCATCACGGTGATCGACCGGGAGGCGGGCGCTCAAACGGAGTTAGTCGAGGAAGGCCGGGCGGTTTCAACGTCGGATTACGAGCATCTCGCCGCTCTCCTGCGGCGGCGCATCGGGGCCTGCCGCGCTTTGGTGATGTCGGGAAGTCTTGCGCCAGGGGTGCCGGGCGACCTCTACCTCGAGGGAGCCATGCAGGCCCGCCAGGCCGGCGTCCTCTGCGTCCTCGACGCCCAGGGTGCGCCGCTGGCCGAGGCGCTCAAAGGGCGACCCGGCCTCGTTAAGCCCAACCGGGCAGAGCTGGCGGCGACTGTGGGCCGGGACCTCAAGGATGAGGCCGATGTGATGTCGGCGATGCGCGAACTGTGCCGGCGAGGCGCTCAGCGCGTTGTCGTCACCACTGGCAAAGAGGCCGTGCTCGCCTTTGACGGCGAGTCGTTCTGGCGAATCATCCCGCCGTCCGTCCAAGTGGCAAACCCAATCGGGTGCGGGGATGCGTTCACGGCGGGCCTGGTCTGGCGGATGTTGCGCGGGGAGAGTCTCGGCGAGGCCTGCCGCTGGGCTGCGGCTGCGGGCGCGGCTAACGCCATTACGCTGATGCCGGGTGAAGTCGAGCGCGCCGATGTCGAGAGGCTTGTGGCGGGCGTGCCGATCCAGCGGCTTTGAGCCAACCAGCCATCAAAAAGCAAATCCGGCAAGACACCCCACTAGCAGCCGGCTCAGCGAGGTTCGGAGGTTCGAGCCGAGGACTTCGGATTCCCTTCGGCCTTGGGCCTTCGACCCTCGGGTTTCCCGCCGTGGCCCTCGGAGCTGCGACCGCAGGTTTCCTGCTGCATCGCGCGGCGCACATTCATTCCGAAACTCCAGAGTCGCCGCACCACCTGCTGCAAGTCATCGAAGTTTGCGGGTTTCTCCACAAAGAATTGGGCTCCCAAGGTCAAGGCCCTCTGGCGGTCATCCTCGTACGAAGACCCGCAGAACACGATCACCGGAATCGAGCTGAACGTGGAGTCGTGATGCCATTGGAGGAAATCGAAGCCGCTCTGAGCCGGCATCACCAAATCCAGGAGAATCACATCGGGCAGGGGATGCAGGGACCGATCGGCATAGGACCCGCGCCCCTCCAGCATCTCGATGGCCTGATCCACCGCGGACGCAGTTTGCACCCAGAGGTCCAGGTCCGTCCTTTCCGCGGCCGCTCCGAAGAGGGCAAGGTCGTTGTGATCGTCGTCCACATACAGAACTGTCAATCGACCGGCGTCCATTCCGTAAAAGATAGAAGCCGAGGAGGACTTGGCAAGCAGTTAGTTAATTTTCGGCTAATTTTTCGTTACGGCTTGTCTTGACCGGAGCTTGCCTTATGATCGCCGACCGTCGACCCCGCTATGAAGACGATGACACAGCAAGAGACCGCACGTTCCGTGAATCTCAGCCCGTTCCTCTTAGGCAGCGCCATCGTGGCCGCCTTGGGAGGTCTGCTCTTCGGGTTCGACACCGCCGTGATTTCGGGGACCACCGGTTGGCTGAAAGAGGGTTTTGTGGCGCAGGTCGTCGACCAGGTGCATCGATGGGCCCCTTCGCTCAACGGCGACAATCTCCTCGCCTTCATGCAGGGGTTCACCGTCGCCAGCGCGTTGATTGGAACGATCCTCGGTTCCATCACCGTGGGCAAGCCGGCCGACGCCTTTGGGCGGCGCGGCATCCTGTTTTCTCTTGCCGTATTGTATTTCCTCTCGGCGCTCGGTTGCGCCCTGGCGTGGGGTTGGGGGTCGTTTGTCCTGTTCCGCTTCATCGGCGGCCTGGCCGTGGGCGGCGCCTCCGTCGTCTCGCCCATGTATATCGCCGAGATAGCGCCGGCCAAATATCGGGGACGCCTCGTGGCCGTAACGCAGTTCAACATCGTACTGGGCATCCTCCTGGCCTACTTCTCCAACTACGTCATCGGTAGCCTTCACCTCGGGCAGACCGAGTGCCGATGGATGTTCGGCGTGATGGCAGCGCCGGCGGCGGCCTTCTTCTGCCTGTTGTTCCTGACACCGGAAAGTCCCCGCTGGCTGCTCTCCAAGGGGCGGCTCCAGGAAGCCCATTCCGTCCTGGCGCGGTGCGGCACCGATACCGGAGACATCGAGCAGGACATCAAAGACATCCGGGCCTCGCTGGATATCGAGCACCACACGGTGGCCGAACCGTTCTTTTGCGCGAAGTACAGAAAGCCGATCCTGCTCGCGGTGGCCATCGCGATGTTCAACCAACTCTCGGGCATCAACGCCCTCATCTACTATACGACCGACATCTTCAAGATGGCCGGCGCCGGGACCCAATCCGCCCTGCTGCAATCGGTCATTATCGGGATCACCAACCTGGTCTTCACTATGGCCGCCATGACGGTCATCGACCAGTTCGGACGCCGGCGATTGATGCTGGCCGGTTCCGTCGGTTACATCCTCAGCCTGAGCGCCGCGGCCTATTGCTTCTATACTGGCAAGGGTGGCAAGTTGCTGCTGGGCAGCCTCCTGGTGTTCATCGCCTCCCATGCGTTTGGCCAGGGAGCGGTGATCTGGGTGTACATCAGTGAAATCTTCCCCAACCGCGTTCGCGCCCGCGGCCAAGCCCTGGGCAGTTTCACCCATTGGGCGATGGCGGCGGCCATCTCCTGGACCTTCCCCATGATAGCCAGACAGTCCGGCGGCCATGCCTTCGCCTTTTACGCCCTCTGCATGATCGGCCAACTATTCTGGGTGCTCTTCGTGATGGTCGAGACCAAGGGAGTCTCCCTCGAGAAAATCCAGCGCAGCCTTCGCATCGAGTAGGGGCCTTAGCGGGCATTGGGAGCAATCGGGGCGAGTGGCGCCGCAGAAGTGCTTGCCGGCCATGACCAATTGGGCGTGGAAATCCTGCCAATAGTCGATCTGCCTCGATCGGGGACTCCGTGCCAAAGCCGATTCGCATAACTGCTGGAGCTCTTCGTAACCAGCCTGCGCCCCGCTCCATCCATGGCGATGAAAGATGCGCCTGGTATAAGCATCGATGACAAACCGGGGGTGGGCGCCCGCGTACAGCAACATGCTGTCGGCGGTTTCCGGCCCGATGCCGTTGATAGCCAGCAGACGCTCGCGGACCTCGGCCGTCTCGCCCCTGAACAGGCGCGCCAGGTTCCCCCCGAACTCCTCGACCAACACGCGGAGAAATGAGCGGAGCCGCCGGGCTTTGATGTTGAAATAGCCGGCCGGGCGGAGCAATTCGGCCAGCTTAGGCTCCTCAAGGGCGTAGAGTCTTCCCGGCTCAAGCACACCCGCGGCTTTGAGGTTGGCCAACGCGCGCTCGACGTTGGTCCAGCTTGTGTTCTGCGTCAGAATTGCGCCGACACATACCTCGAACCCGGTCTCCGCCGGCCACCAGTGCTGATGCCCGAACCGGCCGCGCAGGAGACGATACGCCCGCCGTAAGGGAGAGTTCATAAAGGCTAAAGGATGAAGGCTAAAGGATGAAGTGCGGAGAGTGCCCCTTCATTCCTTAAACCGCCTCATCTCATGCTTCCTGGTTTAGCCTTCATCCTTCATCCTTCATCCTTTAGCCTTTATCCTTTATCCTTTCCCCCCGATTTCCGCCGCCATTTGCCGGCCCAGTTCTACCGGATTATTGATGGGGCCTTTGGCTTCGGCGCGGCGGACCGGTCCGGAGGCAAACGAGGCGGCGCGCAAGCGCAATTGGGAACCGAGGGCCTCCGCGTAGGCGGCCACGGGGCTCTGACACCCGCCGCCCATGGCGGCCAGGAACGCCCGTTCGGCGCTCACGCATTGCAGCGTGTGGAAATCATTGAGCCGTTCGCAAATCTCCGCGATGCGCGCGTCATCCTCGCGCGCCTCGATTCCGATCGCGCCCTGGCCCACGCAGGGCAGCATGACCTCCGTATCCAGGATTGCCGCCAGCAGGCCCCCAGGCACGGCATCGCCCTCGAGCTTGCCTTGAGGAGTAATTCTGAAGTTGAGCCGGGCGATGCCGGCCAACGCAAGCACCGTGGCATCCAGTTCGGCCCGCTCCGCCAACTTCCGCATCCGCGTCAGGACGTTCCCGCGAATGTCCGGCACTTTCAATCCGGGATGACGGGCCAGCAACTGGGCCTTGCGCCGCGTGCTGCTGGTGGCCACCGCCGCCCCGGCCGGCAAACCCTCAATCGCCAGGTTGGGCGCAAAACCGCGCCGCCCGGCACCCCAATGGTCCGCGTCGCGATAAATGAGCACGTCGCGGACGTCCGCGCGTTTGCAGACAGCTCCCAGCCTGAGCCCGGCCGGCAGGTCGGTCGGGAGGTCTTTGAGGCTATGCACGGCGAGGTCGGCCTTGTGCTCGAGCAATGCCACCTCAAGTTCTTTGGTGAACAGGCCCTTGGGCAGGCCAGCGGCTTCCTGGGCCATCGAGGCGGTCTGGAGCTGATCACCGGTCGTCTTGATGATTCTGAGCTCGAACCGGATGCGTGGGAAAGCGGCGCCGCACTGTGCCAGAACCAAATTGGCCTGGGCCAAGGCCAGGGCGCTGCCCCGGGTGGCGACGGCAATGGTATCGGGGGCAGTCATGACGGTTTCGACACAGGCCCCAACGCCGGTTGCACCCCCGCAGCGTTCGGCGGGCGTCCCTGATGGTCCAGTAGCGCCGCGGCTTTTTCCAGGATGATCTTCTCGCAGCGAGCCACCTCGAGCTGGCGCTGTTTGAGGTGGTCCCGCGCAATCGCCTGCAAGTCGTCGATGTTGTAGAGGAAGACGTTCTCCAGGAAATTCACTTCCGGCTCGATATCGCGCGGCACGGCGATGTCTATGAGCAGCAGCGGGCGGTTGCGGCGCAGCTTGAGCAGCGGCTCCAGGCGGGCGCGGTCCAGGATGTAATGGGGGGCCGAGGTGCTGCTGATGATGATGTCGATATTGGCAAATTCCTTTGCCCAGTCCTCGAAGGCAACAGCCCGGCCCTCCAATTCCCCGGCCAGGGCCACCGCCCGGTCGTAGGAGCGGTTCGTCACGACGATGCTCCGGGCGCCGCGCGAGAGCAAGGCGCGCGCCGTCTTCTCGCCCGTATCCCCGGCGCCGATAATCATGACCTCCCGGTCGCCCAGCCGCGTGAATATCTTCTCCGCCAACTCGACCGCCACAGAACCGACCGAGACGCTCCCGCGCTGGATATTGGTTTCGGTGCGGATATGCTTGGCGACATTGAACGCGCGCTGAAAGGCCTTGTTCAACCGGCTTCCCGTGTGGCCATTTTGCAGGGCCAGGTCGTAGGCCTTCTTGAGCTGCCCGAGGATTTCGGTCTCGCCCAGCACCATCGAGTCCAGCCCGCAGGCCACCCGGAAGAGGTGATGCACGCTCTGCGGTTCGCCCAGGGCGTAGATGCCCTCGGCGGGCGGTCCCTGGTAATCGTGGCAAGAGGCCAGGAATTCCTGCAGGGCGCCGCATGCCCTTGAGGAGTCCAGCGCGCTGGCGGCATAAATCTCCACGCGGTTGCAAGTCGAGAGAATGACCGCCTCCTCGGCAATGCCTGCCTGGCGGAGCGAATCCAGAGATGCCGGAATGCGGCTCTCGGCGAACGCAAACCGCTCGCGCACCGTGACCGGCGAGGAATGATGGCTCAGGCCAATGACGACGATGGGC
Source organism: uncultured Verrucomicrobiota bacterium (assembly GCA_964653485.1). Classification (GTDB taxonomy): domain Bacteria; phylum Verrucomicrobiota; class Verrucomicrobiia; order Limisphaerales; family UBA8199; genus CAVQND01. The sequence continues at coordinate 19,941 of CAZZFF010000063.1, read as the reverse complement.
ATGGGCGGATCACGGATTATGGAGGGCGGACAATACGTTGGTGCCCCAGAAGGTCAGCAGCACGAATACAAAGGCGCCTATCGAGCCAAGGGCAAACCGGCGTCCGCCCTGCGCAAAGCGCCAGCGCATCACCACCAGGCCCAAATACAGCGCCCAGACCAGGGCCGACCAAAGAATCTTCAAGTCCCCGGCATAAGCGTGAGGGTCTTTGAGGTGCGCCAGGTCGAAAACGCCGATCCCCAGCCCGAGGGTCAATAGGACGAATCCGCTCACCAGCAACCGGTTCACCACCGCCTCCAAGCGCTGGATCGAGGGCATCAGAGCGAAAATAGCCTTGAGCCGGTGCATCTTGAGATTTCGCTCCTGGGAAAGATACATCAACGCCGCCACCGAACTAAGCCCGAAAGCGCCGTAAGAAAGAGCCATAAACGAGGCGTGCAGGCTGGTCCAGACTACCGGCAACTCCGGCCGCGCCCCCTGCGGCATGTCCAGCCGGTGTATGAGGGCAAACACCCCGATGGCGAAAAGCCCGGGCGAAGCAAACGCCCCCAAGAACCGCAGGCGCGACCAAAGCCCGACCACCAGGTAGGCCGCCACGATCGTCCACATCACGAAAATGGTCGCCTCATATAGATTGCTCACCGGGCAATGGTTGAGGCGCAGCCCCCGCATCGCCATCGCCGCCGTGTGAAAGCCGAACGCTCCCAGTAAAAGAAGATAATTGACATGGGTGTCCCGCCGAAACCCCTTCCGCCACAGAAACACCGAATGGATCATACTCAGCCCGTAGAACATCACGGCCAGCATGAAAAAATGGCGGTCGCCGTTTTGTTGGTCAGTAAACCAAGTCACTACCACAGATTAGCCGGTCTTGCGCTCCGTGCAAGCGCAAAGGAAACGGGCGATGGCTCCAGGCCGAACGGCTGAAGATTCTTGTCCAATTTCTCACGCGTGCGGCTTTATAGTGATGAAATGAAGACGACCGACAGCCGGAGTTTGCTGGCTGCTTACGCGAAGACCGCCTCGGAGGAGGCCTTTGGCGAACTGGCCGAGCGCTACATGGACCTGGTTTACTCGGCGGCGGTGCGGCTCGTCGGCAACGACGCGGATTTGGCCAAGGACGCGACCCAAACCGTCTTCGTCGACCTGGCCAGAAAAGCTCCGCATCTCCCCCCGGACGTGATGCTCGGCGGATGGCTTCATCACCACACGGTTTATGTGGCCTCGACCCTGATGCGCGGAGAACGTCGCCGGCAAGCCCGCGAAAGGCAGGCCCTCCAAATGAATGCGCTCCAAGACCACACTAAAGAAAACCTGGCCCGAATCGCCCCCATCCTGGACGACGCGATTGACCAGTTGGGGGCTGAGGACCGCACCGCCATCCTGCTTCGCTTCTTCGAGCAGCGCGATTTTCCTTCCGTGGCTGACGCGCTCGGCAGCAACGAAGATGCCGCGCGCAAGCGCGTCTCACGCGCCCTGGAAAAACTCCATTTATTGCTCACGCATCGGGGCGTCAGCTTGCCCGCCGCCGCGCTTGCAACGGTGCTTGCCTCCGAGGCGGTGACCGCGGCCCCAGCGGGCCTGGCCTTGAGCGTCGTCGGCTCCGCCCTGGCGGGCGCGGCGGCGGGCGGAACTGCGCTAACCGTTCTTAACATCATAAATATGACAACCCTCAAACTCACTGTCGTGGGCGCCATCGTGGTCGGTGGCGTCGTCGCCCCGCTTGCAATCCAACACCAATCCCTGGTTAAGCAGCGTGAAGAAAATCGGACCCTGCGCCTCCAGGCCGAGCAAGTGGCCAAATTGGAAACCGAGAATGACCGCCTTTCCAATTTGGTCGCTCGCGCCCACGGCGCGCCACCCATCGGCGACGACCAGTTGCGCGAGTTGCTGAAACTTCGCGGGGAGGTGGGAATGCTGCGCTCCCAAACCAACCAGCTTGAGGGTCTGCGCAACGAAAATCGCCGCCTTCAGGCCTCCCACGCCAAGACGGGGCCGGCGTCCGAGCAGCAGCCCGACGGTCCCGCCGGGGCGCAAGCCCAGATGACCATCGCCAAAATGAACGATGCGAAGCTCCTCGTCCTCGGGCTCATCATGCACGCCGGCGACCATAACCAACAAGCCGCCAGGAGCCTCGACCAACTTGAACCTTACTTGCGCGACAAAACCCCGAAAATGACCGGAACCAATCAATTTGAACTCGTTTTCCAAGGGTCGTTCCAGGATTTAACAAACCCGTCGCAAGTGTCGCAAACCATCGTGCTGCGCGAAGCGCAAGGATGGCAATCTCCGGACGGCGGCTGGCATAGAACCTACGGCTTTGCCGATGGACACTGCGAGGTGCATCGGGCGGCTGACGGGGATTTTGAAACCTGGGAACGGCAGCATACGTTCTCACCCCAGCCCGCGGCAGGCCAATAGCTCTCACCCAAACACCGAAATGCGAACAGCCAAGCACGCCCCCTCATCCGCCGCGCCTTGCCACCCGCTGAGGGCGGCCGTTGCCGCCTCCATGCTGATCTCAGCCTGCGCTGGGGTCGGCCCGATCCGCGGGGCCGGCCTCGACGAACTCTACGTCAGCCCCGACGGAAACGACGCCTGGTCCGGAACGTTGGCGGCGCCCAATGCCGCGAGGACCGACGGTCCCTTTGCCTCTCTGGAACGGGCACGGGACGGCGTGCGAATCGATGGCCAAGGCAGCGGTGTCGCAGGCTGCGACCTCTACGCCCTGGGCGACGGCGCCATCGAGAACAACATCTTCGTGGACTGCGACCCGGCGGTCCACGTGGATGCCCGCGGCGAAGGGTGGATGAAGACCGCCTTTTATGCCCCGGCGGACACCATCATGACCACCCTCAAGGAGGCCGATTTTCGGCTGAAACCCGACTCCCCCGCCCTTAAGCTCGGCTTCCAACCCATCCCGGTCCATCTCATCGGTTTGGTCAAAGACCAATACCGCCTCTCTATCCCCCCCTGAGCGACGGCCGGTTGACTTTAGCCCCGCCTGATGGAATGTTCCTTCGTCATGAGCGCGACCAAGGCGGGGAACGTGTTTTGCCTGACTCTCATCGCGCTCGAAACGCCGGGCAGGGCGTCAAGGAGCGGTTTCCTGCCATTCAGCTAACTCAATAGCCCTATGAAAAGAATGCAAAACCTGTCAACCCTCGGTGCATTGCTCGCAGCTTCGCTGCTTGCCCCAGCCGCCGCCCAAGCGGCGGCCGCCACCCGTCCCGTCCTCATCATCACGTATCCCACCGTCAACCTCTCGGTGACCAACCCCGCCATCACTGTGTCCGGCAAGGCGAGCGACAAGACCGGCGTAACCAACGTCTTCTATCAAATCAACGGAACCGGGTGGAAACAAGCGGCCACGACTAACGGCTGGACCAATTGGACGGCCCGCGTGGCGCTCACCAACCTCGGCGCCAACACCCTGCAGGCCTTTGCCGTGGACGCCGGCACCAACTATTCTCTCACCAATACCGTGAAGTTCACTTTCGCCCCGACCGCCCCGCTCACGGTGCAGGTCAGCGGCCTCGGCACGGTCACCCCCAATTACAACGGGAAATGGCTGAAGATCGGCGAGAAGTACACGATGACGGCCAAGCCCGGCAAGGGCTTTGGCTTCGTCAAATGGTTCGGCAGCCTCTCTACCAACAGCCCGACCTTGTCCTTCGTGATGGCCTCGAACCTCACCTTGATCGCCAGGTTTGAGAACGTGACGCCCCCGGTGGCCGTCATCCTCTCTCCCAAAGTTCACCAAACCGTGACCACCGCCCTGTTCACCGTCACCGGCAAGGCCAGCGACAACGTCGAAGTAACGAACGTCTGGTATCAACTCAACGGCGAGGGCTGGACCTCCGCGTCCACCGCCAACGGCTGGACCAACTGGACGGCGGACGTGACCCTCAGTCCGGGGACTAACCTGGTGCAGGCGTTCGCCGAAGACTCGGCCGGGCTAATGTCGAAGACCAACAGCGTGAGCTTCATTTATAAGTCAAGCGCGGGCGCCGGCTTGGCTCCGGCCTCCTTGTCTGGAATGATGGCCCAGGTCACAACCACCAACGACGAGAAGTCCTTTACCATTGCCTTCGGCACCGACACCTTCTCCCAGACCATGCTCCCCGGCACGAATGTGGATAACAACGCCGTCGGCAACTACACTTACTCTACACTGGGCGCCAACTCGGCGCTGCTGACGATCACCTACACCGCCCCGCCGGCTAGGACCAACCACTCCAACACCGTCACTCTCACCTTCACTAACAGCCAGGAAGCGACGTTCACGAGCACCAACAGCAGCGGCGGCACCGACGCCGGCTCCGTAGTCCTCTCCTCCGCTCCGAACCTCGCGCCCGCATCCCTGGCGGGCGACACGGCCGACCTCGTGGATTCCTTCAACATCAGCACCACTACCGTCTTCTCGTCCGACCATACATTCACAGTCACTGCAACGGTTTCGGGAAACGTCTCAAAAGGCACCTACACGTTCACACGCACCAGCCCCGTCGGGGGCCTGTTGACGATGGATTTTACAAGCCCATCCGATGTCGCGGGCGGCGTCGGCTATAACATCATCACGTACTCCGCGGCCAAGGCCGGCTACTGGTTCCAGGCATTCATTCCCATCGGCTCCACCGAAGCGGCGAATGACTTCGGCAGTTTCACATTGCCTTGACCGCCCGACGCATCTGGCCGCACTCCGGCGCCCGGAGTGCGGCGCCCCCCTGCGCCTTACGCGGACCTCGTGTTGCTCTTCCCGCGCCGGGTTCGCCATCGTACGCGTAATAGCCCGGGCGCCAGCCTGTGTCCCTTTGGGGGCATCCTGACAGCGTCGGCCAATTATCGCTCGATTGCCTGGACGACGATCTTGCCCAACTCGTACCAGCCTTCAACATCGCGCCCCGCTATCGCCAGCCTGATGGCCGGCTTCTGCGACTGCGGGTTGAGCAAGGCTAACTCCAGTTCATACTGGCCCGGCGGCAGGTTGGCCGGAACCTTGACCGCGCTGTCAAACAGGTTGTCCCCGGGCAGCCAGGCCGTTATATCTGCGCCCGTGAACATTAGCTCCGTTCGGCCGGTTCCCTTGAGTCGAAGCGCCAACGGAAAATGTTTGTAGCACGGCGCCACGCCTTTGTTCTCCCACCAGGAGGTGAAAGCCAGGCTCCCCTCCGGATGGACCACGGCCGGATACGTGAATTTCCGCAAGACAAAGCGATACCCCATTCTCTTGAGCCACCGATCCACTTGCGGCCGCCACTCCGGCGGCACTGCCGAGGACTTCCCGTTGAACGACGAGATGTGCCACTTGAGCGACTCATCGATGATATGGTCGATGTCCCAGCCGTGATTTTTCCAATACTGCATGACCCAGCAGGCCTCCATGCTCACCGGAGCGTTGCGCCAGGCCTCCTGCAGCCCCGTTTGGATGAGCGCCTGCGGATAATAATCCTCCATGTGGCACCATGTCTTGCTGAAGCCTCCGAGGTCGCCCAGGCAATCCACACGCCAGCCCACGGGCCTCTTGAGCAAGGCGTAGTGCGCGGCCTTGGGGTCCTGAAGTTGAACCACCAGCGGAGTCGCGTGAAAAGTATCCAGGTAGCAGTCCAGCAAAGCCTGGCGTGTGGCGTCGGTCAGTTGTTCCGAGCCTGCGCCCTCGCCCCACGCGCCCACGATCGATACATCGACCGACTCGAGGTCAGGATGTCCATCGTAGCGGGCGCCCAGCGCGCGAATCAAACCCCCGAAATGCCGAGCATACAAAGGGTTCTCCGGATGCACCCTCCACTTCTCGATGGGCACCTTTTTCTCCAACTCCCCTCCCCTCACCAGCGCCCGATACCACCCAGGCACGTCCGTGTCTGCGCTCGTCCCGTAAGGGGCGATTCTGAGCATGAGCGACTGCCCGCGCTCGTGCGCCACCGCAAGCGCCTTGTCAAACAGTTCCCACCGATACACCCCCGGCTCGGGCTCCACGAACTTCCAGTACACCCGGAAGTAGGCGATGCTGCTCATCGGGTGGTCCCGGTTGGTCAGACTCCCGGAGAAGGGCTGATACTCGATCGGAAATCCCTCCGTCCACCCCAACCCGTCGTTCAAAGCGTCCCCGTTGAACCGCTGGAATGTCGTGAAACCCACGCCAGGATTGACGAGCACTTCATCGATCTCCTTCGGGCGCACCGTAACCACCTCCCCGGCCGGCGCAAGGACCTGGCCGGCCAGCAGCAGCACCGAGCAAATCCAACCTGTGGCATCCATAGTCACTCGAACATCGGCAGCAGGTCCCCGCGTCGATCGAGCTGCGGCGGAGCCGGCTCGCTTTCGAGCCTCAGGTCGGAGCGCCCCCGCGCCTCCTCCAGGTAAGCCTCGGATGCGGCGACCACCCGGCAGTCCAGTGTGTTCTTAATCCACAAGACCTTGGCCTGGCGGGGGTCGGCCCGGCCGATGACCTGCATGGCCGCCGCCAGGGCCTCCCCGTCCGTGGGGAAGTGCATCGGCACGCGCGCATTTGCCGGCATCAACGAGGTCATCACGTTCAGCCAGGTCGCCCGCATGTCCATCGCGCTCAACAACCTGTCGTGGACAAAATCCGCCAAGCCGACGCCGGTGGCGTTTCCATGGCTGGCCGGGTGAAGCGAGCGCACGTAGATGCGCAGGACCGGATTTGCCGCAGGCGTGACAAAACTGCCCGCCGTATTCCTCCGTATCACATTGGTGTCCAAGCCGGAGCCGCTCAGGTTCTTGCCCATCTCGTCCACAATGAGCAGGTCCACCTCCGCAAAGGGCAAACGAGGCATCAGCCCCCGCGCCTCCTCGAGCAGGCCCATCTCCTGACGCTCCATGCTCTCCGCCGGCACTGCCGCGATGCGCGCCGTCTCATGAAGGGGGTTCTCCAGGATGCCGACCCCGAAGGCGATGCGGCTGCGCCGCAGCACTTCCCGCCCCGCCTTGAGCAACGCCTGGGCGTGGCCCTCCCGAACCGTGGCCTGATGGAATTGGTGCGCTCCCTTCTGCTTGCCCAACCCGACCACCGCCATCTTCATCAGCCCGCTCTCGATAGGGCCGTGAAAATCCGTATGCGGCTTGATCCGGTTGACGGGCACGATGGCATCCGCCCCCGCCGCATAGCGGTCCTGGTAGAGTATGTACTCCCCCGCACGGCCCAACTCAACCGTCTCCATGCTGCTCTTGACGGGCACCCCCATCGCGCTCGAGGTGATGCCATACTGCGCCAGCACCTCCGCTTGCCCCGCGTCCGTCCCCCCGCCATGGCTGCCCATCGCAGGCACAATAAACACGTCCGCCCCCAGGCCTTTGATCTCCTCGCAGACCGCCCGGACGATGATGTCGTAATTCGCTATCCCGCGGCTCCCGGCGCACACCGCCACCCTCATCCCCCTGCGGATAAACGTCGCCGCCGGCAACTCCGCCAGGGCCGCCCGCGCGGCCCCGGCCGGATCGGGCAGACTCGGCGCCTTGATGACCTGCTCAACGAGAACCAACCGCGGGAAAGCATCGCTCATGCCGCCGCAGTCCTATCCGTTGAGCGTCCAGCCGGGTCGATACTCGCGGTGCAGCAAGACGTTGGCCTCCGGATTGTCCGTCAGTCCGGTCGCCCCGTCATACGAGACTTTCTTGCCCACACGGTACGCCACCAGGCCCAGCAGCATCATCTCGATCATCTTGCCACCGTAGTCGAAATTGCACGAGGTCTTGAGGTTCCCCTTGCACGCCTTGATCCACTGCGTCTGGAAGTTACCCAGCGGCGGGATCAGCTTCTCCTTCGGGCGCGACTTGTAGTACGTCAGATCGGCCTGGTTGCGCCCGGGAATCAGCGCCCGCGTCTCGAAGCCCGCCACCAGTGCGCCTTTGGTCCCCTCGAACAGGGCGCCGTGGTCGATCTTGTTCAAATCCACGTAAGAGGCCGGCGAGTCGGGCATCGCCCCGCCCTGATACCACGAGACCTTGATAGCCCGCCGCCAGTCGTTGGCGGGAATCTCGAAATCCTCCTGCAGCTTCACCGGAGTCACCTCGGGATTGAACGGATCGCCCTTCGCCTGCGCTGAGGTCGGCAAGTCCGCATCCAAGGCGTTCCACGCCAAATCCATCGTGTGGCTGCCCATGTCGCCAATCTGCCCGCTGCCGAAATCCCAATACATGTTCCACGAAAGGCAATTCATCCCCGGCCCGCCCGAAAAATACCCCGGATTGTAAGGATGCTCGGGCGACGGCCCCAGCCAGAGATCAAAATGGAACGTCGAAGGCGGCTCGCCTTTGGCCGGCAGGTAGCCGGGCCGGGGAAGCTGCCGGTTGCCCCAGGCCGACACCTCCGTCAACTCGCCCACTGCCCCGTCGAGAATCAACTCCCGGACCCGGTTGAAATTCTCATACTCATGCCGCTGCGTGCCCACTTGGGTCGCCAGCTTGTCCTTGTTTTTCAGGTAGTTGGCCCGCACCACCCGCACCTCCTCGACGCTGTTGCCTAACGGCTTCTCACAATAGATGTGTTTGCCCCGGTTCAACGACCAGTTCGCCACGAAAGCATGCGTGTGGTCCGCCGTGCAGCAGACCACCGCCTCGATATCCTTCTGATCCAGACACTTGCGCCAGTCCACGTACTGCTTGGCGTTGGGCGCGTTGAGTTTCCTGGCCCCGTAAGCCAAATGCTCCTCGTTCACGTCGCACAAGGCCACCATGTTTTCCCTGGAAAGAGCGCCGAAATGGGCCTCCCCCCGGCCCCAGGTTCCGATCAGGGCTATATTCAACTTGTTGCTCGGGGCCTCCGCGCCAAACAGGTGCATGCGCGGCAGAATCAAACCGGCGGCTCCGCTGAACGCGGCGGTCTTGAGGAATTGGCGTCGTTTCATAAAGGTGTGGGTGATTTGGGAAGTTCTATATCTTCAGTCTCTGCGACTTCATGCCCCGCATTCTGGCTTCCCCCCTCCCGCCAGTCAAGCCCCCGTTCACGGCCCAGATAACCATTGCCTCACCACCCCCGGCAGCGTCATAATTGCCCCGCCCGAACTCAACGTCCGCACGCATGCCAATCTGCGAGTTTCCGCGGGTCGGCCTGCGTTGCGCACCACCAGCCATGAAACCAACGCAGCCCAGACCCAAGGCCGCCGGCCCCGCCGGGGAAATCGCCGACCTTCGGGCGCGCCTCGCCGAAGCCGAAGAAACCCTCGAAGCCATTCGCGCCGAGGCCGTCGAGGCCTTGGTCGTTTCCGGCGCCCAACGCGAACACTTTGGAGTCACCCCCGGCATTATGGGCGACGCCGTAATGGCCTTTGACACTGCGGGCCGGGTGACCTTCGCCAACCCAGCGGCAGCCCAACTGACCGGCTGGACCCAGGAAGAAGCCCTCGCCAAGCCGGCCGGACGAGTCCTCCCGATCATCAACATCCAGACCCGCCAACCAGCCGAAGACATCGTCGCTCGCGTGCTGCGGTCGAAACGCACTGTCGCCTTGGCCAACCACACGGCCCTGCTCGCCCGCGATGGACGAGAAATCCCCATCGAAGACAGCGCGGCCCCCATCCTCGACGCCTCCGGCCAGGTCGCCGGCGTCGTCCTCGTCTTCCACGACGTTTCGCAAAAGCGCCGAGCCCAGGAGGCCCTCCGCCAAAGTGAAGAGCGATTCCGCGCGCTCGTGACGGCCAGCTCCGATACGGTGTATCACATGAGCCCGGATTGGAGCGAAATGCGCCACCTCCGAGGCCGGGGTTCTATCCCCGACGCAGAAACGGCAAGCCGCGACTGGCTTCACACATACATCCCCCCGGAGGACCAAGCCCACGTGATGGCCGTCATCAACAACGCGATCCGGACCAAGACCATCTTCGAGATGGAACACCGGGTCCTGCGTGCGGACGGCACCGTCGGCTGGACATTCTCTCGCGCTGTCCCGCTGCTGAACCGGGACGGGAACATTGTCGAGTGGTTCGGCGCCGCGAGTGACATCACCACACGCAAGCGGGCCGAGGCCAGACTGCGCCGCTTTTACGAAACCGACCTCTTTGCCATCCTGTACTGGAAGATCGACGGCGGGGTCGTTGATGTAAACGACCAATTCCTCAAGATGACCGGTTACACCCGCGAGGATGTGCGCTCCGGGCTGGTGAACTGGGCCAAAATTACACCCCCGGAATTTCAGGAGATGGACGAAGACGCCCGCCGCCAGGTCCGCGAAACCGGAGTCCACCTGCCCTACGAAAAGCAGTTCATCCGCAAGGATGGCACGCGGGTGTGGGGACTATTCTCCGCCGCGGCTTATGAAGACGATCCCACGCAAGGGGTTTCCCTCATCCTGGACATCACCGCTATCAAGAAGGCGCACGAGGCGCAATCGAAGATGAGAAAACGCGACGCTTTCCTCGTCGCTCTTTCCGACGCCTTGCGCCCGCTGGCCAACGTCAACGAGATCAAGGCCACCGCCGCCCGCATCCTGGGCCGGCACCTCCACGCCAACCGCGTCGCCTATGCCGAAATCACTCCGGAAGGGGACGTTAACGTCGAACAGGGCTACGCCGAGGGCGTGCCCGGCATCCCCGGCCGCTATCGGCTCGAGGATTACGGACCGGCCTTGCTTCGGGAAGTCCGCGCCGGCCGCAACATAGTCGCCAATGACGTCCTCAGCTCACCCGACTACACCGAGCAGCAGAAGGCCAGGTATCGCGCCGTCCAGGTCGTCGCCAATCTCAACGTCCCGCTGCTAAAGCACGGACGTGCCGTCGCCCTCCTGGCCGTCCACCAGGCCGCGCCCCGCCAGTGGACCGATGAAGAGGTCCTGCTCGCCCAGGAGACCGTCGACCGCACCTGGGCCACGGTCGAGCGCGCCCGGGCCGAGGCCGCGCTGGCCCGGAGCCATGAGGACCTCGAGCGCCTCGTCGCCGAGCGCACCGCCAAACTCCGCGAAATGGTCGCCGAGCTGGAACATTTTTCCTACACCATCACCCACGACATGCGCGCCCCGCTCCGCGCCATGCAGGGCTTTGCCGAATTGTTCGCTGAAGCCTGCGTCGGCTGCCAGGCCCAGGACGCGCAGCGCTTCTTGCGGAGAATCAGCACCTCCGCAAGTCGAATGGACTCGCTCATCGTCGACGCCCTCAACTACAACCGCACCGTCCGCCAGGAGCTTCCTTTGGAGCCCGTGGACCTGGCCGTCCTGTTGCGGGGTATGCTCGACTCCTACCCCGAACTGCAGCCCTCCAAGGCCAATATCGAGGTTCCGCCTCGAATCCCCCCCGTGATGGGAAACGAAGCCGGATTGACCCAGTGCTTCTCCCAACCTCCTGGGCAACGCCATCAAGTTCGTAAAGCCCGGCCAAACGCCTCAAATCCGCATCTGGGCCGAAACCCGACCAAGCTCCCCCCCGCAAAACCCGCCCCCCTCGGCTCCCCCAAGCCGGCCATCCACCGTCAACGACAAACCTTTAACCACGCCGGTGGTCCGCGTCTGGGTCGAGGACAACGGCATCGGGATACCCCGGTCCATGCTCCCGCGCGTCTTCGACATGTTCTCCCGCGGGCACAATACCTACGAAGGCACCGGCATCGGCCTCGCCCTGGTGCGAAAGGTCATGGACCGCATGGGCGGCAAGGCCGGCGTCGAATCCGAAGAGGGCAGAGGCAGCCGCTTCTGGCTCGATTTCAGGCCGGCCAGATAACCCCATCGAGTCTCCGTCTCCGGGCCGCGCCGCCGACATATTTATTCTTTACATCCGCCCGGCCAGACGACACTCTCGCCGTGGATGAATGAGAGTCGATCAACTACTCTCGTACTTTACGTTGAGGATGAAGAGACCGACCGGTTCTTCATGGAGATGGCGTTTCAAAAGACCGGAATAGCGCAGGCTTTGAGGACCGCCGTCAACGGGAAGGAAGCCATCGACTATCTCTCGGGCACCGGCCCCTATGCGGACCGCTCCCGACATCCCCTCCCGGGCCTCGTGCTGCTGGATATTAACATGCCCCTGGTCTCCGGCTTCGAGGTGCTCAAGTGGGTGAGAGAGCATCCGAAGCTCAAGGCCCTCCCCGTCGTCATGTTCTCCTCTTCCTCGAAAGACGAGGACAAGGCCGAAGCGCGCGAGTTGGGCGCCAACGACTATCTGGGGAAGCCCCAATCGGTCACAAAGCTCTACGACATCGTCAAGAACCTCAACACCACCTGGCTGCAACACAACCCGGGAAGCGGCTAATGCGCCCCTGGATCGAAGACTGTTGCTAACAATACCAGCCTGTTTCCTCCAGGAAGCCGGCCAACCCCTTCGCTTGCGTTACCAGGCCGGGCACTACGACCCATAGCCGAAGGCTTCAAGGCCGGACGCCGCGGGCGGCGCCAGTCTCAGGACACAAACACCTGCCTGCCGGCCCAACCTTCTAAAGTCCTCACGCCGTCGCGCTCTGTGCTCTGGCGTGGCTGGCCGCGCCGCAGCCGGCTCCTGCCCGAGAAGGCAGGTCGAATTTCGGAATTCTCCCGCCGGCTCCCGCCGCGGCCAATCCAACCAAAATCCAACCCGATTTTCATTGCCCTGATGATTTGCGCCAATCGAAATGAGCCTTATAGTGGTAATGTGAAAAAATTACAGAGAGGCAGATTGGACCCTAACGAAACCCCGGCTGAGGCGGAAACCTCCCCGTCGGAACCGGCACCGGGCGCGGCGGGTCCGGAGGACCTCTCGGCGCTCCAGCTCCTGGATCGCATGACGTACGAACTGGCCGCCCAGGGCATACCGCCCTCTGGCATGAGCGCGCTGCGCCGCAGGGTCGTCGAGATGGAGGAATTGCAGGACCAGGCTCGGGTCGCCGTGGAAAAGCTCAATGAGGCGCTCGAGAAGCTGCGGGCGCCGGCCCTTCGGCTGGGCACACTCATGCAAAAGCTGCCCAACGGCCGCGCGTTGGTGTGCGCCAGCGGCACGGAGTACATCTGCAACCTGGACCCCGCCCTCGCGGAGGCCCAACTCGAAACAGGCGTCCGGGTCTTGCTCAACGAGGCCTTTGCCGTGACCGACGTCTTCGGGTTCGAGAAAAACGGGCCGGTCGTCCGCGTGACCGAGTTGCTCTCCGACGGTCGCCTGCGGGTCGGAAACGAAACCGGCATTTCGGACGCCGTCGTCGTCCGTTCCTCGCTCCTGGCCAAGGAAAAGCTCAAGCTGGGCGTGGACGTCCGATTGGACAGCCAGCACCGCGTGGCGGTCGAGGTGCTCGGCGGGACCAGACGCCTCGACTGGGCCTTTACGCGCGTCGAGCCGATTCCCTGGCAGGCCATCGGCGGCCAGGCCGAAGCCGTGCAGGGCATCCGGGATTGCATCGAACTGCCCTTCCTCCACGCCCACCTCTTCCGGCGCTTCGAGCACCCCGTGCCCAAGGGGTTCCTCCTCTACGGCCCCCCGGGCTGCGGCAAAACCCTCCTCGGCAAAGCCACCGCCCATAACCTGCGCCTCCAAATCCGCAAGGAAACCGGCGAGGACCGCCAGGAGTTCTTCCTCAGCGTCAAAGGACCGGAAATCCTCAACATGTGGCTCGGCGAATCCGAGCGCCAGGTGCGCGAACTCTTCGTCCAGTGTCGCGAAAAGGCCTCCGAAGGCCACTTGGCGTTCTTGTTCATCGACGAGGCCGAATCCATCCTCGGCACCCGCCATGCCGCCCGGGTCGGGTCCAGTATCCTCTCGACACTCGTGCCCATGTTCTGCACCGAAATGGACGGCCTGGAGGCCCTGCAGAACGTCGTCGTCATCCTCGCCTCCAACCGGGCCGACCTCATTGACCCCGCCATCCTGCGCCCCGGCCGCATCGATCGCAAAATCCGCGTCCGCCGTCCCGACAAGACCGCCGCGCGAGAGATTTATCTCATCTACCTCGGCCTCAACCTGCCCCTGGCCGAACCCCGCGAGCAACTCGCCGACGCCATCGTCGAGGCGCACTACGCCCGGGACGAGGCAAACCGCTTCCTGGACGTCGCCTTCCGCAGCGGCCGGCATGACTATCTCTATCGCGGAGACCTGGCCAGCGGGGCCATCATCGCCGCGATAGTCGAGCGCGCGAAGGAATTCGCCATCAAACGCTCCATCGCCCAAAAGGCCGAATCGCCCCTCACTCGGGACGACCTCATCAGCGCCCTGGCCACGGAATACCGGGAAAACGAGTTGTTCCCTCCCAGTGACATCACTGAAGATTGGCTCAAGCTCACTGATTTCGATCCCGGCAACGTCGTCCGCCTCTCGCCCTACCGCCCCAGCGAGCGGGACTGGCTGGCGGCCGCCGTCTAAGTGGTCATGAACACTAAGGGAGGCCCCTTGCATCGCCCGCGGTGAGAGGGAATACTGTTACGTGAGCGGGAAGGAAATCGTCTGACCATGCAAGGAGGACTTAATATCCAGTTCGGCACCGAAACCGAGATCGGCATCAGCCGGGAACGCCTGGAAGGCCAGGATGTGGTGACCGAAGCCATCGCCCTCATCAACGCCGCCACCGCCCCGGGCGTCCGCCGCCGCTGGGACTATCAATGCGAAGACCCTCACTGCGATGCGCGCGGATTCCGCGTACAGGAACTCCTCCAGGACCACGACGAAGCCAACTACTTCGCCCAGGATGCCCGCCGCGGCCTTTCCCCGGACGCCATCCGCTGCGACCTCGTCCTCCGCAACGGCGCCCGCTTTTACAACGACCATTGCCACCCCGAATACTGCTCCCCCGAATGCAGCACCTTGCTCGAACACCTCCAGCAGGACTACGCCGGCGACCAACTCCTCATGGAATGCGCCCGCAACCTCAACCAGCACACCGACAACCCCGTCCGCCTCTACAAGAACAACACCGACTTCTGCGGCCATAGCTACGGGTGCCACGAAAACTACCTCCTCCCCAGGACCCTCTCATGGGACGCCCTGAGCCAGGGCCTGATCGCCTTCCTGGTCACCCGCCAAGTCATGTGCGGCGCCGGCAAGTTCGGCTGGGAAGACGAAGACCGCTTCCTCAACCCGGGGTTCCAAGTCTCTCAGCGCAGCGACTTCTTCTTCGAGGTCCAGAGCATTGACACCATGCAGCGCCGCCCCATCATCAACACCCGGGACGAGCCTCATGCCAACTCCCAGCTATTCCGCCGCTTCCACGTCATTCTGGGCGACTCCAATCTCTCCCTCTACGCCACCTACCTCAAAATCGGCACAACCTCCCTCGTCCTCCAGGCCCTCCTCAACGGCGCCCCAGCTCAGCGCATCCCGGCCCTGGCCGACCCTCTCCTCGCCCTCAAGTCCATCTCCCGCGACAGGTCCTGGCACTGGGCCTGCCAGACCGCCTCGGGCCACGACACTACCGCCATCGACATCCAGCGCGCTTACCTCCAGCTCGTCCGCGAATTCTGCCCCCACGTCAGCCCCGACTGGACGGCCCTCATGGACGCCTGGGAAGCCGTGCTCGACGACCTCGAACACGAACCTCTGCTCACCGCCGACCGGCTCGATTGGACCGCAAAATTCAAACTCCTCGACCAGTTCCGCCAGGCCGAGAGGCTCACCGAAGACGATAACTGGTTGAGGAGCCTCGACCTGGCCTACCACCTGCTCGACGCCAAGCAGGGCCTCTTCTACGGCCTCATGGACCAGGGCGCCTTCTTGCTCCCCTATCCTCTCGCCGAAATCAGCGCCCATAGCCTCTGCCCCCCGTCCTCCACCCGCGCCGCCGTCCGCGGCCGCTGCATCGAGAAATTCGGCTCCGCCGTCCAGGCCGCCCAATGGGACTACATCCTCCTTCTCGGGTCCTACGGAAAAATCAGGCTCGATCTCCGCGACCTCTTTGACGCCAAACAAATCAAAAAGTCTCTCGAGGTCATCAATGCCGCCCGCACGGTTGACGATTTGGCCTGCCTCGAATTTGCCAAGCTCGTGTAATGGAGTAAATAGATATAAGGGAAATAGACCAAGTGAGCCATCAACCCAATTAAGAGTATGCCTGATCGCATCCAAAAACCGCACCCTCCCATGCCCGCGCCCGGCGGGGGAGGCGACGGCCCCTCCGCCCCCAAGGTCGAGAAGCCCAACACCGAAGACCTGCTCAAACGCATGCGCCGCGTCGACCCCGACCAGGCCAGGCGCTACCGCCAACGGACCGGCCAATGAGCGGCGACTTTCTGGCGTTGCTGGAAGACCGCCCCTCCCTGCCCGCCGGCGTCGTTGGACCGGCTCCAACGCCGCTGCAGGCGACGACTGTCTTTGCCTTTCATTGCGCCGAGGGCGTCATCATCGCCGGGGACCACCGGGCCACCGCCGGAAATATCATCTTCTCGGATCGCACCGAGAAGATCCTCGAGCTGGACTCCCACTCGCTCATGGCCATCGCCGGCGTGCCCGCCACCGCCTTCGAGATGGCCCGCACCCTCCAAACCGCCTTCGAGTTCTACCGCCGCAGCCAGCTCCAGCCAATGACCTTGCCCGCCAAGCTCCGGGCGCTCTCCAAACTGCTGCGGGACAACCTCCCCGCCACCTTGCAGGGCGTCGGCGCCGTCGCCCCCATCTTCGCGGGGGTCGACAGCCGCCAACCGGAAGCCAAACCCTCGATCTTCTTCTACGACCCCCTCGGTGCCCAATTCGCCGCCGCCGCCTTCGCCGGCTCCGGCTCCGGCTCCGGCGCCATCAAAAGCGTTCTCCACTACCTCGAAAACTGGGGCGATCCTCGCCCCGCCGAACTGCCCCTGGCCGAGGCCGTCGTGCTGGCCAACCGCTTGCTCATCACCGCCGCCGAGTTCGATTCCGCAACCGGCGGGGTCCACCCCGAAGAGCAGGAATTTGCCACCATCAAACTCCTCTCCGGCCAGGGCACGCGAACCATCACGCGCCAGGAACAATCCCGATTTTGGAAGGAGTCACGCCGTGATTGAAGAGCCCTATCGCTGGCTGGAAGCCATCGCCAATCGGCGCGAATACATCGCCGACCGCCTCAAGAGCGGCACTCCTGTCTTCGCCCTGTCGCGCCCCGAAGGCATCCTGCTTCTGGGCGTTGGCCAGGGGCAATCCAAGGTCTTCGAGATTTACGACCGCCACGCCTTTGCCGCCCTGGGACACCCGGTGGACATCGAGAAAGTGCGCCAGGCCGCAATCGAGGCCGCGCACCTCGAAGGATTCGCCCGCTCCTCCAGCGATGTCACCCTCCGCCGTCTCATCAGCTTCTCCCTGAGCAGCACTCTCAAGAATGCCTTCGAGCAAGTCTTCTCCCCGCCGCTCATCGTCGAGGCCCTCTTCGCCGAACTGGGCGATTCTCCCGCCCACGACAGCCTCGTTCGCGTCCACTATGACGGCGATCATCATTACGAGACCTCCGGCGTCCTGCTTGCCCATAACGAGCCACAACCTGAAACCGAGGCCCGCGATTGGATTCGCAGCGTCCTGCAGCCCTCAGATTCCCTCCTGCACGCCGCCGGCGTTTGCCTCATCGCCTGGCAGGCCCTGACCGCCAAGACCCCTTTCGCGGGGCTGACCGTTCCCCGCAAACCCCTCTTGCAGGTCCCAGGCAAAGTCGTCGAAGCCGCCCTCCTGGACCGCCAGGCCCCCGGCCCCGCCCAATACCGCTCCTTGGACCTCAAATGACGACCGTCCGCTTCGATTTCCCGTAGCATCCGTCCGCATTCTTTCTTGGGAATTCCTGCTGAGTCATCTTCCATCGAGAGCAGCCCGGGAAATTCTCTCCTCGTCGTCTTGCCCGGAAGGAATACAATGCCGAAAGAGACAGCAATGAATTAGCGAGAACTTTCAGACGCCATCGAGAAGGAGCTTGTCAGCCTCTTTCAAGAGCTCCGCACTGGGCTGGCGGCCAGGGAAGACTCCCGCGCCTTCGGAGCGATGATCGAGCGCCGAATATTGGACAACTGGGAGGAAATCTGCAGCCGTTGCGGATTCTCGCCCATCGCCCTTCCTGGTCGCCGTACTATTTTCGACTTCGGCTTTACCATCGAGAACCGCATTGTTGGAATCGATGTCAAAACGAAGGACCTGGACACGACAAAGTACTCCGACGGCGGAATCTGCGCGGTTGGCAACCTGCTGAAGTTCTTGGCGAATGACAAGGGGCAGTTTATCATCGCGGAGTTCGGTCACAACCAGTCGTCGACAACGACCGACGCAAGAGACCTGGAGTACATCCGTGTTGCACCGTTCATCCTCCTTCCAGAGAACAGCTATCGCATCGAGAATCTCGGCACCGGCCAGGTCCGCCTGAACTATACAATCAACCAGGTGTGGGACGAAATTGAGTGGGATCGCGACGTCAAGACGTTTTACGACATCTTCACCGATCTCGCCACAAAACACTACCAACGTGTCGGCAGAGATGCGCAGGAGCGAATTCAGGCAATCGAGAGCTTTAGGCGCGGCGGTTATGCAAAGTTCACCTTTGCCCGCTAAACCAATCGGGGCCGTTTTCACCCCGCTCCGCTGGGCCAGATGGCTGATCGACCAAGCCAACGTCGTTCGGAGGTGGGCCGATGGCGCGACAATATGCGACCCCACGGCGGGTAATGGAGCGTTTGCCTACGCCCTGATGGACACAGCCATGACCGCTGACATTGAGGTCGGCGACAAGATGCTGTCACGGCTGTTCCTACTGGAGCAGCAAGCAACGTTCCTGCGGGATTTCGAGGCTGGTTTCCGCCTGAAGTATCAGAGGGACTTCCCAAAACGCAACTTACTCAACTGCGATGTAATACTGTCTAACCCCAAGCGCAAATTTGACTTCCTGGTTGGGAACCCGCCATGGGCTAACTTCAGCGACCTTCCCCTCGGCTACAAGCAAGCAACCAAGCCACAGTTCTTGCAGTACGGTTTGGTCCCGGACACGCAGGCCGTGCTTCTAGGCAGTTCAAGAGTTGACCTGGCGGCGCTCGTCATTGCCGTGGTCCTCAACGAAAACCTGGAGCAAAATGGTGAGGCGGCCTTCTTCCTGCCGCTTTCTCTGTTTTTCAACGACGGAGCACACTCCGGTTTCCGCAGATACCGGCTCCGCGATTCCGAGTTTCGGGTCTGCCAAATATGGGATTTCCGCGTGCAGAGGATCTTTCCCGAGGTTCTCACCCGAATCGGCGCCGCGTTATTTCACCGAGACAAACAGAACTCATTCCCGATACCATACAAGAGCCTCACCGGGGAATCCTGGACAAGCCAGTACGCCGCCCCAATCGGAGAAGTTACCGCTCCACTGTCGATCTCCGCCGAACGCGCCGATCTCGATGACATCAGAGCAGCGGCTCCGATTACCGTCAGGGCCGAGCAAAAGCCCAGGCAGGGCGTCAACACATGCGGGGCGAACCATGTTTTTATTTTCGACCAATACCCGGACCATCTGCCAAGCCAGTTCGTCTTTCCGCTTCTGACAAAGGAGTGTTTTAGGACCGCCGCCCCCGAGCCTCGGCGGTTTATTCTCCTTGCCTACAACACCCAAACAGGCAGTCCCCTCACCGAGGCGCAACTGAACCAGCACCCCACGCTCGGCTCTTACCTTCGCCGGCACAGGCACACACTCGAGAATCGGAAAGGAAGCCTTCTCGGTGCGTGGATAAAGCGGGGAATTTGGTGGGCGTGCCTGGGTGTGGGCAAATACAGCTTCGCCCCGCATAAAGTCGTATGGGAAGCGTACGGCAAGCACACCTTCGCTCCGAGGGTATTCTCCGCATTCGACTGCAAACCCTGGCAGCCGAATCAAGCGATGCACTCGTTCATCCCATGCCCTACGGCTCAGGAGGCAGAGTCTCTCCTCGAACAACTGCGCTCTTCGCACATCGAGCGGTACCTGAAATCACTCAACGTCGAAGGCACATGCAACTGGGCGCAGCCGGGCCGTATCAAGCGGTTCCTGAAGTTCGCGACGCCGGACCCCCAACCCAGTCGCCAATTGGAGTTGGTTTAGAGCCTGTCCCCCAGGATGAAGAGGCTTGTCGTTATTGGCGCCCCGCAGGCT
>CAZZFF010000062.1:0-38029 GCA_964653485.1 uncultured Verrucomicrobiota bacterium | reverse complement strand
TACATTTTATTCTGCAAAAATCTTCTCCGGCCTCACCCACCTTTAATCATGCCCCTCCAGCCGTGGGCGTCGCGCACGGCGAGCATGGCTCGCAGGATGTTGTTCCAGGTTTCCTGGCGCAACATCACGGCATTGGAGAACATGCAGCCGTCCCAGCAGAGGTGTCGCAA
Organism: uncultured Verrucomicrobiota bacterium; assembly: GCA_964653485.1. Lineage (GTDB taxonomy): Bacteria > Verrucomicrobiota > Verrucomicrobiia > Limisphaerales > UBA8199 > CAVQND01. The sequence continues at coordinate 37,859 of CAZZFF010000062.1, read as the reverse complement.
CGCCCGCGTGGGCTGGCCATCCCCGCCTCGGAGCCAATAGCCGGCATGGCGCGGGATGTCGAGCTTGCCGTTGGGATCATTGGGCAGGCAGTGGTGGCCGGTCTTGTCGTGCGTGCCCGAGCCGTGAACCGTCGCGTCATTCTGCGCGACGTGGAAGTCAATCGTCCAGGGCCGGAGCGCGGCGGTCAGGGTCTGCATCGCGGCGTCCAGGCGCCCGGCGTCAGACCAGTCCCACCCGGCCTCGAGGATCGCATCTTCCGGCGCGTTATAGCCCAGAACATAAAGCAGGGTGTGGGCCATGTCCGCCTGGAAACCCAGGGTCTTTGGCTGGTTCACCCGCTCCAGCAAGTCCACCATCCATCTCCAACTATGCATGCCGCCCCAGCAGATTTCGCCTTCGGCGGCGAGGCGCTCGCCGAAATCGGCCGCCACCGCGCAGGCTTCGGAGAAGGTCCGCGCGATTCTTTGCTGGTTGGCCTTGGGGTCTTTTGCCCAATCGGCCACCCCGCTGGCTGAATCGATGCGCACCACCCCGTAGGGACGCACTCCCAGGTTGCGCAGCCCCTGTGCAATGCGGCAGGCCTTGCGGACCTGTCCTACGAAGCGATTGCGGTCCTCCTTGTCCCCCATGGCAGGCCCGCCCCCAGTGGGAGTCCAGACCGGGGCCACGACCGACCCGACGACGAACCCCTTGGCGCGGACCTTGTCAGCCAGCCGCTTGAGACCGTCGTCATCGATGTCGATGTTGACGTGCGGCTCGAAAAGGAACAGGTCTATCCCGTCGAACCGGACGCCTTCCACCTCGGCTTTGGCGGTCAGCTCGAGCATCGTATCCAGATCGATGCAAGGTTCGGCTCCGGGGCTTCCCTTGCCCACCAGGCCGGGCCACATCGCGTTGTGAAGCCTTGGGTAGTTATTGCGCTGCGTGTTCATAAATCTGTGGTTTGGAAAACGTGCCCGAACGATGCAGGAGAATGCCGCCCCAGGCAATGAAAAAATCCTTCGTTGACAAACGGCATTCCGAATCCTCAATTTGTCCATGGCCCCAAACCACCCATTTGCACGGGGATGGTTCCGGGCGAATGATTGACATAGGGGATGTATGAATCTGGCCTTGACGATCTTGATCGGAATGGGCGTGGGAGCGGCGGTGATTTTGATCCTGCCCGGGCATCGCCTGGCGGAACTGGTGCAAGCGATGCTGCTGGGAATCGCCGGGGCGTTGCTGGCCCGCTTCATCGGCGAGCGGGCCGGCTGGTTCGGAACCCAGGAGCCTGACAGCTTCCTTGCCTCGGCCCTCGGAGCGATCGTCGTCCTGGCGCTCTATAGGCTCCTTGTCCGCGGCGTGTTCAGAAGAAGATGACGCAGGGCTGCTTTGGAGGTGGGCTGTATTGGAACGCGAAGAAGGGCAGCCCTGAAATCCGAAATCCGAAATCCGAAATCTGAAGGAAATCCGAAATCTGAAATCCGAAGGCCGAGATCGCAAGGCCTTCGGGCATTCGGCCGTTTTTCGTGTGCAACGGCGGGAGGGTTGCTTTAAGCTCGTCCCATGAGCGCATTGGCCAACTTGGTACACCCCAGAGACGACATCCTGCGGACGATTGAGCGGATTTACCATTACCGGATGACGACGACTTCCGGTGGGAACCTGTCGATCCGCGAGCCGAATGGGGACGTATGGATAACACCGGCGGGGCTGGACAAGGGCGGGCTGCGGCGGGAAGACATCGTTTGCGTGCGGGCTGACGGGAGCATCCAGGGGAGCCACGCACCGTCTTCGGAGTTCCCCTTTCACAAGGCGGTCTATGAGAGGCGCCCGGACATTCGCGCCATCGTGCATGCCCACCCCGTGGCATTGGTTGCGTTCAGCATTTGCGGGCAGGCCCCGGATACGCAGTTGCTCCACCAGGCCAGGCACGTGTGCGGGGAGGTCGCCTTTGCGCCTTACGCCTTGCCCGGGAGCGAGGCCCTCGCCGGACGCGTGGCTGAGGCCTTTGGCACAGGCGCGCATTGCGTGATCATGGAAAGCCATGGCGTCGTGGTGGGCGGCGAGACTTTGCAGAAGGCCTTCCAGCGCTTCGAGACGCTGGAATTCACCGCCAAGACGATCATCAAGGCGCGAACCCTGGGCAAGGTGAACTACCTGAGCCGGGACCAGACCGAGCTGCCGCGCCGCAGTTTCACGCCGCTGCCCGCCTTCGACCACGGCCCGGTGGAAAGCCGTGAACGTGAACTGCGGCGGCAATTGTGCGATTTTGTCCGCCGGGGCTACCAGCAGCGGCTCCTCATCAGCACGGAAGGGAGCTTCTCCGCGCGAGTGGACGCGGAGTCGTTCCTCATCACTCCCTACCGAGTGGATCGGAACACGGTGGACCTGGAGGACATCGTGCTGGTGCGGGGCGGCCAGGCGGAAAGGGGCAAAACCCCGAGCCGCGCCAGCCGGAATCACGGAGCCATTTACCAACGCCACCCCGACATCCACGCCATCGTCAACGCTTACACCGTCAACGCCACCGCCTTCAGCGTCTCCGGAGTTGAGCTGGACTCGCGCACGATTCCGGAGAGCTTCGTCTTCCTGCGGGAGATCGCTCTCATTCCGTTTGGCGTCCAGTTTTGCGACCCGGCAGACCTGGCCCAGAGGGTCTCCTCGCGCCGGCCCATCGCCCTGTGCGAGAACGACGGCGTGCTAGTTTGCGGCAGGAGCGTGCTGGATGCCTTTGACCGGCTGGAGGTCCTCGAGGCCACGGCCGAGGCCGTCATCAACGCCCGCCTTCTCGGGAAGATCACGCTCATGTCCGCCCAGGCCACAGCGGAATTGAAACGCGTCTTTGCCATTCCGGATTGAGTCCACTTCCACTCTTGCAGAGTCCATCTATTAAGCCCACATTCGTGGCGTAAACGGCCAAGGCCCCGCGCCTGGCGGGCCGAGTCGCCGTTCAAATTCAATCTCAGATGCGCACATTGATCAAACATGTCCTGGCCTCCACGGCCCCGCTGGAGGCTGTGACAGTGAAGGGCTGGGTCCGCACCCGGCGCGACGCGAAGGGGTTCTCGTTCCTGGAACTCAACGACGGCTCGTGCCTGGCCAATCTCCAGGCCGTTGTAGATAGCGCCACGCCCGGCGCGGAGGATTTGCCCAAGCTGGCCACGGGCGCCTCGGCCGTCGTCGAGGGCACGCTGGTGGCCTCGCCGGCTTCCGGACAAAAGTGGGAGTTGCGCGCAAGCCGTGTCGAGCTGGTCGGCACGGTCGACCCCTCCTATCCGCTGCAGAAAAAGGGCCACACGCCGGAGTTTCTGCGCACCATCGCCCATCTGCGCCCCCGTTCCAACCTCTTCGGGGCCGTCTTCCGAGTGCGCAGCCGGCTGGCCTTCGCCGTGCATCAGTTCTTCCAGCAGCGCGACTTTGTTTATGTCCATACTCCGATCATCACCGCCAGCGATTGTGAAGGCGCGGGGGAGATGTTCCGCGTGACCACCCTCAAGGGCAGGCCCGGGGAGAAGCCCGAAGCGGATTTCTTCGGCCGCCCCGCCTACCTCACCGTCAGCGGCCAACTTGAAGGCGAGACCTTCGCCTGCGCCTTGTCCAACATCTACACCTTCGGACCGACGTTTCGCGCCGAGAACTCGAATACGGCCCGTCACGCCGCCGAATTCTGGATGATCGAGCCGGAGATGGCCTTTTGCGATTTGCAGGCGGACATGGACCTCGGGGAGGAGTTCATCAAGGCGATGGCCAGATACACCCAGGAGCAATGCGGCGAAGACCTGGCCCTGTTCACGAAATTCGTCGACAAGGGCCTGGGGGAACGGCTGAAGTTCGTCCTTGAACGGCCCTTTGTCCGCGTGTCTTACACGGAGGCCGTTGAAATCCTAAAAGGCTCCGGCAAACGTTTCGAGTTCCCGGTCGATTACGGCCAGAACCTCCAGTCCGAGCACGAACGCTTCCTCACCGAAGAGCATTTCAAGTCCCCCGTGACGGTTTTCAACTATCCGCGCGAGATTAAGCCCTTCTACATGCGGCTCAACCCGGACGCCAAGACCGTCGCAGCCATGGACGTCCTGGTCCCAGGCATCGGCGAGGTCATCGGCGGCGCTCAACGCGAGGAGCGTCTCGATCAGCTCCACGAGAACATGAGGTTCCACAAGCTCAAGCCCGAGGACTACTGGTGGTACGTTGACTTGCGGCGCTTCGGCACTACGCCGCACGCCGGGTTCGGCCTTGGATTCGAGCGTCTCCTGATGTTTCTGACCGGCGTTTCCAATATCCGCGACGTCATCCCATTCGCCCGCACGCCCGGGAACGCGGAGTTCTAAGGAGCCGTTACGAGATAACGTTTACAATATCACGCCGGGATTTTGGCGGCTGGCAAGGCGCGAGCGATGAGCATATCTCGAATCTGCGACGAGCGAGCAACGCCGCCAGCCGGCAAAAGACCACGTCAGATTGCAAACGTTATTTCGTAACGGCTCGCAAGCTACTCGACGATCTTCGGCACGATGAACAACCCGTTGGCTTGAGCCGGGGCGTTGCGCAGGGCGTCCTGCTGAGACATGGAAGGACGCGCCTCATCGTGGCGGCTGACATTGACCAGAGGAAAGGCATGGGCGGTCGGCTCCACGCCGCTGACATCGACCTCTTTGAGTTTCTCGATGTAGCCAAGTATATGGCCCAACTGCGCGCCAATTTTCTCCTCCTCGTCCGGTGTAAGCGAAAGCCGGGCGAGGTGCGCCACGTACTTCACATCAATTTCCAAGGTTGCCATGTTTTGAAATCGGTAATCCGCACTCACTCCTCATCAAATTTCGCCTTAATGAGCGTCTCGATCTCGGCCAGGGCCTGGGAAGCGTCCTGTCCATGGACATGAACGGTGAGTTTGCTGCCCGGCCCGGCGGCGAGCATCATCAGGCCCATGATACTCTTGCCGTTGACTTTTTCCCCGTCCTTCTCGACGAAGATATCGCAACTGAATCTGTTGGCGGTCTTGACGAACATCGCGGCGGGTCGGGCATGGATTCCCAGCTTGTTCGAGACCACAAAGTCCTTCGTCATGTTCGAACTGCTATCGGTGGTTTTCTTAGCGCTCATTAGGTTGCGTCGTCCCTCTACAAGTAACCCAAACAGGGCCGTTTAGCGAATAAATTCTACAGTTTGGCGCCGGTCATCCGCGAGATGAGACGGTCGTTCAGTTCTTTGGCCGGATTGTAGCCGGTGGCCTTGAGCTTGGCTTGAAAGGCAGCCACTTCGATCAGCCGCGCCAAGTCCCGGCCCGGCCGCACCGGCAGCGTGATATGCGGAATATCAATGCCCAGGATTTTCACATATTCCTGCTCGATGCCCACGCGGTCCACGTCGGCGACCTCGTCCCAGGCCCTCAGTGTGATTACAAGGTCGACGCGTTTCTTCTCGAGGATGCACCTCACCCCGAACATCGCGGCGACATTGATGATCCCGATGCCGCGCACCTCCATGTGGTTGCGCGTGATCTCGGCGCTGGTCCCGACCACTTCCCGGCCATCCACTAGAATCACCTTGGTGATGTCATCGGCCACCAGGCTGTATCCGCGTTCGATCAGAGCCAGGACGCTCTCGCTCTTGCCGATGCCGCTCTCTCCCCGCAAGAGCACTCCTACCCCAAGAATATCCACCATGCTCCCCATCTCGGTGCTCCTGGGGGCGAACATCATCTCGAGCGCGAGCGTGGCCAGGTTGATGAACTTCATCGTCACCAGCGAACAGCGGAAGATCGGCACGGCCGCCTTCTCCGCCGCCGCCAGGAACAACCTGTCCGGCTGCAGATGCCGCGCAAACACCACGCAAGGCAGTTTATATGAAAAGAAGGTCGCGCACCGCTTTGCCCGCTCTTGCTCGCGCAGCGATTTCAGAAAATAAGATTCCGCGTTGCCCACGACCTGCACGCGCTTGAAGGCGAAATAGCGCGTGAAGCCCGCGAGCACCAGGCCAGGACGGTTGACGGTCGGCTCGAGGATGCGGCGTTTGAGCCCGCCGGCCCCGGCGATCAGCTTCAAATCCAGGGCCCCGGCGTGGTCTGCATAAAACCGCTCGACTGTGACGACATCGCGTGGCATAGGAAACAGAACTCAGAGGTTGAACTCCGGTCCGAGGTATATCTCGCGCGCCCTCGGATCGTTCACGAGGTCCTCGGCCACGCCTTCATAAACCACTTCACCCTTGTGGATGAGATAGGCGCGGTCCACCAGCTTGAGCGTCTCCCGCACGTTATGGTCGGTCACGAGGATGCCCAGGCCTCGCTCCCGCAGGCGGCGGACGATCTTCTGGACTTCATAGACGGCAATGGGATCGATGCCGCTGAACGGTTCGTCGAGCAGCAGCAGCTTGGGGCTGGTCACGAGGGCGCGGGTGATTTCCAAGCGCCGTTTCTCGCCGCCGCTCAGCGTGTAGGCCTTGCTCCGCGCCAGCCGCCCGAGGTCCAACTCCTCGAGCAGGTATTTCAGCCGCACCACGCGCTCCCGCCGTTTCATCCGGCATGTCTCCAGAATCGCCATGATATTCTGGGCCACGGTCAATTTGCGGAAAATGGACGGCTCTTGAGTCAGGTAGCCGATGCCCAAGCGAGCGCGCCGGTGCATGGGCAGACGCGTGATGTCCTGATCCTGGAACATCACCTTGCCTTCATCGGGCCGGATCACGCCCACGACCATATTGAAGGTGGTGGTCTTGCCGGCCCCGTTGGGGCCGAGCAGGCCGACGATCTCGCCCGCCGCCACGCAGATCGAAACCCCATTCACCACGCGCCGGCGCCGATACTCTTTCACCAGCTTCTCTGTGGCCAGCAATCGCCCGCCGGCCCCCGGCGGAGCCGGCATGGCGGTCTCCTCTTTCCCCTGCGCGGCTTCTGTCTGCGTGTCGCTCATCGGCGCCTCATCCTTCATCCTTCATAACTCATATTTCCCCTCACTGGCCCAACCGCCGCTCCTCGTATTTCTTCTTGGGCTTGTACTTGGGGACCTTAAAAACATTCGTGTTCGCCTGAGGGGCCTCGATTTGAATCGCCCATTGCATGCTCCTCGATGTCCTTATCCGGTTATGGACGCGGTCCATCGTAATCAGGGTGTCCTCGATGGCGCCCTGGCCGGGTCTCAGTTCGCCCGGCTTGTCCGCCGACGCCAACTGGGCCGGGTTCCACGTCAAGGCCGATGGAGCCGGGGTCCGGCTTAGCACCACGTGGGCCGGGTCCCCCGTCAGCACCATTACCTCGTTGGTGATGCCGTTGGTGACGCTGTACGCATAATCGGCCTGGTCGCCCTGGCCCACCATACTCCGGTCGTTTTCGCCGAGCATTTCAAACCATACCGCGCCCTCCGCCAGGATATGCCGCGTCGTGCCCCCCTCCGGCCACTGCACCGTGATCGTGTCGCTGCTCCAATTCATCTGCGGATGTCTGATCTGCGCGTGGCGCTCGAAGACAGCCCCTCCCGGCGTCACCGTGTACTCGTCGGACGTGATCTCCGCCATAGGCGAATTCGTCCCGTCGGGCTTGGCCGGCGACGGGCGTGAGGGGGCTGCCGCCTGAGCTCCATGGGGAACCACTTCCGCTGACGCCAGCTCTTCCGCCGGCAAGTGCATGAGCGCATTGCCGCGCACAAGCATCCCTTCCGGCTTGGTAAAAAGCCGGATCACGTTCCCCCACCCATCGCGGTTCCCGGCCTGCCATTTGGGCTCTTCTGTCAATTCCATTACTCCGTTGGTGCCCTCATAAACCGCCTTGCCGGCCAGAAACCGCCGGTCCTCCTGAGCGATAACGACCTGGCGCTCGGCGACCATTCGTTCCAATTGGTTTGTCTGGCCCAGCCCGACCGTCAGGGTGCCGCAGCTCATTGTCCCCCGGACTTCAGTCCCCGCCCGCTCGATCGCCCGCACCGGGCCGCTAAACTCGGCGAGGTTCGTGCGCACGACATAGTTCTCCGAGAGGATTTCGAGGACCTGGTCCTTGGCCGGGACGGCGTTGGTTGCCTGCGCGCCGCTCCCCGAGACCAGGCCGGCCTTTGCAAGACCTTGGCCCGGCATCTTCAAGACCCCGTGGCCTGTCGCGCGCAACACCTGGTTTGTGCGCTCCAGGACCAGTTGGTCGGCGCTCCCGTCCCGCGATTGGGCCCGCCACGTGGGATGCCCCGACAACTGAACCTGGTCGGTCGCCGTCGTGTAAACCGCGGTGTCGCCCGTGGCTTGGACGCCTTCAAAGTCCACGCTCACATCCTCCTCGGCCGTGATGGTCTCCACCCGGCCCTGGCTCGAGGCCCCGCCCTGCCGCGGTTGCCCTTGCGCGGGGGACGAGGGCACGGCGAGGCTCTGAACTCCGCCCTGGCCCGAGGGCAGCTTCGCCCTGAGCACACCGCCCTTGAGCGCCAATTGCTCGCCCTTCACCCGCACATCCTCACGCCACACCGCCTGCCCGTAATTGGTGGAATACTCGAACCGCCGCGAGAAAATCTCGACCGGCCCTTTTCCCGGCCCGGCCTCGGCCGAGGCCCGCGCAAGAAGCTCCGGTTGGAGGACCGTGTGGACATTGTTGGAAATGAAAAGGTCGGAATTGGTCTGCCACAGGAATCCCGCTCCCGAAATCGAGAACTTGCCATCGGCCAATTGCGCATCGAGCGGGCCGGAGGAACTGAGCGTCTCGCGCCGGCGGTCAAAAGTGCATTGCGGGGCCTGCACCCCCATCGTGCGATCGCCCTGAACGCTGAACGTCTGCAACCTTGGTTCGGTGATCAGCCATCGATCGTTGGGCAACGGCTGCGCCCGCGTCCATTCCAGGAACCATCTCATCCGTGTCTGGTTCGGCGGCCCGTAATACTCCGCCAGCTTGCCTTTGCCTTCCAGCAACCGCGGCCCCTGTTCGCTTCCACCAGCCAGCCCTGAGAGGATCAGCAGCGCCAGTACACACATCCTCCCGGCCACCCAGGCCCCGCCCCGCGCTCCGGCATTATGGATTGACGCACTCACAGTGCGCCAATCCTAAGCCGGAACCGCTACTCCCCGCAATAACGAACACGGTTCCCAAATCCTCGCCTCGCATCCTCGCGCGAGCTGACTCAGCATGAATGAAATCCCGGAAAGCGGAGCGTGCGGAAACAGAGGGTCGGCCGCTGAGTGGTCATGACCACTTATTCCTGCACCGTCACCCACAATTGGGAATTGGGAATTGAAAATTGGTCAATGGTGATTGGCACCTTCACCGGTAACCCATTCTCAATGGTCGATCCTCAAGCAGACCCCTCCGCTCGCGGACGGACCGCCTCCCACACCCTGAGCATCCGCTCAAGCAACCCCGCCATGTCGGCCAGGGGGATCATGTTCGGTCCGTCGCTCAGGGCGCGGTCCGGCTGCGGGTGCGTCTCGAAGAACAGTCCGTCGGCCCCGGCGGCCAGGGCGCACCGGGCCAGGACCGGCGCAAACTCGCGTTGCCCCGCCGACTTGTCCCCGCCCCCGCCGGGCAGTTGAACCGAATGGGTCGCATCGAAAATGACCGGACAGCCAAAACGCTTCATGATGGGAATTGACCGCATGTCCGAGACCAGGTTGTTGTAGCCGAAGGTCGTGCCGCGCTCGGTCAGCAGGAGCCTCTGGCCTCCCGCGCTCCTGGCCTTTTCCGCCACCTGTCCCATCTCCGCCGGCGACAGGAATTGTCCCTTCTTCAGATTCACAATCCGGCCCGTGCGCACGGCCGCGGTGATGAGGTCAGTCTGGCGGCAGAGAAAGGCCGGGATTTGCAAAACGTCCACCACGTCCGCCGCCGCCAGCGTTTGGGCCTCCGTATGCACGTCCGTCAGGACCGGCGTCCCCAACTCCGCTCGGACTTTGGCCAGGATGCTCAACCCGCCGCTCAGTCCCGGTCCGCGAAACGAGTGCCCCGAAGTGCGGTTGGCCTTGTCGAAGCTGGCCTTGAAGACGTAAAAGATGCCCAATCGTTCGCAGGTCTCCTTAAGGCTGCCCGCCACCCGCAGGCATAACTCCTCGCTCTCGATCACACACGGCCCGGCAATCAAAACCAGCCCCTTGCCGTTGCTCAGGGAAGTCCAAATTGTTCCATCATCCATCATCCGCACCTTGTAACAGCCCTCGAACGCCGTGTAAATGGCGTAGTGGCGCGCGGCGACGGACGGGGTCTGCCGGGCAGTACCGGGCAAGCCGCGCTGGAGTGCGGTGGCAAAAAGCCGCCGGGGTGTTGTCGGCCAGCGACGCGCGAGCGAGACGCTTATGCGCGGATACGTAACGAGCAAGCAACGAAGCTGGACGGCGAGAGACCAAGGCAGCTTGCCACCTTCATTTCTTGACGGCTCATTAGGGTCATTCCGGCCCTCATGGCGCCTTCGTGAGGTTCGCGCCCTCCATAAGCCATGGCCGGGCTACGGCGCCACCGCCCGGTAGAAGCGGCGGCTGAAGCTGTTGGCGGCGGCATCCAGGAATGGCGTCAGGCTGTTTGTCGCCACGAAGCTCGCCAGAGGCGTCCAGTTCACCAGGTCGCTCGAGGCCTGGATAGTGTAGGTCATGCCCGCGGCGCCGTTCAGGGTCAACTGGGCTGAGCCGCCGGGCATGAGAGTTGGCGGCGCCAGGGAGGGCGGGGCAAACAGCGCCACGCTGCTCCACGCGCCCGCGGCAATGGCAATGACGCCGCCCAAGCCGGCCGGCACCGTTGACTGGCCGAAGCCAAATGGGTCACTCGGATTGTCCGGCTCTCCCGCTCCCCAGGCCACCACTGTACCGTCCGACTTGAGGGCAAGGCTGTGAAAGGCCCCGGCGGCGATCGCCACGACGTTGCTCAAGCCGGGCGGCACCACGGACTGGCCGTCATCGGCGAAATCACTCGGCCAGTTGGTCAGCCCGGCCCCCCAGGCCACCACCGTGCCGTCGTTCTTGAGCGCGAGACTGTGCGTGTTTCCAGCGGAGATAGCGATGACCCCGGTCAGGCCGGCCGGCACCGTTGCTTGGCCGGACCGGTTGTAGCCCCAGGCCGCGACCGTGCCGTCGGACTTAAGCACCAGGTTATGACCTCCTCCGGCGGAAATGGCCGCAATGCCGGTCAAACCCGCCGGTACCGTGCTCTCGCCATAGGTATTATCGCCCCAGGCGACCAGGCTGCCGTTGGACTGGAGCGCCAGACTCTGCACGCCCCCGGCCGAGATCGCGACGACGTTGCTCAGGCCGGCGGGCACGCTGCTCTCGCCGTAATCGTTATCGCCCCAGGCAACGACTGTGCCGTTGGTCTCCAGGGCGAGGCTGTGGTTGCCACCAGCGGCGATGGCGGTTACGCCGGTCAAACCCGCCGGCGGCCCAAGCAGGCCCTCCAGGGGGTTGCCTCCCCATTCGACCACCGTGCCATCCGGTTTGAGTCCGAGGCAGTGCATTGTGCCTGCGGCGATGGCGGTGACGCCGCTCAGAGCCGCCGGCGTGGTGCCCTGGCCGGAGTTGTTCAATCCCCAGGCAACTATTGTGCCGTCAGACTTGAGTGCCAGGTACACCTCTCCTCCCGCTGAGATGGCAATGACGCCGCTCAGGCCGGCGGGCGGCGTGGCCTGGCCCGGAGGATCCTCGAAGCCCCAGACCACGACCGTTCCATCGGACTTGAGGACCATATTTGATTCGTCGCCCGCGCTGATGGCGGTGACGCCGCTCAGTCCCGCCGGCACTGTGCCCTCGCCGGAAGCGTTGCTGCCCCAGGCCACGACGGTGCCGTCGCCTTTGAGAGCCAGGCTGTGATTGTCACCAGCAGAGATAGCTACGACACCGCTGAGGTTGGTTGGCACGTCGCACTGGCCAAAGTAGTTGTAGCCCCAGGCGACTACTGTCCCGTCTGACTTGAGCGCCAGGCTGTGATAGCCCCCGGCTGAAATCGCGGCCACGCCGTCAAGGCCGGCGGGCACGCTGCTCTCGCCGGAGTCGTTGTTGCCCCAGGCTGCGACCGTGCCGTCTGCGCTGAGGGCGAGGCTGTGATACCCGCCTGCGGAAATGGCGGTGACGTTGCCCAAGCCGGGCGGCACCGTGGTCTGGCCCACGGCGTTGCTTCCCCAGGCCGCGACCGTGCCATCTGATTTTAGCGCCAGACTGAATTCGAATCCGGCCGAGACGGCGATGACGCCGCCGAGGCCGGATGGCACGTCGCACTGGCCGGCCTGGTTTTGCCCCCACGCCACGGCTGTGCCGCCGAGCTCGAGGGCCAGATCGTGCTGCGCCCCCCCTGCGGAGATCGCCGTGAAGCGGATCCCGGCCTGGACCGGAGCCATGGCCGTCTGGCCCCAGCCCACGACGCTGCCGGGCTGCCCAGCGCCGGCCTGGGCTTCGACCGCCAGCAAGGCTGCTCCGCACGCAGCCGCCAAGAACAATCTTCTTGATTTTTTGGGGTTCATTGGGAATTGCCGCGCCAACAATCGATGTTCACCCACACGGTTGCTCGGATGATCGTTGTTCCTCTCTGAGAGGCATTCCAAATCATCCGGTGTTCTCAGGTTCGTGCTCTTCATAAGCCATGGCCGGGCTACGGCGCCACCGCCCGGTAGAAGCGGCGGTTGAAGCTGTTGGCGGCGGCATCCAGGAATGGCGTCAGGCTGTTTGTCGCCACGAAGCTCGCCAGAGGCGTCCAGTTCACCAGGTCGCTCGAGGCCTGGATAGTGTAGGTCATGCCCGCGGCGCCGTTGAGGGTCAACTGGGCTGAGCCGCCGGGCATGAGGGTTGGCGGCGCCAGGGAGGGCGGGGCAAACAGTGCCACGCTGTTCCACCCGCCCGCAGCGATGGCAATGACGCCGCCCAAGCCAGCCGGCACGGTCGATTGGCCGAAGCCAAATGGGTCGCTCGGATTGCCCGCTCCCCAGGCCACCACCGTACCGTCAGACTTGAGGGCCAGGCTGTGATAGGCCCCGGCGGCGATCGCCACGACGTTGCTCAACCCGATCGGCACCATGGACTGCCCGTCATCAGCGAAATCATTGGGGTAGTTGGTCAGCCCGGCGCCCCAGGCCACGACGGTACCGTCGCTTTTGAGGGCGAGACTGTGCTTGTTTCCGGCGGAGATGGCGATGACCCCGCTGAGGCCGGCCGGCACAGTGGCCTGACCATTCGTGTTGTAGCCCCAGGCCACGACTGTGCCGTCGGACTTCAGCACCAGGTTATGAGCCCCACCGGCGGAAACGGCCGCGATGCCGGTCAGGCCCGCCGGTACCGTGCTCTCGCCATAGGTATTATCGCCCCAGGCGACCAGGCTGCCGTCGGCCTGAAGCGCCAGGCTCTGCATGCCCCCGGCCGAGATTGCGACGACGTTGCTCATGCCCGCAGGCACGCTACTCTCGCCGTAATCGTCATCGCCCCAGGCCACGACTGTGCCGTTGGTCTTAAGAGCGAGGCTGTGGTTGCCCCCGGCGGCGATGGCGGTCACGCCGGTCAGACCCACCGGCGGCCCGTGCAGGCCCTCCTCGGGGTTACCTCCCCACTCGATGACCGTGTTATCTGGTTTGATCCCAAGGCAATGCATCGTGCCTGCGGCGATGGCGGTGACACCGCTCAGATCGCTCGGCGACGCGGCTTCTCCGACATCGTTCTGTCCCCAGGCCACGATCGTGCCGTCCGCCTTAAGCGCCAAGTCTGCAGCCCCACCCGCGGAGATAGCGACGACCCCGGTCAGACCGGCCGGCACCGCTCCTTGGCCGTACGTATTGTTGCCCCACGCGACCACAGTGCCATCCGACTTGAGGGCCATGCTGTGAAGGCTGCCGGCGCTGATGGCAACAACCCCAATCAGGCCGGCCGGCACTGTACTCTCGCCGGAGCCGTTGCTACCCCAGGCGACGACAGTGCCATCGCTCTTGAGGGCCAGGCTCTGGGTGGGACCGGCGGCGATGGCCACAACGCCAGTCAGGTTAGTCGGCATGGTGAGGACATCGTCGTAGGCCCATTCCACGACTGTGCCGTCCGACTTGAGCGCCATGTTGTGCGTAGCGCTGGCGGAGATGGCTACCACGCCGCTCAGGCCGGTCGGTGCGGCCACAGCGTTCGTGCTGCCCCATTGCAAGACCGTGCCGTCGCCTTTAAGCACGAGCGTGTAGTCGACTCCGGCAGCAACGGCGACGACCCCGCTCAGGCCCGCAGGCGCCACGCTCTCGCCGGCACTGTTGTCTCCCCATCCGACGATAGTGCCGTCGCTCTTGAGCGCCAAGCTGTTATAGAAGCCAGCGGCGAGTCCCACGACCCCGCTCAGCCCAGGCGGGACGGCGCAGTCGCCATCCTGGCTGTAGCCCCAAGCCACCACCGTGCCGTCACTCTTGAGGGCCAGATTGTGCTGCCATCCAGCGGAGATCGCCGTGAAACGGGTTCCGGCCTGGACCGGTGGCATGGCGATCTGGCCCCAGCCCACGACACTGCCGGGCTGCCCAGCGGGGAGTGCCATTTCGCCCATCAGCGAAACTGCGCAGATCGCTATCCAAAAGGGGGGACATTGTGCATTCATAAAGTAAGACTCAGTTGCTAATTGCATCCCAAGCTGGCAACCAAGGGCCGAGCGTGGTGGTCACGGATTCGGAAAACTCCCGGGCGATTGAGTTCCAATCACGGGCGGTGATGGGCCAAGTCAGCGGATCAGGGATTGTACCCCCCCACGGACGATGCGCCAGGCTGAGAGCCTGGATCGGTTGGAGTGACCTGCGCCTGGGCGGCGCAGAGTGAAAGGGACAGGAGCGCTAACGGAATGTTAGGTCTCATTGGTACAGTTGATTTGAGGATTTGGAGACCGGGACGGGCTGCGAAACTGGAGGTCCGGACGAGTCGGAAGGTCTGAGGACAGAGCGCCTCCTTCGTTGATCAGTTCTCTGAACTGTCGCACCCACCTTCTGAGTTCCTCACCGGGCATACCTTCAGCAACCGCTCGCCTCGCCCTCCCCCACCAGCGAAGTTAGCGTGACGCCATGATATAAAAACCGCAGGTGTGTTGTCAATAAAAAAGAGAATTTTATGGCTGTTGCATCGGTCACTGGCATTTTCCCCATTCACGGGTAGATTCACCCTGCCGCCAACCATGCGACGAACATTATGGACAACAACCAGTTTACCGTGTTGCTCGTGGAGGATGACCTCAATGACATATTCCTGGTCAAACGCGCCTTCAAGGCCGCCTGCATTCAAAACCCGCTCCAGGTCGTCACCGATGGTCTTGAGGCGATCCACTATTTCCGAGCGGAGGGCAAGTACGCCGACCGTGAGACGTATCCGCTGCCCAAGCTGGTGGTCATGGACATCAAAATGCCCCGCCGGAGCGGCTTCGAGGTCCTGGAATGGCTCAAGAGCGACCCTCTGTTGCGACGCATCCCCGTCGTCATCGTGTCCTCCTCCGACAACCCGATGGACATAGATCGCGCCTACGAGTTGGGCGCCAACGCTTACATGGTCAAGCCGATGGACTTCCGGGCCGTCGAACATCTCTTCCAGTCCATTACCCACTATTGGGGTCTTGAATGCGCCAAGCCCGGCCTCCAAGCCGCCTGAGAAAGGGAACGCGCAACCCCGTTTGTGACTCGCATTCTGTGACGGAACGGTCACACTGGCCGCGTCCGATGAACCCTCGATGCAAACACGAACTCCGCCGGGCCGGGAACCGCCTGCGGCAAGACCGGGGCGTTGCCGCGGTCATGCTTTGGCTTGCCCTCGCCGCGGCCGCAGCCGGAGGATTGGACCCGCGGGGCAGCCAGTTCATCGGCTTTGCCCGCTTCCAAGGGTTCTCACAATCAGCCGGCCCGTTGCCTGGGGAAAAAGTGCTTACATCGCCCGAAATCGCGGCCAGAGTTCACTGGGACCAATTGGTCGCGTCGTGGAACGTCCAGATGCCCGACGGCGCCTACATGAAGGTGGAGGCCCGCGCGCTCTACCCCCAGCACACGACCAAGTACTACATCATGGGGCTGTATTCCGGGAACCCGTCGCGCCATCCGCGGCGGAGTGTGCCCAACCAGGCGGACGCCGATGGCGACGTGGCCACCGACACGCTCGTGTTAAAGGAGCCGAGCGAGCGGCTCCAGGTCCGCCTCACGCTAGGCGGCGATGACGGGAAACCCGCTCTGTTGAAATTCCTCGGCTTGTGCCTCACCGACACCAAAGCCAGGCATCCCGCGCTGCCGTCCAATCGCGCCGCCTGGGGCAAGACCGTTCCAGTGCCCGAACGTTCTCAAATGGCCTACACCAACGGCGCCGTGCTTTGCAGCCCGACGACCGTCTCGATGCTGATGAGTTTCTGGGCTGCAAAGCTGAATCGTCCGGAACTGGACCGGGACGTGCCCGAGGTGGCCCAGGGGGTCTTTGACCCCGTTTGGGAAGGGACAGGCAACTGGGCCTTCAACACCGCTTATGCCGGCTCGTGCCCGGGCATCCGGGCCTACGTGACGAGGTTCACCGACATCGCCGAACTGGAGGATTGGATTGCGCAGGGCCTGCCGGTGGGGCTGTCAGTCTGCCTCAACCGGCTCCGGGGCAGAGATGGACCGCCCAGCGGACATCTGGTTGTCTGCGCCGGGTTTGCGAAGAACGGCGACGTCGTCATCAACGACCCCGGCACCCGGCAGAACGTCCGCAAGGTCCTGCCTCGCAAGAACGTCATTTCCGCCTGGGCCTACTCCAAAAACGCCGTCTATCTTATTTACCCGGAGGCCACCACGCCCCCGGAGGACCGGTTCGGCCACTGGGCCTCGCCGGCCTCACCTTAGTGGTCATGACCACTTAGGCATGTCTCGGAAGCGCGATCCGGGCCGGAGTTACTGGAGCTTGCTCTGGAAAGCGAACTGGCCCGAGCCGACCTCGAACACCGCACGGTCCCCCTCCTGACGGAGGAATTTCACGGCCCGCGCCTGCGAGGCGGGCTGTCCATTTTCGGTCACGTCGGCGGCGTTCCTGGCCGGGACATAGACCGTGGCAAGCGAGTTGCCCGGCACGGTGACATTCAACTCGAATGCGCCCTGGTCGAGCTTCCAGGCGCTGGCAATCGTGCCGCGAATCGAGTTGTAAGAAGCCTTGACCCAACTGAACCCGGCCTCGGGCTTGACGATCTCCGGGCGGATAGTGATTCGTTCAAAACCGGGGCCGGCACTGTCGATGCCCGCCGCCTGTGTGAAGAGCCATTCGCTGACGCATCCCAGCCAATAATGGTTGAACGAATTCATGCCGGGGTCCTGGAACCCTTTGTCGGGGCGCCAGCCATCCCACCGTTCCCACATCGTGGTCGAGCCCCAGAGGACCTGTTGGAGCCAGGAGGGATAGGTCTTGTTGAGCACCAGCTTGTAGGCCAACTCCGGATGCCCGGCCTTCTGCAACGCAAAGAGCACAAAGGGCGTTCCCAGAAACCCGGTCGCGAGGTGGTCGTCTTCCTTCTTGATGGAAGCCACAAACTGCTCGGCGGACAAGGTCTTGTATTCCGCCGGCACGAGGTCCAGCCCGAACGCCAGGGCATAGAACGTCTGACCGGTCTCGTTCTTGCCGTCCACTATCCGGCCATCGCTCTTGATGAACGTCTTGACGAAGACGGTCCGGATCGATTCGGCCAACTGGCGGTACTTTTCAGCGTCCTCGTTCTTGCCGAGGGCCTCGGCTATCCTCGTCATCAGCCGGGTAGTGTAGTAGTAATAAGCGGTCCCAATCGCCTCGGAATGCTGCGGGCCGGCCAGCCGCAGCCAGTCGCCGTAAGCCCCGGTGCCGCGCACCAGGCCCTTGCTCGTCCGGGCCAGGTAATCCATGTGGCGGACCAGTTCGTCGTAGTGCCGCGCCAGGACGCGAGTGTCGCCATACATCTCGTACATTCGCCAGTTGCAAACCGGGCCGGAGTCGGACCAGCCGGTGTTGCCGTGGCTGACGACGCTCAAGTAGGGCGCGACGTCTCCGAACGCGCCGTCGGCGCGTTGCGAGTCGTCGCACAGATCAACGAGCCATTTGGTATAAAAGCCGGGGGCATCGAGGTTGAAACAGGCGGTCTTCATGAAGACCTGGGCGTCGCCCGTCCAGCCCGCGCGTTCGTCCCGTTGCGGGCAATCCGTTGGGACATCCAGGAAGTTGCCCTTTTGGCCCCACAGGGAGTTGAGAGTCAGCTTGTTGACCAGCGGCTCGGAGCACTCGAACCACCCGGTGCGCGCCAAGTCGGAATGGACGACCACGCCCGTGACGTCTTCCAATTCGGGCTTGTAATCGAGGCCGGTGACCTCGACGTATTGGAAGCCATGGAACGTGAAATACGGCTCGAAGGCGCGTTTGGGCCCGTCCGCCAGGTAGTAGGTGTCCGTGGCCTTGGCCGCGCGCAGGTTGGTGGTGTAGATCGTTCCGTCCGGATTGAGCATTTCCGCATGGCGCACGACGACTTTTTGGCCGGCCTGGCCCTTGGCCTTGAGCCGCACCCAGCCGACCATGTTCTGGCCCAGGTCGAACACATAGACGCCGGGTTGCGGCTCGGTCAGCTTGACGGCCGGGACCTCGGCCTCGCGCCGGATCGGCGCGCCCGGATGCGCCTGGAGGTTGGCTTCGACACCGTTATCCACAGTGGCTTGGCCCCAGCCGGCGTCCGCGCAGGCGGGGGTGTCCCATCCGCTGAGTTCCTTGCGAGCATCATAGACCGAGCCCATCAACAAATCGCCTTCGAGGATTGGACCGGTTGCCGCCTTCCAGGTTTCGTCGGTGCCGAGCACCTCTTTTGTGCCGTCCTGGTACTCGATCTGCATCTGGACGAGCAGCCGCGTCTTTTCGCCGTAATAATGGCGCTTGCCCGTGAAGGCCAGGTACGCCGCATACCAGCCGTCGCCGAGGATAGCCCCAAGGGTGTTCTCGCCTTGCTTGAGCTGCGGCGTGACATCGTAGCCGAAGTAATGCACCCGCTTGTGGTAATCGGTCCAGCCGGGTGAGAGCACGTCGTTCCCCACCGGGCTCCCGTTCAAGTGCAGTTCATAAGCGCCGAGAGCCGAAGCGAATATCGTGGCGCGGCTGACCGGTTTGGACACCGTGAAGGTCTTCCGAAAATAGGGGGCGGGGTCAATCGTCGCCACATTGGACCCGATGCGGCCCCAAGGCGAATCGCCGTACTTGCCGACCACGCTGGCCGGTTTCCAATCCGAGGCATCGAAATCCGCCCAGTTCCAGCGCGTCCCCGGCTCGCGGCTTGTCTGCCAGGAGGCGTCGATCGGCACCACCATGTGGTCGCCGCTGGAGAAAATGACGACCAAGTGTCCGATGACGCCTGCCGGGCTGGGGCTGTCCCCGCCGTTGGTCGCCTCGATGGCCAGGGCATTGGCGCCCGGGCGCAGACGCCCCGTGACATCGGGGCTGGAGACTTGCTGCCAAGTGGTCCCCTGCCCCGCCGAATGCCCGTTGATGAACAAGCTGAAACCGTCGTCCGCCGCCAGAAGGAAGGTCGCCTGCTTGACCGCGCGATCGGCGGGAATCTGGACCACCTTCCGGAAATAGACCTTGCCCGCCGGCTGGTTTCCCGGCGCCGCGCCGCCGGCCCACATCCATTCGTTGCCATCGAGTCCCTGGAATCGTTTCAGGACCGCCGAGGCGGAATCGGCGCGGTCCGCCGCCGCGTCGTACCCAATCCACTTGGCCTTCCAGTCGGAGGGTTTGAGCAAACCCATGGTCCAACTGGCGGGCGCGCTCCAGGCCGAGGCGGAGCCGTGCCCGTCCCAGACTTTGACCTTCCAGAAGCAGGTCTGGCCCGAAGCCAATTCCTTTCCGCGATAGACCACCTGGACCGATTGAGCCGACCCGACCTTGCCGCTGTCCCAGAGGTCGCCTTGGTCTTTATCGAGCAGTTCCGGGCTGGTCGCCACGAGCACTTGAGAGGCCCCCTGCATCACCCCGCGTTGCCCCGGCGCTCCCTGAACCACCCAGCTCAAACGCGGCTGGGCCTCGCCTATCGCAGCCGGGTTCTTTCCGTATTCGCAACGCAAATCCGTTGCCCCGAATTCGGCAGCCGAGCAGGTCATCGTCCCCAGGCTCAAACCCGCCATAACCAGGAGCACTCTCGCATCATTCAGAAGGTTGGTCGTTTTCACGCCGTGCAGCATTGTCAATTCCCCAAAGGAAATCCAGAGGAAACCCGAAATCCGAAATCCGAAAGGGTCTGGTTCTAAAGCTGGCTCTCGGGCACCTGGTGCTGGATGACTTGCCGGAAGCTGCCCAGCAAAACAAAATAAGCCGCAGGTGTTCAGCACCAAGGCACCGAGTTTGGACCGGCTTTTCGCTTGACACGAAGCGTTGGATTTGAGAGAAACTTGAGCACTTAATCCATGCAACGCGGGGGTTGGGAATACGGCGTTATGAATCTGGGCTTGCTTTTGCACACGCTCTCCTTCCACACGTGCCACTTCTTATCCTTTCGGCGGCGCTGGCGTTCGGCGAAAGGGCATGGGGAGGAGGCACCGTGAGAAACGCCAGTCAAGGCGGCCTGCAAGCTGCGCTCGACGGCGGCGGCACAGTGGCTTTCAGCACCGGTGGAACGATCACGCTGACCAACACGTTGACCATCGCCCGGGAGACAGGCACCCAATGTAGTTCCAACCCCTCGACACCGTCACGAGCATCTTTTACCCCTTTTTTACCGCGCCCGTGAACCCTAAACCCGACAGAGTTGAAATACCGATAGCACAGTAACAATCAGTCCCCATGAACCCTTGCACTTCTCAGCCCGTTCGCGCTCGTTCGCACATCTTTATCCTGGCCGCTGTCCTGGCCATCGCACAAGCAGCATGGGGAGGCGGCACGGTGACAACCGCCACGCAGGCTGACCTGCAAGCCGCCCTCAACGGCGGCGGCACAGTGGTCTTCGGCACCGGTGGAACGATCACGCTGACCAACACGTTGACCATCGCCCAGGACACCGTCATCGACGCCAACGGTTTTGCGGTGACCATCAGCGGCGGCAACGCGGTGCGGCTGTTCGAGGTCAACTCGAACGTGGCCTTCTCGGTGAACGGGCTGACATTGGCCAACGGATACAATGTCGGGGCCGACGGATCGAAGGCCACCCCGCCCGAGCCGGGCCAGGACGGTTCCGGCGCCGGTATTTTTAATCTAGGAGGCACCGTCGCGCTCACCGGGTGCGCCCTCACCAATCATTCTGCCCAGGGGGGCCACGGCGGCCGGGTCGCTCCGTACTCCAGTTCCAACGGAGGCAATGGCCTCGGTGCCGCTATTTGCAGCCAGGGCGGAACGCTCAATCTCACCAACTGCCTCCTGGCCGGCAACTCGACCACGGGCGGGACTGCTTATGTAAACGTCCTTGGTTACTCGCCGGGCGTAAACGGGCAGGGCTTGGGCGGAGCCATTTACTGCGCCGATGGTCAGCTCAACCTGCAGGGTGTCACACTCCAGACGAACAGCGCCGCGGGGTCCGGCGGAGGGATATATGCGACCCACTCGGAGGTTGTGCTCTCCGGCTCGGCGCTGGAGGGCAACAACCTCAATGGCGCCGTCGGCGCCGGGCTGGGCGGCGCGCTCTTCCTGGACTATGGCTCCTCGGGACTGATTCAGCTCTCGCGCTTTCTCGGCAACGAAGCCAACGGTATCGGAGGCTCGGTTGGCGTTGGCGTCGTCCCTGGCGAGAGCGCGCACGGCGGGGCGGTCTTCAGCGGGGCGTATTTGGAGATTTCGGACTCGACATTCTCGTCCAACAGTTGCATGGGCAGCCTCGCCAGCCAGCCGGGAGGGGGCGTCGGAGGGGCGATCTGCTCCACCAACACGCTGGTGATCAACGGATGCACCTTTGACAACAACAAGGCGAGCGGCGGCGGCACCGGGTGCGGGGAGACCATCGAAGTCGGCGCCCCAGCGGAAGGCGGCGGGGTCTGGGCTTCCGGCTTATTGGCAGCCACGAATTCCACCTTCACAGCCAACCAGGCAATCGGGGGCGTCGGCTCCAACGGGGGTGGCTTAGGCCCTCCCAAGGGCCCCGGAGGCGCCGCGTCCGGAGGCGCCATGTACCTTGCCACCGCCTCAGCGACCCTGGTCAACCTCACCATCGCCGCCAATGGCGCCAGCGGAACATCTGGGGGGTGTGATGGGGCCGCCGGCCCTGCCCAAGGCGGCGGATTGTGCAGCACCAACGCGGGCATCCTCGTCTTCAACACCATCATCGCCAACAGCCCCAGCGGCGGCGATGTCTGGGGCGCCGTGATCGACGGCGGTTACAATATCTGCTCGGATGGCACCGCGGCCTTTTCGGCGACCGGCAGCCTTAACAGGACCAACCCCCTGGTCGGCCCCCTGGCTGACAACGGCGGCCCGACCGAAACGATGGCGCTGCTGCCGGGCAGCCCGGCCCTAAATGCGATCCCTTCGGGTTTTCCGCCGGTTGATCAGTGCGGCACGTCGCGCCCACAAGGGCTGTTGGCGGATATTGGCGCCTTTGAGGCAGTCGGCCAGAGTACTCAGACAACCATCGTGCTTCAGCCTGCGGGAGCGACCGACCCGGCCGGCGACAACGTCGTTTTCACGGTTTCAGCCACGGGCAGCGGCTCCCTTTCCTACCAATGGTATAAGGATGGCGCGCCCATTGGCGGCGCCACGAACTCCTCGTTCACCCTGACGAATGTGCAGGCATCCGACGCGGGCGCTTACTCGGTCGCGGTTGGCAGCAACGCTGGCCGGACCCTCAGCGAAAGCGCAGTCCTGGCGGTGGACCCCCCGGCTGTGGCGGCAGTCGATCCACGTGACTTGCAATGGCGATTTTCAGGCACCACCAACAACCTGCACTCCGCCGCATACGGCGGGGGCACGCTCGTGGTCGTCGGGGAAGGCGGCACGATTCTCTCGTCCACCGATACCGTGACCTGGAGCAAGCGCCAAGCCGGCACGACGGCCGGTTTGTACGGCGTGGCCTTCGGGAACGGTGTTTTCGTCGCGGTGGGGGGAACCACGAACACTGAGATTTTGACTTCTCCGGACGGCATCGTCTGGACAGCGCAATCGGCCGCGGAAGGCAGCCCGCTCAAGGCCGTGGCCTGGGGTGCGAACACCTTCGTGGCGGTCGGCGAGCAGGGCACCATCCTGGTTTCAACAAATGGCAGGGTCTGGAACCAGCGATCCACGGGGCTGTCCAACACGTTGGACGCGGTCACGGTAGGCACCCCCTACTTTAACCCCGCCAGCGGAGGAGGCGGGCCGCTGTTCGTCGCTGTGGGCGAACAGGGGGTGCTCTTGACTTCCCCTGACGGCTTTTCCTGGACCGTTGGGAACTCGGGCACTCCGCTCGATCTCTACTGTGTGGCATACGTCCAAGGCGACCGGCCTGGTACCGTTTCATTCCTGGCGGCCGGCACCCAGGGCACAGCGGTTGTGTCGAGCGACGGGGTGAATTGGACTGCGGCTGCCCTTCCAACAAACCTGGACGTGTACGCGGCGGGGGGCTCCGGGGCGTTCGGCAACGGCGCTGTCGGCCAATACGCTGTAGCGGGTGGCGGCGGGGCATTCCTCACTTCCACTGATGGGAGTGCCTGGTCGATGCCCGCCAGTGGGACAACCGCCAACCTCCGCGGATTGCTCCCGCTCAGCGGCGAGTTCTTAGCGGTGGGTGACGGAGGCGCGATCCGCTGCGGGTTGGTGTTTCTGCAGCGCGACTCCCATGTCTCCGTTGACCTTTATTCCGTAGCGTGGGGTGATGGGACTTACGTCGCTGTGGGCGATTCCGGGACCGTCGTTTCGTCGGCCAATGGCGGGCCATGGGTCGCTGCTCAACTGGGAACGAACAACCTGTACGGCGTTGCTTACGGGGATGGCCGTTTTGTCGCCGTTGGAGGCGGGGGGACCGTCCTCGTTTCCACTAATGGGCATGACTGGACCCCCGCTGCCTCACCGCCCGCACCGGAGGCCGCGTCTTTCGTGCTCGGAAAGGTGACCTATGGCAATCGCGCATTCATTGCCTCCGGCTACAGTTCGAATTCTGCTCCCGATGCTCTACCCACTGGTTTGCTTGCCGTTTCGCCGGATGGCTCCGAGTGGAACATCATGGCGTTGCCGCCGGGTTATGAAACGTCCTTAAATGGCGCGTTGTGCGCTGGACCGGATGTGTTCGTGGTTCCGGGCACCAACCTATTAACCTCGGCCGATGGCAGAACCTGGATCGACCGCGTCCCTGGAGTTCAGTTCCCTTTGGTCGCGTACGGTTCGAGCCACTACCTGGCGCTGAATGGAGGGTCGGCGGCAACCTCCAGCGACGGGACGAATTGGAACGTGGCCGCGCTGTCCGGGAGCGAAGGCTTCTCCGGCTTGGCGTGGGGCCAGGGAAGCTTCCTCGCGGCGGGCAGCCTCAACGGGGTGCCCTACCTTGCCGAGTCAACCAACGGTGTGAACTGGATCTCGGGGGTACTGTCCGCGCCCCTCCCGTTTGGTGTTGGCTATGGGGGAGATTCGTTTGTGATCGTGGGGTACCAGGGCCTGATATTGCAATCCGCGCCTCGTGTGAGTCCCTCCCAGCTCCAGATTGTCCTGTCCGGAAGCAACGCGACGCTGGCGGTGATTAGCGAACCAAACAAACCGGTCCTGCTCCAAAGTTCGACCGATTTCGTGTCTTGGGACGCAGGGCTGACCCTTACACCGACAAACAGCATAACGTACCTGCCCGTTTCGACCAGCCCAACGGCACACACTTTTTTCCGGTTGGTTACCCAGTAGCGACAACGGCATGGAGTTGATATGGCATCATGAACGCGAACCTCCATCTACATACGCTCGACGTCCCACACCTCCCACTTCTCGTCCTCTCGGCGGCCCTGGCCGTCGCCCAAACAGCATGGGGAGGCGGCACGGTGACAAACGCCACGCAGGCTGACCTGCAAGCCGCCCTCAACGGCGGCGGCACAGTGGTCTTCGGCACCGGTGGAACGATCACGCTGACCAACACGTTGATCATCGCCCAGGACACCGTCATCGAGGCCAACGGTTATGCCGTGACCATCAGCGGCGGGAACGCAGTGCGGCTGTTCCAGGTCAACTCGAAGGTCGCCTTTTCAGTAAGCGGGCTAACACTGGCCAATGGGCGTTTTGTTGGGGCCAACGGAGCGGACGGCGCCCCCACCCCGCCTCAGGTCGGTCAGGACGGCTTTGGC
This sequence comes from uncultured Verrucomicrobiota bacterium, assembly GCA_964653485.1. Lineage (GTDB taxonomy): Bacteria > Verrucomicrobiota > Verrucomicrobiia > Limisphaerales > UBA8199 > CAVQND01. The sequence continues at coordinate 12,770 of CAZZFF010000062.1, read as the reverse complement.
GGCGGCATATTGAGCCTGGGCGGCACGGTGGCGCTGACCGATTGCGCGCTCACCAATCATCTCGTCCAAGGGGGCAGCTCCGGAAAGGACTTCTCGGATCCAAGTCCCGTCTATGTGGCGGGAGGCGCCGGCTACGGTGCCGCCCTTTGCAATCTGGGCGGCGCGCTGAGCTTGACAAATTGCCTGCTGGCCGCCAACTCGGCCTTGGGCGGGACCTCAACTCCCCCGGTCCTTGCCGGCTTCGCCATAGACGCGCAGCAAGAGGGACCGGGCTTCGGTGGTGCCATCTACTCCGCCAATGGACAGGTCAGCCTGCAGGGGGTGACCTTCCAAACAAACAGCGCCTCCGGCGGGCTCGCTGAGTTTTCGCCGTGGGGATCGGGCAGTGCGGGTGGGGAGGCCTTCGGCGGAGCAATCTATGGGACCAACTCGCAGGTTCTGCTTTCCGGTTCGGTGCTGGAGGGCAACATCGCCAACGGCAGTGCCGGCGCCAGCGTGGGTGGCGCGCTCTGCCTGGACCGAGGCTCCTCAGGGGTGATTCAGCTCTGCCGCTTTCTTGGCAACGCCGCAACCGTTGCCCGAGCCGGCTACAATTCCCCTGGAGGTGACGGAGGTGGTGGGGCGGTCTTCAACGGGGCGGCGTTGCAGATTTGGGACTCAAGCTTCTCGGGCAACAGTTGCGCGGGCGGAGCCTATGGTGCGCCGCCGGGAGCGGCCCACGGGGGAGCGATTTACTCGACCAAAACACTGGCGATCAATGGATCTACTGTCGACAACAACAAGGCGAGCGGCGGCGGCACCGGGTGCGGGGAGACCATCGAAGACGGCGCCCCAGCGGACGGTGGCGGGGTCTGGGCTTCCGGCGTATTGGCGGCCACGAATTCCACCCTTACAGCCAATCGAGCAATCGGAGGCGCCGGCTCCAACGGGGGCGGCTTTGGCCCTCCCATGGGCCCCGGAGGCGCCGCGTCCGGAGGCGCCGTGTACGTCGCCACCGCCTCAGCGACCCTGGTCAACCTCACCATCGCCGCCAACGGCGCGAGTGGTACAGCCGGAGACTGCGATGGGGCCGCCGGCCCTGCCCGAGGCGGCGGCTTGTTTGCCACGAATGCCAGCATCCTCGTCCTCAACTCCATCATCGCCAACAGCTCCAGCGGCGGCGATGTCTGGGGCGCCGTCACGGACGACGGCTACAATATCTGCTCGGATGGCACGGCCGGCTTTACCGCGACGGGCAGCCTTAACAAAGCCAACCCGCTGCTCGGCCCCCTCGCCGACAACGGAGGCTCGACGGAAACGATGGCCCTGCTGCCCGGCAGCCCGGCCCTCGATGCAATCCCCTCCGGTTTTCCGCCGGTCGATCAGCGCGGTGTCTCCCGCCCGCAAGGCTCGTTCGCGGACATTGGCGCGTACGAGGCCCTTGCAGCCACAACAGGCGGCACCCTTGGGATCAATCTTCAGCCCGGCAACTCGATCGTGGTCCAGTTCGCGGGCATCCTGGGGACGACCTACAACGTCGAGGCATCCACGGATCTCCTTCACTGGACCCAAATTGGCGCCGCAAGCGCCGGCACGAACGGGGTGTACCAGTTCTTCGACACCGTCACCAACGTTTCCCAGGCCCGTTATTATCGCACCCGTGTGCCATGAGGTCGCCGACACGGGGCTCAGTGCTCCACAATGCGGGGCCAGGCGCCTTTGACGCTGCCGAAGTGACGAGAAAGCGCCTAATGGCATAACTCCGAGGCAATGCGGTAGCCGGCCAGTCCCCCGTGTTCGCGAAGGCCGCGGATGACGAACGGGATTTTGTCCTCGGTGATCTCGGCGTCTTCGCGGTACGACCAGAAGCACTGCGCGTAAAACTCCCTGAAAGCCTTTCGCGCCAGCTCGAGCCGGCGCTGGCGGGCCATGGCCTCGCTGGCACACAAGGTCCGTTCGGTTTTCATATCGCGAATTGTCTTTGAGTCGGCAGCCGGGGCAAGTCCCAAGACGTCTTCAAGGGGCGCCTTGAGCCGGAGGGAGTAAGGTGGCGCTCGTTGTTCACCGTGTCGCATTTTTCGATGGCCGAAACGGCGTCGGTAGTTTATATGCGTTAGGCATGACAATCCAAATTCCGACGTTGCGCCTGTCCCTGGCCCTCTGCCTCCTTGCGGCCGCTTCGGTGGCAGGGCCTGCCCCGAGGGTCTTGCCAGAAGGCAAGCAGCCGGACGACGCGCGCCTGCAGCCGCTCAAGGACCTGGACGGCTACTTTCCTTTCAAGCCGCCGGCATCCAGGGCGGAATGGGAGAAGCGCGCCCAGCGGGTGCGGCGGCAGGTCCTGGTCTCGGAGGGACTCTGGCCCATGCCGGCCCGCACGCCGCTCAATGCCGTCATCCACGGGCGGCTGGATCGCGGCGACTTCACGGTGGAGAAGGTCTATTTCGAGAGCGCGCCGGGCTTCTTCGTTACGGGCAACCTGTACCGTCCGAAGAACGTCGCGGGCAAAGTCCCCGGCGTGCTGTTCGCGCACGGCCATTGGACCGACGCGCGTCTCTCGCTCTCGACTCCGGAGGAGTTGAGGCATGAGATAGCCGAAGGGGAGGAGCGATTCGAGGAAGGGGGCCAAAGCCGCTTCCAGTCGATGTGCGTTCAGCTTGCCCGGATGGGCTGCGTCGTTTGGCAGTGGGACATGCTGGGCAACTCGGATTCGCGGCAACTCTCGGCGGAACTGGTCCATAGGTTCGCCCATCAGCGGCCGGAGATGAACACCACAGAGAATTGGGGCCTGTTCAGCCCGCAAGCGGAGGCGCATTTGCAGAGCGTCATGGGTTTGCAGACGTGGAATTCGATTCGTTCCCTGGACTTCTTGTTGAGTCTGCCGGAGGTCGATCCGGACCGCATCGCGGTCACCGGCGCCAGCGGCGGCGGCACCCAGACGATGATCCTCGCGGCGATCGACCCCCGCATTACCCTCTCCTTTCCCGCCGTCATGGTCAGCACCGCCATGCAAGGCGGCTGCACTTGTGAAAACGCATCCCTCCTCCGCGTTGAGACCGGGAACGTCGAGTTCGCCGCCCTCTTCGCCCCGAAACCTCAAGGGATGACCTGCGCGGACGATTGGACCAAGGAAATGTCCGCCAAAGGCTTCCCCGAACTAAAGCAGGTTTATACCCTGATGGGCGCCCCCGAGAACGTAATGCTGAAGCGCGGCGAGCACTTCCCGCACAACTACAATGCCGTCTCCCGCTCCGCCTTTTATACCTGGCTCAACCGCCACTTCAAACTGGGTTTCCAGGAGCCGGTCATCGAGCGCGATTACAAGGTCCTCAAACCTGCCGAACTCACCGTCTGGGATGACCAGCACCCGGCTCCTAAAGCCGCCGGCCCCGCCTTCGAACGCGAGTTGTTGCGCTGGTTCCATGAGGACGCCCAACAGCAGCTTGCCGCCGAACAGGCCGCGCCCGACCGCTCCCGCGCCCTCTGTCTGGGCGGCTGGGACGCCGTGCTCGGCTCCCGTTGGCCTGACGCCGGGGACATGGAGTGCAGGACCATCCGCAAATCCGACTGCGGCGCCTGGAACCAGACCAGCGCCCTGCTCCGGAACAAGACCTTCGGCGAGGAACTCCCCGCCATCTTCTGCTCTCCCAAGCAGGGAAACGGCAGAATTGTCCTCTGGCTCAGCGCCGAAGGGAAATCCGCCCTCTTCGCAGCCGACGGCTCGCTCCAGCCGGGCGTGGAGAAACTCGTAAAATCCGGCGCGACGGTCGTGGGCGTGGATCTCCTTTACCAAGGCGAGTTCCTTGCCGACGCCAAGCCCTTGACCCGCACTCCGAGTGTGAAAAACCCGCGCGAGGCGGCCGCTTACACTTTCGGTTACAACTACTCCGTGTTCGCCCACCGCGTGCATGACGTGCTCTCGGCGGTCAGTTTTCTCAAGAGCGATGCGCCTTCCTCACGGCTGAGCGTTGTGGGTCTGGCCGGCGCCGGAGCGTGGGTGGCGGCCGCGCGCGCGCAGTGCGGCAATGCCATCGACCAGGCGGTCATCGACACCGCCGGCTTCCGTTTCGGCAGCGTGCTCGACCTTCACGATCCCAGCTTCCTGCCCGGCGGGGCCAAGTACGGCGACCTGCCGGCCCTCCTCGCCCTCGGTGCTCCAAGCCGGACATGGGTGGCCGGAGAAACCGAGCAGTCGATGGCCGTCGCCCAAGCCAACTACCGGGCGGCGAACGCGGAAAAGAACCTCACACGCATCACCGCGGAGCCCCAGGAACTCCGCTCAGCGGCCGTCGATTGCCTGCTCAGCGAGAGCGGGAAATGAGGAGCCAACCGTGGCTTTGGTCCACACACTACTGAAACCGTTTTATGTCCAAAGAATTGCCCGCATCGCTGCGGCCACGACCGCAGGCCAACCTTCGCACCCCACTCGCCGCCGCGTTCTGTCCGGGTGGGACCTGTTTGCTCCTGGCCATGCTCGCGGTGTGCGTCCCGTCGCGCGCCGACGAGGGGATGTGGCTTTACAACCACCCGCCCAGAGAGGCGATCCGGGACAAATACGGCTTTGAGCTAACGGATGCCTGGCTGAAACATCTCCAGCTCTGCTCGGTGCGTTTCGGGGGCGCCTCGGGCGAGTTCGTCTCGGAGGAAGGGCTGATTCTGTCCAATCACCACGTCGGCTCGCGGGCCTTGCAGCGTCTCAGCACCAAGGAGCACAACTATCTACGGGACGGTTTCTACGCCCGGACCCGGCAGGAAGAGCAGCCCTGTCCGGGGCTGGAGGTCAGCGTGCTCGAGGAGATTGAGGATGTCACCGCGCGGGTCAACGCCGCCGTCCGGCCCGGCCTGGCGGACGAGGAGGCCTTTCGCGCCCGCCGGGCGATCCTCGCCGCGATCGAAAAGGAATCGCAGGACAAGACCGGCTTGCGCAGCGAGGTGGTAACCCTCTACCAAGGCGCGGAATACCATCTTTACCGCTACAAGCAATACACCGACATCCGCCTGGTCTTTGCCCCGGAAGAGCAGACCGCCTTTTACGGGGGCGACCCGGACAATTTCGAGTACCCGCGCTTCGATTTGGACATTTGCCTGTTCCGCGCCTACGAGAAGGGACATCCGGCGAAGATCGAGCATTACCTGAAATGGAGCCGGAACGGACCGGCCGACCACGAACTGGTTTTCGTCTCCGGGCATCCGGGCCGCACCGACCGTTTGCGCACGGTCGGCGAACTGGAGTATCTGCGGGACTGGGAGTATCCCCGGACCTTGCAGCGGCTCAACCGGCTCGAGGTCCTGTATGACGCCTACAGCGCGCGCAGCGCCGAGAACACGCGCCGAGCCCGCAACGACCTGTTCGGCGTCCGCAACTCGCGCAAGGCGCGCGAAGGCGCTCTGGCCGGGCTGCTCGACGCCAAACTCATGCAAGCCGGGAGAGCGTCCGAGGAAAAGCTGCGCGCATCGGTCCGGACGCTTGTGGAAAGCGGCAAGCTCGGCGCGGGGGCCTCGCCGGCGCAAGTGGAGCAGGCATGGGAGCGCATCGCCCAGGCCCAGCAGGCCATAGCCCAACGCGCCGTGGAATATGAATTGCTCGAACAAGGCGCCGGCTTTAACAGCGTCCTGTTCAGGTACGCCCGCAGTTTGCTTCGCTCGGCGGTCGAGCGGAGCAAGCCGGACGGCGTGCGGCTGGAGGAATACCAGGAAGCCGGCCGCGCGTCATTCGAGCACGAACTCTTCGCGGAGAACCCGGTCTATGAAGACCTCGAGACGCTCAAGCTGACCGACTCTCTGACCTCCCTTGCCGGGAACGGACGCTACAACCAGCCCGTGGTCCGCAAGGCCCTGAGCGGCCTGTCGCCGCACGAACGCGCGTTCACCGCCGTCCACGGCACCAAACTGGCCTCGCCCGCCAAACGGCGCGAGTTGTATGAAGGCGGGCTACAAGCCCTGGATGAAGCGCACGACCCCATGATCGAACTCGCGCGCCAGGTCGATGACGAGGCGCGGGCGGTGCGCAAGGAGGTCGAGGCGCGGCGGGAAGCGATTCGGCAGGCCCATGCCCAGATTGGCAAAGCCCGCTACGCCCTCGAAGGGGCCAACCAGTATCCCGACGCCACCGGCACTCTGCGCCTTTCTTACGGCGTCGTCGCCGGTTATGAGGAAGACGGCCAGCACGTCCCTTTTCAGACAACCCTTGCCGGACTCTATCAACGGGCCGCCGGCCAGAATTACCGCCCGCCTTTCGACCTGCCGGAACGCTGGCTTGCCAACGAAAAGAAACTGAACCTGGCAACCCCGTTCGATTTTGTCTGCACGGCTGACATTATCGGAGGCAACTCCGGCAGCCCGGTCGTCAACCGGCGCGGCGAATTCGTGGGGATCATCTTCGACGGCAACATCCAGTCCCTGGTGGCCGACTTTCTCTACACCGAGGAGCAGGCGCGCGCCGTGTGCGTCCATTCCGCGGCCATCATCGAGGCACTCCAAAACCTCTACGATGCGAAGCCGCTGGCCGAGGAATTGATTGGCCGGCGGGAGTCACTGCGGCCTGAGACGGGGAGCCAGAGATGAGAGAGAAGACCTCGATCAGTTCGGGAATCGCTTCTCCATGGTCCAAGCGATCCGCAAGCACACGGAGGGCCAACGCTTTGACTCGAGCTACGGCCTCCTCACGAGTCGCGCCGTAAACCATTACTCCCGGAAGCTCCGGTATCTCCGTCAACCACCGGCCATCCTCTTCTTGTTCGATCTCAATGCGCATACCGATGGCAGGAAGGATAGCCCTTTGCCATCAACCATGTCGAACTCAAAACTCCCGATACGGGACATGCGTTCGGCTGGTCCTCCTGGCGATTGAATTCCCCCCCGGAGCCACGGGGTCGGCGGACACTCTGGGCTTGCCGACCGGAGGGACGACGGTATCCTGGGCTTCGGATGTCGAGCTTTGCTCTCGGATTTTGGGTCTTGGATTTTTGAGTTCAGCCGCGGATGTCGGCTCGGACAGTCGTTTTCCGAGCGATGAGCCGCCGATCCGGCTTCGACGATGACCATGAAAACACGCGTTCGTTTTGCGCCCAGCCCCACCGGGTTCCTCCATATCGGCGGGGCTCGCACTGCATTATTCAACTGGCTCTACGCCCGGCACACGGGCGGCACGTTCATCCTGCGCATCGAGGATACGGATGTCGCCCGCAACACGCAGGAGGCGGTCAACGTGATTCTCGATGGTCTGCGATGGCTGGGGTTGGATTGGGATGAGGGTCCCGTGGGGGCCGATGCCGCCGGGCCGAGCAAAGGGGACGCCGGGCCTTACTTTCAAAGCCGGCGCCAGGAGAATTACCGGCGGCGGGTCGAGGAGCTGCTTTCACGTGGCCTGGCCTACGAGCACGAGGGCGCGGTCAAATTCAAGATGCAGCGCGCGCCTATCATCATCCCCGACATCGTCGTGGGCGACGTGCGCCGGCAGTTGACGGATCGCGAGGAACTCGACCCGGATTTCATCATTGTCCGCTCGGACGGCCAGCCTGTATTCCACCTGGTCAACGTGGTGGACGATCTCGAGATGCGGGTCACCCACGTGATTCGCGGGGAAGATCACCTGAGCAACACCGCCAAGCACATCGCCCTGTTCCGGGCATTTGGCGCCGAACCGCCCCGCTACGCCCATATACCTCTGATCCTCAACAGCGACGGCACCAAGATGAGCAAACGCGACAAGGGCGCGTCGCTGATGACCTACTTGCAAGAGGGCTACGTCCCGGAGGCGCTGGTTAATTTTCTGGCCCTGCTCGGCTGGTCCCCCAAAGGCAACCGCGAGAAGCTGTCCCTGGCCGAGATCATCGCATCCTTCGATTTGCCCCAAATCCTCCGCCATAACGCCCGCTTCGATCTGACCAAGCTCGCATGGCTCGACGGGGAGTATATCCGCGAGATGAGCAACGAGCGATTTTACGAGCAATCGGTCCAAGCCCTGGCCCGAGCCGGCCTCGAAACGAGCCGCTGGGCGGAGGCTTATGTGAAAGCCGCCCTGGACACCTGCAAAGGCAAGTTCAAGGTCTTCAATGAGCTGCCCCCCTACGCGGGGTTCTATTTCAAGGACGACATCGAATATGACCCGGAGGCGGCGGCGAAAGAGTTTACCCCTGAGAACAAGCCGCGCTTGGCGCGGCTGCGAGAGGCCCTTGCGGCGCTCGAACCCTTTGACCATGAGACGGTTGGAGCCACCTTGGCCACAGTCGCGAAGGGGTTTGGGGTCAAGACGGGCATCCTGGTTCACCCGACGCGCCTGGCTTGCTGCGGCAACACCGCCGGTCCGAGCCTTTACCACCTAATCGCCATCCTGGGCAAAGCCCGTGTTCTCCACAGGTTAGACCTGGCGCTGGCCAGGATCGGCTGACGATCTCGCGAGATTCCGGTCTTTTGTGCGGGATTCCTCGGCCAGGCGGGCCTTGAAGGCGATGACTTTCGCTTGCAAGCCGGCGTCGCCGACTGCCAGGATCTGCGCAGCCAGGATTCCCGCATTGCGCGCGCCGTCGATTGCTACCGTGGCCACCGGAACGCCGCTGGGCATCTGGACGATGGACAGGAGCGAATCCAATCCCTTGAGGGCTTTGCTCGTAATAGGCACGCCGATGACCGGCAGAGGGGTGTAGGCCGCGATCACGCCGGGCAGGTGGGCCGCCCCGCCCGCACCGGCGATGAAGACACGCACTCCGCGCTCGTGGGCCTCCTGGGCGAACCGAGATAGGTCTTGCGGCGTCCGGTGCGCCGAGATGACCCGGGCTTCATGGGCGATGCCGAATTCGGAGCAGACCTCGGCCGCGGCTTTCATCGTCGGCCAGTCCGAATCGCTGCCCATGACGATGGCGACGGCGGGTGGGGCAATGGTCTTTTCTTTCATAGCGGCGCGAATGTAGCGTGGAGCGGCAGGATTGTCACCCTGTCTTCGCCACACGCTGAAGAGCTCTATAGCCACAGATTTCACAGATTTCACCGAGCGGAGCTTTTGTTCTGTGCAATCTGTGCAATCCGCGGAACGAAAATGTCTCCGGGGTCTTTTGTCGCGAGTATGCCGTGCTGAGGCTATCGACTCAGTGCGCCATCCGTTTGAACTCGACCCGTTCGCGCCCAAAGTTGATGAGCAAACCGACGCTGACACGAGTGGACACCAACTCGTTCAACAACTGCGCCTCGTGTGCAGGACAGTATTCGGGCGCCACCTTGAGTTCGACAATTACACGCCCGTCGACGAATAGGTCGGCAGCGTAATCGCCAACCACCACACCCTTGTAATAAACCTGGATTGCGTGCTCCATCTCTGCCTTGAGACCGCGGGAGAGCAGTTCGACCTGCATGGCCCGTTGGTATACTTTTTCCAGGTACCCGTATCCGAGATGCTTATGCACCTCGAAGGCCGCGCCGATGATTGCATGGGTGGTTTCTTTATGCGGGAACTTGCCGTCGCGATCTGAATGGGTGTCCATAAGCCTTCTATTCAGCCACGGATGCTAATAGCCGAAAAGGGAAAAGTCCTGTCTCGCCTGTTTAAGAGCCAACCTCACCGGCGGGTCTGAGGGGTTTGGGACCACAGATTTCGCAGATTTCACCGATGGGTGCTTTTTTCTGTGCAATCTGTGCAATCCGTGGCTTCAAGACTCCGCCGCTTCAGCCAGCGGCGCAAGCGGCTGCTTCCTGCGGGCCTTCAAGGCTTCACGCCTCCGGATGATCTCGACTTGCTCCGGGCTGCCTGCTTCCAAGGCCGCCATTTGGGTGTTCAGCCGGTTGATTTCGATAGCCAGATGCTCGTTCCGCAAGCCGGTGACCAATCCCTTCAACTCCTCCAGGGGGTTCGGGAGGACGCGATCCCTGACGTGATCGCGCAACCCCATTTCAAGCGCCCTCCCGCTCACGCCCTCCAGGTAGTTGCTCGAGATGGCATTGGCGATGAGGCCCTGGGATTCGCCGTCCGCCAGGGAATCGAGGAACGAGGGCACTCCTTGCCATCCGCCTGTGCGCAATGCGCTGACCCGCTCTGTGACGATCTTTCGGACAAGCGGGTTTGCGATCCACGCGGGGTCCAGGTGCGCCGCCGTCCATTCAACGAGATCGTCTTCTTTGAAGAGGAGCTGCAGGAGCCCGAATTCATCCCGCGTCAGGGCCGGTCGCTGGTCTTGCGATGGCGGCGCCGTTTCCATCTCGTCTGGCTGAGAAGCGCCGGCGCGTCGAATCTTGCGGAACTCCGCGCGAACGGAATCAGGAGCGACACCCAGGCGGAGGGCGGTTTTTTGGGCGTAAGTATCAATCAGAACGACGTTTCCGGTCTTGTGCGCCGCCTCGGCCATGCCGTGCAGCACCGCTAGCCGGCCCCGGTCCGTCGTGACTTCGTTAGTAGAGCAAAGGCGGTTGAGGTAATAGTCAAAGAACCCATCGGCGCGCTCGATGAGTTGCTTGAAGGCGGGGCCACCGAATGCCTTGATGAAACTGTCCGGGTCATGGGGCGGCGGGAGGACTGCCACCCGCACCGCCAATTCCGCGGCCAGGAGATGGTCCAGGGAACGCGCGGTCGCGTTCTGCCCGGCCTCGTCCGAATCGAAGCAGAGCACGACCTCGTTGACATACCGCTTGAGGATGCGGGAGTGGTCCGCCGTGAAGGCGGTCCCCTGCGGAGCGACCACATTCTGCACCCCGGCCATGAAGCAGGCGATGAGGTCGAGTTGGCCTTCGCAAACGACGGCAAACTCCGCTTCGACCAGCGCCCGCTTGGACTTGTCCAGCCCAAAAAAGACCTTGCTCTTGGTAAAGATGGGCGTTTCCGGGGAGTTGACGTATTTGGCCGTTTTTTCATCTCCCGACAAGACCCGGCCGCTGAAGCCGACGACGCGCCCCTGTTCATCGCAGATGGGGAACATGAGGCGTCCGCGAAACCGGTCGTAGTAGTGGTCGGTTCCCTCTTTGCGGAGGATCAAGCCCGCTTTCTCCACCAGGCCAAGGTCGAAGCCTTTGTTTCGGGACCAGTTGACCGTATCGTCCCAGGCCTCGGGCGCGCAGCCGATGCGGAAGAGCTTGATTGCTTCGGCCGAGACGGCGCGTTTGCCCAGGTAGTCCCGGGCGACCTGCCCGGCGGCCTCGTTGGCCAGGGCGTTTTGCCACCGCTGCGCTATCTGCTCGTGGATTTGCAGCAGTTGTTCCTTCAGGTGCCGCGACTGCTGTTCCTGGCCGCCGCTCTCGAACTCCAGCGGAATCTTCGCCCGGTCGGCCAGGCGCCTGACCGCCTCTGGGAAGTCCACGCTCTCGTATTCCTTCACGAAAGCGAAGACATCGCCCCCCTTGTGGCAGCCGAAGCAATAGAAGATTTGGCGGTGCGGATTGACGTTGAAGCTGGGTGTCTTTTCTTTGTGAAACGGGCAGAGCGCGACAAAACTGCCCCCCGCCCGCTTGAGCGGCAGGTACGACCCCACAACGTCCACAATGTCACTCGCCGCGCGGACTTTCTCCAAAGTCTCTTGTGAAAAGAACCCGGCCACACCTTCATCCTGCTATAGGCCGAGGTGCCGGGCAAGTCCGCGTTAGAACGGCGGGCGAACCTCCGGCTGGTGGTATTCCCGGCGGTCCGGCTCGGTGGGTTTGATGAGGAGAAAGCCGAGGTCGCGACGGATCCAGGGGCCGGCGCAGGATTTCTCGAACACCGATGCCTGCACCGAATGGAGGGTCGGGAAGAGGTCGGTGCCGAACTGTTCTTTCTGGAATTGCCGCATGGCCCGGACATCGAGTTGGTTGAAAGAGCGCGCGTTCAACAGCGCGAGGGCGGCCAGCAGCGCGCAAGAATAGCGCACCATGCCCGAGACCATGCCCAGGTAGTACTCGCCGTGTCCAAAAATGTCACTGCCCAAGAGTTTGCCACCGACGGCCCGTTTGAGCAGTGTAAAGAGGCTGAAAATGACCAGCGCGGCGCCCAGGTAGGCCAGCAGATAGCAGGAGAGCAGCCCGAAAACTCGGGTGCAGCCGGCCAGTTCGCGGCCGAGGGCCTCGTACACCGCGGCGGACCCGAAGAGCACGGCGAGCCACTTGGCCAGATCGAGCAACTCGACGGACATGCCGCGCTGGCGGCCACTCCACAAGCCGGCCGCCAGCACGGCCACCAGCAGCACATCGAACAATCGGATGGGCAAATTGGTCAGACTCATGCTTCCGCCCCTCGCTATAGCCAGTCCCGTGCCACAGATTGTTTTTGACCTGCACTCCCGATTCCGTAAGTTGCTTCCCCAGATGACAACCTCTCAGACTGTCCATCTGAGCCCGGAGGCCAAGGCCTCCCTGCCCCGGCATGTGGCCATCATCATGGATGGCAATGGCCGATGGGCCAAAGAACGGAGTCTGCCGCGCATCGAGGGTCATCGGGCCGGCGCCGAGTCCGCCCGCGTGATCATCCGGACGGCGGGCGAGGTGGGCATCAAGTACCTCACGCTCTACGCCTTTTCGGTCGAAAACTGGAACCGGCCCAAGGAGGAGGTGGATGCCCTGATGAAATACCTGGTGCATTATCTGAAGACCGAGACGCCCGAACTGAACAAGAACAACGTCCGCCTCGAAGTCATCGGCCAGGTTTACCGACTCCCCGAAATGGTGCAGGAGCACCTGAGGAAGTCCATTGCCACGCTCTCAAGAAACAACGGCCTGACTCTTATCATGGCCTTGAGCTATGGCGGACGCACGGAGATCGTGGATGCCGTCCGCAGCATTGCCGAGGAGGTCAAGGCCGGGGAACTCGATCCGGCCGACATCACCGAGCAGGCCTTTGCCCA
>CAZZFF010000061.1:0-38094 GCA_964653485.1 uncultured Verrucomicrobiota bacterium | reverse complement strand
AGCCCCTCTTTCACCCCCGCCCCGGGTAACAAAACTTTTGGCGCAATTCGCTCCCATCGGAGGGGGCCATTCCCTGTTTGACTTCGGTCCTTGGGCATGGACAATAGGCCGCCAGGCAATAGCAATCCAACAACATGAACCCCAAGAGATTTTTTCCACCCGCGGTCCTGGTCCTGGCCTGTGCCGCGTCCCTCTCCGTGGCACTGGGCGAGGAAACGGTCATTCTGACGCCCAAAGCCCCGGCCACGCCCCGCATCAACGGCGCCCGCATCTTCGGCGTTCGGCCCGGCCATCCCTTCCTCTTCACCATCCCGGCCACCGGGGAGCGGCCGATGACGTTCGGCGTGGAGGCCCTGCCCGCCGGTTTGGCCGTCAACGCCGCCAACGGCCAGATCACAGGGCAACTCGACAAGCCCGGCCAGTACGTAGTCACTTTCCGCGCGGAGAACTCTTTGGGCGCCGCGACGCGCAAGTTCAAGATCGTGTGTGGCGAGACCCTTGCCCTGACGCCGCACATGGGGTGGAACAGTTGGTATGTGTGGGAAAGCCGCGTGACGGACAAGATCATGCGCGAGGCTGCGGACGCCATGGTCGCCAGCGGCATGATCAATCATGGCTACCAGTACGTGAACATCGATGATTGCTGGGCAGTGAAGCCGGGAGCGGACGACTCGAGCCTGGGCGGCGAACCGCGCGACGCCCAAGGCAAGGTCAACTCCAACCGCCGCTTTCCCGACATGAAAGCCCTCACCGATTACATCCACTCCAAGGGTCTCAAGGCCGGGATCTACACCTCCCCAGGCCCGCTGACCTGCGGCGGGCACGTCGGCGCCTTCGAGCACGAACAACTCGATGTCGAGCGGTTCGTCGAGTGGGGTTTCGATTTCCTTAAGTACGACTGGTGTTCTTACGGCGGCAAAGCCAAAGACAACAGCGTGCCCGAATTGCAGAAGCCTTATCGGCTCATGGGCGACATCCTGCGGCGCCAGCCGCGTGACGTGGTTCTCAACCTCTGCCAATACGGAATGGGCAATGTGTGGACCTGGGGCAAGGAAGTCGGCGGGCACAGTTGGCGCACGGCCGGTGACCTGGGCGGTTCCTTCGACGGCATTCCCACGGCCCTGTTCCGCGACGGCTTCGATGTCTATGCCAAAAACCAGCTCCACAACTTCGGCGGGCCGGGCGGGTGGAACGATCCTGATTACCTGCTCCTGGGCTACCTGAGCAACTGGAAGGGCCAAACCGCGCCGACCCCTCTCACGCCCAACGAACAGTATTCTCACGTCTCACTTTGGTGCCTGGTTGCCGCCCCGCTCATTTTCAGCGGCGATATTACCCGTCTGGACGAGTTCACCTCGAATCTCCTCAACAACGACGAGGTCATCGATGTGGACCAGGACCCGCTCGGCAGGCCGGGCCGGCGCGTGGCCCTCAACGACCATTGCGAAGTGTGGGCCAGAGACCTCGAAGACGGCACCAAGGCCGTCGGCCTGTTCAATCGCGGCGAATCGCCTGCCACCGTCGTTGCCAGATGGGCCGACCTGGGCCTCTCAGGCAAGCAGATTGTCCGGGACCTTTGGCGCCAGCAAGACCTGGATACCTGCCAGGACCAGTTCCAAACCGTTGTGCCCCGCCACGGCGTCGTGCTCGTTCGGCTGCGGCCGGAAGAGGGGAAGAGGTAGAAGACCCGAGGATCGGGAGGCAAAGGGGCGAGGGGCTGCGATTCGCGCGCATCTCAGGTCTCCGGCAGGGTCTTTTTCGGAAGAACCTGATTGAGAGACACCTGAGGTGCCCGCCCTCTGAACTACGGTCTAGCCCGGAGGCCATCCCATCGGGCGGCCTCCAAGGATATGGCAGTGGAGGTGCGGCACCGCCTCACCGGCGTCGGGTCCGTTGTTGAACACGAGGCGGAAGCCGGAGCGCGTGAGTCCCAGTTTGCCGGCGACCTCTGCGGCCTTGAGCAGGACATAGCCCAGGAGCTGCTGGTCATCGGGCTTGGCTTCCGCGACGCGCGGTATCGGCTTCTTGGGGACAATCAAAACGTGGGTCGGGGCTTTCGGGTTGATGTCCCGGAAGGCGAGCACCATGTCGTCTTCGTAAACGATCTCCGCCGGTATCTCCCGCGCGATAATCTTCTCAAAAAGGGTCTTGCTCATCTGGCTGGAACCTGAAGCCGGAATGCGAAAAGGTCAATGGGAAACACAACCGGCGCGCTTCACGTTCTTGGATGGCAGCATCGATGGTTGACCCACGATTCCGGGATTCCTGCCCCGGAGCCATTTATCACATCTTTCCCAGCCGGCTGCGGCGAAAACCGTAGCAGAAGTAGAGGATGAGTCCAACGGCCATCCAGACGAAGAACCGGACCCAGGTTATGAATGGCAGCTCGAACATCAGGTAGCCGCAGGTGGCAATGGCCGCCAGGGGCACCCAGGGCACCAGCGGCGTTCGAAAGGGGCGATGGCGGTGCGGCTCACGATAGCGCAGGATGAGGATGCCCAGGGCGACGAGGGCAAAGGCGAAGAGGGTCCCGACATTGGTCAACTCGACGAGTTCATTGATGTTAAAGACCGAGGCGCAGGCGGCGACGATCACGCCGGTGATGATGGTGGCCACGTAGGGCGTTCGAAAACGGGGGTGGACCTTGGCGGCCCAGGCAGGAAGCAGCCCGTCACGGCCCATGGACATGAAGATGCGGGGCTGGCCCGCCTGGTAGGGGACGAGCGCCGAGGTGGTGGCCACCAGCGCGCCTATGGCGATTAGCCCCGCCGCCCAGTTCATTCCGCGCACCGAGAAGACCCTGGCCAATGGCTCGGCGTTGCCCAGGGTGTCCCATTTGGCCAGACCTGTGAGGACCACCGCCACTCCCACATAGATCACCGTACAGATGATCAGGCTGGCAAGGATGCCGATGGGCATGTTCCGCTGCGGCTCGCGCGTTTCTTCCGCCGCGGTTGAGACGGCGTCGAACCCGATGTAGGCGAAGAAGATGATCGCCGCGGCGCTCGAGATGCCCTTCATGCCGTTGGGCGCAAAGGGAACCCAATTCTGCGGGTCCACATAGGCCGCCCCGAGCACAAGAAAGAACACCACGATTCCCAGCTTCGCCACGACCAGGCTCGTATTGAACGTGGCAGTCTCGCGAATGCCGATGAGCACAATCCACGTAACGAAGATCACGATGGCGAAAGCGGGCAGGTTGAAGATAATGGGCAGGCCAAGGAGCCGGGGCGCCTCGTTGAAAATGCGCGCGCTGGCCACTACGTCAGCCCCAAGCGTGCTCGGATCGATATGCGCCGCCTGCGCGTGCGCGACCTGGGCCGCGGACCGGACCGCGGAGAAAATGTCGGCGCCCAGCCACTCCGGGATGCGCATGCCCAACCTGCCGGCCAGCTCCTGGAAATAGCCCGACCAGGACACCGCGACGGCGGCGTTGCTGATCGCGTACTCGAGGATCAAGTCCCAGCCGATAATCCACGCCGCCAATTCTCCCAATGTGGCGTAAGCGTAGGTGTAGGCGGAGCCGGAGACGGGAACCATGGCGGCGAACTCGGCGTAACAGAGCGCCGCAAACCCGCAGGCCACGGCCACCATCAGGAACGATACCACCAGGGCCGGACCGGCCCCCACGTGGTCCGCTCCGCCCGCCGCGGCGGAGCCAATGCTCGTAAATACGCCGGCCCCGATAATGGCCCCCACACCGAGCAGCGTGAGTTGGACCGGCCCCAGAGCGCGCCGGAGTTGGTGCCGAGGCTCGGTTGTCTCCCCCACCAGCCGGTCCAGGGGTTTGCGCCGGAATAGTTCAGTGAAATCAGTCACGGCTCAGATGAGGCCATTCCGGGTCATTGAGCGGTGGGCGGGCTGGCCGCGTGGATGAAGCGCGCCAGGTCGGCCTTGGACTTCTTCAAATCGGGGAGATTGAGGTACATCATGTGGCCCGCGGTGTAGGTATCCAGTGTGAGGTTGGCCGAGAGGGCGGGGTCCACGCCCAGGTGATTGAAGGTGTAGCGGGTCGCCAGCAAAGGCGTCGCCAGGTCATAGTACCCGCTGGAAACGTGGACCTTGAGGAAGGGATTCCGGGTGAGGGCGCCCGCCAGCGTCTGGGTGACATCCACGTAGCCGTTGGTTTGGTCCCAATTCCAGCCGCCGACAGGGGCGAGGACCTCGTAGGGGAGGTCGGTCTCGTATTTCAATTCCGCGCGGATGTAGTGGTTGAAGGTGGAGGCGAAGGCGCTGGCCACCGCTTCGTAGCTGGGGTCCTGTTCCATCCGGCCGGCCAGGCGGTCGCGCACGTAGCCCTTGTAGCGGCCGTCGTAGCGGCCGACAACGCGGTTCTCGTCGGCCAGCAACTCGCTGGCGAACCGGCCGAGGGACACCCGCAGGTTGGCGCGCTCAACAAGGTTGGTCGAGAGGCCGGTGAGCCTGGCGTATTGCCCGACCACTTTCCCGCGCTGGACGTCCGGCAGCGACGCGCCGCTGAAGAGGGCGGCCGCGTATTCGCCGGAGGCGAAGCTTTCGGCCTTGGCAAACACTTCGGGTAGCGGCTGCTGCAGCAGGTCCGCCGGCAGCTTCTTGTGGAACCAGGCCGTGGCCGTGTAGGTCGGCAGATAGAGGATGTACGGCAGGTCATTGCCCGCGCTGAAGTCGAGGGTCTCGAAGTTGAGCACCGTCGAGACGAGCATGATGCCGTTGACATTCATCCTGAGACGCTGGCTCAACTCGCCGGACAGGGCGGCCGCACGCGTGGTTCCATAGCTTTCGCCGATGATGAACTTTGGGGAGTCCCACCGCTTGTTGCGGGTCACGTAGAGGCGAATGAACTCCGCCACCGACGAGGCATCCTCGTGCAGCCCGTGGAATTTCTTGGCTTCTTTAGGCGGAATGGCGCGACTATAGCCGGTGCTCACGGGGTCGATGAACACCAAATCGGTTTCGTCCAGCAGCGAAGAGTCATTGTCCTCCAGTTTGTAGGGCGGCGGCAGGGCGCTGCCATCCTCAGCCAAACGCACTCGCCGCGGACCCAACATGCCCAGGTGCATCCACACGGAGGAAGAGCCGGGGCCGCCGTTGAAGGAGAAGGTGACGGGGCGGGTGGAGAGGTCTTCCACGCCATCCAGGGTGTAAGCGATGTAGAAAATCGACGCGGTCGGCTTGTCTTCCTCATCGCGCAGCAGGATCGTTCCGGCGGTTGCGGTGTAACTCAGAGGCTGGCCGCCCACGGTCGCGGTATGCCGGGTCTGCACCAGCTTCTCCTCAGGCTCTTTGTCCTTGGCCTTCTCCTTGGCAGGTTCCTTGCCCGCCTCTTTCGAGGGGGCCGCCGCACTGGTGGACTGAGGCGGCGCGTTGGACGGGGCCTCGGCCGCGGGAAGCGGGGCCGCAAGCACGGCGCTCGCCAGCCAAATGGTCAGCAGGGTGCTCTTCAACATGGACCCAACTATGGAGGCTCCCCCGGAAAAAGCAATCTCACACCGGGCTGAACCCGCAACGGAACAGGGCTGCTCAAAGCTCGCGTTGCCGGGGGGGCACAAGCGCGCAGCCCTGAAATCCCGAAATCCGAAAGAGGTGGCTGGCTGGCCCGCCCCAAGAATCCGCCAGGCTCTACGAGCATCCGGCCAACCAACTGATCGCGCAGGTGCTCAGCCAGCACATAGGTACGTTGGGCCAAAGTATCCGCCGAATCGAGAAGGCGGTGCTGGAGTACCGCCGCTTCACTCCGGCACGGATTGGCGGCAAGCGCGAGCGACGTACTGCCCCGCGGTCATCCCGGCGTGCGTCTTAAAGAACCTGCAGAAGCTGGCGTCGCCGCTGTATCCAAGGAGGCCGGCCACCTGCTTTATGGCATAGCCGGCAAGCAGCAGGCACTTCGCCCTCTCGACGCGCAAGCCAACAAGGAACTGCCCAGGGGATACGCCCACACAGCGGCGCACCACGCGCCGCATCTGGCGCGGGGAGAGGTGCATCAGCCCTTGATCTCAGGTGCCGGGGCCTTAGAATTGAGGCAAGGAAAATCATGAAACAGAACCTACTCGCCACGGTATGCTTCCTCACCCTCCTGGCGTCCTCGCCTGCGGCGGCGCAGCAATTCGGAGATTTCCAGTACACCAACAAAGCCGGCGCCATCACCATCACGCTGTACACCGGGACGAACAGTGCCGTGGTGATACCCTCCACTATCGACAACCTGGCGGTCACCAGCCTCTACGGGCCGATCGTTCCCGTGTTCTACCCCGACCGCACCAACCTCACGTCGGTTGCCATTCCGAGTACGGTCACCAATATCGGCGCCGGCGTCTTCGAGGGGTGCTCCGGGTTGGCTGACGTCACGATTCCGAGCAGTGTGGTGAGCATCGGGCTTTGGGCCTTTGCAGGCACGGGCCTTACCAACGTCAGCATCCCCAGCAGCGTCGCGAGCCTTGGGCTCGCGGTGTTCGAGGATTGCTCCAATCTGGTGGCGATCACGGTGGACAGCGCCAACCCGTCCTACAGCAGCGTGGACGGAGTCCTCTTTGACAAGGCGCGGATGACGCTCATCGAATTTCCCGGGGGCAGGGCGGGAAGCTACGCCGTTCCGGCTGGCACCACGAGCATCGGCGAATCGGCGTTCGAAGGCTGCTTCAGGCTGGGCAGCATCACGCTGCCCGCCAGCGTCAAGAACGTCGGGGCCAGGGCGTTTTTCTGCGGCCTCGCGTTTGGGGACCCGCTTCCGCTCATGGTGTCGGGCCTGACGAACCTGGTCCTGGGCAGCGGCGTCACCAACGTTGGCGCTGCCGCCTTCTTTGGCTGTATCCACCTCGGCGGGGTCCTTTTCGAGGGCAATCCGCCCTCGATGGCCGGTAATATGGATTTCATCCTCTACGACTCCTTCGCGGTTTGGGGTCAAGCCGGGTATTACGACATCGTTGCCTACCACCTGCCCGGGAGCAGCGGTTGGGGCCCGGCCTTTGCGGGCGCGCCGGCCGTGGTGTGGGACCCGGTGCTGGCGCCCGCGCTCCCTCCAAGCCCGCCATTCAGCCTCCGGGTGACCGGCGTGACGAACCTGCCGGTCATGGTGGAGGCATCCACGAACCTGGCTGGCGGCCCGTGGGCTCCGCTCCTTGTCGGCACCCTCACCAACGGCCTGCTCAACATCTGCGACCCTGCCTCCGCTACCAACGCCGCGCGATTTTACCGGGTCCGGTACTGGGGCGGCCCGATGAGCTTCGAGCCGGAGCACATGTAGGACGGGACCGCTCAGCGCCCCTGAACTCGAAGGTTGGCGGAATCTCAGGCGCCTGCGCCGCTGATTATCGATTCAGCCAATCCAGAGATCCCGCGCCTGCCCGGGCGGCAACGCTAATCGCAACCACCACCGCGTCAGAAAACGCCCGCTCCATCGGGTCGGTTAAACTCAACGGCTCGCTTTGCATGCCAACGAGCAAAACAGAATAAACCGCGGATGTTCACTACCAAGGCCAGTTAAATAATAACCAACGACTTACGCCATGGTTAGAGCCGCCCTGCGCAACGTAACCAGGGGCGCCTGTCAACTTCGGATCGAGCGCCGGAATCCCGAGCCCGCGCCCCCCGTCATCGCGGCTTCTCCGGTTCGAGTTTCTCCAGGTGAATCCGAACCGGGCCGTTGACCGTGCTGAGGCTTATCTTGGCGCCGCCCTGGCCGAGCCGCGTGTTGACCTCCGCCCCGATTGGCCAGTTTTTCTTAACGCTCAGGTCCCCGGAGATGCCCCCGTTGACCGTGCTGGCGGAGACGTCGGCATCGGCTCCGGCCGGCATGTCCAACTCCACCGCCCCGTTGACCGTGCTGGCTGAGACAGATTTCACTTGAGCCAGGCTCACAAAAGCCGCTTTGACGGCGCCGTTGACGCTGGACAGGTCGGCACTGCCGGCCAGGCCGTTGGCCCTCAAAGGGCCGTTGACCGTCGAGGCCTTGATATGGCCGCGCGCCCCCTCGATCTCGATTAACCCATTCACATTCGAGATGTCCTCCAACCGCGCGCTCCTGGGCACCGTCAGCGTGTAATCAACCGACCCCCAAATGCTGCCCCTCCAGCCCCACCAGCGCCTCGATTCCGGGTGCCGGGTCCTGACGGCGAGGTAGCCGGGCTTGGATTCAATTTCGATCTTCAGCCTTTCCAGGTCCTTCTTGCTCCTGGCGCTCTTGATCGCGTCCAGTTTCACTTCGGGCCGGTCCCAGACACTCAGCCGCACGCTGCCGTTGACATTGCCAAGGCTCAGCCGCCCATCGGCAGCGAGGGGAAACGTCTGGTGCATCTCCTCCTTGTAAACTTCCCGGGCATAGGCCGTGCCGCCCAAGCAGCTCGCGCCCAGCAGCCCCGCCAGAATACCCGTCCTCAGCAGCCGGTAGCACTTTGTATTGGATTTCGTTCTCATGGGTTTCAGATCATTCGCGCGTTCATTTACAAGACCCGGAAGCCGCCCCGGAAGTTTCAGCCAAGTTGGCCCCGGGGCGCTTCCAGATGGGTCTTTGGATGGCCCCCGCCGGACTCCCAAGGTGGTTTCCCCGGGCAAGCGTTGACATGCACCGGTGATTTTCATACGACTGCGACATGAAAACAATGCGCTCGATATTTCCCCTGTGGTTCTGCCTGACATGCACAGGTCTGATTTGGCCCGGTGACGCGACGGCCGCGGACCTCGTCCACGCCAAAGATGGTTCCGGAGTTTATGGCTACAAAGATACTCCCAAACTGCCGTGGTGCCAATGGCTGGTGCATGACCCGGACCGGCCCAATCCCAAGCGCGTCGACCCCGGCAAGGCAGGCCCGCCGACGGCCAGGCCCTCCGATGCCATCGTGCTCTTCGACGGGCAGGACGTGTCGAAATGGGAAGCCATGGGCGATTGGAAGGTCTCCGATGGATGCCTGGTGTCGGGCGACAGCCACTTCGCCACCAAGGACCAGTTCGGGAGCATCCAACTGCACGTCGAATGGATGGGCCCGGCCGGATTCCAAGGGCCGTGGTACAACCAGGGCAACAACGGGGTGATGCTGATGGGCTTGTTCGAGATCCAGATTTTCGATTCGTACAACGAGAAGATATACCCGGACGGGGCATGCGGGGCGGTCTATGGGCAGACCCCGCCGCTCGTCAACGCAACGCGTCCGCCGGGAGAGTGGCAGACCTACGACATCCTGTTCATCGCGCCGAAGTTCGACGGGGACAAATTGGTGTCGCCGGCTCGAGTCACCGTGTTGCAGAACGGCGTCCTGGTCCAACTCGATCAGGAGATTTACGGCGAAACGGGGCACCGGATCGTGCCCGAGTACGCCCATAAGTCGGGCACCGGCCCTCTGGCCTTTGGGGGCCACGGCTGCCCTGTGCGCTTCAGGAATCTCTGGCTCAGGCCGCTATGACTTAGCGGTCATGACCACTTAGAAATCGCGGCTCTCGGCCGGCTGGAGCAGGTGCAGTTGCTTGCCGGCCGCCTTGAATTTGGCCACCGCGGCCTGGGTGTCGATCGTGATGGGTGCGAAGCTGTTGAAGTGGAGGCCGAGGATTTGGTTGCAACCGACGAAGTCCGCCGCCTTGATGGCATCGTCGATGCCCATGGTGAAATTGTCGCCGATGGGCAGCGCGGCAAATTTCAACCGGCTCGATTCTCCGATCAGCTTCATGTCCATCGTCAGGGCCGTATCGCCGGAGTAATAGAAGCTGCCGTGGTCGCTCTCGACCACAAACCCGCCGGGATTGCCGCCGTAAGTGCCGTCCGGCAGGCTGCTGGAATGGATGGCGTTGACGAATTTTACGCGCCCGAAATCGAAGTTGTGGCCGCCGCCATGATTGAGAGGATGCACTTTCCCGAGGCCCTGTTTTTCGAACCAAACGGTGATTTCGTAATTGGAGATGAGGGTCGCGCCGGTCCGTCTGGCGATGTCGGCCGCATCGGCGAGGTGATCGAAATGAGCGTGCGAGATGAGAATATAATCGGCCGGGACCTTGCGCTTATCCACGGCCCTGGCCAATGGGTTTTCCGCGATAAACGGGTCGAAGAGAAGCGTCTTTGTCCCAACCTGCACGGAGAAACAAGCATGTCCGTAATAGGTGACTTTCATGCTTGGAGTTTCCTCCACTTTCGCCTGAAATGAAAGTCAATCCGCGGCCGAGCGGAGCGCGTCGAATCTGCTCTTGGCGGACTCGACGGTGACGGGCTGTTTGGACTTCTCGTCGGCGCGCTCGACCAGTTCCGGCGGCAGGTCCAGCAGGAAGGGCGAAGGGTGGCAGGGCGTCAGTGTGCCGTATTTCTTGCGGGCCAGGCAGTGGCTGATGGTCAACGTCTCCATGGCGCGGGTGATGGCGACGTAAAAGAGGCGCCGCTCCTCGTCGAGTGTTCCTTCCTCCTTCGATCGGGTGTGCGGCAGCAAGCCGTCCTCCATCCCCACAATGGTCACATGGGGAAACTCCAGTCCCTTGCAACTGTGCATCGTGATGAGGGTCACCCCCTGGCCGGCCCCTTCTTCATCCTCTTCCCGCTCGGTGTCGAGCGTGATTTCTTCGAGGAACTTCTCGAGCCGGGCCAGCGGCGGCAGGGGCAGGGCCTCGGTCCCGTCGAGGGTCCCAACCAGCTCCTTCAGATTGCGAATCCGGTTTTCGGCGGTTTCAGGGTTCTTCTCGGACCGTCGCAGTTCTTCGAGGTAGCCGGTCTGGTCCAGGAACCGCTCCGCCCAGGCCTGGAGGGCGCGCGGGTCGCTTGACAGGCCAGGGTCTTCGAGCAGGGCGCGGGTCCGCGCGATGAACTCGACGAATGCCTCGATGCTCTTGCGTGTGTCGGGCCGGAACGAGGTTGTGACGGCGGCGTTCTTCATGACGGCGAAGACCGGGCACTTGCGCTCCTGGCTGGCGGCCAGGAGCCGTTCCAGGGTCACATCGCTCAAGCCGCGCGCCGGCACGTTGGCAATCCGCAACAAGCTCACGTCGTCGTCCGGATTGAGGAACGTCTTGAGATAGGCAAGGAAATCGCGGATTTCCCGGCGATCGAAAAAGCTCTGCCCGCCGATGAGGCGGTAACGCACGCCCGCCTGGCGGAGGGCGGTTTCCAGCGGACGGGACTGGGCGTTGGTGCGAAAGAGGATGGCCTGGTCCTGCCAGGGAACCCGGCGGGCATGACGGGCGTATTCGATTTGCTCGACCACCGTGCGGGCCTCCTCCTCCTCGTGGGCGAAGGTCCAAAGCGCAATCAACGAGCCGTCGCCTTTCTCCGACCACAGCCCCTTTGGCCGGCGACGGATATTGTGTTTGATGACGGCGTTTGCGGCATTCAAAATGGTGGTGGTCGAGCGGTAATTCTGCTCCAGTTTGACGACTTGGACTTCCGGGAAATACTTCTCCATGTCGAGCAGATTCGAGATTTCGGCCCCACGCCAGCCGTAGATGCTCTGGTCATCATCGCCTACAACGCACAGGTTGCGATGTTCGCGCGTGAGGGCATAGACCAGTTTGAACTGGGCCGCGTTCGTGTCCTGGTACTCGTCCACCATCACGTAGCGATACTGCTCGCGGCAGGCGGTCAGGGCTTGAGGATGCTCCTGGAAGAGCCGCAGCGTCAGCAGGATCAAATCGTCGAAATCCACCGCGTTACAGGCCCGGAGCGCCGATTCGTATTGCGGACGGATGTGCTCGGCCACCGCGCGAATCCCCACGTCGCCCGAACCGGCCCCCCGCTCGCCCGCATTCCTGCACCGGCTCAGCATCCCCAGCACGGCGCCCGCGTCTATCTTGTCTCCCTTGCTCGAAATCCGGGCCAGAATTTTCCTGACCGCGCCGAGCTGATCCGACCCGTCATAGATGACAAAGTTGCGCTTATAGCCTAGCTTCTCGATATGTTGGCGCAAGATGCGGGCGCACAACGAATGGAACGTGCAGAGGGTCGGCCGGGAACTGAGGGCTGGCGCCTCGGAATCGGGCCGGCCTGCGCCTCGGGCTTTTTTCGGAATGAGCTTGCGGACGCGCTCGCGCATCTCGCGGGCGGCCTTGTTCGTGAAAGTGACACCCAGAATTTCCCCCGCGGCGGCCCCGCCCTCAATCAAGTTGGCGATGCGAAAGGTGATGACGCGCGTCTTGCCGGTGCCGGCCCCGGCGAGGATCAGCAAAGGGCCGCGCAAGGTCTCGACTGCTTGCCGCTGCTGCGGATTCAACGAACTCAAGTTCAACATGGCAGCGCCAGGTGGGGAGTGAACAACTGAAATCCGACGGCTGTGAGCCGAAATCCGACGGCTGTGAGCCGAAATCCGAAATCCGAAACCCGAAACCCGAAGGAAATCCGAAACCCGAAATCCGAAGGAAATCCGAAACCCAGTTTCGTTATTCGGCGTGGTGCGGAGTTGACAGAGAAGCTATGCAGCCTCAGCGTAGATTGTAGAACGCATGCCCACGAGCCTTCCGCCCTCCGGAATCGGATTTCGGATTTCGGTTTTCCTTCGGACTTCGGATTTCGGATTTCGGATTTCAAATCTCGCCCTCCGCCTGTTGTATTTCACCGCTCGCGTCGGAAGTCGAATTCCATGGCCGCTACTCCTTGCCCGCCGCCGCGATTTGCCGAAGTGCTTCCTCCGCGGCTTGCGGGTATTGTCCTTTGATAGCTTCGGCTATCTTCTTGACCGCCGCCTCGGCCTCGGGGCGCACTCCGGGCTTGCCGAGCAGGCTCACCGCCAGGTGCAGCGCATCCGGGTGAGCGACGCCGGCCAGGGCGCCCAGGACCAGCTTGAACTCGGCTTCGGTGCGGGCGCTGGCGACCAACACGATGTAATGCCCAATCAGGACGCTGTCCGGCTTTCCATTTTCCTCGCTGGCCAGGCGGACCAGGCCCCGCAGGGCCAATCCCCGAAGGACCTCGTTGTCCGATTGACTGCAGACGCCCGCCAACGGTTCCCATGCGGCGGCATCCGGCCAGTCGGCCAGCGCGCGGATTGCCGCATCCCGGATGGCCGGGTCGGAATCGGCCACAGCGCTCTTGAGGGCGGCAAGGCCTGGGGCGTCGGGACATGCGGGAAGCAGCCGCAGCAACGAGCAGCGGCTCTCGATCTTATGCGCCCGCCCGAGCGCGGCGCGGACCATGGCGGACCGGCTCGCGGCGCTGCGGACTCTTCCCAGCACTTTCAGAGCGGCGTGCTCGGCGTCGGGACGCACCTCTTTGTCGCGCAGGTTGACCAGGGCTTCGACCAGCGCCGAGGCGTCGCTCTCAGCCGCGGTCTTGCCCAAGGCGCGGAACGCCGCCCTGGCAACCACTTCATCCGGGTTCTCGGTGTCTCCGAAGAACATCGGATTTGCAGCCGGACCCACACGCCGGGCGAGAACGGAAATGAAACCCGCCCGCGCCTTGCCGCTGCATCCTTTGGCCTCGGTCGTAATCGCCTTGTCGGTCGCCACGCCCCCTTTCATTTCCACGAGCGCGGTTTCGATCGCGCGCGATTCTTCGGCGCTCTTCGACGAATCCATGGCGCGGGCAAAGATAGAAACCAGGGAAGCGTCGCCGATTCCGCTCAAGGCTCGGACGGAGGCGAGCCGCACCGTCTTGTGGGGCGAAGAAACGCTCACGCTGATGGCCAGACGAGCGGTCAGGTCCTTGCGCGCGGCCAGGCTGTCAATCATCCAGACCTGTTCGGCCGGGGTCAGCTTGTGCAGTTGGTCGATGAACGGCTCCGACGAAATGTCCGCGGGCAGCGCGGCGACCGCGGCAATGGCTACGGGCTTCAGGCCGGAGTCCATGCCTTCCAAAGCCGCAAGAATCCGCTGCCGGCGCCGGTCCGGATCCAGCCGCAACAAGGCACTCAGGGCGGCGCGCCGGACGAAAGCCTCCGGTGCGGAGTCCAGAAGCTCTTCATAAGCGGCAATGGCCCTCTTGCGGTCGCCCGACGCGCTCAGTCGTTCGGCACAGCGGAGGGCCGCCTCAGTGAGGGCCGGCTGCAACTCGGGGCGCGCCTGGCTGCGCAGTCCGGCGATGGCCTTGCGCGCCGCCGCATCCCCAATCTTCCCGAGGGCGGCGATGGCGGCTTCCGCCACCCCCGCATCGGGGTCGCCGGCTTTCTTTGCCAGCGCCCGGACCGCCGTGAAATCCCGGCGGTCACCCAGGGCGGTGATGATCTGGACGACGGAGGCCGCCGGAACGGAAGTTAGCGCATTCCGCAGCACGTCGTCGGCTTTGCCTCGAGGATAGGTCGTCAGCGCAAGGCAGGCGATTCCGACGGTTTCCTCCTTGGCCAGCAGCCCGGCCAGCCCCGGCAGGGCCGCGCGGCCGCCGACGATGCTGAGTTGCTGGCAGGCAAACCGCTTCGCCTCGAAGGAGGAGGAAGGGCCCAATAGTTCAATCAAGCCGGCCTCCACACGCCTGCCGAGGGTGGGATGGGACACTGATTCGCGAACCAGAAGCTCCAAGCCCCGGAACGGCTCGATGCTCTGCCCCGGCTGGGACGCAGCCGCGGCCTTCACGAGTTCCGGAATATCCGCCGCCGTCGGCGCCGGGGCGCAAATCGCGCCGAGCGATCCGAGGGCGACGAAGAACGCACAGAGCGTGGAAAAACCAAGTCTTAGGCTGATGCCTCGCCTTGTAGCTCCGGGACAGGCGCCTGAAGCGGTCGTTTTGACCTCGACGGCGCTTCCGATTTGTGCGGATGGCAATGCCCTCTGGATGGGTGTCTTCATATTATGTTTTGCATCGGCCGCGCTTGGACGGTCAGGCTCGCCACGGCGCCCTGGGCTCGCGATAAAGCATGCGATTGGCCGCTTCCAAGTCGAACTTCTCCCGGATCGGGTCCCATTTGAGCTTGCGGCCGAGGCGCAAGCTGATGTTCCACGCCTGGCAGATCGTAATGGCGCGGTGCGCGACTTCCGGGTTGCAAAGGGTCGGCGTCCGGCTCTTTATCGAATCGAGCAAATCGCGGATATGGTTCGAGGCGTTGCCCCAACCGGCGCCGCCGGCGGTCCTCAGGTCGAGGATGGATTTAGGCTCGGCCGTTACCGCGTCCGTCTCGTCGTCCACCTGGATCCATCCTTCGTCCCCAACGTAGCGCAGGTAGCGGTCCTTGAACTCGCCGCGTTGATACATGACGCAGTCCACGCCGTTTGCGTATTTGCACCGGGCGACCCCGGTGATGGGGGTGTCGCTGCTGAACTTGGCCGGATCGGGCAACTCGCCCTGGGCTTGGAACTCCACCGGACCGGTGTCGTCGGTGCCGAGGGTCCATTGCATCTGATCGGTGTAATGGCAACCCATGTCGGTCAAGATACCCTCCGCGGTGTCCCAGAAGTATTGCCAAGCGTTAACGCGCGCCGGCACGAACGGGTACCACGGCGCCTGCCCAAGCCACAGCTCGTAATTCCAGCCTTCCGGGACCGGGACCGCCTTGTCGTGGGGGATTCCAGGGCCTGCCCAGACTTGCATCTCCACCGTTCGGAGGCGGCCGATCTTGCCCTGGTTAACCATATCTCGAGCGAAGCGGTAGGAACCGGTCGAGCGGCGTTGGGTGCCCGCTTGGTAAATGGTGCCGAACCTGCGGCAAGTCTCGACGAGCGCCCGCCCTTCCGCAAGCGTGAGTGTGACGGGCTTTTCACAGTATATGTCTTTGCCGGCCCGGGCGGCGTACATCGAGCCCAATCCGTGCCAGCGGTTGCCCGTGGCTATCGAAACCGCATCGATATCCTTCTGCTCGAGCAACTCCCTGAAATCAGCGTATGCCCGGCAATCCGGGTTGTCATAATGCCCGTCCACAAGCGCCTTGGCCGAGTTGAGCCGCTCTTGGCGGCAATCGCTTACCGCCAGGAACTGAATCTCCTTGAACGAAAGAAAGTTCGGCAGCGTGTCCCGCGCACGATTGCCCACGCCAATCGCCCCAAAGGCGATACGATTGCTCGGGGCGACCGCCCCGTTGAGTCCAAGCACGCAACCCGGGACCACCAGCGGCACCGCCACCACCGCGGCGCGCCCAAGAAACCGGCGCCGGCTCAAGCAAGCAGGAGAATGGGATTTCATAGACAATTCTTACCAACGGCCAAGAATCCCACAATCCGGATGCTCTGGCCAGGAGATTGCGGAGGAACGCTCACCTGCGCGCCCAATTCCGCGTGCCGCTTGCAGGCGGGGGAGATCACGAGTAAGATTAGGATTAGGAGCGGGAGTGAGGAATCGCCACCCAGGAAAATCGAAAGCGTCGTGGCTGGATGCGGCCCGTCTCTCTCGCCGTTTTTTGCCATTCTGAGAAAAAAGAGCCATTTTCAACC
This sequence comes from uncultured Verrucomicrobiota bacterium, assembly GCA_964653485.1. Classification (GTDB taxonomy): domain Bacteria; phylum Verrucomicrobiota; class Verrucomicrobiia; order Limisphaerales; family UBA8199; genus CAVQND01. Next base: position 21,867 of record CAZZFF010000061.1, on the reverse strand, counting down.
GGAGTTTCCGGCAACGGCCCCATGGTCCGAGCGCTGAATTGACGCGCAGAATCGGCCCGATGCGAGCACTCCGCAGGCCGGCACGGAGCTTGCTCTCGGCAAAGGCGGTCAAACCGGAGTGCTTGAGTACAGCCGGAACCGAGCTATTTTAAGTTTGTCTAAGTGAATCTATGATGAAAACTGCGAGAAAAATGAAAAGGACTACCTTCCAACCGGAGGCGGTCAAACCCCAAGCCACCGTCAGCTATTCGGTCAGGACCGAACCGGTCAAACCCCAACCCATCGCCACCCAGCCGGTGAATGCCGAGCGGGTCAAGCCCCAAGCCACCGCCACCCACCCGGTGAATGGCGAACCGGTGAAAGCCCCCGTGCCGCGAACCAACCGGGTTTCCCTGGAGTTGGTCAAGCCCGGCGCCAGTCGGGTCTTTGTCGCAGGTTCATTCAACGGCTGGAAGCCGGAGCAGACGCCGCTTTTTCACAGAGGCAACGGCCACTGGGTCGGGGACCTGGCGGTGGGCGCCGGCCGCTACGAGTACCTGTTTGTGGTCGATGGGCAATGGCTGCCCGACCCCAACGCCAAGGAGAGCGTTCAGAATCCCTTCGGAGGCAAGAATTCGGTCCTGGTCGTTTGGGAATAGGACTCCGGCATCGCCGCAATTGTGTCGCTATTTCGGGGAGAGTCCTGTATTCTCCCTGGATGGCGCCGCAGATTTTGACTCTTGCCCACTCGCCCGACCCGGACGATGCGTTCATGTTTTACGGTCTGGCTCGGAAGCTGATTCCGAGCGAGGGATTTGAATTTGAGCATTTGCTGCAGGACATTCAGACCCTCAACGAGCGGGCAACGCGCGGCGAGCTGGACATCACCGCCATCAGCATCCATGCCTACGCCTACGTCAGCGACCATTATGCGTTGCTGCCGAGCGGAGCAAGCATGGGGGACGGCTACGGGCCGATGCTCGTGGCCGGGCGGAAGTTCTCGAAGAGTGAAATCGCCCGAAAGCGGATAGCAGTTCCCGGCACGATGACCAGCGCCTTCCTGGCGCTCCAGCTCTGGCTGGACATTCCCGCGAGCGGGTTGGATTATGTGGTGGTGCCGTTCGACCAGGTTTTCCAGGCCGTCCGTTCCGGCAAGGCGGAGGTTGGCCTGATCATTCACGAAGGCCAGTTGACCTATCGGAACGAAGGGCTGGAATTGTGCGAGGACCTGGGGATTTGGTGGGGCCGCGAAAACGACGGTCTGCCGCTGCCGCTGGGGGGCAACGTGATACATAAGCGCTTCGATCCGGCCACGCGCGGCAACATCTCCCGCATCCTGACGGCGAGCATCCGGTACAGCCTTGAGCACCGCGCCGATGCGGTGCAATACGCGCTCCAATACGCGCGGGACATGGGGCGGGAGTTGGCGGACCAGTTCGTCGGGATGTACGTCAACCATTGGACCCTGGATTATGGCGAGCGAGGGCGGGAGGCCGTGAGCCGATTTCTGGGGCGGGCCTTCGAGCGGGGCCTAGTCCCCCAACGCCAGCGCCTGGAGTTCGTCGCGTAAAGGAGCAGGAAAGTACTTTACACGGCCCGCCGTCAAAACTACTGTTGAGCAGTATTAATTCAGACGAGGCACAGATTGGATGATTGGAAAGTATGGAAGCGAAAGCAAAAACGATTGCTGATTTCAAGTTGCACGAGCAGGACACTGGCTCGGCGGACGTGCAGATTGCCCTGCTAACGCAGCGCATCAACCACCTCACCGAGCACTTGCAGCAAAACAAGAAGGACCATAGCTCCCGGCGCGGGCTGCTGATGATGGTCGGCCAACGCCGCCGACTGCTGGACTACCTGCATTCAACCGATTTGAATCGGTACCAGACCGTCACCAAAAAGCTCAAGCTTCGCAAGTAGGTAAAGAGCGAGGTCCCGCCCTTTGGAGGGCTCACGCCCGGGACGGGGTCAAGTTGGGAGAGTTTCAGTTTGACCGAGCCGGATGACGCGAACGGCTCAGTCTCTTACTTTAACGTTCGCGTAAAAATGCCCCGTTGCGCTGAGAAATTTCGTTCAGTCCCGAATGGTTTCGGGATTCACTGAAGTTCCTCGGTGGCAGCGGGGGGAAAAGCTAAATATGCCAGAGAATGCGACTGTCCCCCTCGGGGACGCACAGAATCCCACTGTTTCAACTGGGAACAAGCAAACCATCACCGTCTCTCTCGGAGACAAAGAAATTACCATCGAGACCGGGAAACTCGCCAAGCAGGCCGACGGCGCCGTGACCGTCCGCCTGGGCGAGACCGTCGTCATCGTGGCGGCTGTCGGGGCATCCAAGGCCAAAGAGGGCCAGGAGTTCTTTCCGCTGACAGTGGACTACCGGGAGAAGGCCGCGGCAGCGGGGAAGTTTCCGGGCGGCTATTTCAAGCGCGAAGGCCGCCCCACTGAGAAGGAAATTCTCACCTGCAGGCTGATTGACCGTCCCATCCGTCCGTTGTTTCCGAAGGGCTGGTACAACGAGGTCCAGGTGCAGAGTATCGTCCTGAGTGCGGACGGAGAGAACGATCCGGATGTGCTTGCCGTGCTGGGGGCTTCGGCCGCCTTGATGCTCAGCGATATCCCCTGGGACGGGCCGCTGGCGGCGGTGCGTGTTGGCCGGATCAAGGGCCAGTTTGTTGCCAACCCGACTCACACGCAAATGGCCGAGAGCGACCTTGACTTGGTTTATGTCGGCAGCGAGACAGACATGGTGATGTTCGAGGGCTCAGCCAAGGAGGTAAGCGAAGCGGATTTCAATGCCGCCCTCCAGTTTGGGCACCAGGCGATTCAACCCGGCATCACGGCCCAGAAGGAGTTGGTGGCGCGCGCGGGCAAACCGAAGCGGCAGATTTCCCTCAAGGTCGTGCCCGAGGAAGTCCTGACGGAAGCCAGGGCGCTGGCAGGCGAGCGCATCGTCACGGCGTTGCTCACGCCGGGCAAGCTGGCGCGCGAGGCGGCCGTGTCCGAGTTGACAGAGGAAATCGGCAAGAAGCTGGTTGAGAAGTTCGGGCAGGAGAAGGTCACCGAGTTCGTCCTCAAGGACGCCTTCTACCACGTCCAAAAGCAGGCGGTCCGCAGTTTGATCATGGACCAGGACAAGCGCTTGGACGGGCGCGGTTTCGAGCAAGTCCGCCCCATCTACAGCGAGGTCTCCTTCCTGCCTCGGGCTCACGGTTCCGCCCTGTTCCAACGGGGGGAGACCCAGGCCGTGGCGCTTTGCACGCTGGGCACCGGAGAGGACGCCCAGGAGTTTGACGCCTACACCGGCGGCGCCAGCGAAAAGAAATTCATCCTTCACTACAACTTCCCCAACTTCTCCGTCGGAGAAACAGGCCGGATTAGCGGCCCAGGCCGGCGGGAGATTGGCCACGGGGCCTTGGCGGAGCGTTCGCTCGAACCCATGGTGCCTCTGGCCACCTATCCCTATTCGGTCCGCATCACGAGCGAGATCATGGAGTCCAACGGTTCCAGCTCAATGGCCACCGTCTGCGGCGGGTCGCTGGCCCTGATGGATGCCGGTGTTCCGATGACACGCCCGGTTGCCGGCATCAGCATCGGGCTATGCACCGAGCATGACGACAAAGACCGCATCACACGCCACAAGCTCCTGACCGACATCATGGGCTGGGAAGATGCGTTCTGCGACATGGACTGCAAGATAGCCGGCACGGAAAAGGGCATCACCGGATTCCAGCTTGACCTCAAGCTGCGCGGCGTCCCTTACTCGATCATGGCCGAGGCCGTGGAGCAGGCTCGAGTCGGCCGCATGCTCGTGCTGGCTGAGATGGCCAAGACCCTCGCCGCTCCGCGCAAGGAACTGAGCAAATACGCCCCGCGCATCGAGACCATCAAGATCAACCCGGAGAAAATCGGGGCTTTGATCGGACCCGGCGGCAAGAACATCAAGAAGCTTGTCGAAGAATCCGGCTGTGAAATCAACATCGAAGACGACGGCACCGTCAACATCTACTCCGTCTCCGAAGACGGGATGAAGATCGCGCGCGACGCCATCAACGGCATGACCGCCGAGGCCGAGATCAACAAGATCTATCGCGGCAAGGTGGTCACGATCAAGGAGTTCGGCGCCTTCGTCGAGTTCCTTCCCGGCAAGGATGGCTTGGTCCACATCAGCGAGCTGGCCAATTTCCGCGTCAAACAGACCGAAGACATCGTCAAGCTGGGCGATGAAATCTGGGTCAAATGCCTGGGCGTGGACGAAAAAGGCCGAGTGCGTCTCTCGCGCCGAGCCGCCATGGCGGAACGGGATCAACAGTTGTCCGGCCCGAGCGAAGGCGGAGAACGCAGGGAAGAACCCATCCAGCCTGAGCGCAGCGAGCACCGCAGCGACTCCGGCGAGCGCGGCGGCGAGCGCCGAGACCGTGGGGATCGCGGTGGACGCGGCGACCGAGGGGATCGGGGGGTGCGCGGGGATCGCGGCGGACGCGGCGAACGCATCGACCGAGGCGAGCGGAGTGGAGGAGGAGACCGCGGTTACCGAGGCGGCGAGCGGGGCCAACCCGCCGACCGGGGCGAACGCAGTGACCGGGGCGATGCCGGCATTCGAGGCGAACGCGGTGACAGAGGCGAACGCAGCCAACCCGCTGATCGGGGCGAACGCAGTGACCGGGGCGATGCCGGCATTCGAGGCGAACGCGGTGACAGAGGCGAACGCAGCCAACCCGCTGATCGGGGCGAACGCAGTGACCGGGGCGACGCCGGTGAGCGCGGCGACCGAGGCGAGCGCAGCCAGCCTGCCGACCGAGGCGAGCGCAGCCAGCCTGCCGACCGAGGCGAGCGCAGCCAGCCCGCCGACCGAGGCGAGCGCGGCTACAGGGACGACGCCGGCGACCGCGGCGAACGCGGTTACAGAGGCGATACCAGCGACCGCGGAGAACGCGGCTACAGAGGCGATGCCGGCAACCGCGGAGAACGCGGCGACAGAGGCGATGCCGCCAACCGTAGCGAACGCAGCGACAGGGGCGAAGCCGGCAGCCGCGGAGAACGCGGCGAGCAGCCGCAGGAGCCGCCGCACCACAGTTGGTAGCCCGCGCATGACTTCACAAAGGCGAGCCGGCGGCGGCTCGCCTTTTTTGTTCGGGCCGCTCGACGCTTTGGGCCACAATCGCGCCGGGATGGCCCGGCGACCGGACTCGCGGTGATGCCTTAATGCCAGCGCAGGATGAGCCGATGGTCCACGCGGCGGGTCTGGTGATGTTCGAGCGGCGGCAGTTCGGTGAGGGTTGGGGACTGCGTTTCGTTGAGGATGGCGCGGGCCAGGGCCTGAAGGGCGCGCCAGCGCGGCCAGTCCAGGTCCGGGGAATGCGCGATCTGGCGCAAGAGACTACGCCATTCAATAATGACACGGTCGATGTCCCCGGGGCCAAGCAGGTCTCTCACCCAGGCATGTTTGGCGGAGGGGTCCTTATGGACGCTGGCCACGACATGCTCGGCCCCGGCGCCGTATTTGGGTGGGACGCCGTTTTCAAGGTAGCCGGGGACGGAGAGCAGCCCGAATTTCTGGTGGCACACCAACCCCAGCCGGCCACCCCAGCGGTTGGCGTCTTCCCCGCAGAAGCGGAACCCCGCGTCCAGGTTAGCCAGGTCATAGATCAACTCGTCCAACGGGTAGGTTTCGTCTTCGACGGCGGCGGCGACGGCCAGGCCATCGCCCTGGGAGAAAAAGCTCACCACACGGCCGCGCAGGGTCGGCGCGCCGGAGTCGTCCACCAAGCGGAGGCGCCGCCAAAGCATTGCGACGCCGGCGGCGGCGGGCAGTTCACGGCAGACCGGCAGGAGGGAGCACTTGGCGCAGTCCAAAGGCAGCACCTCGCGCTGAGGCGGGCGCCACAGGGCAACGCCGTGCGAGTCCACAGGCACACGCAACGTCAGGTCGGCGAGGCTGACCTGGGCGACGATGCGCTGGCCTTGATTTTGGAACCCCACGACAGGCGTTTTCTGCTTTGCCAGCCTGTCCGCGACGAGCGGAGCGATCTTGTCGTTCCAGAGGGCCAGCGGCGCCTGGCGGCCATTCCAATTTGTGAGCCGCCTGACCCACTTGGCCAGGAAGACCCGCCCCCCGTCGAGGCAATCCGCCACCGCGAGCGCCCGCCCGTGGACTTTGCCCTGCTCGCCTTCGGAAAGAACGCAGAGGCTCCCATGGCCAACCCTCTCCAACGCCGCCGGCTCGGACAGGGCACAACGCAACTGGCAATCGCGGCCATTGGCAACGGGCAATATCCGGATTTCTCTGAGCGCCACCGGGACAGGCTCCGGAAAAGGCTCCCACTGGCCGCGGCTGTTGAGCATCTCACGAAGGCGTTTTCGCGCATGGCGGGCGCGCTCGGCGTCGGTTTTCAGCCCGCAGGGAACATCCGGGTGACGGAGAGATTCCTCGACGCCCAGGCAGATGGGCTTGGTCGAGAAGAGACGCTCCTGGGCGAGCACCGCCTGCCGGTATGGGTCGCGGCCTTGCTCGGCGGCGGTCGCCATCAAGCCGAGCAACGCTCCCCAGTCCACCGCCCCGCTCCTCGATAGGTGGCCGGGATGGGCGTCCAGCAGACGGAGTTCGTTGGCGGTGATGAGCACAAACCCGGTTTCGTCCAGGCCCCGCCGGCCGGCCCGTCCAAACATCTGCAAAATCTCTTCCGGCTTGAGGAGCTGTTCGGCCTGGTCGCGTCGGTAGGACTCGGCCGCCAGGGCCACACTGCGGAGAGAGAAGTTGATGCCCGCTGCCAGGCCCATGGTGGCGACCACGACGCGGAGTTGGCCGGCCTTGGCCAGGGGTTCAATGACGCCCGCTCGCGCGGCGTAGCTCAATCCGCTATGGTGAAAGGCGACGCGGCTCTTGAGCAGCTTGGCCAAGTGCTCGCCAACGATGAGTTTCTGCTCCGTGCTGAGGGAGAGGGGATTGGGGGTGGGCAATTGCCGGGCGAGTTCAGCCGCCATGGATTCCGCGGCCTGGCGGCGCGGGGCAAAGATCAGGATCGGCCCCAGGTCCTCTGCAAGGCTCTTGGCGACGAGCCGGGGCCAGTACCCTCGAACCTCGCCCGGCAAATGGTAGCTCAGGCTGTTGGCGTGGACCTCCTCCATGGGCACTGGCCGGTGCTCATGGTGAATCAACACGGCCCGGCGCCCGAGCCGGCCCAGCCACTTCACTACATCCTGCGGGTTGGCCACGCTGCCGCTGAGCAAAAGTAGTTGCGTCTCCGGCGGCGCCAAAGCGATGGCCAACTCGTAATTCAAACCCCGGTCCAGGTCGCTGAGCATCTGATACTCATCCACCACCAACAGGGCCGGTCCTTCGCCCCGGATGAGGCGGTTTTTCTGTGTCTCGAGTGTCGCCACGAGCACCGGCGCCCCGAGGTTCTCCGCGAGGTCCCCCGTGGCGATGCCCACATTCCAACCCCGCGCCCGCCATTCCGCCAGCTTGTCGTTGGCCAGCGCCCGGGTGGGGACCGTGTAAATCGCCTGGCCGCGGTTCTTGCCCTGGTTGGACCAAAGCTCGAAAATCAGCGTCTTGCCCGCGCCGGTCGGGGCCTGCACCACGACGTCCTTGCCCTCACGCAACGCCGCCACCGCCTGCTGCTGCCACAGGTCCGGCACGGCGACCTGGTTCAAGGCCGGCATCTCCGCGAATGGGGAAAACGTGGACACGAGAGTACAAGTTATAGGCGCCAAATCACCCGCGCCAGCCCGGACCCACGCCCACGCGCCGGCCGGCGCCGGGCAAGAAATATTACCACGTATCCAGGAACTTGAAAGGAAAAGCAACCACGGCACTTCCGGCGGAAACTCTCGGCACAGCCGCGCTGGAAAGCCCTTCCGATGCTGATGGCCAGGATAAGAAACACCGCTTATAGTGTTTCTTCTGCCATAAATGAGTTTAGGTTGCTTGACGCTGGCCCGGATGTCATTAGATTCCTATTGTTGCGCCGCCGTGGACAAAGCCGGGGTGGCGTCCGGTGTTTTTGCCGATGAAAATAATCACGAACCTTTTCGCGTCGTCACTGGGCAAGAAGTACTTGATGGCGGCAACGGGATTGGTCCTGTTCCTGTTCGTCCTGGCGCATCTGGCGGGCAACCTGCAGATATTCCTCGGCCCGGAGGCCATCAATCGCTACGGCCACTTCCTGCAAACGAACGCGGAGTTGATCTGGCCGGCGCGGATTGCGCTGCTCCTCATGGTGGGGGTGCATCTGTGGGCCGCCGGCAAGCTGACGGCCGAGAACTGGGCCGCGCGGCCGCAAAGCTACGCCGAGTACCACTCTCCGGGCTCGACGTACGCGTCGCGCCACATGCTGATGAGCGGGCTGATCGTCCTGGTTTTCATCATCTACCATATCCTCCATTACACGGTCCAGGCGCAGGCGGTGAACCTGATAGGCCGGGATTTCGCGGAGTTGGTGGATTCGGAGAAGCGGCACGACGTCTTCCGGATGATGGTGATAGGTTTCAGCAACGGGTGGGTGTCGGGTTTCTACATCGTGGGTGTGGGGTTGTTGTGCCTGCACCTGAGCCATGGCGCGAGCAGCATGTTTCAATCGTTGGGCTGGAGGAGCGAGGGTTATCGGGCCTATTTGGACACCGTTGCGCGCGTGGTTGCGGTCCTGCTGTTTTTGGGCTACGCCTCGATCCCGGTGGCGATTCTGCTTGGCTACGGGAAATAGTTGCACGGAGAATTGAAATGACCGCTAACATGAAATTGGACGCACACATCCCTTCCGGCCCGCTGGCGGCCAAATGGGACAGGCACAGATTCGAGATGAAGCTGGTCAATCCGGCCAACAAGCGAAAATTCGACGTCATCGTCGTCGGCAGCGGCTTGGCGGGCGCCTCGGCGGCGGCGTCCCTGGCGGAACTGGGCTACTCGGTCAAGTGCTTCTGTTTCCAGGACAGCCCGAGGCGGGCTCACAGCATCGCGGCACAGGGCGGCATCAATGCCGCCAAGAATTACCAGAACGACGGCGACAGCGTGTATCGGCTGTTTTACGACACGATCAAGGGCGGAGATTTTCGCTCGCGCGAGGCCAACGTGTATCGGTTGGCCCAAGTCAGCGCCAACATTATTGACCAGTGCGTGGCCCAGGGCGTGCCGTTCGCGCGGGAGTATGGGGGTTTGCTGGCCAACCGGTCGTTCGGCGGGGCCCAAGTGTCGCGCACGTTTTATGCCCGGGGCCAGACGGGCCAGCAACTGCTGCTGGGCGCCTACCAGGCGCTGTGCCGGCAGATTGGCTGCGGGGCCGTCCAGATGTTTCCGCGCACTGAGATGCTGGACGTGGTGGTCATCGACGGCCAGGCCAAGGGGATCATCGCCCGCAACCTGGTGACCGGCGAGATCACCCCTCACCCGGCCGAGGCGGTCGTGCTGGCCACCGGGGGTTACGCCAACGTCTTTTTTCTCTCGACCAACGCCAAAGGCTGCAACGTGACGGCAACCTGGCGCGCCTACAAAAAGGGCGCCTTGTTCGCCAATCCCTGCTTCACCCAAATCCATCCCACCTGCATCCCGGTCAGCGGGGAGCACCAGTCCAAGCTCACTTTGATGTCCGAGTCGCTGCGCAACGACGGCCGGGTGTGGGTCCCCAAGCGGAGCGAAGATTGCGGGAAACCGCCCGGCGCCATACCCGAAGCGGACCGCGATTACTACCTGGAGCGGAAGTATCCGAGCTTCGGCAACCTGGCGCCCAGAGACATCTCCTCCCGCGCGGCCAAGGAGGTGTGCGACAGCGGGCGCGGCATTGGCTCCGGCGGGCGCGGAGTCTATCTGGATTTTGCGGAGTCCCTCCGGCGGCTCGGGGAGCGGGTGGTGAGGGAGCGTTACGGGAACCTGTTCGACATGTACGAGAAGATCACGGGCGAGAATGCCTACCAGGCCCCGATGCGCATTTACCCCGCGGCCCATTACGTGATGGGCGGGCTCTGGGTGGACTACAACATGATGAACAACGTGCCGGGCCTTTTCGTCATCGGCGAAGCCAACTTTTCCGACCACGGGGCCAATCGGCTGGGAGCGAGCGCGCTGATGCAGGGCCTGGCCGACGGTTACTTCATCCTGCCCTACACCATCGGCAACTACTTCGCCTCCGTCAAGCCGGCCAAGGCCGCCGCAAGCCATCCTGAGTTCAAGAAGGGTGTCCAGGACGCCAACGCGTTCATTGCCCGGCTCCTGTCGGTCAAGGGCAAGCGATCCGCGGCGTCACTGCACCGGGAGTTGGGCAAGCTGCTCTGGGACAAATGCGGCATGGCCCGCAACGAGGCCGGTTTGAAAGAGGCGCTCAAGCGCATCCCCGAGCTGCGCGACGAATTCTGGCGCAATGTCTGCGTCCCGGGCGAAGGCGGGGAATTGAACCAATCGCTCGAGTACGCCGGCCGGGTGGCTGATTTCATGGAGTTTGCCGAATTGCTGTGCCTGGACGCGCTGCAACGGCGCGAATCGTGCGGCGGGCATTTTCGCGAGGAGTTTCAAACCCCGGACGGCGAGGCGCTGCGCGACGACGAGAATTTCGCCTATGTGGCCGCCTGGGAGTACCAGGGTCCGGCCCAACCGCCGGCAATGCATAAAGAGCCGTTGGTGTATGAAGAGGTCCACATGAGCACCCGGAGCTACAAATGACAATCTTCGCATGAACCTGACACTGAGAGTTTGGCGGCAGAAAAACAGGGAGGCGGCCGGCCGTTTCGAGACCTGCCAGGCGAAGGATGTCTCGCCGGACATGTCTTTCCTGGAGATGCTTGACTTGGTCAACGAGAGTCTAATCCAGAGCGGCCAGGAACCGATCACGTTCGACTCGGATTGCAGGGAGGGCATCTGCGGGTCATGCTCGCTGGTCATCAACGGCATTCCTCACGGCGGCCATCACGGCACCGCCACATGCCAGCTCCAGATGCGGCACTTCACCGACGGCCAGACCATCACGGTCGAGCCTTGGCGCGCCCGGGCCTTTCCGGTCCTCAAAGACCTCGCTTCCGATCGCGGCGCGCTGGACCGCATCATCCAGGCCGGCGGCTTTATCTCCGTCAATACCGGCGGCGCGCCCGACGGCAACACGCTTCCTCTGTCGAAGGAGATCGCCGACAAGGCGATGGATGCGGCGGCGTGCATCGGCTGCGGCGCTTGTGCGGCCGTCTGCAAGAATGCCTCCGCGATGCTCTTCGTGGCCGCCAAGGTCTCCCACCTCAACCTCCTGCCCCAGGGCAAGGCTGAGAAAGACCGGCGCGTCCTCAACATGGTCCGGGCAATGGACGCGGAGGGGTTCGGCAACTGCACGGTGACGGGGTCCTGCGAGGCGGTTTGCCCCAAAGAAATCAGCCTCAGCTTTATAGCCAGGATGAATCGCGACTACGCGCTGGCCCTGCTCAAGAACCGGTAAGGAGCCGTCAAGAAATGACCGTTACCGGTTGGCTGGGTGGTCAGAAACAACGCCGAGCGTCCATCCGGGACAACTCGCTACTTGGGCAGATTGTCGGCGTCCAGTGAGTTGACAAGGTCCTTCTCGGCCAGCACCCAGTCTTCCAGGGTCAATGGATGCGTGGGAAGCTTGTCGCGAAACAGCTCATAAGCGTGCTGCCGCACCATGCCCTTGGTAATTCCGGGGGTGACTGGATTGGGTTGCCCGGCTGGTTTTTCGGCTTGCTTTTTCATAAAGACTCCAATTCAAGGCTAACGTACGCTCCCGTGACATCTTTGCAACAGGAAAAGATGCCTAGAGCACGTCCAATGCTCTGGCGAGGAATGCGTATTCGGGCAGGGAGTTGTAAAGCTGGGCCGAGAAGCGGAAATAGCGCCTTTCGGGCAGGCCGAAGCGCATGAATGGCACTTCGATGCGGAACTGGTCATAGAGCCGCAATTGCTCGGCATCGATCTTGCCGTTCCGGGGCAGACCCTGGAACCGCTCGGGGAGGGGGAGCGTTGCCATGGCTCCGAGCATCTCCTCGGGGCAAGGGGGTTCGAGATGCAAGCGTTGGCAGAGAAGGCGCCGGGCCTGCACGGCCAACAGGCGGTTGTGCCGGTAGAGTTCCTTCCAGCCCCCCGGCAACCGCCTTCCGAGCCAGGCCAGGGCCTCGCCGGCGCAAAGCCAACTGGTCGGATCAAATGTTCCCGGCCAGTCAAAACGGTCCTGGAAGGGGCTATAGCCGGGCCGGGGGGTATTGTTGCCGTGGCTGATGACCGCCGGTTCGAGGCCGGGTTGCCTGTCCCTGCGGACCCAGAGCAAGGCGGCGCCCTTGGGAGCGCAGACCCATTTGTGGAGGTTGCCGGTATAATAGGCCGGGCCGAGTTTCTCAAGGTCCAGCGGCACCATGCCGGGCGCGTGGGCGCCGTCCACGAGGGTGGGCACTCCCCTGCCCTCCAACTCGCGGACCAGGCGCCACACAGGCAGCACCAGGGCCGTCGGGCTCGTCACATGGTCTATGAAGGCCAGCCGAGTGCGACGAGTGACGCATCTCAGCACAGCCTCGATCACCTGGTCAGGGCTGCGCAGCGGGAAAGGGACGGGGGCGACCACAAGCCTCGCGCCGGCCCGGCGGGCGGTCTCTGCCAGCACGTTGCGGCAGGCGTTGTAATCCTGGTTGGTGGTGAGCAATTGGTCCCCGCGCTTGAGCTTGAGGGAGCGCGCAACAGCATTCACGCCGGTGGTCGCGTTGGTCACAAAAACCAGGTCGCGAGGCTCGGCTCCAACAAAGCGCGCGACAGCGGCGCGCGAGGCCTCAAGCTGTTCGTCGTAATGCCGCCAAAGGAACTGGACCGGTTCGGCCTCCATCCGCTCCCTCAGCTCGGCCTGGAGCTCAAGGATCGCCCGGGGACATGCCCCAAACGAGCCATGGTTCAGAAACACCGTGCCCGGCGCCAAGCCCCAGAACCGGCGGAATCTCGAGGGGGCCGGCGGCGCCAAATCCCGGCTCACCGGTAATCCTCCCAATCCGGCTCGTTCTCGAAAATCCAGCGGTAGTAATCTTTGCAGGCCAAGCGGCCGGCTGCCGCCTCATCCACGATGACCGTGCAGCGGGCATGGAGTTGGAGAGCGGAGGCTGAGATCATGCTCGTGATGGGGCCTTCAACCGCCTGAGCGAGCACCGCCGCCTTGCTTTCGCCGGTTGCCAGGAGCAGGCACCGGCGGGCTTCGATGATCGTGCCCACACCCATTGTGATGGCGCGGCGCGGCATTTTGTCCTCGCCGCCGAAAAACGGGGCGTTCTGCCGGAGGGTCGTTGGGGTCAGCGCCTTGACACGGGTGCGCGAGCGCAACGCCGAGAGGGGCTCGTTGAAACCGATGTGCCCCGCCTTGCCGATGCCCAGCAGTTGGAGGCCGATGCCGCCAAATCGCTGAATCGTCGCCTCATACCGGCGGCATTCTTCGTCGAGGTCCTGGGCCATCCCATTGGGCAGGTGGGTGTTCCGCGGATCGATGTTCACATGGCCGAAGAGGTGGCGGTTCATGTAGTGCCGGTAGGAGTTGGGGTCGGAGGGGAACAGCCCGACATACTCATCCAGGTTGAACGTGCTGCAGAGGGAGAAATCAAGCCCCTCCTCCTGGTGCATGCGCACCAAGTCCCGGTACACGCACTCCATGGTCTTGCCCGTCGCCAGCCCAAGGGTCAGGTGCGGATTGGCACGCAACTCTCGGGCGATGATGCGCGCCACCAAGTGCGCCGCCGCCTCTTTGGTCGGTTGAATGATGACTTCCATTCGGGATGTCCACCGCCGGGGTCCACCCCCGCTCCTGGCCGCCCGCAGTCTAAGCTATCCCAAATTCCTTCCGGTTCTGCTCGCAAGAGACCAGCACCGGGCGATCCGCCAAACTGGTCTTGAGCATCGCCAATTCATCGGCGCCTTGGGTGAGCGGCAAGGCCACCTGGCCGCCTTGGGCTGCGCTGCGCTGCATCGCCAGCATAATCTCCGCGCCCAGATAGGCGCGCTCGAAGCAGCACGGGTGGACCTTCGCGGGGTCATCGAGCCAATTTGCCATGTCCTGAATGTAAGGGGGCATGTCGTGGTCGTAATTCATCGCCCCCTCCCCGCTCTGCGAGCCGCCGCTGCGGGTTACCGCGCGCCAACCGCCGTTGGTCAGGACCTCGGCGAAGCCTTCGGTGCCCTGGGCGCCGATGCGGTTTTTGCCCCACCACTTGGCCACTTCGGGCTGGTCGGGCGCCCCCGCGCCGCATTCGTAGATGCCTCGCACGCCGTTGGCGAACTGCACGAAGCCTCCGATGTAGTCGGGCGAAGGATGGTTGTCCCCCAGTTTGGCACGGCCCGCGGCCTGGGCCATGACCCACTTTGCCGGGGTGTAATCGTTGAACCAGCAAGTATAATCCACCAGGTGCGAGAGCATGTGGGTCATCCAGCCGGTGGCGGTTCCGTAAACGGTATGGACGCGGCCCAGCGCCCCGCTGGCGATGATCTCCCGCACCTTGCGATAATGCTCTCCGTAGCGATGCTGGTGGCTCACGACGGCCTTGACTCCCGCTCGCTGGACCAAGTCGCGGATGCCGAACATCTCGGCGCTGGTGAGGGCGAGGGGCTTCTCGAATGCCAGCAACCTGGCGCCCGACTCGATGCCGGCCTTAATCATCGGCGTCCGCAGGTTCGGCAGCGTTGTGAAGCAAAACACGTCGGGCTTGACCGCCTTGGCCAGGGCCGCCGCATCCGAACCTGTCCGCGGATTGCCGAGCTTGGCGGCAGCGGCGTTCAATCGCGCGGGGTCGATGTCGCAGATGCCGGTGACCTGGAACTTTGGGTTGGAATTAAAGGCAAGGGCGTGGTGCATTCCCCGCTTGCCCATGCCTACGACGAGAACGGAATACTTGCTCATAAGGGAGTAACCCGGTCAACTCTACGCCTTGGCGGCGGTCTTGTCCCATTCGAGCACCCTGGTGACGACGTAATCCACTTCCTGGGCGGTCAGTTCCGGAAACATGGGCAGGGAGATGCAGGTGGCCGCGTTGCGTTCGGCGTTGGCCAGCGGGCCGGCGATACGCGCGCCCTTGCCCCACGGGTAACCAGCCTGCTTGTGGATGGCGATCGAGTAATGCGTCTTGGCGTCCACTCCGCTGTCGTTGAGGAATTTGAGCAGCGAGTCTCTCTGGGCCGGCTGCGCGGTCTCGATGACGTAGAGATGGAACACATGGCGATAGCCAGACCGCTCGGTTGGCAGAGTGATTTGCTTGGCCCCCTTGAGGCCGGCCGTGTAGCGGGCGGCCCAAACGCGGCGCTGGTCGTTCCAGGCATCGATGTGTTTGAGCTTGGCGCTCAGGATGCCCGCATGAAGGTCGTCCAACCGGCTGTTGAACCCGTAACTATGCACGTTGCGGGCGGTGGAGCCGTGGTTGCGCAGCCTCCGGACGGCAGCGTCGATTTTCTCATTGTTCGTTACCAGGGCGCCGCTGTCACCGAAGGTGCCGAGGTTCTTCTGGATGATGAAGCTCGTCGTCGCCGCGTCGCTCAACTCGGCCACCTTGAAGCCGTTGCCGCTGGACCCGATTCCCTGGGCATTGTCTTCAACCACAAAGAGCTTATGCTGGTCGGCCAGTTTTCGAATGGCCTTCATGTCCGCGCATTGGCCGTAGAGATGCACCGGGAGGATGGCCTTGGTCTTGGGCGTGATGGCGGCTTTGATGCGGGCCGGATCGATGCACTTGGTCACGGGGTCGCAATCCACGAACACCGCCGTCGCCCCGACGATCCAGATCGCCTCGGCGGTGGCAAAAAAGGTGTTGGGCTGCGTGATGACCTCGTCGCCCGGCCCGATGCCCAGGGCCATGAGCGTCAGCCAGATGGCGTCGGTCCCGTTGCCCACGCCAACGGCATACTTGGTGCCGTGGTAAGCGGCCAACTCCCCTTCGAACTTCTTGAGCATCGGCCCCATTACATATTGGCCGCTCTCCAAAACCGTTTCAATGTTCCGGTCGATCTCGGATTTGATATTGTGATACTGACGAACGTGTCCGTAAAATTCTACTTTCATTGGGCGTCAAGCTATATCACCTCGAACAGGACACAAGCATTTTCTCTCATGAAGGCGGGTTGGGCACAGGGCGGTGGACAAAGGGGTCTTGCGGAGTGCGCCGCCAGAACGAAGCGTCCGGACTAGTCGGGATTTCGGGCGCGCGGGGCATCCGGCACGGCGGGCGATGCCTGAGCCAAAGCGGTGTCGCGCTTCGCTTGCCACCGGACTCCAAAGCAGCGAACAAGGGACCTTCCGACGGACCTAGTCACTGGCCTTGGGCTTGGGCAGGAAGCACCGCGGACGCGGCAGGACCGGCCCACGGCTGCGGAAGGGGTTCGTCGAACGATCAGGTCAAGACGATCTTATCGCCTTCCTTGAGCGTGACGATGGCCTTCTTCCAATCGGGGACCTTGCCGGCCTGTTTGGTGCGCTGCCGGCGGTCCTTGCCACGCACGTTCATCGTGTTGACCTTGAGGACTTTGACCTTGAAGAGTTCCTGGACGGCGCCGCGGATTTGGAACTTGTTGGCGCGGGGGTCGGCCATCACGGTGTATTGATTGAAGACGGTGCCCTGGCGGGTGCCCTTTTCCGTGAGGCGGACGGTTTTGACGATTTCGAAAGCGTTCATGTCATTCCTTGTTCAGGCGCGCCTCGAGTTTCTCGAAGGCGCTGCGGGTGAATACCAGTTTATCGGGGTGCAGCACGTCGTAGGTGTTGAGCATCTCGCCGGTGGTCAGGGCCACGTTGGGCACATTCCGGGACGCCAGCCTGAGGTTATTGTCGGGGGCCTCCGAGACGATAAGGGCCGTGCCCTGCAAGTCGAGGGCGGAGAGGACGGTGACAAATTCCCTGGTCTTGCCGGTTTGGAGCTTGAGGTCGTCGATGAGGAGGATGTCGCCGGCGCGAAGGCGCTCGGAGAGGGCCTTGCGCAAGGCGAGTTGGCGGGTTTGGCGGGAGACTTTCTTGCCGAAGTCGCGGGGTCTTGGGCCGAAGACGACGCCGCCGCCGCGCCAGAGTGGGGACTGGAAGGAACCGGCGCGGGCACGACCGGTGCCTTTTTGGCGCCAGGGTTTTTTGTTTGTGCCGGCGACTTCGCCGACGTTCTTGGTGCAGGCGGTGCCCATCCGCCGGGCGGCCTGGTAGGCAACAACCACGTCGTGAACGGCCTGCGTGCCTCTGCCGTCTTCGATCAAGGTGAATGAGACTTCCAGTTCACCCTGGTTGTTTCCTTTGGTGTCTTTAATCGGGAGCTTCATAGAATCAGCCGCTGATGAGGGGAAAGATCAAATCACTTTTTCTTGGCTTCGGCCTTTTTCACATTCTCGGGGCGCTCGGCATGGGGTCTCCAGCCCTTGGGGCGTTTTTTGGATTCGCGGATGATGACATAATCGCCGTTGGACCCTGGGATGGCGCCTTTAATGAGGAGGAGGTTGTCGGCTTCGTGGACCTGGACGACCTCGAGGTTTTGGGCGGTGCGGCGGACCTGGCCCATGTGGCCGGGCATTTTCATGCCGCGCATGACGGTGCCGGGGAACAGGCGCTGGCCAATGGCGCCGGAGCGGCGGTGCCAGCCCTTGGCGCCGTGCGTGGCGTCGCCGCCTCGGAAGGCGTGCCGGCCCACGACGCCTTCAAAGCCACGGCCCTTGGTCGTGCCGATGGCGTCCACGTAGTCGCCCGGGGCAAAGAGGGTGGCGCCGACGACTTCGCCGGCCTTGACCTCTTTGGAGAAATTCCGGAACTCCTTGATGCGTTTGACCGCGCCGCCCTGGAGGTTGAATTTCTTGAGGTGGCCGAGCAACGGCTGGGTAAGGCGATGCTCCTTTTGCTCGTCAAAACCGAGCTGGACGGCGCTGTAGCCGTCCGTTTGCTGGGTCTTGCACTGGAGGACGTGGTTGGGGCCGGCAAGGACAACCGTCACCGGGGTGCTGACGCCTTTGGCATCGTACACGCGGGTCTGGCCCAACTTTTTTCCTAAGAGTCCGACTGGCATAAATGGGTGGGAGTTAAATGGTTGCCTAGATTTTGATCGTGATGTCCACCCCGGCCGGCAGGTTGAGTTTCTTAAGCTCATCCACGGTTTTTGCGGTGGGTTCGATAATATCGATGAGGCGCTTGTGGGTGCGCTGCTCGAAGGTTTCCTGGGATTTCTTGTCCGCGTGGGGGGAGCGTTGGACGGTGAATCGCTCGATACGGGTTGGGAGGGGGATAGGCCCCGCGACTCGAGCTCCGGTGCGCTTAACCGTGTCCGCGATGTCGCGGGCGGATTGGTCAATGACCCGGTGGTCATAGGCCTTCAGTCTGATACGAATGCGTTGTCCAGCCATACAAAGAGCAATTGTCTATAAATGGTTCCAGTTAATGTTGCGCCTCCCGCTCAGGGGAAACGGAGGGCGGAATATAGCAAAACTTCGTGGGGGCGCAACAGCTTTTTAAAATAATCTTAAACTGCGCGCTCACGCCCGGGCGGCGGGCTTGCCTTTGGCCGCGTCCAGGATGCCGGCGACGATACCCGCCGGAACAGGCTCGAAGCGGAACGGCTCCATGGAATAGGAGGCCCGGCCCTTGGACAAGGAGCGGATGGCGGTGGCGTAGCCGAACATCTCGGCCAGGGGAACTTCGGCGCTGACGTTGGTCAGGCCTTCCTTGGCTTCGATGCGGACGATCTTGCCGCGCCGGCGGTTGAGGTCGCCCATCAAGTCGCCTTGATACTCGTCCGGGGTGGTCAGTTCCACCTTCATGATCGGTTCGAGAAGAATGGGGCTGGCTTTCTTGACGGCTTCTTTCAGGGCGAAGATGCCGGCCATTTTGAAGGCCAGCTCGCTGGAGTCCACTTCATGGAACGTGCCGTCCACGATGGCGACTTTGAGGTCGACCATCGGGTAGTTGGCGAGCACGCCGCCGGCGACGGCCTCTTTGATGCCATCAACGACGGCCGGGATATATTCTTTGGGGATGGCGCCGCCCACGATCTTGTTTTCGATTTCGACGCCTTTGCCGCGCTGGTTGGGGGCGAGGGTGATCATCGCATGGCCGTATTGGCCGCGTCCGCCGGATTGGCGGATGAACTTGCCTTCACCTTCGGCGGCGCGAGTCACCGTTTCGCGGTAGGCGATTTGAGGGGCGCCGGCGTTGGCGGCGACTTTGAACTCGCGGAACAAGCGGTCGCGGATGATTTCGAGGTGCAGTTCGCCCATGCCGGCAATGATAAGCTGGCCGGTTTCCTCGTTGGTAAAGCACCAGAAGGTCGGGTCCTCTTCCGCCAGACGCTGGAGGCCCTGGCTCATCTTTTCCCGGTCGGCCTTGGTTTTGGGCTCGACGGCCATCGAAATGACAGGCTCGGGGAAGGTGGGCGGTTCCAGCATGACCTCGAGGTCTTCGTCACAGAGGGTGTCGCCGGTCTTGATGTTTCTGAGGCCGACGAGGGCGGCGATGTCGCCCGAATAGGTGGTCTCGACATCGATGCGTTTGTCTGCCTGGACCATCATGACGCGGTTGACGCGGTCGCGTTTGCGGGTGCGGGGGTTGTAAATAATATCGCCCTTCTTGAGTTGGCCGCTGTAAACGCGGAAGAAGACCAGCTTGCCGACGTAGGGATCGGTCCAAAGTTTGAAGGCGAGGCAACAGAATTTTCCGTTGTCGTCGGAGCGGATTTCGACGGGTTGGCCGGACTCGGGCACGATGCCGACCGGGGCCGGCACGTCGAGGGGCGAGGGGAGGTAATCGATAACGGTATCGAGGAGGGGTTGAACGCCGCGTTTTTTGAAGGCGGACCCGCAGAGCACCGGGACCATTTCCAGTTTGCAGGTGAGACGGCGGATGGCGGGTTTGAGGACCTCGGGGGTGACGGGCTTGTTTTCGATGACCAGTTCGGCAACCACATCGTCCTTGTTGGCAACGGCATCGATGAGTTCCGCGAGGGCCGCGGCAGCCGACTCCTTGAGCTCGGCGGGGATGTCCGCGATTTCGAATTTCAGGCCAAAATCGTCGCTCGGGTCGTAGAGGAGGGCTTTTTGGTTCACGACATCGATGACGCCGCTGAAATTGTCCTCTTTTCCGATGGGCAGGAAGACCGGATAGGCGTAAGCGCCGAGCTTGCGGCGCATGTCGTTAAGGGCGTTTTCGAAGTTGGCGCCGGTGCGGTCCATCTTGTTGACGAACGCGATGCGGGGGACTTTGTATTTGGTGGCCTGGCGCCAAACGGTTTCAGATTGGGGCTGGACGCCGGCCACGCCGCAGAAGACGGCGACGGCGCCATCGAGCACGCGCATGGAGCGTTCGACCTCGGCGGTGAAGTCCACATGGCCCGGAGTGTCGATGATGTTGACGCGGTGCGCCACGCCGGTGAACATCTTGTGGGTTCCGTCCTGCTTTTGGGTCCAGTAACAGGTGGTGGCGGCGGAGGTGATGGTAATTCCCCGCTCGCGCTCCTGCTCCATCCAGTCGGTAACGGTGTTGCCGTCATCCACATCGCCCATTTTGTGGATGAGGCCGGTGTAAAACAAAATGCGTTCGGTCGTGGTAGTTTTGCCGGCATCGATATGCGCGGCGATGCCGATGTTGCGCGTGCGCTCCATCGGATAGGGCCGGTGTGGTGAATCGGGCCCGCGGGGCGCCGCCGTTTTTGTTTTTTCTAATACCGCTTCCATTTGATAAATCTCCGTGTAAATGGGTGAAAGGAACCCTCTCTGGGAATAAAAACGCCCCGAAAAAACCGCCAGGCGGCCGGGGCGAAATTCAGGGCTGGGAATTACCAGCGGAAATGCGCGAATGCTTTGTTGGCCTGGGCCATCTTATGCACTTCATCCCGCTTGCGGATGGCATTGCCCTGGCCTTGATAGGCTTCGAGAATCTCGCCCGCCAGGGCGTCCTGCATCGGCACGCCTTTGCGGGCATCGGCGAAATCGACCAGCCAGCGCAGCGCCAGTGAGAACTGGCGGTCGGCCGGGACTTCCAAGGGGACCTGGTAGGTGGCGCCGCCGACCCGCCGCGCCTTGACTTCGAGACGGGGTTTGGCGTTGTCCACCGCCCGCTGAAGCACTTCGAGCGGGTTTGAGGCAGGGTTCTTGGCTATGATCTGATCGAAGGCGCCATAAACGATGCCCTGGGCGACGGTCTTCTTGCCGCGCTGCATGACGGTGTTCACCAAGCGCGAGACCAAGGTGCTGTTGAATTTCGCGTCTTTAAGGACGGGACGGTGAACGGCTTGACGACGTCGAGACATGGATAGGTAAAAGTTAAATGGTTAGACTAATTCAGGAACACAAATCTCAGGCCGCAGGGGCCGGGGCGGGCGCGGCGGCGGCCGGAGCGGCGGGTTTGGCGCCTTCCTTGGGGCGTTTCACGCCGTATTTGGACCGGCTGACACGGCGTTTTTCGACGCCGGCGGCGTCCAGGGTGCCGCGCACGATGTGGTAGCGGACGCCCGGCAAATCTTTCACGCGGCCCCCGCGAACGAGGACGATCGAGTGTTCCTGAAGGTTGTGGCCTTCATCGGGGATGTAGGCGATCACTTCATGGCCGTTGGTCAGGCGGACCTTGGCAACCTTGCGCATGGCCGAGTTGGGCTTCTTGGGGGTGCGCGTCATCACCTGGATGCAGACGCCCCGCCGGAACGGAGAGTTATCCAGAGCAGGCGACTTGGACTTGTGCCTCAGCTTATTGCGGCCCGTACGGACTAATTGATTGATTGTCGGCATTTCGCGTAAAAAATTCATCCCCACCCGCCTCGAAAGGCGCATGGAATGGGGAATATATCAAACGGTGTTAGCGTTGCAACAACTATTTCAACACCGGGCGCCACCCTCGGGACGCCACAATAACGTGCTCCCGGATTCGAATCGGGAGAAATTCCAAGCGCCTGCCGGCTAAAGCCGGCGTTCCGGGGCACACACTACAGAGGCGCGCCGGA
>CAZZFF010000060.1:0-38118 GCA_964653485.1 uncultured Verrucomicrobiota bacterium | reverse complement strand
CATCAATTGCGCCCGCGGCGAAATCGTGGTGGAGAAGGACCTCTTGGCCGCCCTGGACTCAGGCAAGGTCGCCGCCGCCGCCCTGGACGTCTTTCCCACCGAGCCGCTTCCGGCCGACCACCCCTTCCGCAAGCACCCGGCGGTCACCCTCACTCCCCACCTTGGCGCCAGCACTGCCGAGGCGCAGGACAAATGCGGAGTTGAGGTCGCTGAGGTCATCGCCGGCTACCTGCTCACCGGCGAGGTCCGCAACGCCGTCAATTTGCCCTACCTCGATGCCAAAACCTACGAGCAGCTCCGGCCATACCTGGTCCTGGGCGAGAAACTCGGCAAATTCCTCGCTCAACTGGCTCCGACCCACGTGGACCGCCTCTACATCACTTATGGCGGCAAGGCCCAGGAATTGCCCAATATCGACCCCGTCACCCGCGCTGTGCTGCTCGGTTTCCTCTCAAACGCCTCGGTCAAGGACATCAACAACGTCAATGTCCGCAGCATCGCGGCCACCCTGGGCATCAGCGTCCAGGAAAAACGCTCCAACGAACCGGTCACGTTCAACGAATGGCTCCACGTCCAGGCATTCCATGACAACGAGAAGGTCATCTCGGCCGGCGGCACCTTTTTTGGTTCCCCCGAAAACCCGCGCATTGTTCGCGTCTTCAGCCAGCCCACCGAAATCGTTCCCTGCGGCGTGGTGTTGCTCCTGCGTAACAAGGATCGGCCTGGCATTGTCGGCTACCTGGGCACCCTCATGGGCCGGGCCAAGGTTAACATTGCCAGCATGAGCTTGAGCCGCGATACTCTCGGGGGCTACGCCTTGACCGTGCTGAACCTGGATAGCGTGCCTCCGTCAGAAGTGCTGGAGGAAATCTCAAACGACCCGGACATCAGCAACGTCAAAGTAGTCAAATTGTAGCTTTGTGTTAGAAATGAAGATTGTGTTTATGAAACCTACGACCATCTCACTCGTCCTGCTCTTGGGCGCCGTCACTCTCAACCCGTGTCGCGCGCTGGCTCAAGCGCCGGCCTCCACCCCCCCCGCCGCGCCCGCCGCAACGGTCAAACCCTCCGACCTGTTCCCCGACGCCGTCATCGCCAAAGGCAAGAACGTCGAAATCAAGCGCAGCCAGCTTGAGGACGAGGTCATGCATCTCAGGGCCCGCGCCGCGGCCCAGGGGCAGAAGATCAACCCCGAGCAGATGCCCCTCTATGAACAAGGCCTCCTGGAGGACCTCATCCGCATCCAAATCCTCCGCGCCAAGGCCACCGTCGATGACAAGGCCGCCGCGACAAAAATGGCCGCCAAAAAAATGGAGGACGCCGTAACCCAACTCGGCTCCAGCGAAGCCCTGGACCGCCAGCTCAAAGCCGTGGACCTCTCCCGCCAGGATTTGCTCAGCAAATGGACCGACGCCGCCACCGCGGAAAACGTCCTGAAACGCGAACTCAGCATCACCGTCACCGACGAGGACGTCAAAAAGTTCTACGACGAGAACCCGTCGAGATTTGAACAGCCTGAAATGGTCCGCGCCAGCCATATCCTGCTGATGACCATCGACCCCAAGACCAAGGCCGAGCTGAGCAAAGAGCTCAAGGAAGCCAAGCACAAACAGATCGAAGACATCCTGAAGCGGGCTCGCGCGGGCGAAGATTTCGCCAAGCTGGCCAAGGAGTTCTCCGAGGACCCGGGCTCGAAGGACAACGGCGGCGAATACAAGTTCCCCCGCGGCCAGATGGTGCCTGAATTCGAGGCCGCCGCCTTCTCACTCAATACCAACCAGATCAGCGATATCGTCACCACCCAATACGGCTACCACATTATCAAACTTAGCGAAAAGATCCCCGCCAAAAAGATCGAACTGGCCGCGGTGGCCGACCGGGTCAAACAGAGCCTCCTGGACCAAGCCATCCAGAAGCAATTCGCCACGTACTACGCTAAGGTCAAAAAAGAGGCCAAAGTCGAGATCCTGGATGAAAAACTCAAGCCCAAGGAAAGCCCTGCCGAGGAGTCTGCCGCACAACCGCTCATTGCCAATCCCTCGCCGGCCAAGGCCAAGTAAGCCTGTCGCGCGCGGAGCATAATGCCGGCGTTCCGCTTGCCCAGTGGAACGCCGCGTTCACGCGTCCGATCCTGCCGGGAGGCCCATCAGAACCGCGCTCTATGCGCTTTGCACGCTGGTGGCGCTTGAACGCGCCACCCCGTGTTCCTGGAGCAGCCAATCGTATCCCTTATCCTCCAGTTCGAGCGCAAGCTGCTTGTCCCCGGTTCGCACGATGCGGCCATCGGCAAGGACGTGGACGAAGTCGGGGACAATATAGGCCAGCAGCCGCTGGTAATGCGTGATGACCAGTTGCGCGTTGTCGGGGCGCCGTAGCGCGTTGACACCCTTGGAGACGATCTTCAGGGCATCGATGTCCAGGCCGGAGTCCGTCTCGTCCAGGATTGCCAGGCGCGGCTCGAGCACCGCCATCTGGAAGATTTCGTTGCGCTTCTTTTCGCCCCCGGAAAAACCCTCGTTCACCGAGCGCCGCAACAGGTCCTCTCCCAGTTCGAGCAGCTCCATCCTCCGCTTGACCAGTTCCAGGAACTCGATGGCGTCGAGTTCCGCCTGGCCTTTGTACTTCCGGATTTCATTAAGGGCGGCCTTGAGGAAATAGGTGCTGTTAACACCCGGGATTTCGACCGGGTACTGAAACGCCAGGAACAACCCCTGGCGGGCGCGTTCTTCAGGGTCCAGTTC
This sequence comes from uncultured Verrucomicrobiota bacterium, assembly GCA_964653485.1. Taxonomy (GTDB): domain Bacteria; phylum Verrucomicrobiota; class Verrucomicrobiia; order Limisphaerales; family UBA8199; genus CAVQND01. Next base: position 35,377 of record CAZZFF010000060.1, on the reverse strand, counting down.
GAGCAGGTCATGCCCCTCGTAAACCGCCCGGCCTGAGACAACCTCATAGCCCTCGCGACCCGCCAGAATCGCGGCCAGCGTGCTCTTGCCGCTGCCGTTCGGTCCCATGATGGCATGCACCTCGCCCGGATAGATGGTCAGGTTGATGCCTTTGAGTATCAGCTTGCCCTCAACCCCGGCATTCAGATCGGTAATCTCCAGAATCGGTTCTTTCATCCAACGCTCCCTTCGAGACTGACCCCCAGCAATTTCTGAGCTTCGACGGCGAATTCCATCGGCAATTCGCGGAAGACCTCCTTGCAGAAGCCGTTCACGATCATGTTGATGGCGTCCTGGGTGGAGAGCCCGCGCTGGTTGCAGTAAAAGATTTGGTCCTCGCCGATCTTCGAGGTCGAGGCCTCGTGCTCGACGCGCCCGGTGGTGTTCTTGACCTCGATATAAGGAAAGGTGTGCGCCCCGCACTTGTCTCCCAGCAACAGTGAGTCGCACTGGGAGAAGTTGCGCGCGTTGACCGCGCTCTTCTGGACCTTCACAAGCCCCCGGTAGCTGTTCTGGCCGTGCCCGGCGGCGATTCCCTTGGAGACAATGGTGCTCCGCGTGTTCTTGCCGACATGCACCATTTTCGTCCCGGTGTCCGCCTGCTGGAAATGGTTGGTGACGGCGACCGAGTAGAATTCGCCGATTGAGTTGTCCCCGAGAAGGATGCAGCCCGGATACTTCCAGGTAATGGCGGAGCCGGTCTCCACCTGGGTCCAGGAAATCTTCGAGTTTCGCCCTTTGCACAGGCCCCGCTTGGTGACGAAGTTGTAAATGCCGCCCCGGCCGTGCTCGTCGCCCGGATACCAGTTCTGCACCGTGGAGTACTTGATCTGGGCGTTGTCCAGGGCGATAAGTTCCACGACGGCGGCATGCAACTGGTGCTCGTCGCGCATCGGGGCCGTGCATCCCTCCAGGTAGCTCACCGAGGCGCCTTGCTCCGCCACGATGAGCGTCCGCTCGAATTGCCCCGTGTTGGCGGCGTTGATGCGGAAGTAAGTGGAAAGCTCCATGGGACACCGCACGCCCTTTGGGATGAAACAAAAGGAGCCGTCGCTGAACACGGCCGAATTGAGGGCGGCAAAGAAATTGTCCGTGTAAGGCACTACCATCCCCAGGTAGCTTTTCACGAGGTCCGGATGCTGCTGCACCGCCTCGGTGAACGAGCAGAAAATGATGCCCCGCTCGGCCAGCTTCTCCTTGAAGGTCGTCCCGACCGACACGCTGTCAAACACGGCGTCCACCGCCACCCCCGCCAGCCGCTCGCGTTCCTTGAGGGGAATGCCCAGCTTCTCGTAGGTCTCCAGCAGCTTCGGGTCCACCTCGTCGAGGCTCTTGGGCCCCTGGCTGCGGCTCTTCGGGGCCGAGTAATAGACCGCCTTCTGATAATCAATAGGCGGATAATGGACATGCGGCCAGTCCGGCTCTCTCATCGTCAGCCAGTGGCGGTACGCCTTGAGCCGCCACTCCAGCATGAACTCCGGCTCCTTCTTCTTGGCCGAGATGAGGCGGATGATGTCCTCGCTCAGCCCCGGGGGCGCCGAGTCGGCCTCCACGTCCGTGTAAAAGCCGTACTTGTAGTCCTTCTGGACCAAGCCCTCAATTGTTTCCGTTGCAGTGCTCATTATTCTCGCCCGGACTCATCGCCGTGCGCCGCAATCTAGCCCATGCCCTGCGGCTGTCAATGTCGGGAGTGACTCCACTCCCTCGAGGTCAGCCGCCGGTCCAGGCCGATTCGCCGGGCAGGAACGGCTGTTGCGTGAGGTTGAAGCGGTTGAACAGCTCAGCGTACCGGGCCAGTTCGGCGTGCCGCGCCGAGGGCTCCTGGTCGTGGGATTCATCGTTCAGGCCCATGAACAGCATCGAGGGCCGGCCGGTTCGGAAGATGACATCGCGGATGCGTGTCACGGCCTCGAGGGTTGCGCCGAGATCGGCCCGGGGATGATCGGGGAAATGGTCGAGGGCCACGCGGCTGGGGTAGTAGGGATGAAAGTTGAAATCCACGGGCACTTTGTGGCGCGCCGCCAACTCCAAGCCCAAGCGGGCCGTCGCCTCGGCCTCGGCCACCGCCGCGCGGCCTTGGAATGGAGGCAGCCCAAACACGATGTTGATGTCAAGGCCAACCCGCCCCCAGTAATGGCCGACGGCGCGGAAGGCGGCTTCCAAAGAAGTGCGGCTGAGCTGTTTGTTGATCGTTTCGAGGCGCGCTTCGTCGTTCTGGGTTTCCAGGCCGAGAATTGGCCTGGGCTGTTGGTCCGGGCGCAAGCAGCCAAGCACGCGGTCCAGATGTGTCCTGCTGATGAACGCCTCCCGCGAGTCGAACGAGATCACGCGGCAGTGCGCCAGCTCGGCGGCATACCCTAGTATCGCCTGCAGGCTCTCCGCGCTCAGTTCCCCGGGGTTGAGCACCGAGCCGGAGTTATAGAGCACAAGGTGAGTGACCTTCGGCAGCACGGAGGCATAATGCCTTCGGAAGAAGGTCAGGCGCTCCCGGTTCATCGCCGTGTCGAATTGCCCGCCCTCTCCGGCGCCGATGTCGCAATGGTAGCACTGCCGACCGTAGAAAGGGCACACGCCTCCAGGGGCCTCGTTGCCGAACACCAGCGCAAGCCGTGTTCCGTACCCGTCTTCGACCGGCTCGAACCGCAAGGCCGGCTCGGGGATGGCTCTCTTGCTCATTATGAAACCCCCTCCCTCTCCACTACGAAGTCACCCATCAACAGCGCGTCAATGCGCGTGTTGCGGAACGTCTCCAAGGCGTCCTTGGGGCTGCAGACGATCGGCTCGCTGTCGTTGAAAGAGGTGTTCAACACCAACGGCACCCCCGTTTTGAGCCCGAACTGGGTGATCAGCCGGTGGAAGAGCGGGTTGGTCTCCGCGCGCACCGTCTGGATGCGGCTGGTGCCGTCGGCGTGGACGACGGCGGGGATGCGTGCCGCCCGCTCCGGCCGGGCCTCGCAGGCCAACAGCATGAAGTCCGAGGCCCAGGAGCGGCCGGCGATGCGGAACCAGTCGGCGGCGCTCTCGGCGAGCACCGCCGGCGCGAAGGGTTGGAAGCTCTCGCGGTGTTTGACTTTCTCGTTGATCGCGGCCCGCATCTCAGGACGCCTTGGGTCGGCGAGCAGAGAGCGGTTGCCTAATGCGCGGGGGCCGGCCTCCATCCGGCCCTGGAACCACCCCACCACCGCCCCGTCCGCGATGAGCGCCGCAGCCTCGGCTGCCGCATCGCGCGAGCGCCGGTGGCGCACCCCGCCGGCCTCCAGGGCGGCGACGATCTCCGCCTCCGAATACGCCGGCCCCAAGTAAGGGTGTTCGAGGACGAACGCGCGGCTCCCGCCCAAGTCCCGGCACCATAGCCATGCGGCGGCGCCAAGCGCCGTTCCCGCGTCGTGCGCGGCAGGCTGGACGTACAACTCCTGGAACAGGCCGCTCTCGCGCAAGACGCGGTTCGACACGCAATTGAGAGCGACACCCCCTGCCAGGCAAAGCCGCGAACTCCCGGTGCGCCGCCGCAAAGAAGCGGCCAGGTCCAGCATGGCCTTGTCCGTCGCCTTTTGGAGCGCGGCGGCGATGTCGGCATGACGTCCGTCGACTGGTTCGCCCGGCTGCCGCCTCGGACCCAGGAGCGATTCAAGCGGGCCGAAGTCACCACCGCGGAACCGCAGAGTGTCGGCATCCAGGCGCAACTCGCCTTCCCCGTTGCTTGAAATCAGTTTGGCCAAGGCCGGTGCGAATGCCTTCGGGCTTCCGTAGGCCGCAAGGCCCATGACCTTGCAGGCATCGTATTCGCTAAAACCAAGGAACTCCGCCAGCTTTTCCCACAAGAAGCCCAGCGAATGCGGATACTCCGCCTCGCCCAGCTTCCGCAATTGGACACCTTGCCCGTGCCCGAGCCATGCTGTGGCAAACTCACCGATGCCATCCACCGCCATGATGGCAGCCTCATCGAAAGGCGAGACCAGAAAGGCGCTGGCGGCGTGGCACAGGTGGTGTTCGATCCAATGGAATCGGTTGCTCACTTGTGCGCCGGCCATCTCTGCGAGCGCTTCCGGGATGGCCCGGAGCCGGGCCTGGAACAACTCCTCCCCGTCGCGGCTTCCCCAGTCTATCGAGCCAACCGGTTCGCCAAGTCCCGCGTTGCGCAGGTGAAGAGGCGGGTCGAACGAATAGCCGATGGACTCCACGCCGCCCAGGTTGATGCCCGCCTGGCGCAGGCAGAACTGGATGGCCTGACGCGGCAGTTCGTCGGGATTGTCCACGCGCGCGAGCTTGCCGTGTTTGCGCCGGTTGAATCGCTCCTCTTCAGCAAAGGCCACGAGCACGCCATCCCGCAAAAGGCAGGCGGCGGATTCATGGTACGCCGAGTTGATTCCCAGCACGTGTCTCATCGCGCGACATTCCAATTTTCTCCGGGCCGATCCAGTGGTTCTGAAAACCCCGGATGGTCATGAACATAGACACGATGACGCTCGCGGCAAGGGATTTTGGATTCCGAAACGGCAAAGGCTCGAACTCAAGTCTCGACTATCGTTCAGGCGATTTCGTTGGCCCTTATTTTATGCGGGTCGTTTGGGCCTGTCGCCGGTTGGAGCAAGCTATCCGGGCCGGCGGGTGGAGGCGAGTCCGGGGCCAGGCGCAAGAGCCGGGTGAGGCGTTCGCGAAAGAGGCTGTTCAAGAAAGACAGCAGCAGGAACGGCAGGAGGACGCCAAAGCAGAGGCCGGCAGCCACCAGCACTGGCGCGAGAACCGCGCCGGCTGGGACGTTTTGCCCTGCTGTTTGAACGAGGAAGAGAGGCAGCAGAACCAGCATCCACAGGCCCAGTAACGTAACGAACGTCACCCCACAGAGAACCAGCGGACGGTAACGCTGGCGGCAGAGCAATCCGGCCAGGCCAGCCGCTATGGGAATGAAGGCGGCGCAGATCGCCAGCCCCACACAGGCTGCTGCCGCTTGGCTCGCGGTTTCGTTCCAGTCCTGCGTGATTGCGAAGATAACCAAACTGAAGACCTCCAACACGAATAGGAACCCCAGCCCATTCAGGATGCGGAACCGGGACTTGAGGAGAGGAGAGAGCAGCCACACAGCCGCCACGCCGACGGCCAGCGCAGCAACTGAATCGTGCAGAGCGTCGCTTGCACCTGAGGGGATCGACGGCCAAAGGTCCGACAGGGAGCCAATACCCCAGGTCAGGCAGGCCACGGGCGCCAATATCCACCACGCGCGAGGGCAACGGTTGGGCTTGAAGAACAGCAGGAGCAGAATTGCCAGCCAGGGCAGGGCCACAGGCAGCACGCTGGCCTGCATCCAGTTGAAAGCCACTGGAATGCCTTCTTTTGCGCCCAACCCGCCCAAATCGGCACTGGCCACCACCTTCAATGCACCCGCGCCCGTCAGAGGTACTCGCCATGAGTACGCGCAGGTACTGCCTCAGCCAAACTGGAACGCGCCCGAGGCGAGCTTCTTGTCCCCGTTCTTGCCGGGGCGATAGATGGTGAACTCGGGCTGCTTGCGAGGCCCTTCCAGTTGATAGGCCTCGCCCTGGGCGCCGAGCAACCGGTAGTTCATTGCCAGAGACCGCCCGCGACGGGTGACCGCAACCGAGTTGGTGAGTGGACCGCCGAAGGCCAATGTGGCCGCATTGGTCGCGCTGACTACCAGCGTCGAGTTGCGGGCATTAGCCCCGAAGCTGTTTAGCAGGGGGCGGGCCACGACTTCCCCTTGTTTGAGGCAAAGCTGACAGAAATAGGAGCCGACTGGGATTCTCACCACCGGTCCCGGCGAATCGAGGATGACCGTCAGAGACGGCGCCGGGGCCGGGGACAGCGTTCGACCGTTCTGCGCGTAGCGTCCGGCCATGGCCTCCTGAGGCCCGATGCCGGAGGGCGTCGCGCCGCCCGGTCCCGTGCGCGTCAAAATGAGCCGGTGGATGTATTGACCGGCCAACTTCAGCTCCCCCAATTGCTCTGGGCGTTCGGCTAAGTTGAGCCTGTATCTGATTCTGTTGTCCTGCCGCGCCAAAGCGCCACCCAGACGGTAGGCCTGCTGGCCGAAAAAGACGTTGGGGGTGAATGGCAGGCAGTCGAGTTGGCCGTATTCCAAACCGACGGCCTTATCGCGGTCCGCCCAGGGCCGGATGATGAGGGAACCGTTTTCGGCGGAACCGAGCTTGCCGGAAGGATTGTCAACAAGGGCCAACTGCCAGTCCTGTCCCCCCTGGGTGACTTTGGCTTCCCAGCAACAAAAGGCCGACGCGTACGCATTCGGTGTGGCGCGAGCGTCAGTGAAGGAGAGATCCATCGCCATTTGCTCCATTCCGAGGGGCGTCTTGAAGGACATACGCACTCGGCTGAAGGTCTCATCCGAGGAGTTGGGCTGACCTGCGCAGGCGAAAGCCTCATCATCCGTCAGGTCCTGGTTGCGATTGAGATCGAGGTGGAGTTTCCCCTGCGCCGGGTCCCAGATAAACGGCACGAAGGCATCCGTGCTGTCGCCAAACTTGAGCGTCCCTCGGTAAACCTTGCGCTGCCCGAGTTCCGGTTCCTTCTTGAAGGGGGGCGACTGAAGCGCGATCGGGATTGTCCAGGTTCCCACGCTGTAACCCAACTCGCGGTATTCGAGATCAAGTGACCGCGTTGAAGCTGCGGATGCGGCGGGGGCGGTCGAGGCTTGGGCGCCGAGAGCGGCGCGGCTTGCACCGAGGCAAACCAACCCCAGAAGCACGAGGAACACCGGCTTGATCCAGCCTAGTCTGTCGTTCATACGAAGATGGGCGATTATACTATATGGACACAGGCCGAGCGAAATCGTTTCAGGAAAAAGCATAACATGATTGCATTTCCGGGCGCGGTTCAATAGACATAGAACCATGAACGCAATTCACGCTCTGCCATCACGACTTCCTGCGAAGACATCTCTCGCCCTTCGATGCGCCCCATCCCGGTTTCTGCACTCGGGCCGTGGGGGGATACTCCTGGCGGCGGCAACAGCTTGTGCCCTGCTGTTCTCGGACGGCACCGTTCACCGGAGTTTCGCAGCGGAATCCTCGGGCGCGGTGAATCCCCCGCCGGGATTTACAGCATTGTTCAACGGGAAGGACCTGCAAGGGTGGCGCGGGGGGGAGACATTCGATCATCGCAAGCTCCTGGCCATGTCGCCCGAGCAGCGGGATGCGCAGATAGCGAAGTGGACTCAACAGATGCAGGGTCACTGGACAGTCGAGAATAGCGAGTTGGTCAATGACGGCCAAGGGGCGTACGCCACGACCGAGAAGGATTACGGGGACTTCGAGCTGCTGGTGGAGTACAAGACGGTGCCCAGGGCCGATTCGGGCATCTATCTGCGCGGATGTCCCCAGGTGCAGATTTGGGATTATACCGAACAGGACAAGTTTTCGCTGGGCGCCGACAAGGGTTCCGGCGGTCTTTGGAATAACAGCCCCGGCGCCCCCGGCAAAGACCCGCTTGTGCTGGCGGACAATCCGTTCGGCTTCTGGAATTCGGTGCGGGTGGTCATGGTCGGCGCGCGCGTGAGCGTGTGGCTCAACGACAAGCTGGTGGTGGATCACGCCTTGCTGGAGAACTACTATGACCGCGCGACGCCCATCCCGCCCAAAGGCCCAATCGAACTCCAGACCCACGGTGGCGAAATCCGCTGGCGCAACATCTTCATACGCGAGATAGGCTCCGATGAGGCCGACCGCATCCTTGCTTGCCGTGGCGAAGACGCCGGTTTCAAATCGGTGTTCAACGGTGCGGATTTCACCGGCTGGGCCGGCCCCACGAACGAATACGAAGTCGTGGACGGCGCCATCCGGTGCCGGCCCAACAAGGGCGGCACCATTTACACGACTTCGGAGTACAGCGACTTCGTAGCGCGCCTGGAGATAAAGCTGCCGCCCGGCGGCAACAACGGCCTGGCCATCCGGTATCCGGGCTACGGCGACACGGCGTACGTCGGGATGTGCGAGTCGCAGGTCCTGGACGACAACTACGAGAAGGCCACGGGCGAGAAGATCGATCCGCGCCAGGCGCACGGTTCAGCTTACGGCATGGTGGCGGCGGCGCGTGGTTATCAGCACCCGATACGCGAGTGGAACTTCGAGGAGGTCACCGTCAAAGAGCACAAGATCAAGGTCGAGCTTAACGGCACTGTCATCCTGGATTGCGACCTCTCGAAGGTGACGGAGTACATGGCCAACCACGACCATCCGGGCAAGGACCGCACCAAGGGCTCCTTCGGTTTCGCCGGCCACAACGACCCCGTCGCGTTCCGCAACATTCGGATCAAGCCGCTTTGAGCCGCAGATAACTGTTCAGATAGCGGGGAGGGGCGGAAGACGAGCGGCGCCCTGCATGGGCGCCGTTACGTGTCCCGTGCCAGCATTGAACCGGAGTCAGCCGAGACTATTCGGCCCGCTCGGCTCCAACCCATCTTCCGGTCGAATCACGGAATTCGGGCGTCAACTTTTTCGAAATCAATGTAGCCCCTGTCGGCGTCAACGGCGATCAGCCGGACGCGCACCTTATCGCCCACATCAATCCCGTTTGAACCTCGAACGACGCGGCCTTCGGCCGGAAAGTTCAGCAGGCGGGCGTATGTGCCCTTGGGGCTGGCGCCGGTAACCAAGCCGTCGAACACCTCGCCGATTCGCCCGCTCAGCAGGCTCGCGGCCATGACCTTGCGCATCAGGCGCTCGACCTTTCGGGCCGCATCTTCCCGCTCGGTGCAGTGGGCGGCCACCGTGCTGAGTTCGCCCTGCGAGTAAGGCGTGTCAGTCCCCGCGAGGGCGCCTTTGAGCAATCGCTGCGTGGCAAGGTCGGCATAGCGCCGGTTGGGCGCGGTGGAATGCGTATAGTCGGTGGCCGCCAGTCCGAAATGGCCTTCCTTTTCCCGGCCCGGAGACTCGACGATGTACTCGCCCGGGCCAAGCAGTTTGATGACGACGAGGGAAAGGTCGGGGAAATGCGCGGGGTCCGCCGCTCGGCGCTTGTCCAGGAACTCGGAGAGCGCCCGAGGATCGGGCGCGGAGGGGAGCTTTACCGCGAAGCGGGAGGCAATGGCCTGGATGCGGTCCCAGCGGCGCGGAGTCCGGACGACGCGCCGGAGCGAGAGGGTGTTGTGGTTCTTGAGGTACTGGGCGATGGCGACGTTGGCGGCGACCATGAAATCCTCGATGATGTCCTCAGCCACGTTGTGCTGCCGGGCCGTGAGGCCCTGTACCCGGCCATTGATCAGGGTTGGCACTGGTTCCATCGAGTCGAAAGCCAGCGCGCCCTGCTGCTTGCGGCAGGCGCGCAGCTTCTCGGAGGTCTTTTGTTGCAGCCGAAGTTGGCCTTCCATGCCGGGCGCCCTGGCTATGGGCGGCGGCATTGGGCCGCGTCCCTCCAACCAGGCCGCGGTCGAGTTGTAGGCGAGCTTGGCGTGGTTCCGGATCCAGGCCCGATAAACCTCCGGAGCCGGCGGCTCGCCCGAATCGCGCAGGCGCATGTCGATCACGATTGAGAGCCGGTCCTGGTCTTCGACCAGCGACGTCTTATCTGTGGAGAGTTCCCCCGGCAGCATCGGAAAGGTGGCTGGGCCGGTATAGACCGAAGTGGCCTGACGGCCTGCTTGGCGGTCGGTGGCTGAGCCTTTGGGAGCGCACGAATCAACCTCTGCCACTCCTACTAGCAGCCGCGTGCCACCGTCCGGAAGCGGTTCGACATACTCCACCTGGTCCAGGTCCCGCGACGTGTCGTTGTCGATGGACGACCAGAGCACGGCACGCATGTCGCGAACGCCCGGTCCGGCGTCATGCGGGGCCTTTTGCGCAAGCCGCTGGATTTCTTCGATTACTTCCGGTGGGAAGTCCGGCTGGAACCCGGCCTCCAAAACCGCCCGGCGCGCCCGGGCCTGCAAGTCGTAAGGGACAGTTGCCATTTGACAATATCAATTGGGGTTCAACGAAGATCACCGAGTTGTTTCACGCAGCAGGACCTTCCCGACATTGGTGGTAACCAGAGGTTCGGTGACGGCGGGGACATGGGGGAATCTGAGGGCATCCAGGTTGAGCCGCTCGACGCGCTCGGCCATGACAACGGGCCGGAGGTCGTCGCTGGCCAGGCTCAGGCGGACGTCTTCCAAGGTCAGGCGCTCGACGTTGCGCGCGTATATGCCCCAGGCAGGCAGCGGGCGGCAGTCGACGCCGGGGCCTTTGACCCCTTGTTTGGCCTGCTCGGGCGTGCCGCCGCCGCTGAATTCGATGCTCGCTGCCCGGACGACCACGTTTGTGATGGGCGCCTCGGACCAACTCTCGACTGACAGCGCGGAGCGATAGACCCCGGTGGCTGTGAGCCCCGCCACGGTGACCCGGTTGACCGGGTTGCCCGGTTTGGTCCAGAGCGTCACGGGTGACGCGACGTTGTGCATCGTGTTGTTAGCCAGGAGGACTTGATCCAGCAAACCCTCGGTGCGGTCCCAGGCGCCGGGCTGGAGGATGATGCCGCTGAGCATGTTGGTGCGGGCCGAACTGCGATGCGGTCGCACGCCGGGACCGTAAAAGAAGCAGTTCTCGACGATCAAACGGGTCGCCGGGCCGATCAGCCGAACCCCGTTGCAGGACGAGTTGACGATGCAGCCGCTGATGACGACGTCGTCCCAGTAACGGCCGGCAATCGAGTCGTCTCCGGTATAAAACCGGCAGCCGCTGATATTGACATGGTGACACCATCGTCCGGGTGACCCCCGGAAATGCACGCCGTCCCAGCCGCCCGTGATCGTTACATCCCGAATGTCCACGTCATCGCTCGCCTGGAAAAAGACGGCGTAGTTCGCCGAGTCGAGGATCGAGACATCGCGCAGCGTGAACCGGCGGCAATCGACGAAAGTGATCGTGTGAGGGCCGCGCATGCGCTCTTCGCCCGCGGGGTCGAAGACCTTGTTGCCATCGATGACGCCTTGCCCGGCGATGGTGATGTCCTCCGCGCCTTCGCCGACGATGAGTCCGCGGTGCCAATTGCCCCACCGGGCCTCCGGCATGAACGAGGGGACTCCCGGCGCCTGGTAGAGCGCCAGGTTGGTTGTCCCCACGATGGTCGCTCCGGCTGCCAGGTAGAGCGTCAGGTGGCTGCGGAGATGGATTGTCCCGCAGAGGTAGCGCCCCGGCGGAAAAAGCACTTGCCCGCTTCCGGCCTCCCCACATGCGGCAATGGCCCGGTTAACGGCCTCGGTGTCCAGCGTTGCCCCGTCCCCTTGAGCGCCGTACTCGCGGACATCGAATGTGTGGCCGCCGTCGTCGCCGGCCGGGGCAGCCGCCGTCGGCCAGTTCAACCCGGTCGCGGCCAGCAGCATCCCCAGGCAGGCCGCCGACAGAAGGGATCGTCGAGGACTTTGCACGGACATAGCGGCACGGATTGAAGGATGAAAACGGGGGATTGTAAAGCCCCGCGTTGCGCCACTAATCGCACCACAAAAGAAAAACCCGCCCAAAAGGGCGGGCGTGTGGATCGAAGGAGAGGGGCTTCAATCTCGTGCGGTGGCTGGTGGCGTCCGCGAAGACGAGGCCGGCGCCGAAGCCGAGGGCGGCACAAACGGCCGCCAGTGTGTTGCCGCTCGTGGTGACGTTATCCACGAGATAGGTCTGGCGTCGTGTCAGCGCCTTCCGGGTGCGGGTGAAGTGGTGCTGCGCTTGCGGGATGGGGCCGAGGACCAGCCTGTGGCGGATGCACTGGGATTGAATGGGCTGGGTGCGCCGGATGGCCCTGACCACCTCGGCGCCGGGGCAATACCTGGCTATCCTGGCGGCGAGGAGGGCGTTGGCGTCGGTGTTGCCGGCGCTGTCGGGGATGGGAACAAGCCAGCAAGGGCCGGTGATGAGGGCGGCCATTTCCCGGGCCGCAGTGTCGAAGTCCCGCAAGGGACTGGCGGTGCTCTTGATGGCGTAGGCAATGCGGCGGGTCTCGATTTGGTCGGGGGAGAGAGGGCCTTTGCGTGGATTGGGGTATTTGCGGGCGGCAACGACGTTCATGCCTTCGCGCTTGGCGGCGCGAAGGTCAACGAACCCAGGTTTGGACATGCGGAAATTCCTTTGCCGAGGTGCCTGCGGGCGGAGCGAGCCAACCTGGTCAGCCCAGACAGGTGGAAATCATGAAGGGCGGGTTGCCGGAAGGGGTCTGGAGCCAATGAGTGGGATTGAACCACCGACCTACGGTTTACGAAACCGTTGCTCTACCACTGAGCTACATTGGCTTGACCATACGGAAATCAACGGGGCGTGGGCTTCCGTTGATCTCAAGTCTTGCCGCGCGGCGTTTGCTCCATGGGCTTGAGCAGTCCTCCCGTATCCCGACGGACTTCCCGTCCAAGCCCGAGCGCCAACGCCTTCGGCATCCTCTGTATAGCCGAGCGCGCCAAAGGGGTCAAGCGGTCTGTTGAGCGGTTTTTTTGACAGCGGCCCTTTTTGCCTTTTCAGAATCAGGGCGCTGTGGAATACTGCGGAATATCCGCAACCCCACTTGTCGAACACAATCATTATGCCGTGATGTACACGCTATATTCATGAACAAAACTTATTTTAACTGGATGGCCTTGGCCGCCGCGGGGGTTATGCCCGCGGCTGGAGCGCGAGGCCAGGAAGCGGTGCGGATGTCCGAGGCCAGCGAGCAAGCCGCCACGGCGCGTCAGCAGAATGCGCGGGCTTTCGGTTACTACAACTTGCAAGCGGGGCCTACCGCCTGGAACTTCAACGCGGGCACGGCCTTTGTCGCCTGCGACAATATTCTCTACTCGAGCGCCAATAGGGAGGCGGACGTTATTCTCCGGCCGGAGATTGACGCGCATGGCATTCTGCCTCTGTCCGGCGTGAACACGCTGACGCTGGGGCTGGGCTTGGGATATGCCGCTTATGTGACGCACTCGCAGTATGACACGCCATTCGTGGCGCCGGGCACCGAGTTGTCTTTCGACGTGTACAGCGGCAATCTGTGGGTCAACTTCCACGACCGGTTCTCGATCCGGGATAATTCGTTCGTTGACCCGACGTATGCAGGAACGGGCGATTATCAACTCTTGCAGAACGTCCTGGGGGTGTCGTTCGTGTGGGACCTGGACAGGACCGTGCTGAAATGGGGTTTTGACTACAACGACCACCAGGCGCTGACGGGCGATCTGATCATCCGCGATGGGGCCACGGAGATTTTTTCGGCCTCGGGTTCTTATGAACTGCGGCGGCGCCTGCGGGCCGGCCTGGAGACGGGGGGCGGCTTCCTCAGCTACAACGCGCAATTGCCCAGCACCAACAACACGGGAACGGTCAACACGACCGGCGACTTCACACAATGGAGCGCGGGGCCTTTCACCGAGTGGAGCTTGACGGAGCATATAAACTTGCATGCGGGCGTGGGCTACACCGTCACTGCCCCCACCGAGCCGACCCCGCTGGGAAAGACTCTTGAAGGTGTCTATTTCCGTGCCAGCGTCAATCACCAAGCGAACCAGTATTTGCAGTATGGCCTGAGCGGCGGGCGAGATCTCTCCTTCAGCGCGTACGGTGGAGACCAGGATGCTTATTATGTTGGAGTGAACGCCTATTGGGATGTCTCGCGCCGGACGAGGCTCAGCGCATCGTTCAGCTATTACAACGGCACGTCCGGCTCTCTGACTGGCGGTGGCATTCGCCCGGAGGCATTTGACTGGTACGCTCCTTCGGTGGGGGCGCAGTGGAAGGTCACATCCAGGCTGACCGCGGACGTCGCTTATCACTTTTACTCGCGCGGTGGCTCGACCGCCAGCTACGAGGTGAATGTGGCGAGCCTGGACCTCAAATACCGATTCTAAAAAGCTGAGGTCGATCAGGGGAGCGCAGGAAGGGGAAGCCGGGAAACGGGAACCGGAGGGCACGACTGGACGACGGAGCGCGGAACCGCGGGGCTACAGGACGACAAACAAAACGGAAAGCGGGGCAGGCAGAGTTGGGGGAACAATGAAGAGGCCACAGCCGGAAGAGCGGAAAACTGGAAAGCGGAGCGCTGAAAACAGAGGGCGGAGGGAGGAGCACACCGGGGTTGATTGACGGTTCCGTCGGCCCGTCGGTCAAGGCTGCCGAGCCTCCTTGAACCACGTGCGCCGGTTGATGTAATCGGTGTAACTGAGGATGATCTTGGCCACTTTCCAGGAGACCTGGCTTACGTTGTAATCGTCCGGGAGGCGGCATGGGCCAAGCTGCCTGAACTGGGCCAAGGTCATTTCAACCGCCTGGAGGATGCGCGCGGCCGAAAGCCCGCTCATGATGACCGCTCCCTCGTCCATGCCTTCGGGCCGCTCGTGGGCCTGCCTGATGGTGATGGCGGGAAAGCCGAGGATGGAGGATTCCTCGGTGATGGTCCCGCTGTCGGAGACCGCGCAGAAGGCATCCTTCTGCAAGGCCACGTAATCGAAGAAGCCGAGCGGCGGCATGGCGTGGATGAGCTTGTGGAGATGGTGCCCGCCCGCTTCCAACTGTTTGCGCGTGCGCGGATGGACGGAGAAGATCAGGGGGAACTCGTACCTCTCGGCGAGGGCGTCCAGCGCGCCGAGCAGACCGGCGAGATGGGCCGCGTCGTCCACATTTTCCTCGCGATGAATACTCACGGTGAAATAGCGGCCTTGTTCGAGGCCCAGCCGCGCGCGGGCTTCCGAAGCGGCGATGGACGCCCGATGCCAGTCGAGAACCTCCTTCATCGGCGAGCCCGTCTTAAGCACTTGGTCCTGCGGCAGCCCTTCCGCCAGGAGATACCGGCGCGCGTGCTCGGAGTAGCAGAGATTGATGTCGCTGACGTGGTCCACGATGCGCCGGTTGATTTCCTCCGGCACCCGCATGTCAAAGCAGCGGTTACCCGCCTCCATGTGGAATACGGGGATGTGCCGCCGCTTGGCCGCGATCACCGCCAGGCAGCTATTGGTGTCGCCGAGAACCAGGACCGCCTCCGGCTTCTCCCTTTCCATCGCCACATCAACCCGCGAGATTATGTTGCCAATCGTTTCGGCGGCCGTTCTCCCCGCCGCCTCCAGGAAATGCTTAGGCTGCGGCACGCCGAGTTCCTTGAAGAAGATGGCATTGAGCTCGTAATCGTAGTTCTGGCCGGTATGAACCAGGACATGATTTGTGACTTCCCCGAGGACGGTGATGACGCGCGACAAACGGATAATCTCCGGCCGCGTGCCGAGGATGGTCATGACTTTGATCTTGTCAGCCACTTCAGCCTTTCCGCACTGGCTCGAAATAGACGTCCGGCCGTTGCGGGTCAAGAACCTCGTTCGCCCAAAACAAAGTGATCATATCGCCCGTGCCCGTATTCTCGACGGAATGCGTGCAGCCGGGTGGAATGTCCACAATGCTGATGGCCCGATCACTGACCGGATATTCGATAACCCGGCTGTCCAGCACACAACGGAACCGGATGACGCCCTGGCCCTGGATAACACAGAATTTCTCGATCTTGGTGTCGTGGTAATGGTTGCCGCGCGTGATGCCGGGCTTGGTCCGGGAAACGAATATCTGCCCGGCATGGGGCGACTTGACAAGCTCAAAGAGCCAGCCGCGGTCATCCGATTTCAAATCGACTTGGCGGGAGAGACCGTCCATCTCCAGGAAGGAGGTGTATGTCGAATGCAAGTAGCGTGTCAGGGGGTTAGACAGGTCGGGCACGAGAAGTTGCTCGCGCCCATCGCGGAACGACACGATGAGGTCATGCAGTTCGCCGAGGGTAATCGAGAACACCGGCTGGACCTCATAATGGGTGGCACAGGGGTCCCCGCCAGAACCCGCAGCCGAGATGGCCGCGCCACTGGCAATACGCAGGAACGCGCGCACGACGTCATCAATGTGAACAAACCGGATAACGGTGGCCCGGTTGCTCACCTGGACCGGCAGGCCACGGCTGACGTTGTAGCAAAAGGTCGCCACCACCGTATTGTAATTCGGACGGCTCCATTTGCCGAAGACATTCGGAAAACGATAAATATGGACCGGCGCCCCGCTCCGCCGGTGGTAATCCAGCACCGCGTCTTCGGCGGCCTTTTTGCTTCGTCCATAAGGATTGTCCAGCTCCACCTGCGCTGAGGAGCTGAGCACCAGCGGTGTCTTGCGGCCAGCCGCGAGCAGGCTGTCGCAAAGCCTCCGGGTCAAACGGGCGTTGCCTTCGGCAAACTCTCTTTCCTCCTTTGGCCGGTTGACGCCGGCCAAATGAAACACAAGGTCAGCTCGCGAGGCCAATGCCGGCAGCTCCTCCAGGGTCTGCCGGACATCGAACTCGATGGGTTCGCAGCCGGGTTGGCGGCGGAGGGCGACGCAGAGGTTGCGGCCCATAAAGCCGTCGGCGCCGGTCACAAGGATGGTTTTCATTCAGCCGATTTTAGCAACAGATCAGGCAGACCACGGTTTTGCCACAGGGCCAGGATAAGCCATGGAGCCGTCAAGAAATCACCTTTACAACTTGACTTGTTATTTTGGCGGCTGGCGGCGTTGCTCGCTCGGCACAGATCATGCGGATATGCTCCTCGCTCGCGCCTTGCCAGCCGCCAGAATCCTGGCGTCACCTTGTAAAGGTTATTTCTTGACGGCTCCTATGCGGGGGGCGCCACGGTGTCAATGAGAGCCGTCCGCACCACTTCGACTCCGGCCTGCGGCCACCCGGCCTTGGACGCCGGGCCTGGGGCTTTGGGCTGGTCTTGCATACTGTCTGCGCGGCTGTGGACCGTCAACTGTGGAGTGCGGACCCCCAACTCCTCCAGCACGTACGCCAGCTTCATGAGCATGGCCTTCAACTCCCCATCGGTCAGTTGGTGAGTGTTGGCGGAGGTGTAATCCTCGGACAGGGCTGTTTTCTTCTGCCCCTTCTCGAAGTAAATCGAGTAGTTCAGGTCCCGGGTGTCCGAGCCAAACCGGTAATAGCCGCCGAGGTCCTCGGCCCGCATCATCTCCTCGCGATTGAGCAGGCTCTCATGCTTCTTCTCCCCATGCCGTGTGCCGATGACCCGGATCTCGTTCTTTGCGTTGAAGATTTCCCGCAACACCCGCGCAAGCTGGCCGATGGTCGCCGCCGGCGCCTGCTGGACAAAGGTGTCGCCCGCCCGGCCATTCTTGTACGCAAACAGCACCAAATCCACCGAATCATCCAGGGACATCATGAAGCGCGTCATATCCGGGTCGGTGATGGTGATCGGCTGATTCGCCTTCATCTGGCTGACAAACAGGGGAATCACCGACCCCCGCGACGCCATCACGTTGCCATAACGCGTCACGCAGATGGTGGTCTCGCCCTTCTTGAGATTGCGGGCCTTGGCAATCGCCACCTTCTCCATGAGGGCTTTCGACATCCCCATCGCGTTAATCGGATAGACCGCTTTGTCCGTGCTCAGCACGATGACGTTTTTCACGCCATTGGCAACGGCGGCGTTCAAGGTATTCTCAGTGCCAAGCACATTTGTCGCCACGGCCTCCAGCGGATAAAACTCGCAGGATGGCACCTGCTTCAGTGCCGCCGCATTGAACACGTAATCCACACCCCGCATCGCGCTGTTGATGCTGCTGAAGTTGCGCACGTCGCCGATATAGAACTTGACCTTGGGACTCTTCAACTCATGCCGCATGTCATCCTGTTTCTTTTCGTCGCGGCTGAAGATGCGGATTTCGGCGATATCGGTGTTGAGGAAGCGGCGCAGGACGGCGTTCCCAAAGGAGCCTGTGCCACCGGTGATGAGGAGTGTTTTTTCTTTAAACATAATCGGTTGTTCGGATCAGAATCCAGTGGCTTGGAGCAAGGACAGGGGCCGGCAGGCTGGCGGAGCGAGGGGTCTTCGCGGCTGGGGGGCTCAGAACATTGTTCTGGCTTGAGCTGCCAGTTCGTCCGGCCCAACGCCCACTCCGGGGCTTCCGCAATGCGCGGGCACTCCCCGGCGGGGCAAACCCCGAATGACCCTGTTGTGCATTTGGTTGCCTGGCCACAAGATGGCCAGCATCGTCAAGGCGGTTATCGCGATGTCCACAAAAGGAGACTTTCTCCGGTCGTACCACATCTCCAACGCTCCCTTGAACGGAGCGATTTCGGTCCGCATAACGTCATGCACTGAGCGCCTGCCGGCGTTGAGCAACGCTTCTTCATCACGGAACACCACCGAGCCAATTCCCGTCAGTCCGGGGACATTCCGCGCCACGACCCGCCGCACCTCCTCCGAGTACATTGAGAAGGTCTCCCGAGTCAGCGGACGCGGCCCGACTATCGACATGTCGCCTTTGAGGACGTTGAGGATTTGAGGCAGTTCGTTAATCTTCGTTTTACGCAGGCAGCGGCCGAAGGGCAAAACCCTCGGATCGTTTCTCGTAGTAATGGTTCGCGTCCCGATATTCGGGCTGTTCTTGAGCATCGTCGCGAATTTCATGAGCTTGAAGGTCCTTCCTCCAAACCCTACTCGGTCCTGCAGGTACAAGACTTCCCCCTCGCCGGTCAGCCGAAGAAGAAGCGCAAGCGGCAGGAAAAGGGGCAGAAGCAGCAGCAAAGCCGCGCTGGAGATCAGGACGTCCGCCACGCGCTTGGCGAAGCCATAAACGGGACGAGGGAGGTTAGTCTCCATAGACGGGGGCACGAAGCGGCCGAAAACCGGTCACATCTTCTGGTCGAGGTTCCTTCCCTTCTCCTCGTGCTGGAGCGTTGGCACCACTTTAAGGATCTCGCGCACGTAATCCGCCTTTGCGACTTCAGGGTCGGTTTTGGCCCTCCGCGCGAAGCTCAAGAATTGCGCCAGTGCCCCCCCGCCGCCCGCCGCGTCCTGCTGGATGACCCCCACCCGCCGGTAGCGCCTAAGATCCAACCGCTCGCCACGGGTGAAAAACTCCTCGAATTCTTTTTCGCCCGTGGTGTCGCTCTTGAAGAAATAGCAAGGCCATCGCTTTCGCGGAATGAGTTCAGCGGCGCGCTGGCGCGCCTCCTCCTCGCTGGAACATTCGACGGGCGTGTAGCCCAGCGCCTGCAGGAGGTCGAGGGCGATTTGGGCAAAAGTCTTTTCGTCCCGGCCTCCGGCTAGATTCGGAAAGAAGATCTCCCGGTTTCCGGCAAGAGCGCAGGAGAGCACGCAAAGCTGGCCTGCCTCCTCATGGGAGATGAAGTAGCGGCGGACGTCGTTGGGCGCCGAGAGAGGCTGCCGCTTGCTGAGCCTCTGGAGGAATCCATACGGAAGACTCCCGTCCGAAAAGGCGACATTCGCAAAGCGCGCGGTTGAAAATGGCTGGGCCTCCGAGCGTGCCAGCAGCGCCTTCTCCATGACCATCTTGCTTGCCCCCATCAGGTTAGCCGGGTTGGCCGCCTTGTCCGAAGAGACGGAAAACACTTTTCTGAAACGGTATGGGTTGTGCTCGAGAAAATCATGAAGGAAGAGCACGTTGGTGTCGATCATGCGCATCAAGCAGTAAATGTTCCGCTCCGAGCGCACATGCTTGATGGCGGACAGATTCAGGAGGTAATCAAACGGCTTTTCCTCGGCAAAGTAGCGGGTGAACTCGACGGAACCCATTCCGATGGGCATCGTGACGAAATCCTTCGGCGCACGCAGCCCTGGTGTGGAACGTATGTCCCGGACGAGTTCCACCAGAGCATTCTCATTAAGATCAATCAGGCTGAGGGAACCGAGGCCGAAGCGCAGCAGGGACTTGGCGACTGCAGAGCCGATTGAGCCGGCGGCCCCCACCACCGCCACACGACTGCCACCAAAAGCCGCTTCGAGCGTGCTCTTGGCCGGGCACAGGTCCGTGGCGAACAAGGACTCCGTACGACCCGTTACGATAAACTCGTAGTCCATCAGGCGCATCTCAGGTCTTTCCGCCTAAAACGCGCTCGTAAAGCCCGAGTATCCGCGCGGCGGAGTATTTTTCCTCGGCGGCCTTTCGTGCCCTGGCGCCCATGGCCTTAAGGCGCTCGCGGTTGGAAGATGCCTCGAGAATCGCGCCGGCCAACTTTTGCGGCTCGTCTGGGGGGACAACCCACCCGATCTTCTCTTCGCGAACCACTTGCGCTACCTCAGACTCAGCATCCAGAGCGGCGAGGACCGGCCTGCCGGCGGCCATAAGATTGTACAGGCGGCTGGGGACTCCAGCTCCGGCCATCCCACGCACCAACGCGATGGCTCCCACATCGAACGCGTTCAACATCTCGGCCTGCTCGGCACGGGACCGCAGCCCTGCCAGCGTGAGGTTCGTAAGCTGCGCGGCGGCCACCGCGCGGGCCAGCCAGCTCACCTTTTGGCCCGAGCCGAACACCAGGAAATGAAGTTCCGGCCGGCCCTCCAGCAGGCTGGCGGCCTCGAACAGGCTTTCGACCGCTTGCACTCGACCGATATTGCCCGCGTAGCCGACGACGAACTTCCCCTGCAAACCGTACTGGGCGAGGAACCTATTCTGGCACCGTTCCGCGGGAGCAACGCTATCGGTATCGGCCCAGTTCGGTATCACCAGCACCTTATCCCCTGCGTAACCGAGTTTTTCCTCGACCAGCCGCTTCATGTCACGCCCCAGGACAATAATTCGGTCCATGCGCCTGTACAACCGGCGATTGGCCCAGTTAGCGATCGAGGCGAGTATGCCGCCAGGCCGGATCAAACCGGCGTGGACCATGGCCTCTGGATAGACGTCGTCGATCCTAAGGCAGCACCGGGCGCCACGCACACGGCAGGCCAGGAGCGCAAAGAGCGGCAACAGAGGGGGATTTGTCACAAGGAACACGAGGTCGCCGCGGCGCACAACCCACAGAGTGCGCGCAAACATCGACACCGACGCTGTGCCAGCATTCAGAATCCGCCCCAGGAGTCGGTTCTTGTCAAAGGCAGTGCCCCAGCACCTGTGGATCTCCACTCCGTGACGGCTCTCTTTTCCCCGTGGATGGCGTCCCGCCATGTCATACTTCGGCGTGGCGCAGATGGCTCTCACAGGGCCACGTGCTGCAAGGGCCTCCGCTATCGAGGCCATATAATGGGCCGTAGCCGCCTCTTCCGGATAGTACACCTCTGAAACGACGAACAGCATCTCAGTTCCGACTATGTCCTAGGGACTCGTGGCTTTGATCCGTACCTACGAAGTGCGGAAGATAGCGGTTCGATCATGCCACCCAGCTAGTGCCTGTCCGCTGTAAAGTCCGTAGCGCTGCTTTTGATTTTGCACGACAGGAAGGGCAATCAGCCCGAACTGAAAGAGCGTGGGAGGCCAGATGTCCTTAGACAACGACAGCAGGCAGCGCCAATTCGACCGATCCGTGCTCCCATAGAGGCCGCAGTTTCCGTTTCGATTAATGTGGCTCGGCTCAACACAAGTTGATATTATGGACACGGATCCGAAATCAGCGGCAAAGAGCGAACTGCCATCGACCGACAAGAGCCGCTCATAAGAGCCTGACTTCTTGTCGAGCCTTACAATATGGTTTGGCTCGACCTCGGAGTCTGAGCCGTAAATCAGGCATTCTGGACGGACGATCGCCCCAACCACCCGCACCATCTGACTACCGCGAGCAATCCATTCGAAGTGCCTGCAATCTCGCGACAAAACTCCGATGCCGGCTTTGGCCCCATGATCCCCGGCGAAGACCCAATACACATTGTCAAACCGATCGAACAGCACATTATGGATGTGGCGAACTTCGCCTTTCGGAAGCTCAAGGGCCGGGTCGAAATGGCAACCGCCGTCCACGGAGGAATAGACGCGAACCTGGACCGAATCCAATTCTGCACCCCCGTACTCGCCGAATAGGAGCCGGTTGCCGTCAGTCGACAGATTGATTGGCCGCGCCCCCCTCGTTACGGTCCAGGTCCGCCGCATCATGATTTCGGCAGGCTCCGCCCGGTAAATCCCGTCGCGCGCTACAGCCACGCGGACCCCATTGTTCAGGACTTGCAATGCCTGGACATTGAACCGCAGCAATCTCGCACCCAGTGGAAGCCTTGCAACGGTGGGTTTCCAACCGGAGGATGGAATCCGGCAGTCCAGCACCCAACTGGAGCCGTGGTCCTCCGATCTGAATATGGAGTACCCGCGGGCGATGAACATGGTTCCACCTTCGCTGATGAACAGTGCCCGGCCCTGAGACCGGCCGCAAATATGCAGCATTAGGCCGGCCTGGTCCATGGCTTTGGCATGAACCACCGGCCATAGTAAGGATAGGGCCACGGCTCCGTCTTGCGATAAAAGAAATCGTACACCTCCTTGGCGCGCGCCCAGTCCACTGGAACCGTCCCAACCTGGCCTTCGTGGATGACACCCTCATCAACCAAGTCCCGCCCCACTTTCTTCCGGCAGTAGCAATATTTGGCGTACTCCGTGCGGCGCTGGCGGACCGTCCACTCCTTGGACTCACCATTGTCCACAACACGGTAGCGCCGCTCTTCGAAAAAATCCGCAATCGGCCAATCCGCGCGGGTCTCCTCAACAACATGCGCAATTGTGATGCACTCCCGCAAGCGGACTCCGATGGCCGCAACGAGCCCGTTCTGTTGGCAAATACGGTAGTACCCCGAATCAACGCCGTGAGGAGAAGGCCGGCGTTCGTTCACATTCTCGCGGAGCAACTCCTCAGCCAAGGGTCCACAGGCCGCCAGCATGTTATATGGGAACAAGCTCCGTTGAACGCCTTTTCTCCTCCAGAACAGTTCGCTCACCAAACCAACACCACATGGGGTCCGGCGAGGATCGTATGTTGTAACTCCGCATGTGGCGCGACGTTCAATCAACTCGTCCGTCTGGTACCTGGCATGTGTGGGCATGACCAAGGTTCCCTCTGGACCTAGCAGGCCAAGCAGGTCCTCAAGAAGCATCTGGGCTTGGCTAACCGGGTTGTTATCGTAATCGGTGGGGCCAATCGCTAACCCGTTAACACCAGCGTGGACCATTACCAAAGCGCCTTCGCGAATGCCGATCCGCCTCAATTCTGTTAGCAGAGCGGCGCGTTCACACTTCTTCGGCTCCCGCTCGTTGTGCTTCTGGCGCATGCCCCTCCACTGCCTCAGCGGCCGGCATAACCAGTAAAGCTGACGCAGCGACCGTTCCGCAGTGAGAAAGACTGCGTCGTTCACAAGGGCCAGAGCAATGATGGCCACGAATCCCCCCAGCCCGGAGGGGGTTCTTTTAGGGCACTCGGCATGCGTTCTTTGGCCGCGCACCGGCTGGCATCTGGCGCCATTCCATGATGGCGCCTGCCCATGAGTACCCGACACCGAACCCGAGGAGCATAAGCGTTTGACCTGCGCTGAGCCGCCCGCTTGTCTGCAGGTCCTTAAGCAGAATGGGTATCGTCGATGAAACCGTGTTGCCGCAGTGGCTCATCATGATCGGAAGCTTGGCTTCAGGAAGATTTAACTTGCGCCGCAGGTGCTCAAGCATGTATTGGTTCGCTTGATGAAAGATGAACAAGTCGATGTCCTGCATGGTTCGGTGTGCTTTCGTTAGAAGCTGGGCCATCACCTGAGGAACGATCCGCAACGTAAAAGTGACAATTTCCGGACCATTCATGAAAAGGTCGTTTACGGTTCTTTGATTGCCGCTCCCGTCCTCTACCGCGACGGCGTCAACAACACGTGGCTGGCGCAGGCCTCCGGCAGGGACAATCAGGTTGCCTGCTCCCTTGCCATCCGTCCCGTAAACAAATGGCCCCAAGATGTCTCGCCCCGTCTCTTCGGCTGTAATCCAGGTTGCCGCTGCGGCGTCCCCAAAGATGCTGCGCACGCTCTTATCTCGGCGATGAATGTGTTTGCTGTAGGTCTCGGCCGTTATCAGCAAGACATTCTCGGCTTGAGACGTTTCTATCAGCCCCTTCGCCAGTCCTAGTCCATAGACGAATCCAGAGCAGCCAAGATTGACGTCCAGAGCAGCACAGGTGGTGGCCAGGCCCAAGCGATCCTGCACCAGGCAGGCCGTAGTTGGCAGGAAATAGTCAGGGCTTTGGGTGCATAAAAGCAGGCAACCGACCTCGCTGGGTGTGCATGCGCCTGTGGCGAATAACTCCTTAGCCGCCGCGACCGCCAGATCTGAGGCGCATTCCCCCGGTCCGACGATGTGGCGCTTCCGTATGCCGGTCTTGGCCTGGATGTCGTGAGGGCTCCAGCCAGAGTACTCAGAGGCCAATTCCTCGTTAGTCAAGACTCGCTCTGGGAGGTAGTACGAGAGTGAGCGGATGGCCGCTTTGGGGCACGTCATATAATATCCGGTTTGATATGCTTACGCAAGCCGTGCCCCGGCCAGCGCGGCCAGGTCTCTGACGGTCCTACAGGAAGCGAGGCGCTTCGGGTCAATGAGCAAAGTGAGCTTAGAGTCGGCGAAGGTGATGAAGGCTACATACGCCATGGAGTCCCACTGGGGCAGATCACGCAGATTGTTTTCCATGGATACCGTGCCACGCTTCGCACCAGCGATGTCTTCTATCTCCCGCAAAAAGTCTTCCTTCTTCATATTATACGGGTGGCTTTCCATTCCTTGTCCGTTGCGGCCTCGCCAGTCCACAGTGCCGCCCATTGCCGCGCGAGTCTCGACAAGGAGTACTCTTGCTCGCACTTTCTGCGGCCGGCTGCCCCCATCGCGGTTCGGCGGCGTTCATCAGTCAACAGCCTTGCAATCGCATCGCGCAGAGGCTCAACCGCCCGAGGGGGCACACAAATCCCGGCTGGTTCTTCGGTTCCGATAGAGAGCATATCGGGAATAGCGCCAACACGCGTTGAAATCACCGGTTTGGAGCAGGCCATCGCCTCCAGGACCGAATTCGGAAATGCCTCCGTGTACGATGGCAGCACGAAAATGTCGGCCGCAGCTACCCGCTTGACGACCTCCTCGCGACTCAACTGCCCTGCGAAGGCGAGCCACCCCCCTCCATCCCGCGCCCCGGCCAGCCGGCACAATTCGGCTTTCATTTCAGGCTCCACCGGCCCCACCATCTGGAGGGTTAGACCACGGGCTTCTATTAGGGAACACGCCCTGACCAGTTCAACAACTCCCTTGTCCCGCAGCAGCATCCCCACGAACACCAGATGCATGCCCTGCGCCTCTAACCGCTTGGAACTCGCCCCACTCAGCAAGGAGTCAATCCAGGCCGTATCGATTCCGTTGCAGAATTGTTCTATCAATTTGCGCGGTAGCGCCGACGCGAGCGCATCCTTTGACCGGCGGTCCAAAACGTGAACGCCATTCGCCATACAGCAGGTTAACAGCAACAGGCGCCATTCCCAATTCCTCTTCGCCTTCAATTGCGGAATCCTCCCAAAGTGGAAGGCCACAACAACTACAGCGCCCAGCAATCGGCCCATGACCGTGAGCAGCAAGTCCCTTAGCAAGCCAAAGGAGGCGGACGATGTCAGATATATGACTTGCGGCTTGATCCGCAACGTGCGAAGTACGATCTGTTTGCTCAGCCTAAGCGCCTGACATCCCCCGCCTAGCAGCCGCTTCGGCAGGCTAAGATCACAGGAGGCGCGATACCGCTGCGCCGAGTCGATCACCTCGAGGTCAACCAGATGTTGTTCGCGTAGTTCTCGCACGAGGCTGTTTGCGTGGGCAATGATCCCGCCCGTACCCTGGCCAAACGGAGTGACTAGAAGTACCCTCTGCCTCCCCTCGCCTTGGAACGTAGCCATCAACCGAGATTCGTTTGCGTCGTGGTCGGCTGAACTCTGGCGATGCAGGACGCCCAGGACAGGCCGACGCCAAAGCCGACCAATGCGACGGTATAGGATGTGGCTTTTTGTAGTGTTTGCAGTTTTCGAGCAAGGGCTATAGGAATTGTGGAACTCACCGTGTTGCCGAACTCCTCCAGGTCGACGACGAACTTGCCCGCCGGAATGCCGCATAGTTTCTGCAGGGCATCCAAAATGAAGCGGTTGCATTGGTGGAATACCACAAAATCTAGGGCGTCAATTGTCAGGTGTGCCCTCGCAAGCAACTCGCGGAACGACGGTGGAACGACGGCGATTGTGAAATCGAAGATAAAAGGCCCATCCATGTAGAGGGTCTCTGGCAGCCCACTGCTCTTGGCGGGAGTGTGGCGGAGAATTAGCTTGTCGGCACCTCCTCCGTCCGCGCCAAAGAGAAACGGCCCTAACGGCTCGTGATCGCCCGGCTCGGAAAAGCCGCGGATCAGAGTCGCGGCCGCGCCGTCACCAAATAGTGTCCTGGTGGCCTTATCCTCCACGCCGAGGTGCTTGGAATACGTTTCCGCCGTTACCAGGAGAACCGTGGCACACTGGCCGCTTTCGATCAGCCCTTTTGCCAGAGAAAGGCCGTAAACGTAGCCGGAGCACCCAAGATTAACGTCAAGGGCCCCGGCCGAAGCCCGCAGGCGGAGCCTTTTGTGTAGCCGCGAAGCCGGTCCCGGAAGCGCGTAGTCCGGGCTTTGCGTGATCAGTATCAGGTAATCTATTTGTTCTTTTGCACACGCTCCTGACGCAACGAGGCGCTGAGCTGCCTGAAAGCCAAGGTCCGTGGCCGCTTCCGAGTTCGCCGCGATATGCCGAGTCCGAATGCCGGTCTTTTCATATATGCGAGTTGCCGGCCACTCTGGGAATGCGGCGGCTAACTCTTCGTTGTCGAGTCTGCCCTCCGGCACGTAGTGCGAGATGGCTTGGATTCTGGCCTTCATGGCGCGCTTAAGACGAAATGAGCCTGTACAATTCATCGACCGTCGCGGCCTTTGCGACAGCCACCGCGCTTACGTTCTTCTTGTAGCGTTCCTGCGCGAACATGACGAATGTCAAACTCTGCATCGAGTCCCACTCGGCAATGTGGAGGACGTGCATGCCGGCGCGGAGCGTGCCAGGCGTGCGATTCAACATGGCTTCCAGATCGCGGCAGAAGTATTCGATTTCCATAGGGCTATCAGGAGGATCGTCTAACAGGTTGAGTAGAGGTTGGGATAACGCGCCTGGTATTGCTGAAGCGCTCGAGGACACAGCCTTGCTTCGGGCGGATAGAGCTTCTCTTCGTGCCGCACAATGGAGTCAACATCGGCCCGGAAGCGATAGACTCGAGCCGGATTTCCCGCGACTACCGAGTATGGCGGCACGAAGCCGCGGATGACCGAGCCGGCCCCCACTACCGCGCCACGGTGGATGTTGGCCCCTTTCAGGATTATACATCGGGTACCAACCCACACATCCTCCTCGATGGTGACATCTCGATCATCTCCGGGGCGCTTCTCCGCTTCGGTGAAGTCCATCATGTACCTGCCGATGCAGGAAGTATTGTGATCCCCAGTCCTGATGACGCATTCAGCCGCGATGCCCGCCCGGTCTCGAATTACGATTCGGCTGTGAACGGCGGAGAATCGGCAGCGGTAGCCAATGACGACGCCTCTGCCGAGATACACATTCTTGAAGGTGAACTCTCCGGGAAACACCGTCGTTCCAGGGCCACACTGGGCGAATCTCCGTTGTGAAGCCAGCATCCACAGAAGTCTATAGATAAAGGCGAAAGCCACGGCGAACTCGAGGTCCAGAATGGTGTGCAGGGCCTTGGTCAATGGCGAGGCAGGGGTTAATTGCGTCATGATGTCCCAAGTTAAAGTTGAGGGTTGAGAGGCGGCTGGCCTCTCAAGAGCGATGCCGTAAAGGAAGTCAGTCATAGACCGCGCCGACGGAGCAGTTGAATGGAATCCGACTCTGCCGCAGGATGGTACTCCTCCTCCGCGTGCGGTCGGCCGGACCGCTTCACGATCGGCATGTTCCGCCGGCGCTCTCTTTGCCACAAGCATGTTGCGCCGAGCGATCCTCGGGGCGGGGCAGGCCGCCTGACCAGCGGGCAATCGTGCGGTGGGCGGAGTCCGGCACCGCCTGCGGCCATGCGCAGCCGGTTGGGAGCGGTCTCCGCGCTGCTGCCGCTACGAGTATCTGTTCGTAACGGTCAAGAATTGTGTCTTGGGCAAACAGGATTTCGGCCTTGCGCCTGGAGGCCTCCCCCATCCGCCGGCGGGACTCCGGGGATAGCGCCGCAAACCGCTGGAAGGCGGTGGCGATGCTCTCCGGCGAGCGGGGATCGCAGGTAAACCCATTCTCGCCCTCGGTAACCAAGCTACCCGCGTCGCAGACATCGCTGAGTATAACTGGTTTGCCGCAGGCCAACCCCTCGCAGATTGAGTTGGGCAAGCCCTCGTAGAAGGAGAGGAGTCCGACCGCATCAGCCGCCGCGTACTCCTTCTCGATCTCGCGGATAGGCCCGTGAAATCGAAGCCGGTCTCCTAGCTGTCGCCGCACGGCGAAATCCTTGGCTGCGTCAAGTGGTGCCGGTGTTGGCCCTGGGCCGCCATACCAATCCACGACCACGTCAGAGCCGGGTGACCCCATACGAAGCATGTCCAATGCTTTAGCCACGCCGAGCATGTTCTTCTTTTGCTGGTAGCTCGAGGCCACGACGATCCTCAGTCTGGAGGCTAGCCCAGGAGCCTTGTTCTGCGCCGCAGGTGAAAAGGTGCGGAGATCGGTTGCGTTGTAAACGGTCACAATCTTCCCGCTCAACTCCGGGAGGGTCTCCTTCAGCATGAGGCCACAGGTATGGGAATTCGTTACAACGGCGTCAGCAAAATGATGGAGCCAGCGCAACCATCTTGCCCGCGCGCTGCTGAGCGCCGGGAATGCTAATCTTTCCCCTACTACCAGGCCCCAGTGCCGGGCGGGCAATCCCGCTAATTCTGCGTACAGAGCGGGTCCGCCCAGGAACGCCAGCACTACGTCTTGAAGGCCATGCCGCAACGCATTGCGGACCTCAAACATCTTCTGCCACTTCGTTCTGCCTGTGAGCAACTGGCAGGGGACTCCCGCGTCCTCGAGTGCCGGAAGGAAATGGTCGTGCGGGTGATAGACAAGCATGCGAACTTGGTGGTGGCGTTTCTTCAAAGCGACCGCCAGCAGAGTGATCTGGCGCTGGGCGCCGCCTGGTCCCAGGCTATCGATAAACAGTGTTACGCGCATCCACTTTCAAAAGGCCCTTGTCGGCACTTCAGCGCTCCAGCGGGGGTTGACCAAGCGCCGTCTTCCAAAGAGCCTGATCCTCCCGCCTGCCTCGATGGTTTTAAAGCACAGCATTTAGAGAGCATGTCCTCCATTATCGCGTCCTCCGGCCTGGTGTGGCCTTCGTGCCAGTGCATGTTGTGGTCCCAATGACCTGGGCAGCCATAGACCGCGGAACTCACGTAGCAATAACTAACTTCGCCGATATTAGGCTGGTGGGCAGGGTCAAAGAGGAAATCGAAGGCCAGGCTCTGGGTGCCAAGTCGTTCGGCCACCCGAAAAGCGATCTCGACGCATCGTTTGTCAATTCTAGCCGGGTCATAATCCAGCCGGCCGCTTCCAGAGGCTCGGAAATCGTCTGGGCGGTTCTGCCGAATGAAGGCGAACGCCCGCTTCCCAATGATCGTCACCCTGGTGTCAAAGGCATTATGCGGAAGGAAGTCCTGAAAATAGACGTAGCCTTTCTGGCGGGGCATCTGGCGGCGGAAGCTTAGAATCCTCTGAACGGTGCGTGGTACCCTTGCGAGCTTTTCCCAGAATTGCCTGGCCCCCGTCGTTGTGTGAAGGCGGGTGGCGATATCTCTGAAGTACCCCGGGCTAGAGGGAAAGCCTCGCCCGAAGGCTTGCCGACAAAGCTTCTCGGCCACGCGCCGTGTGCGCACTAGCCGCACGTTGCTTGAGCCTGCCCCGCAACGCAGTTTGAAGACTTTTGGCCAGTGTGTATTCGCAACCCAGGTCATTGCTTCACGGCGATCTGAGAGGACCCAGGTGGGAATCAAAGGGGCCTTGACGGCCTCTAGCAGGTACTTCTGCGCGACCTTGTCGTCGTAGTGCCAGCACGTCGCGGTGTCGGGAAAGACTATCAATCCGTGGGCCTCCAAGGCTGCGATGATTTGCCGAGCGACCAACTGGTCCCGCGGGCTCGAGTTGGCCCAGTGCCAAAGCACTGCCTCCAGGTGACAGCACTGTCTCATGACATCAGTCGCCAGGCAGTCGACGGGTTTGAATGGGATGCCCTTTTCTACGCAATAGTGAGTCCAGCGATCGGAGAAGCTGCCGGCTCTTTGGTGTATCCCAATCATAATCAGCTCATTCGTACCGTGGCTCGATGTATCCAGCCTGGGCCTCCTCGGAACAAACGCGCTCGCAGTGGCCTACCCATCCTGCCGGTGGTCGAAATGGCACTGGATTCCATAGCGGCCAGGGCTGCTTGAACCGTCGACCTTCGAACAGTACCTGAACGTCCTCCGGGCAGAAATCAACTAGTGGGTAGTGTGGACAAGTGAATGCTTCCCGCACGAGAGGAATGTTCCGCCAGTCGAAACCCATGAGGTGGGCATGTACGAGATCGGCCGCCGCCTGGTTAACCGAGCACGTCAGCAGTCCGACGGACTTGGGCGATGGTGCCAGCGGCCCTTCCCCCTCACCGCAGATGACGGCGTCGGTAATCGTGAGGATTCTCCGTTGCGGAGTTGGAGCCAAGCTGCCGTCCGGGCGCCCGTAAACAAGGATACGGTTGAGATCCAGGCACGTGCGCCAGACGGTGTCGTTGCCATGCCAACTACCTTCCACATTCGAGTCTTCGCCCAACAGGCGTGCGAGCCCGATGCTGACACGTGCGGCCTGACGGCAGCAAAGCTGGGAGATTCCGGAGCATCCGTTGGCGCAGTCGAGCAAACGCTCGGCTGCCATCTTCAAGCGGGAGCCTCCGAAGTAACAGTCTCCCCCCCGTTCGCGGCCGCCAAGACGGTGGTGTGGAAGATAGTCCTTGTTGCCATTTAGGCCAACGAGGTTTTTCAAAGCGCCTGTAATTCCAGCCTTCTTGTGTGTCTTGAGCTTGGGCAGGTTGAGCACGACGTCCGCCTCGAGTGCTTCTCTTGCGATCAAGTACTGGTGCCTCCCGCGAGCGTGCGTGTGGCGCATCAACGCCGGATCGTACATGGTGACGCGAAAACGATCGGCATGCATGGAAAGCGGCTCCAGTAGGCTTTCCGACCCCAGGTCGAACAGCGTGTATAGTTCCACTGGGCGCCTGTCGGTAATAGGATGCGCGACCAGCGTTGCTCCATCCAAGATCGTGCGCCGAAAGTCGACCCATTCAACCAGGGCTCCCAGGCGCGCATAATGTTCCTTGAGTTGCGCATATCCCGTCACATCCATTAACTCTTTGAGGTCGCAGCTTTGCATCGGCGCGTCGCCGACGATGACTCGCCCTGGTTGGGCCAACAGCACATAATCCAAAGCACTCGCGAGCACGGACGGGTGCGTGACCATGCAGTCCATCCCCTGGCTTGAGTGATTCTGGTGATTGACAAAATTGGGCTTCAGAAGCACGGAATCGCCCGGGCGGACGAACTCCCCCAGCGGATTCCATCCGGCGAGTCCGGCTCGGCGTTCGTCGAAACCCGCTTCCCGGAACAGTCCGCTCACGAGGCTGCCGGACGACGGCCCGGGAATTGGTGAACCGCAGCAAAGCCCTGTCTGTTTTCCGCGGTGAAGCAGGGATTCCACAGAGGGATAATGGCCCAACTCCGGCAGGTGAGCCAAGGCTACAGTTCTGCGGTCGATGCGCATGGCAGTTTATTCGACCCGCCGCGGAACCCAAAGTGTGAGACAAAAAGGCAAGACCGAACGCTCAAACCCCACTGAGAGTTGACTAAGGCCGAAGGTCGGCCCGGCACCCGAACGAGGCGCCGCTCCGGTTCCGGCGACGGCCTCGATCGCCCTTTGCTGGTGTTAATAACGTTCCGGGCGGAGCTATGCCAGAGTCGACGGCCTGAGTGAGCACCGCACTGGGGATCGCAGTGACCGGGCAACGGTTTAGCGTCCCTGCGAGCACCAGACCGCGCGTGATCCCCTGTGTCGCATCCGCCTCCTGGGCGGAGGCATGCTCCTCCATGATCTTGCTTTGTGCCAACAGAATGCCGAACCAGAACCATGTCTGAGGAGCATACAAGCCGTCCCCAAAGGTCTGCCGGTCCAGCACCTCAAGGAAAATGAAGACCGAGGTTAACCAAACGAGGTGACGGTCACTCGTTGGGTATTGTCGTCGGCGAATCAGTTGAATGAAGAGAGCGCCGGTCATGATGACTGCGCCAACGAGGCCGACACTGCCAGCCTCCAGGGCCGCCGCTGAAAACGAGTTGTGGGCCGCCAAGCCGGTTTCTTGCACGACACCCCGGATGTCTATGTAGTTCAGAATAGCGGTCCTGTAGTTTCCGGGACCATGCCCGAGGAGCGGCTTGTCGAGAAGAGCAGCCGGCGTGGCCTTGAGCATCGCCGTGCGAGGGTCCTGGCTTTCGTTGAATGAATCGACCGTTTCCTCAAACAGCCGGTGTCTCCAATCTTCATTGCCGAGGATAAGATAGCCCGCTCCACATAGAAAAAGGGCCATGATGGACACTGCCGGCCAGCGACATCCTCTGGGCGCCCACGCGAGGAGGACAATAAAGCCAATAAGCAGGTGTACGAGGGTCTCCCGTCGCAGCGCCATGAGCGAGAGGATGAGGAAGATGGCAGCCAGGCCTAAATAGAGCCTCTTGCGCCCCTTGTCAGGATACAGCATGAGGAATATCAGTGAGAACCAGAGTGGGAGGACATTGCCCGCACCGTTTCGGGCAAGCCCGTGCATCAGGTCCACTTGAAGCTGTCCGACGTCGTCGACCCAGCCATAAGCTGACACGCGGATATCTTGGAGAGAGGCGCCATGGTAAAGGAAGTAATAGAGGGTAAACAGCCCGGCGATCAAACAGCCTACCAGATAGCACTTCATGACCTTCAGCAGGCAGTGGTTCTCCGCCAAGACGAGGAACGCCAGATAGCAGAAAAGGCACTTCTGAAAATAGCCGAGGACCACGATGTTCCCGTCCTTGTTAGGATAAAAGAGCAGCGACAGCGCGTTTCCGCCGAACCAGACGGCAAGGCCCGCGAGAAAAGGCCCGTTCGCGCACCTGAGCGTGAGCGAACCGAAGGCACATTCGAACAGTATAAGCACGCCACAGATGGCGATGATGACGTGTTCCAGCGAAAGTGGGAACCCTGCCCCTTCGATGGGAAACTGGCCCATAAACGCCAGCATCGGGTAAACAGCCAACAGAACGACAGCCCCCAAGGACAACTTCTCCTTTCGGTCGAACAAGCTGCCGAAATTAGATGCGGTCAAGTCCATCACCTTGTTCCTCTCGCACGGTACATCATTTCGACCGCCTTAGCCGGTAAAAAGGAGATCGTCGCGAGCACAAATGCATGGTAGTCCAGTCCGCTGGACATAACGGCCGTCTTGAGCCAGTGGCGGGCAAGACTGCGATCCCCGCTCAGTATTGCAAAGAAGGCCCCCTGGCGCAGGACACGCGCCAGCAACCGTGGGCCCCACCTGCGCAGGGCCGCCCCGTGACGCTCCATGATGGCCCTTGTGGCCTGAAGTGCATCATTGGCGTCCAAGCGGCGCCTCGCCAGCCTGCACGCCGCCGTTCCACGCGTGTATCCGTACGCCGCGTTTGATTTTTGGAATGCCAGGCACCGGGGCGTGAATACTGCATTGCCAACTCTCGCGGCGTCGAGTTGAAAGAGAGTGTCGGGTAAAATGGAGCGCAAAGGTTCCCAACTCACGGCTTGCCGCACTCTTGCAGAAACGGCGCACAGGTAATCGCTCCCGATGCTGTCCTCCAGGCCGGCGTAGTGGATTCTATCTCGATAGCCCAAGATCCCTCGCGGGACAGACTTCGGACTGACGCGGCCCGTATCCCATTTGTAGCACGCCCCCAGAATATCAACTGGTTCCGCTGCGGTGGCCAGGAGGCCGGCAAATGCCTCAAGAGCCCCGGGCAGCAGCTCGTGATCGCTGTCCAGGCTTACTGTCCAACTGGCCGTCGAAAGGGAGAAGGCATCGCGCCTTGCGGCTGAGATCCCTCCGTTCGTCTCACGCTGCACAAACAGTACCCGCGGGTCATGCAGCGACTCCACAGCTTCCCGTGTGAGATCCATGCTCGCGTCGTCCACAACGATGACCTTCTCCAACATTGGGCCCTGCGTCAGGCAGGACTTAACCGCCGCGTAGACCAGGGCAGGCCGCTTGTAAGTGGTTATGGCAAGATCAAACATGAACGGATGTTGACCTGGGGTTAAGTTGACATCCTGGACGAATCTCGCATGAATCCCCGTCCCCCGTGAGCCGCGCTTAAGTGCGCGCCTCAAGGAAGCCGATGAATCGAGCCCCGAGTCTTCGCCCAGGCTGCTCCACCAAGAAGTAGGTCGCGGTGGAAGCCGCGCCAGTGCCTACGATGACAAGCACGAGTAGTAAAATACAATAACCGTTACCTCGAAGCTGTATTCCCGAATGCGCCAGCACCTGAGGCAATGACCGTGCAATATAGTGTAGAATGGCAAAATGTGTGATATACCCACTGAAGCTGATGAGGCCGACGTAGCGCGTTATCCGGTTAACAAGGAGGCGGGGCTGCCTCGCTCCCACACCAAATCCGAAGCACAGCCACAGCGGCAGATAGGCGTACCTGTTGAGCCTCGGAAGGCATAGGGCCAGTGGGGTGAAGGCAATGATTGCAATAGCGGTTGCCATTAAGGGCACAGCGTTCACTCTTGCGGTGCTTTGTTGCCAATGCCGAAGGGCGAAGTGGAGGAGCGCCCCGCTGACAAAGAATGGCATCTGCTTCGGGAGCCAATAGGTTACATATTGGCCCACGACTTCCAGTGGGTATACTCGTGACAGGAGTGAAAAGGCGGCGGCTCGGAGTATGGCGGCGAGCAGCACAGTTCCGGCCAGGGAAATAGCGGCCGCGCGGACGGAGCGTGTATACGCGAAGAATATCGGCACAAACATATAGAACTGCATCTCCACCAAGATCGACCACCCGCCGGGCACTACGCTCATGATGTGAGCCGGGAACAGCCCGCCAGTGAATGAAAGTGTGGTTGCTAGGCGGGCGAGGGAATAGTACCCAGGTGCCTCCTGTCCAAGTCGCTCCTCAAACCGGACGAGTGTGTAAAAGGCAGCCCCGCAATAGAAGAGCGGCGCAATGCGAAAGAGACGACGGAGGAAGAAATTGCGTATCGGGGCCTTTTCCGTGGCCTTTCGGTGTTCGAGAGAGAGGAAAAGCGCGGCGGTGCTGGCCATGAAAAACAACGGCATCCCTGGTAGAGCGGACGCCACCCGGAACAGGAAGCCGCCTGGAATGCCCGGGCTCTGAGCAGTGGTGTGCTGCAGAATGACGAACAGTATGGCAAACCCACGGAAAGCATCGAGAAAGGGGAGATGGGTTATGCGTTGATCGGGCGCAGAACGTGCAGTTGGCGCTAGTTGGAGCCTGTCCCCAAAGTGGGGTTTTCCGGATTCCGCGCCGGCGTAGGGCCATA
>CAZZFF010000059.1:0-38149 GCA_964653485.1 uncultured Verrucomicrobiota bacterium | reverse complement strand
TGATCCCCCACATTTCATTGCCGATGCCCCAGAACTTCACACGATAAGGTTCGGGATGGCCGTTGGCCGCGCGCTGCTTGCCCATCGCCGTGGAGGCATCACCATTGGCGTATTCCACGTATTCCGCGGCGGACCAGGCATCACCCGTGCCGGCGTTGACCGTGATATATGGCTCGACGCCGAGGAGTTTACAGAGCGTCATGAACTCGTCGGTGCCGATGTCGTTGGGTTGGAGCGCGCGCCAAACCGGCTCATAGACAGGCGGCCGTTTGTCCGGGTCGCCGATGGCATAACGCCATTCATGGGCGGAAACGAAATTGCCGCCGGGGAACCGATAGACACCGGAACGGAGGCTCTTGAGTGCGGCGATGGCATCGGGACGGAACCCATAGAGATTATCGGCCGGCATAAGCGAGACCGCGCCAACGTGGAAAGAACCGGCGCCCGTGCCGCTGATTTCAAATTGCGCGGCGCCGGAGCGCTCGGCTTTGAACGAGAACGTGACCTTCTTGTAGTTCGCACTCAACTCGCCCAGCCGGACTGTCTGGCACGGCGCGTCGGCGTTCGTGCCCCAGACGATGCCGATGGTGACTTTCGCGGTGGGATCGCCCGCCAACTGGATGCGGCCATTGTAGGTGGCGCTCTGAATGAAGTTAAGGCCAGCCTGACGGATGCCGCGAGGTTCGGAGCCGGCAACTTCGATCAACGGCGTATGGTCGCCGACGAAGGGACCGTGCGTGTCCATGACCACGGAGCCAACCGGGCCAATGGGATTCCATCGTCCCGGCCCGACATTGCGCCGGCGACCTGGGCCGAAGCCACCGCCCCCGCCGCGCTGGCCGGCGCTCGGATCTTCCGGGGCTTTGTTTGTGACGTCGTAATAAAACTTGCGGTCATCGAGCATCTCGCTCCAAAGGCTGCTGTAAATGAGGCTGCCGGCGTGCTCGATGAACTGGCCGTACACGTAAGGAGAGACGGGGGGACCCGTTTTCGAGGCATCTATCAGGGCGGTCACCGGCTGGCTGGGAGCCGGGGTTTGCGCCCAGGCAGCGAGCGCAGTGGAAACAAGGAAGAGGAAGCCGGTCATTTTCATAGGATGCGGAAGCATAACCTGCTCTTTAAGCGGTGAGTTCCCCTTTGGCTCACAGGGGCCTATCTAAAAAGCTGCTGTGCGAACCAGTACAGGCTGTTCTTCCAGTGGTTGAAGTCGTGCCCGTTGTCATCCACGTGCCAGATGTGCGGAACGTTCTTTTCCTTGCAATACACGTGCGTCCGCAGGCTGAAGCTCATCAGCCCGTCCTTGTTGCCGCAGGAAATCCACAGCACTTTGAGCATGTTAGCCGCCTTGGCCGGATCCGGAATCAACACCTCCGGCATTCGCGTATTGGGCGCCGAAGAGAAGCCGCCGACATACGCGAACGTATCGAGGTTGCCCAGGCCGAAATCGAGCGATTGCCCGCCGCCCATCGAAAGCCCGGCCACCGCGCGGTGTTCGCGATCGGCATACACGGAATAGTGC
This sequence comes from uncultured Verrucomicrobiota bacterium, assembly GCA_964653485.1. Classification (GTDB taxonomy): domain Bacteria; phylum Verrucomicrobiota; class Verrucomicrobiia; order Limisphaerales; family UBA8199; genus CAVQND01. The sequence goes on along the minus strand of CAZZFF010000059.1, from coordinate 36,630 downwards.
GATTCAATGAACGGAATGATGTCCTTAATCAGGTCGCTCTCGAAGTTCTTTCCCCAGCCGTCGCCGGCAAGGGCGGCAGGGTCGCCATCGCCGCCGAATCCGCCGCGCCCGGCGTTGGCGGTGTTGGTGGTCGCATTGCCATTCGGCAAGACCACGATCATGGGCTCCATCTTCTTGTCGGCAATCAGATTGTCGATGATCACATTGGCCGCACCGCCCCTTGTCCACTCCCGGTTTTCGTTGCCGCCGATGCCGTGCAACAAGAACAGAACGGCATACTTCTTGTCTTTGGAATAGCCGGGCGGAGTGTACACCTCCATCCACCGTGTGATGCCGACGGTCTTGGAGTCGTAATCGACCCGTTCAAGTGTGCCGTGGGCAATGCCTTCGCGGACCTTGTCGAAACCTTCCGGGGCCTTTGGAAAGGCTTCTTTGTTGTCTTCCGGGCTGAGGGTGACCGGGGTGCCGAATCCGCCGCGTCCACCACCTCTGCGCGCGCGGGTTCCCGCGGTGGCTTGAGTTGTCGCAGGTTGCGCCGAAACGTCTGCCCCCTCACGTTTGGCCACGAGTTCCTCCTTGGCAAACTCACCGACCTGGCGCGTGAATTTGATCTCATTGCCCAACACTTTGCCGGTGTAAACGATGCGCAGGTCGTTGCCTTGGAAGTTAAGGATTTCGACGAACGAGACGGAATCACCATCGATCTTGCCTTCTTTCAACTCGGTTTCGTGCTTCTCGCCGTTGATGTCCGCGGTCGCCTTGCCGGTCAGGGTAGTGCCGTCCTGTTTGAGAACGAAGGTGTATTTCTGCATGCCGATCTGCGTGTCGAACTCGGCCTTCCAAGTGCCCGCAACCTCGGTCGTGAGCATTCGGGCAATCGGTGGGGAGGTCCCTGCATTTGTCTCACCAGCAACCCGCGGAATAATCTCAACCGCGCAGATTTGCGGGTTCTCGACCTTGGGCGTGAAGGTAACCTTGATCTTGCCGTCGGTCACTTCGACGGGGACCGCCTCCACGTAAGCGCGCATTGGCCCGCCGGCCTTGACCCAAACATCAAAGTCCTTGAACTCGCGCCCCTGGACGTTGAACGAAAACACGCGCTCACCCGGCCCGTTGATGCCGTCGAAGGTTTCCGCGAAATGCAGTTTCACCAGGTACTTCCCATTGGGCACCGGCCACGCGAAGGAGTCCATGCTGTAGCGCTCCGCACGGTAGAGGTCGGGACTCTTGGTGTTGGCAATCTGGATGTCGGGCCGTTCTATGGTTTGGCCGCCCTCGAACCCTTGGTCGGCCAGCCAGACATTGCCTTCGGCGTCTTTAACGGGCTCGGATTTGCCGGCTTTGATCCGGACCGTCTTCGCGGCGGACGCTGTTGCGGCCGGCGCGGGCGCCGCCGCACTGGCTTCGGCCACCTTAAGCGCGGTCACCGGTGGAAGGGGTTGGTCCTGGAACAGCAACGGGGCGAATTCATGCAAGCTGCGCCGCCAACTCAGCCACTCGTGAGCGGTATTGGGGGACTCGTAGAAGACGCTGTTGATGCCGGCTTGTTTGAGCGCTTCGACGTTCGCCTTGGGGTCGCCGCCGAAGCCGCCGCGGCCACCGCCTGGACGATTGCTGGGGTCCAGTTCGCGGCTTCCGTAGCTGACGAACACGACTTTGACCTTCTCCTTAAACGTGGCCAGGTCGGTGATATTGCTTGGTGCGATGCTGCCGCCGCTGAAGATGCCGATATGAGAGAACTTGTCGAGGTTGGCCAGCGTGATCGTCCGAGTCTGCATGCCGCCCATGGAAAGGCCGGCCATGGCCCGGTGGGGCTGATCGGCCAGGGTGCGGTAGTTGGCGTCAATGAAAGGGATCAGGTCATCGATGAGAACCCGCTCGAAGGCGCTGAAGTTGAAGTTGAAAGCGCCGCGACCCCCGCGTCCGGGCCCACCGGGACCGCCGCCCGGGCCGGCAGCACCGGGGACGTAGCTGTTGGCCATCACGATGATGAAGGGCCTGGCTTTGCCCTCGGCGATCAGGTTGTCCATGATCAAGCCGGCGTGACCCTGACTGCCCCAGCCGGTGTCATCTTCCCCACCGCCGTGTTGCAGATACAGCACCGGATAACGCTTGGACGGGTCCTTTTCGTAATCCGGAGGCGTATAGGCGAAAGAGCGGAGAGTGGCCTTGGCATTCTTGGAATAGAAGAGGGTCTGTCGCAGCTCGCCGTGGGGCACGTCTTTGAGGGCATAAAAGTCCCGGTCGTGGGCGGGGACCTCCAAACCGCTGCCCCACCGATTGCCGCCGTAGAAGTAGAGGGTGCCGGGGTCCGGAACCCCGGCGCCGTCAATCACAAGCTGGTAGTAGTGGAACCCTTCGTCCCGAGGCCCCGAATCGCCGACCCATAGGCCATCGTCACTCTTGGTCAGCGGGATTCTCGTACTGCCCAGAAACTCAAGCGTGACGCTCTGGGCCTGCGGGGCGGCGACGCGGGCACGAACGCGCCGTTCCGAGTTGACCTGGGGATACTGTTTGCCGGGCTGATTCAGCGATGAGGGTTTGAAATCCTCCACCGCCGGCTGGTTTGTCTGGGCCGTGCAAAGGTGGCCCGTCAGCATGAATGCGAGCGCGAGAACTGAGAGTCTGGTTTTCATGACTGCGTGAGGTTTGGGTGGTTGCGATCGGGGGTTAATTCTCAGGCTGGACCCGGTAGGGGCCCGCCCCGCGTGAGTTGATACTTTGCGTGGTAGCGAAAAGGCCGCTGCTCGCTACGGGGCAGCGAGGAAACCGCCGCCGCTCAGAGTCTGGACCATCGAGCCAACGCGTTGAATCTGCCGACATGCGTCAATCTTTACCAATACTTCCGGTCAACCGCGAGTTTTGGACAGAAAAACTCCGGTTCCGGGGCTATTTCGCCCATGCCTCACCTTCCGGCGTTCGCCGCCAGGCGAAATAGGCATCCAAGCTCTTGAGGGCTTCGGCGCTGGGCACCGGCCCGGCGTGCGGCGTTTGGCCAAAGTTCATCACTACGGGGTCGGCGTCGCTGAAGGCCGGCCACGCCGGGACCCCTTCGCCGTTGGGATCGCCGTGCTTGGCGAAGTTCACCCAGTAGGTGGACATGGCTTCCGAGATCTCCAGGTCCCTCTTCGTGGTCTGGGAATTGGATGGATTGAGATGCTGGAACACGTAGGCCACATCCGCGCCGTGCGGTGCGCCGTACCCGGCCCGGGGCGAGCCCTCCGGGTATTCCGGATGTTGATCGAAATAGTAATAGAAGACCTTGGATTTCCCGGTCTCCGCCTGAAGCCGCGCCCAAGTCCACGTGTGCCAACCGAACGCGGCATCGCGGGCCAGGTCGCGGGCGGTCTTGGGAACCGCGTTGGACTGGACGGGATAGGCATTGATCAACGCCTCCGAGAACTTGCCGTAGCGGGCCTTGACGCCGGCAATGTAATCCTCCGCTGTCTTCGGTGGCGAGAAGCTTGCGCCCTCGTCCGAGTTGTAGCCCACCAGAATCGGCGTGTCATTGTACCGGCCGGCTGCGTAAAGCTTGTATTGATCGTCGGGAATGACCCAGCCATCGATTATCGGCCAGGACATGCCCAGGCCCCTGCCACCCGGCAGCCTCTCTGGAGCAAGCTGCCGCAACTCCGCGATTGACGAAACCCCCGCGTTCTCCGCGTACGCTTCGCCGGAGCGTTCCGCATCGGTCAGGCGTTTCAAGTTCTCGCCGGGAAAAGGCGTGGGCCGCGGAGGTCCGAACGAGCCGCCGCTCTGCGAGATGGCACCCTGGAACAGCCCTTTGGCCAAAGGCGATGCACATAGCATGCTGACCGCGATTCCCCCGGCTGACTCGCCAAAAATCGTCACCTTGCCGGGGTCGCCGCCGAATGCGGCGATATTCTGATGCACCCATCGGAGGCCCGCAAGCATATCCAAGAGGCCGTAATTCCCCGAAACGTGGTTCGTCGTTTCCGCGCTCAATTCCGGATGCGCCAGAAATCCAAGCTGTCCGACGCGGTAGGCGATGCTGACCAGCACCACGCCCTTTCTGGCCAGCTTCTCCCCGCTGTAGTTCGGTTCCGAGGTCGCCCCGCCGCTGAACCCGCCACCGTAAATCCAAACGAGAATGGGGAAGCGGTCGCTCGCGGATTTCGCCGGTGTCCAGACGTTCAAGTACAAGCAGTCCTCGCTCATATCCGGAGCGTTCCTCGAGCCTTGAATCGGCCGGGGGCCGAACTTGGTTGCTTGCCGCACCCCTTCCCATTTGGCGGCGGGTTGAGGAGCGCGCCACCGCAAGTCACCGACCGGCGGCGCGGCAAACGGTATGCCCCTATACACGGCCAGCCCATCCTCGAACGTCCCCTGGACCAGTCCGCCCTCGACTCTGACGGGCGCGGGTGGTTTGAGCTTGTAGCCGAGCACGGAGAGCATCTTCTCCCCGTATCGCCTTCCGAAATCTCTGGACCCTGCCGAGTTGAAATGCATGTGGTCCGGGTTGCACGGGCAACCCGCCGAAGAAATGACATAGGAGTTGGGAAGTGTCTTGGGCAACTCCGCCATGATCTTGTTGAAGCCTGCGCAGGCGCCGCCCTGGTCGGCGTTCACGGTTTCACCCGCCAAGAAGGGCACTTCCTCGGGCTTAAGATTCAGGTCTTTGATGAATTCGTCGTAAATGCCTTTCACTTTGTTCGGCCACTCATGGTCGTTCGGGTTTGACTCGCCCTGATGCAGCAGGATTCCTTTGATGACGCCGTCGTTCTGCGCCACTTTGGCCATGTCCACGAGATACTGATAGGGGTTTCCGCCGTAGCCTTTGATATAATTGCTCATCCACGACTGAACCGTTGCAACGTAGTTTGTGAAAATGTCCTTTTGGAACAGCTCTATCTTGCAGCCGGGGATCGAGACTTTGATAACGCCGATCCGGATGTTCGGCGGTAAATTGGCGACCATCGTCCTGCCGAAATAATCAACCATGCAAATGCCGTTGCCTCGCGCGGACAATGGCGGCACGGCGTCATACCAGTTGCCCTTTTTCCAGCCGCGGTTTGGGGCGTCAAAATCCGCCAGGACCTGAAAGCGGCTATCGACGCTCCGGTCCATCTCCTCCATGCGTCCCCCGCTCTCCATGTTGGACTGGCCAAAGCACAGGAAGACCCAGAAGTTCGTGTCTTGAGGAGAGGCGCTCGCCGTTGAGAGGAGCAGACCCGTTAGTAAGGACCATTTCAGTTTTGTTCTCATGGGTTCGTTTTGGGGGCAGTCTCGCCCAGCCGCCAGTAAACGGAATATCGCCGATGATGGACCTCGTATAGCGGCCGGAAAGTGATTCCATCCGCCGGGCCGGCGTCATGCGCCCGGAACGCCAGCTTTGCACCAGGGATAGGTTGGAGCCAGTCGGCTGGATTCCTGAATGAGGCTGTAATGTCCGGCACCGGAACGGCGGGAGTTCTCATTGTCTTCATAGGTGAGCCAGCCGGAGGGTTTTTGGTCAGGCGGATTACTGCTTAGAAGACTCAGGAGAGTCCGTCGAAGACTGCAGGTCGCGATCGAGAGCCGCACCATCAAAGGGGATGACGATGACCTTGCTGCCGTGCCCATCGCCGCCTTTGTCCTGTTCTTTCTCGACATCTATCGCGGCCAGGGTCATGGCGACAACGTGGCCGTTTTCGAGACAGACGGAAGGCCGTTCGACTTTGTTCCAGTGGTTCACGGTGCCGTCCGGGTAGCGGACGATGTCCCCGCGGGGGTCGTAGGCCGTGCCGCGGTTGGTCCAGTCATGAATGCCATCGCGGGAAGTGAGGTGATACGCCTTCCGGGTCGACCAGGAGTTGACCACGATGTGGTAGAGACCTCCGGAATACCAAATGCAGGGGTCTTCCAGGTTCGGGATGCCCTTGGGATAAACGGAAGTGCTCTGCCGCCTGTAAGGTCCGAGGATGCCCTTGTCGCTGGTGAAAATACCCCCGTCGCGTTGAGTGAACTCGAAATTGCCATCGGGGCGGACCATGAGGGAAACGTTGGAACCGTGCCAGCGCGGGTTGTCCTCGACGGTGATGGTGCCCAGGTGCTCCCAGGGGCCGTCGAGGGAGTTGGAGACATAGACCTCGCAAGGGCGCGTCTCGCTGACATAGACGGCAGCGCGGCCATCGGGCAAAGTGAGGGCACCGACATTGTGTCCCCGGCCGCCCGCCTCGTTGGGCCAGCAGAGACCCTTGTCCACGTACGGCCCCATGAGAGAATCAGAAACGGCATGCACGGCGACGGAGCCGAACCAGCCATTGTGGCCTCGGGATTCGGCCCAGCGGCTTGCGAACATGTGGTACTTGCCGTCCGGGGCTTTAATGATCTGGCCGTCCCAGTAGCAGTATTGCCTAATGGTGGTGTCTTCGAGACCGTTCTTGGGGTCGCGTGGAAGGACATTGGTCGCGCCCCAGGCGTCACGGGACAACGCGCCATGCGGCGGGGTGGGGAGAAAGTAGTTAATGAAGGTCTTCGGCGGCGGCGCGGAAGCGGCACCGGGCGATTGAGCGAGGGCTGGGAAGGCCAGGAGCGTCAGCAGGCCAGAGATGGAGCAAGATGACACGAGCTTGTTCCAACGGCCAGAGGCGCCGGGCGCCGCGTCAGTGAGGTTCTGGTTCAATTTCATGTGTTGATATGTGGTTATTGAGGATTGTTGTTTGGCGATGAGGTCTGCTCCCACGGGGATTTCACTGAGGCTCGTGTTCATCATTGGACAACCAGGGCGTCCACGGCTACCGGTCCGGGGCCACGATTGACAATGCTTATGGCGTGTTTGCCTGGAGTCAGGCCGGTGATTTCACAGACCGTCTGCTGGGCCTGGCGGGCGCCCGAGGTGGACAGGTCCGCTGTCGCACGGGTTTGGCCGTCAATCTGAATTTCGATCTTCCCGGCTCCCGGCTCTTTCGGAGCGATGGTCGAGACGGCGGCGCCGGTAAACGACGAACTCCACACATCGCCGGGCGTTTCGCTAATGGTCAGGTCGTTATTGAAATCGCCGGTGCCCAGGTTGCAGCGGCGAATCCAGCCGGCGTAGCTTGCGCTTGGATCGTCGTCGTTGAACCAGCCTTTTTCGTGCGTGATGCGAAGCACGCGGCACGCTGAAGCAAGCGATTGATTGGCGATTCCCGGCAACGGCTCGACCGGTCCGCTCGGCGTCACTGTCAGACCTTGATCGTCTTGAGTAAACGTCAGCGGAACATCGGACCCGAGCAGTTCGATTTTGGAAATTGTTCCGAGCGTCGCGCCGCCGGCGCGCAGTGCCTTGAGCGTGATGGGCCCGTTGCTCCAATTCAACAACGCGGCATAGACATTGCCGTTGTTGCGGGTGTAGCAAACAGAATTTGAATTCTCCTGGCACACTTCAAACGGGCGAGAGGAGTACACTGCTTCGCCATTGATTTTGAGCCATGCGCCGATGTCCTTTGCAATCTCAATCACCTGCGGATCGAGATCGCCGCGTCCGTGCTGGGTGAGATTGAGCAGCATCGCGCCGTTGCGCGAGACATTCTGCATCAACAAGCCAACTGTCTTTTTCGCGTCCAGATATCGTTGTCTGGCCCGGTAGTGCCAGTCGGCAATCGTGGTTTCGGTTTGAAATGAATAGGCCATGATCTGTGGTTCAATATCCGCCTCACTGCTCTTCACCAGAGCGCGTTCCACCACCGGAATCATGTCGCGGTCTTTGAAGCTGTTGTATCTTCCGCCGATGCACTTGAGGTTGATTACCACATCCATCTTGCCACTGTTCCATTGCACGGACTTGTTGTAGAAATTCGCGACCAGTTGTGGCGCAAGAAAACCGAGTCCCATGTGAACGCCCAAATCCATCAGAGTATCGCCCGCCGCTTCGTCAAAGTAGATGACATCCGGATGATATTTGGTGATGGCGTCATCCACGCGCCACATGAATTGGTTGGCAAACGGCGAGAGCAGCGGGTCCCTGTTGTTGTGAGGCGGGCCGTAAAGGTCCACAGGATCCATGCCCTGCCACCATTTCCCTTTTCCGTCCAAAATGGTTTGCAGCGCGTCGTAAGGCACGCCCTGCTTTGGGCCTCCCTTGTCGCTGGCGTAACGCACCGGCATGAACTGGCCCCAGGTTCGCGGCGGAGAATTGTGGAAGCCAATGCCAAAATGCAGGCCGCCCTGGCGCGCAGCTTTTTCCCAGGTGCCGACAACGTCCGCCTTGGGGCCGACGTGAACCGAATTCCACGGCTGATATTTTGAATCCCAGCAATCGAAGTTGTCGTGGTGAACGCCCATCGCCATGAAATAGCGCGCGCCCATTTCGGCATAGAGGTTCATCAACTCGTTCGGCTTCCAGCGGTCAATCACCCAGTTGCGGGCGATGTCCTTGTAACCATATTCCGACGGATGGCCGAAATGGTTGGTGTGATAACGGTATTGCTGGCTGCCTTCCTGATACATGCCGCGTGCATACCAATCGCCGTCCTCGGGCATGGACTGCGGATCCCAATGCGCCCAGGCGCCAAACTTCGCGTCGCGCCACCACTCCGGCGTCTGGTAAAGCCGGCTCATCGCCTTCCAATCGGGCGAATAAGGACCCGCCGCCACCGGCAACGGCGGAAGGTTCCAAATGTCCGGCGGCAAGCCGAGGTCGCCGTCGCCGACGATGATGCGGTCAATGTTCACCGCAACATCGTTGGTCGCCAGACTGAGGGCCAGCGTGGCCTTGACGGGAATAGCCACTTCAATGATGGCATCGAGGAAGGAATTGGTGAGTGCCCCCGAGGAATGGACGTTCACCTTGCGGGCCGGTTGGTCGTCGACGGCGACACTAATCGTGCCAACACCCACCGACGCATAGCGAATGGCCAATTTGCTGGCAGCCGGCAGACCGGCGAACCGGATGCCCTCGCCCGGCTTGGTCAAACCGACCAGACACCCCCCTGAGGCAGTCGCGTCGGCCACCTTGAACGCCCCGCCGATGGATTGGGCGGACTCCGCCTCGAACACGTGCTCTTCAGCAACCAGGTTCGTTATCGATATGAGCGATCCCGCCAGCAGGAACAATACCGCCTTTGTCTTCATGGCCAGGATCAGATTATGAGGCTTCATGAGAGTGAGGTTCAGGTGGTTTGAGGCGCCAACTTCGCTTCGGGTTTGGCGGTTACATGTCGGCTTCGGGTTTCCCTTCTGCAAAGAGCTTGAGGACTTCAGCGTCGCTCAAAGCGCGGCTGAAAAGTTCAAACTCATCGAGCGATGCGCCCAGATTCCGGATGAAGGAAGGGGTGGGGTTCGGGCCGACGCGCGGATTCCAGTTGCCCAGTTCCGCCGAACCGAGCCGATAAGGCGGGCCCAACTTCAGAGTATGGCGGGAGACTGGGTATCCGTTCATGTAATGGACCAATTGCATGGCCTTCCTATCAAGGACCACGGCCAGATGCGTCCACATCCCGAATTTGTCGAGCGTGAGCACGGGAGGGCTTGCCATAATCTGAAAGCTTCGAGGCCCCGCGCCCTTCACAGTCAGACTTAAAACGCCATCGTTGCGGATCAGCCAGTGAATGGTTCCGGGCTCGAAACCGTCGCACATAAAAAGAGAATTGAACTGCCGGTCCAGTCCCTTGACGCGCACCCAGGCTGAGAGGGTCAAGGAATCGAAGTTCCCGGGCACGCCCAGGCGCACGCGGTCATTGACAGTTTGGAACTCCAGGGCCTGTTTCTCCGGCCAGCGGCCTTCGACCCGCTGGCAGCCGATAATGGTCGCCTCCGGCACGGACTTGCTCTTTTGAGCCGCATTCCGCAGCGTCCAGTCCGAGTCGCTGAGGTTTTCGAGGTCCAAATGGACGACCAGCGACGGGTCCTGGTTGAGCCGCGCGCTCCATACCCGCCATTGGTCATAACGGATAGCCTCCGAGGCCAGCGAGAGCTTTTGCAGTTCGAACAGCGAAGTGAACGCCGCCTCGCTCGCCGCCATGAGGCGTGGCGGCTCGCTTCCCCGCACTACCGCCGCCCGCCCTTCGTCCAGTGACTGTCGGGACGCTTTTCCGGCAGAAAACTCCACTGTCCCTTTAAACACGTGAACCTCAGTCTGGCCATCGGTGGCGTCAATGCCGAAGGAGGTCCCGAGGTCCACCACGTTAAGCTGGGCGGTTTTCAGCCGAAAACCGCGGGCCGGTTGCGGCGCCTCGGCCAACAGCCGCCCGGCCGCACAAACGGCCTCCATCGGTGAAACGAGCTGCAGGTCTGTCGGCCCTTCGATCACGACCCGCGCGCCGCTGTAAAAGACCACCTGCGCCAGGCCGGACTCGAGCCGAAGCCGGCCCGGTTCCAAGGCGCTGCCCACCCGTAGCGGTTGAGTGTTCCTGCCCCAATGGGCGTCCACCGTGCGGGTTAACATGGCAACGGCGGTGCTGGTAGCTCCGTTCCTGGTCGCGAACCGCCCGAGCCACAAGCCCCAAACGCCCGCTGCGAGCAAAACAAGGCACGCCGCCAGCGCCAATGCCCGCCCCTGTGCCTTTTGGCGTCTTGGCGCCTCCGCTTTTGAAGCAGATATCCTGCATCGGTCGCCCGTGTTGAAGTCTGGCACGCCGTCGCCGGAAACCGCCTCCGCCGGTTGGGCAAAAAGGTCCGGATCGGACGCCAGCCGGGTATGCAACTCGACCCGCATTAAATACTCGTCTCGGGCGCTCGGGTCGCTCCGCAGCAACGCATTCAGCGCGCGCATCTCCGCTTCAGTGGCTGAGCCGTCGCACACAGCGGCCACCGCGGCATCAAACTCGGGAGACGGGAATGAAAGTGTCATGCCGCCTCCGGGGTCGTCCGGCTCTCCAGGCAGAGTTGGAGCGATTGGCGGATGCGCTGCAGCATCTTGTAGGTTGCGGCCGGGGTCCTGCCGGACCGCTCCGCCAACTTGTCAATGCTGGCGCGCTCATAGTAATACCCCTCGACCAGGGAGCGTTGCACTTGCGGCAGTTTTCGGAGGCATCCCTCGAGGTGCCTCAGCCGCAGTTCAAACTCGGGCTGCAACTCCTGCCGGCGCTGCGCCAGTTCCTCGGCCAGACCCTGCTCCAGCAGGGCCTGCCAGCGCTGCCGCCGCTCGATCCACTGACGTGCCTTGTTCAGGGCGAACCGGCATGCCCAGGGGGTGAAGGGCTGGGCGGGATCGTAGGCGTCGAACTTCTCCCAAAGCGCCAGAGCGGTCTGCTGAACGATGTCTTCGGCGTCCGTGACATTCGGGACCAAGGCCGCCACGTAACGGAAAACCTCCCGCTCGCTCCGCAGGAAAAGCGAGAGAAACCGCTGCTGGGCGGCGCTTGAGTCGTCGAGCCGACGCGTTGAATCTGCGGCCATTCTTCGATCTTTACCAGTACTTCCGCCAAACCGCGAGTTTTGGACATTTACGGCATTTACGGCGAAAAGCCGCTCGCACCTCGGCCCAGGGTGCAGTTTCGAGGTACTCAATCTCCGTGGTGCTCTTGCGGACAAACATGGAATCCAGAACTCCTGAAATGGCATCCTCGGTCTTCCGTCATTTCTGGGCGTTCTTGGTGATCTGAGGTGCGGAGGGGTGCGTCCCCAGTGCGCCTTCGTCGTCGACGACACCACCCAGGCGCGCGCCGGGCGCAAGGGCCAAGGCACCAGTTGCTATTTCGACCACACCGACCCGACGATGGGTGCCGACGAAGGCCGCCAAGATGGCCGGTGATGCCGCGTCGCCGCCTGGGAAGGTCGGGTGAAACAGCCTGATCCTTCGGAACAGCCAAGGCAGACAAGATAGGGGTTCAGAACTCGAAAAACCGGACAGTGAAGAAACGTCTAAACGAAACCGTCGTCGTCAGTCGTTGATAGAGAATGGTGCGTCCGACAGGACTTGAACCTGTAACCTTCTGATCCGAAGTCAGAAGCTCTATCCAATTGAGCTACGGACGCAAAGGGAATCACACCGAAGCCGTCATGACCAGGATTCGCGCCGGTGAACTATCGCAACAACCGGGCTCCCCGGCAAGCTATTATCGCGATCCGTCCAGGGTTCAGGTCAGGGGTCGCTTCCAGATGGGCACCACGCGCTTCATCTGGTCTATGAGCCATTGGCAGGCGGCAAAAGCCTCGCCGCGATGCGGCGCAACGATCTCCACCCAAAGTGAAGGTTCATTGACTGCCACCACCCCCACCCGATGCACCACGCGGACGGACTCGACCGGCCACCGCCTCGCCATTTCGTCGAACAGCAGCCCAAACTGCCGCTCCGCCATGCGCTCGAACGACTCGTATTCGAGGGCGCGGATCGGCGCTCCATTTTCAGTTCCCCGCACCAGGCCCAGAAAGGACACCACCGCGCCCATTTCTTTGGAGGCTGACCGCCCGGCCGCCAAGGCTGCCTCGTCAACTGGCGCTTCGGTAATGATCAGGTGCCGTTTCACTTCAGTTGGCTTTGACCCAAAGCCGTTTGCGCTCGGTCGATCCTCTCCCTCGCCCCTCATCCGCCCTGGACCGGTGGAAAGAGCGATACTTCGTCGCCTTCCTGCAACACGTAGCTGCGGTCCTGGTAATCCAAGCCCACGGCCATCATGGTCGATTGCTCCATCGGGCCGAGACCGGGGAATCGGACGGCCATCGTCTTGAGCAGTTGACCGAGCGTGCTGCGCTCCGGCAGCGTCTCCCGCGTCTGGGAGCAGCCGGCCATGTCCTTGAAGCACGAGTAAAAGCGGACCGTCACTGAGATCACATTCGGGGCCGCCACGAAAGGACCTCTGGAATCCGGGTCGGCCGTTTGGCGGACGCCCCCGGTGCCCGCTCCTGCGGCGTCATACGCCTCTGGGCGCAGCACCCCGACGAAGGGCAGGTTGCGGTATCGCTCGGCAAAGTCCAGCCCGTAGCCTACCACGAAGAGATCCGGAATCTCAAACCCGACGTAGTCGGCTTGGATGTTTTCAATGCGGCGGGCCGCTTTGTTGAGCAGGACGCAGGTCCGGATGCGGCGCGGTTCGAGGGCCTGCAGCTTTGCCAGGACCCGCGAGAGGGTTTTGCCGGTGTCCAGGATGTCATCCACCAGCAGCACGTCGCGCCCCCGGACGCCCAGGCGAAGCTCTTTGGTGAAGACCAGTTGGCCGGAGTGCGTCTCGGCGCCGTAGCTGGAGACCCCAATGAAGTCCAGCCGCAACGGAAGCGACAACTGGCGGATCAGGTCGGCCAGGAACGGAACGGTGCCGTTGAGCAGGGCCACCACGACCAACTCGCGGTCCGTGAAATCGCGTTGGATGTCGCGGGACATCGCCCGGATGCGGCGGGCAATCCGGTCTTGGGGGATGAGCACGCGCTCGATGTCTTTGCCCCAGCGCGCCGGCACGGCGGCGCGGGCGCCCCCTCGCGGGACAGTGCCAATTCTTCGCATAAACCTTGACACTAAAGCACACCGCCGGGCGGGCGGGCAAGGTTTGTTCATTTCTCAACTAAAGTCCCGCGCACTCCCGCCGATAAGGCATTGACAGAACAGGCGGCTGGCAGCCTGAAAAAGCCGGCAAGGACAACGGCGGATGCCTCAAGTTCCGCCTCGCGGCAAGGATGCCGTTAGAGAACAACATATCCCCCCCTCGGGGGTGACTCATGGAAGGAGTCAGTATGGTAATCAATACAAACGTGGCGGCGGAAACCAGCGCCAATATGCTGGAGACTTCGTCCGCTAACTTGTCCAAATCCCTGGAGCGTCTCTCGTCCGGCTCGAAAATTGTGTCGGCGTCTGACGACCCTTCCGGACAGGCAGTCTCAATGGAGTTCACGGACCAATCCGGCGCAATCACCGCCGCTGAAAGCAACGTCACCAACGCCACCTCGTTCACTCAGACGCAGGATGGCTACCTGCAGCAGGTCTCCAACGCGCTGAACCGGATGAGCGAACTGGCCGTTTCGGCCCAGGACTCGACCCTCACGGACAGCGACCGGAGCCTGTACAACTCGGAGTTCCAGCAATTGGGCAGTTACATCAACAACGTGGCGACCAAGGAGTTCAATGGCGTAAGCCTCTTCGGCACCAACCCCATGGCTGTCACCATCGACAGCGACGCGACCACCTGGACGATGGGCAACGTCGACATGGGCTCTTCCTCGGCCTACGCCACGGCGGCAAGCCAAAGCATCGCCTCCTCGGCCACAGCCCCAACGGCGCTGACGGACGTCAACAAGGCGATTACCCAATTGGCAACCGACCGCGCGACGGTTGGCGCCAACGAGGCCCGCCTGAGCTACACCAGCAACCAGTTGGCCGTCGAGCAAACCAACGTTCAAGCCGCCAACAGCGCGATCTCGGACGTGAACGTGGCGCAGGAAAGCACGAACTACGCCCAGTTGAACATCCTCGTTCAATCCGGCACGGCGATGTTGGCGCAAGCCAATGCCCTGCCTTCCAACGTCCTCAAGCTCGTTGAGAACCTGTAGCGCCTGTTAGGGTTTCGACTTGGTCTCTCGGTGCGCTCCCTTGACACAGGAGCAGCCGGACGGCGCTGGGGCGCCGTCCGGCTTTCAGTTTTTCTCCTAAAGTCCTCCACCCGCCCGCCGATAGGAGGGACGTGCAGTTTCGATTTCTGGTAATCGCCGCCCTGGTGCCCATATTTGTGGGAGGGTGTGCCGCCTCCCCTGGCCTTCGGCGGGCGCTGACGGCGCCCTACAAACCGGCCAACGTCTATGTGCGCGACCCGGTGTTGCCCCAGGCCATCCGCCGCGTCGCTGTGCTCCCCCTGCCCCGCAACGGGGAGGATGCCGACCAGGCCGCCGGGGCCGACTCCCTCGGACCGCTCTGGGTGGCCGAACTGGTCAAGCGCAATATCTTCGAGGTCGTGCCCGTCTCGGCCGAGGACATGCACACCTTCACCGGGCGCAGCACTTGGTCCGCCCAGGACGAGCTCCCTTTGGACTTCTTCCAGCGTCTGCGCCAGGCCACCGGCTGCGACGCCGTGCTCTTCACCTGCCTGACTACTTTCCAGGCATACCCTCCGCTCCGCGCCGGCTGGCGCGCCCGTCTGGTCGATTCCAGCGAACATCTCACCTGGTGGAGCATCGACGAACTCTTTGACGCCGGAGCCGAATCCGTTGCCATCTCGGCCGAAGCCTACGCCCGGGACGACCTAAATCTGCCCAATCCATTGTCGAGCGACACCGGCGTGCTCCATTCTCCCCGCCGGTTCGGCCAATACACCGTCTGGGCCGTCGCCAGCACACTTCCTCACCATTGATTTTTGTGCTAAAGTCTCCCATGATTCCGCCGATAACCCGGGCAAGAGTGGGCGCCTGCCATCCTGAGTAACCTGGGTATGCGTGTAAATCCAAACAGCCAATTGCTGAGTGCAACCGACATCCCCGCCCGCTCGAGGGCGCCGGCGCCGGGCCTTGGGCGGGACCAACTGACAGTAGGCTCAACCGACGACCTCGAAGGCGCGCTTCAAGGAACCCCCCTCGCCCGCCCGGACGAAGTGGCCCGCGCCACCGACCTGGTTCAGGACGACTCTTACCCGTCCGCGGAGGTCATCGGTGGCATCGCCAGCGTCCTGGCCCAAAATATAAACACGCCGAACGAGCCGCAGCAGCCGGTCTGACCATCACTCCCCTCTCCGCCCCATGCACCCGAACAACTCTCCCTTCCTTGCCTATTCCCTCAAGTCCTACCAGACCATCGCGACCCAGACGGCCTCTCCCGGACAACTCGTCGTCATGCTCTACGAAGGCGCCATCCGGTTTCTCGAACGCGCCTTGGCCGGATTTGAGCTGGATGACCCGCTCGAATTCAATCAGACAATCAACAACAACATCCTCCGCGCCCGGGACATCATCATCGAACTCAACAACTCCCTCGACCTGGACCGAGGCGGAGAACTGGCGCTAACCCTCCGCCGCCTCTACGATTTCATGAACCGCCAACTCCTGCGCAGCAACGCCCGCAAAAACCCCGAGGGCATTCATGATACCATCCGCCGCCTGAGCCTCCTGCGCGACGCCTGGAACGAGATGTTGCACCGCCAGAAATCCGCCGCCCCCGGAGAATCTCTCCGCACCCTTGCCGCTGTTTCCTGACGAGCCTCCGGGCAAGATGAACCCCACCGCCGAACTGACCCGCCTCTTGGCCGAGTGGCGCCGTCTCGCCGAACTCTCCTGGCAGGCCATCCTCCGCGAGCGGTGGTCCGAACTGGCCCGGCATCAAAAGGACAAGGCCCTGCTCCGGCCCCAAATCAACCGGGTGCTCGAACAAGTCCGGGCCGGCCGCCCCGCGAACCGCACCGCCGCGGACCCGTTCGGGCCGACAGCCTCCGAATTGATCACGCTGGAAAAGCGCAATGGGGATGCCCTCCGCGCCAAGTGCCGCAGCAAACGCGAGGAGTTGCAAGCCGTCAACCAGACGATTCGCAACCTCCAGGGCGTGCGCCGCGCCTACGGCAAGCTCAACTCCCACCTCTGGGAGTCCTACTCTTAGGCGTCATTAAAGCGCCAAGGCGCCGCAGGGGTCTTGCCGGCCCCTCGGACCGCTTGCCGGGCTAGACGAGCCCTTCCAGGATGGTGGAAAGCCGTTCCAGGCTGCGCTCCATGTTGGCCCGCCCGAGGGCGCGCTCGCCCGAAGAGCCGGGGAACAACAAATCCCATCCCTCGGCGGCCATCCAGACCTCCGACGACACTTGAGTTGGGTTGCCGCTGTTGCCGATGCGGGCGTAGCGGACAAACAGGTCCGCCACCTGGACCGCGGCCACGATGCGGACCTCGCTTTGCGCCTTGGCCGGGTGGTGATGAAAGCGCACGGAATGAATCGCCGTCGAGGGGAGCTTGTGCGCGCTGAGATACCGCGCGCCCAACTCGCAATGGTCGATGCCCAGGATTTGTTGTTCCACGGCCAACAGCTCGGCCTTGTCCTCCTGCATCCGCGCCTGGATTTGCTCGAAGTATTCCGGGAACGCGGCAACCATGACGATCTTGCCGACATCGTGCAAGAGGCCCGCGACATAATCAGCCTCGTCCGAACTGGGCTGGATGTCGCCCAGGGTCTCCTGCGTCATGATGGCCGTGGCGATGCAGTGCCGCCAAAACTCACGCCACGGAAAGCGGACCCGTCCGGCCAGGCGTTCGAGATCCTCAATGATGGGAGTCACCAAAGCCAACCGGCGTATCTGGCGCACCCCAAGATAGAAGACCGCTTCCTCGATGCTGCTCACCGGAGTCGAAAGGCCGTAATAAACCGAGTTCACGAGCCGCAGCAGCCGGGTGGTCATGCTCGGGTCGCGCCGGATGACATCGGCAATCTGCGAGGTGTAGCACTGCTCGGCATCCAGCAGCTCCCGCAGCACGCTGTTGATGCTCGACAGTGATGGCAGCCGCGGGCATGTGCCCAACCGATGTTCGATCTGCTCGAAGTTCAATCGGGGCAGCGGCGGCGACTTGACTGGCATGTCCATAATCATGCTCCCTCTCTATCGGTCCGCCCGAAGAAAAGTTGAACCGGAAACTCAGAAAAAACCCGCCCCATGTTTCGGCTCAAGTCGGAAGGCAAACTGCCGATGTAAGCAACGGTCTAATTACACCCAGGCTCGAACGATTCAATGGGAAGACTCTTACGATGGCTTGAAGGAATCGGCCTGGCGCTCTGGGTCTGCGGTTTGGGCGCCTCCGCCGTAACGGCCGCTCGCGCCGCGGCCCATCGCGGGGCCTCCAGGCCCTATCTGCCGGTCGCCGGAACCCCTCCTCTGCGTTTCCAGGCCGCGCGCCCCATCTCCCGCCTGGTGTTGCCCCCGCTCCTCCTGTCGAACCGGGCCGGGGCCGGCCTGGACGGTTCAACCACCAATTCCGCGCAGCCCGCCCTTTCCCAAGCCACGGGGACGAACCGCTTGATCTCCGCCGTTCGCGTCACGGACGCAGCCTCGCCTCCCGCTCCCTCTGAGCCGGTCGAGGGGTTGCCCTCATTCCCCGCGCCCGATGACTCGAACCCCGGCGCCTCTCAGGGCATTGACCAGCGACTCCTCCTTGAGTATTTGGGACCCTCCGCGACAAACGGCCCCGCCCGAAAGAGCAACAAATTGTCCAACCCCATCTTTGTCCCGCCGGTAGGTCCCTCGGCCCCCCGGTCCAGCCAAGCCACTTACCAGAACCGATGAAACCCGGCGCCCCCTCCGCCAAGACCGATTTGCCTCCCGCCCGGACGCCAGGCGCTTGCCTTATTTGGGTGGCCGTTCTGTGGATGACCCGCGTGGCCGCCCAGGATTCAAATCTGGCTCCGGCGGCTTTGTCCTCCCCGTCTGAGCAGGAGCACGGACTTGCCAGCGCCGCGGCAGGCTCCTCGCCGGAAACCACCAACGGGGCCGTCACTGCCGCCTGGGACGCCCTCACGGCAACCAATGGGACGGCCCAACCGGACAAGAACACTGAGTTTCAAACCCGGCTCGAAATGGCCCGGCATTTGCGCCTGGAGCGCCAGTTTGCGGAGGCGGCCACCACCTGCATCGGCCTGATTCAGAGCCCGGCGCCCGAGAAGGTCCAGCGAACGGCGTTAATGGAGTTGGGGCAGATAGCCATCGAACAGAACAATCTGCCTCGAGCGGAGCAAGTCTATGCCCAGTGCCTCAACCGCTGGCCGAAGGACCCCGGAGTGCCCGAATTGCTCCTGCGCCAGGGCATGGTACTCCGAAAAATGGGCTTGCCAAGCCAGGCCATCGCGAAATTCTATTCCGTCATGACCACCGCCCTCGTCCTCAAAACAGAGCGGTTGGAGTATTACAAACAGTTGGTTCAACTCGCTCAGAATGAGGTCGCCCAGACCCAGTATGAAATGGGCAACTACGAGGAAGCGGCCAGCTCGTTCGACCGCCTCCTGAAGTCGGACTCTCCGCCGGTAAACTACGGGACCGTCCAGTATCAACATATTCGCTGTCTCGCCGAGTTGGGCCGGCAAGGGGAGGTGGTCCTCCAGGCCCTGGATTTCCTCGACCGGTTCCCCGCCGCCCCGGAGCGGCCCGAGGTGCGCTTTCTCTGCGCTCTCTCCCTCAAGCGGGTCCATCGGGACGGCGAAGCCCTTGGCCAGGTCCTCGCCCTCCTTAAAGAGCAGCATACCAACGCCCCCCCCGACCCGCAGACCCTCGCCTACTGGCAACGCCGGGCTGGCAATGAATTGGCCAACCGCTTCTACCTCGAAGGCGACCTCATGAAGGCCCTGGACATCTACCTTCGCCTCGCCTCTCTTGACTCCTCCGCCGAGTGGCAACTGCCGGTCTGGTACCAAATCGCCCTGGTCTTCGAACGGATGCAGCAGCCGGCCAAAGCCATTGACTACTTGCAAAAAGTCGTAAGCCGGGAAAAGGAGGTGCCTTCCACAGGGCTTGCCAGCCTGCAAGCCCTTATCGAGATGGCTAAATGGCGCAAAGACCTCCTCGTTTGGCAAACCAGCGCCGAACTGGTAAATTCCGACATGCGCCGCGCAGTGACCGGTCTTCTCCATACCAATACCGACGACTATGCCCTTCCAACACCCTCTCGCAAATAGCCGGAACTCGGCCTTCACCCCGCCAGCCCCAAGCCGCCCGGCCCCGGACAGGGCCGCCAACCCCGCCCCACCCGAGGATGCCTTGGCGGGCGAGATGACCGAGGCCCTGCGCGAGCACCTGGGTGTGTGCAACGCCCTGCTCGAACTCGCTCACAAAGAGGCCCAGGCATTGAAGAACCCGGGCCCCTTCCCGGCCATGGCCATCCAGGTCGAAAGAAAAGCCTTGCTTTGCAGGCTCGAATGCGCTTTAAACCTACTGGCCCGGAAGCGTGCTTTATGGAACGGCTCCGGCAAAGAACGGGTGCTGGGCGAACCCCGGTTCGCGCGGCTTCTTCAGACTGCTCTGGATACGATTATGCGCGTGCTGGTGCTCGACCGCGAAAACGAACAGCAACTCTTACGACGGGGGTTGCTCCAAGCTCGTTGCCTGCCCTCGCCCGAGCAAAGCCGCCCGAACTATGTCGCCGGGCTTTACCAGCGCCATTCCCAGATGTGATTCCCCCCGTATGTCGATCGAGAAAGTAGTCGTGGTCGAGGACGAAATCGCCCTCCGCCTTAGCCTGGAGGCCCACCTCCGGCAGCGACGCTGCGACGTGTTGGCCGTCTCGAATCTCGCGGGCGCCAGGGAGGCCATCGCCAAGGACACATTCGACCTCGTGTTTCTCGATATCCGCCTGCCCAATGGCGAGGAGGGCACCGACCTGCTCAAGGAGCTGCAAGCGCGCCCACAACGGCCCCTCGTCGTCATTATGACCGCCGCCGCCTCCGTCGAGTCCGCCGTCGACTGCATGCGCAACGGCGCTTTCGATTATTTGACCAAGCCCTTCTCGGTCAACCAGATCGATTTCGTTCTCAAGAAGGCCGACGAGTTCTCTCGCATCGTCCGCGTCAACCAGTTTCTAAGCAAGGAAACCGATGCCGACTGGGAGCTCCTCGGCAACAGCCCCTCCATCGAGCAGTTGCGCCTCCTCATCCGGCAGGTCGCCCGCACCCAGGCCACCGTCCTCATCCAGGGCGAAAGCGGCACCGGCAAGGAACTCGTCGCGCGCGCGCTCCATAAGGAAAGTCCCCGCGCCTCCGCCCCCCTCATCAAGGTCAACTGCGCCGCCATCCCGGACAACCTTATCGAAAGCGAATTCTTCGGCCACGAGAAGGGCGCCTTCACTGGCGCCCTCAACAAGCGCGAAGGCCGCTTCGAGCTGGCCCATGGCGGCACAATCCTGCTCGACGAAATCAGCGAGATCGCCCCAACCGTCCAGGCGAAATTGCTCCGCGTTCTCCAGGAGCGTGAATTCGAGCGCGTCGGCGGCTCTCGCACCATCAAGGTCGATGTCCGCGTCATCGCCACCACCAATCGCCATCTCGAACAAGCCGTCCAGCGCAAGGAGTTCCGCGAGGACCTCTTCTTCCGGATCAACGTCGTCCCCATCCGCGTTCCACCCCTGCGCGACCGCCGGGAGGACATCCTCTACCTGGCCGAGCACTTCCTCCATTGGTTTGCCCGCAAACACGGCTGCGCCGCCCAGCGCCTCTCGGATTCCTGTTTCAGCATCTTGAGCGGCCACCCTTGGCCAGGCAACGTCCGCGAACTCCAGAACGTGATCGAGCGCGCCGTCATTCTCGCCGGTGATTGCCCGGTGGTTGAACCCGCTCATCTCTGTCTCGGGTCTTTCTCCGTCCCTCTTGCCGCGGCTCCCATCCCGCCCACCGCGCCGGAATCCCCGGCCCCCGCCTCGGCGTGTGCCAACCCCAACGGCCGAGACCCCCAGGCTCAACCCCCCAACCATTTCCCTCCGCTCCACGAACTGGAAAAGCGGCACATCTATGCCGCTCTCGAACGTTGTGGCAATAACCGCACCCAAGCCGCAAAAGTGCTCGGCATCAGCGTCCGCACCCTGCGCAACAAGCTCAACGAATACACCGGCCATTCCAGCGGAGCCGGCGAAGACTCCGAGGAGCACGACGCCCCCCCAGGAGCCTCTCGCGCGCTCAGCGGCGCCGCATCGCCCAGATTCAATGACTGACTACGAAAGGGTACAGGTCGCACTCAAGGCCGCTCCAAAGGTATGGCTTGTCACCGGGGCGGCCGGGTTCATTGGCTCTCATCTGCTCGAGAAACTCCTGCTCTTGAACCAGGAAATCGTCGGTTTGGACAATTTCGCCACCGGCAAGCAGGTGAATCTCGATCAGCTCCAGGCCGCGGTCAGCCCGGAACAATGGGCGCGGTTTCGTTTCCTCAAGGGCGACATCGCGGACCCCGAGGCCTGCGCGAAGGCTTGCGTCGGGGTTGATTTCGTGTTGCACCAGGCCGCCCTGGGCTCCGTCCCCCGCTCGCTGGAAGACCCCCTCGGCACCCACCGCGCCAACGTCACGGGCTTCCTGAACATCCTTGCGGCGGCGCGGGCGGCCCGGGTCAAACGGTTCGTGTACGCCTCCAGCAGCGCTGTTTACGGAGACTCCGCCCAGTTGCCCAAAACCGAGGACAACATCGGACGGCCGCTCTCCCCTTATGCGGCCACCAAGGCCATGAACGAATTGTACGCCGGCGTGTTTGGCCGCTGCTACGGCCTTCCCAGCATCGGCCTGCGCTATTTCAACGTGTTCGGTCCCCGTCAGGACCCTGAAGGCCCCTATGCCGCGGTCATTCCCAAATGGATTGCCGCGCTGCTCCACAAAACCCCGGTCCAGATCAACGGCGACGGCCAGACCAGCCGCGATTTTTGCTTTGTCTCCAATGTCGTCCAGGCCAACCTCCTGGCGGCGGCCACCGAGCGGCCTGAAGCCGCCAATCAAGTCTATAACGTCGCCCTGGGCGAGCGGACGACGCTCGACCAACTCTTCGGCCTCATCAACGGGGCCTTGCGAAAGCTCGACCCCGCCCTCCCGGACCAAAAGCCGGTTTACCGCGATTTCAGACCTGGAGACGTCCGGCACTCGCTGGCGGACATTGCCAAGGCCCAACGATTGCTGGGCTACGCGCCAGCCTATGGAATCGCAAAGGGGTTGGACTTGGCCATGGGCTGGTACCTCCGGCACCTGGGGTAGCCGCAGCGCCTCGCTCCCGCAGCCGGATGAAACGCGGCGCCCCGGCTACTCCACCGCCTGAACACTCACGGCAACCAGGCCGAGGCTCGGATGGGCGATCTTCTCGAACGCCGCCCGCCCCAGGTCAATGATGCGCCCGCTCCGCACCAGGCCGGGCGCCGGGCCGCGGTCGGTCACGGTCACCTGCACGCTCCGCCGGCTGCCTGCCGTCGATTTGACAGTGACCCGGAGCTGGGTGCCCAGCGGATAAAACCACGAGGCGGCAGTCGGCTTGTCCGGGTCAAACTTCCTGCCATTGGCCATCAGCTTGCCTCGATGCTCCTCGCCGTACCAGGAAGCCAGCCCCTGCTTGGGCGGATTGCCCCCCAACGCCAATCTTATCCCCCCAAGAAACAGGACCGCCCATAGCAGAACGATTCTCATGCGACAAGCCTGGTGTCTATCGGGTTGCGCTTCGGTGTTTTGGGTGAAAGGAAGGCAATAGAAGAAACCGGAACTGCGGGATGTGTAGGCGGCCAATGACAAAATCAGAACAAGTTGCGTCCGCTCCCGCAGCGATAACTCGAGATTGCTCGATGGGCTTGACTGGCTGAACACAACTCATGATCACTATTACTATAGCCAAAGCCGGCGGCGCCGAAATGGGGTCTTTACCCCAACCTTGCCCCTGCCCCAATCTTCCGTTGGCGCCGGACGGCATCCCTGCTATGCTCGATGCATGGATCACCTTGTTTTGGCGGTATTCATCGCGGCAACGGGGGCCTTGCAGGCTGCGGAGGCGGTCAACGAGGCCGTCGAGGAACGGGCCGGGCATTTCCTGGGATTGGTCAACGCCGCCTACCAGGGGCTTAACCAGGTCCAGAACGAGGCCTCCTGGGCGGCCTGCACGGATGTCTCGCCCGAACACGACGCGGCGTCCGAAGCCGCCGGCAAGGCGATGGCCGCCTTCTCCGGAAACCCGGCCCTCATCACCGAAGCCAGGGCGCTGCTAGCGCGGCGCGAGGAGCTTGATCCCGTCACAGTCCGCCAACTCGAGCGCGCCCTCCTCAATGCCGCCGAGGGACCCATGACCAACCCCAGGCTCGTAGCGGAACGGGTGGCCGCGGAAACCGCCCAGGCCTCGACGCTCAACGGGTTTGAGTTCAAGCTGAACGGCAAGCCAATCTCGGTAAACGAGATCGACCGTATCTTGCACACCAGCACGAACCTCGATGAGCGGCGCGCTGTGTGGGAGGCATCCAAGGCCTCCGGTGTGGCGCTCAAACCCGGGCTGGTCAAGCTCCAGGGCCTGCGCAACGGCGTCGCCCAGGAGTTGGGATACCATGATTATTTCGCCCTCCAGGTCGCCGGCTACGGCATGACGACCGAGGAGATGATGCGGTTGCAGGACGAATTCATGCGCGAACTGCGCCCCCTCTACCTCCAACTCCACACCTGGGTGAAATACGAACTCGCGCGCAAATACCATCAGCCCGTGCCCAAGCGCATCCCCGCCCACTGGTTGAACAACCGCTGG
This sequence comes from uncultured Verrucomicrobiota bacterium, assembly GCA_964653485.1. Classification (GTDB taxonomy): domain Bacteria; phylum Verrucomicrobiota; class Verrucomicrobiia; order Limisphaerales; family UBA8199; genus CAVQND01. Next base: position 12,595 of record CAZZFF010000059.1, on the reverse strand, counting down.
AGCCAGGAGTGGCCCGGCATCGTCGAGGCGGCCAACCTCGACCCCCTCTTCAAAGACCGCTCCCGCGAATGGATCGTCAAGACCGCCGAGCAATTCTACACTGGCCTCGGTTTCCCCAAGTTGCCCCCGAGCTTTTGGACCTTGTCGGACCTCTACCCGGTCGATCCTCCCGCCAAGCGCAAGAAAAACACGCACGCCTCATGCTGGCATATTGACCTGGCGAACGATATCCGCTCCTTGATGAGCGTGGACCCCGACTCCGCCTGGTTCTACACCGCCCACCACGAGCTGGGCCACGCCTACTACTTCATGACCTACTCCCGGCCCGAAGTCCCGCCGCTCCTGCGGCTGGGCGCCAATCCGGCCTTCCATGAAGGCATGGGCGAGTTGATCTCCCTGGCCGCCAGCCAGGTCCCCTACCTCCAATCGGTCGGCGTCCTCCCTGCGGACTTTTCTTACGACACCAATGCGTTCTTACTGAACAATGCCCTTGTGCCTTCGGTCCCTCTTATTTTCTGGGCTTCCGGGACGATGACTCATTGGGAAGCGGACGTCTATGCGCGCGACCTGGACCCGCGCGAATGGAACCGCCGATGGTGGCAGTACGTCCGCGATTTCCAGGGCGTGGAACCCCCGCAAGAGCGCGGCGAAGAGTTCTGCGACGCCGCCACCAAAACCCACATCAACGACACCCCTTGCTACTACTACTCGTACGCCGTCGCGACCGTCCTCAAGTTCCAGTGGAACGATTACATTGCCACTAAGCTCCTCAAACAACCTCCCCAATGCTGTAACTACGCCAACCGCGCGGAGGCAGGCGACTTCCTCAAGAAGATCATGCGCCTGGGCGCCACCCAGGACTGGCGGAAAGTGCTCAAAGACATGACTGGCGAAGACCTCTCAACCCGCGCCATGGTCGCCTACTACCAGCCGCTGTTCGAGTGGCTCAAGAAACAGAATGAGGGCCGCCCCATTGGCTGGGAATGACAAATTGACAATCACGCGTTGGAAGTCGCAAGTTCCCGAAGAGCTATGAAGCACCTATCCATCCTCGCGACGGCCTTGCTCGCCGCATTGCCGGTCTTGCGCGCGCAAGAAGCCCCGTCGGTTGCCGCGGTCGAGACCCCGTTCTTCCGCTTCACCCTCTCAGCCGCGGATGGGCGCTGCGAGATCATTGACAAACAGGCCGGCGTAACCTGGCGCGCGGAAGCCAACGAAGGCCGCTTCGGCCAGGTGACGCTCCGCGGCGGCCCCCCCCCGCTACGCGTGGTCTTGGCCCGCTGTGCGGTGCAGGCGGCCGATAATGAACTCATTGCCTCGTTTCAGCCGAACGCGACCACGCCGGCAGCCATGCTGCGCGTGCGCGCCCGCGCCTTGCCGGACCAAAGGACGCTGGAGCTGAGCTACGAAGCGGACCCGGCCATCGAGGTGGCCGACCTCACGCTCGCCGAGGACGTTCTGGGCGTCACCGACTCCGCCAAGGGCTACGTCGTCGTGCCGGCGCGCGAGGGTCTGCTGGTGCCCGCGGACAGCGGACTGAGCTTTACCCATCGCTTTGATACTTACGCCTACGAAGGCTGCCATATCGAAATGCTGGGGGTCGTGCAGAGCGGCGCCGCGGCCCTCGTCACCTGGCAGGACCCCTATGTCGCGGCCGACCTCAAGAGCGTCCTGCTTGAGAGCGGCGCCCAGGCCCATCGACCCTCCGCCGCAGCCTCCCGCCAACGACTCTCCCCCTCGTTGATCCTCAGCAAGTCCGCCCGTTCGTTCCGCATCTCATTCCTCGGACGCGGAGACTATGTGACCATAGCCAAGGCTTATCGCCAACTAGCCCGGGAACGAGGCTGGCTGGTCACCTGGGATGAGAAGCTCAAGACCAACCCGGAACGCGAAAAACTCCTCGGCGCCGCCAATATCAAGCTCTGGAGCGCCCTGGACCGCCGCATGAACCAGGAAAGCACCCGGGAAGAATCCGCCCGCGTGAATTGGACCTTCGATGAAGCGGCCCAGGTCGCCGAACACTTCAAACAGGACCTCAAACTCGACCGCGTCCTGTTCACGGTCGGCGGCTGGATTCATCGCGGCTACGACAACCAGCACCCGGATATCCTCCCCTCCGCCCCGGAATGCGGCGGCGACGCCGCGCTCGCCGACTGCGCCCAGCGCGTCATGCGCCTGGGCTACCTCTTCTGCCTGCATGATAACTACCAGGACATCTACCGCGATTCGCCTTCCTGGAACGAGAAGTTCATCATGAAAACCCGCGACGGCCAACTCGCCCGCGGCGGCCATTGGGCGGGAGGCATGGCTTACCTGACCTGTTCCCAAATGGCGCTCGATCTGGCCAGGCGCCCGCAGAACCTCATGGCCGTCAAAAAACTCTGCGGCGCCAATGCCTATTTCATCGATACCACTTACGCCGCCGGCCTCCAGGAGTGCTTCGACCCGGCGCATCCCCTCACCCGCGCCGACGACCTCAAGTGGAAACAGGCCCTCTCCGATTACGCGCGCGAGGTCTTCGGGGTTTTCGGCAGCGAGTGCGGGCGCGAATGGGCAATCCCCCACAGCGATTTCTTCGAGGGCTTGACCGGCGTGAGCGGGGCCGACTACCACGACGCCGGCCTGACCGCCAAACTGGGCGCGACCGTTGTGCCCCTTTTCGAGCTGGTTTATCGCGACTGCATCGCCATGTACGGCAAATACGGCTACGACCCCAAGCACGCAGCCGGTTACGTCCTGCAGCACATCAGCCTCGGACGCCCGCTCAACTACCACGCCATCCCCCCACACCTCTACTGGAAAAACCCGCCTCCGTCGCAGGCCGGGCCAATCCCCGCCCCGGGCGACGCCGCGCTCTTCATGCGCGCCGACGGCGGTTGGGCCGAGGGCCTGCACCCGCTCGACCGTTTCATCAAAAACACCTGCGAAGTCCTCTGCCCGCTCAATGAAATCACCGCCCGCCTCCCGATGACCCTCCATGAGTTCCTGACCCCGGACCGCAAAGTCCGGCACAGCGTCTTTGGCGAAGGAGCGGGCGCGACCGAAGTCTTTGTAAACTCCAGCGCCACGGCATACCCCTGCGCTTCCAAGCTCGGCGGCCGGGTCGAGTTGCCGCCCGGCGGCTTCCTCGTCGAATCGCCGGCCTTCGTCGCCTTCCACGCCTCCACTTGGGCCGGCGCCCGATACGAATCCTCGCCCCTCTTCACCTTGCGCAGCCTGGACCGGCAGCCGCTCTCAAAATCACACCGCGTCAGGGTCTATCATGGCTTCGGCGACAACCGGATTTCAGTCGGCAACACCCCGCGGGTCGTGAAGTCGGAAACCACTTTGGACCCCAACCCCTCCGGAAGCGAGGGATCGTAGCTCGAATCTGCCCAAGCCGCATGATTCTCCTCTTTAGAACACTGGAGCGGTGTTCGCGCACGATCTTGGTCCTGGCCGGGTTGGCGATGCTGGCAGTCATCGGGGCCATCGATTACCTGACGGGCTATGAGGTGCTCTTCTCCGTGTTCTACCTGCTGGATGTCGGGCTGGCCGCGTGGTTCGTGGGCCGAGGCTTTGGTTTGCTCATGTCGGCCCTGAGCGCCGTTGTCTGGATTGGCGGCGACATGATAGCCGGGGCGCACTATTCGCACTCATGGGTTCCCTACTGGAACGCCCTGATCCTCATGGTGTTCTACTTTATTGTCGTCTGGCTCCTGACCAGTTTGCGCTCCCTTCACCGGAGTTTGGAACTCCGCGTCGCCCAAAGGACCCAGGCGCTCCGCCGGGAAATGGCCGAACGCCAGAGACTCGAGGAGGAAATCCTCAAGGTCAGCGAGCGCGAGCAACGGCGGATTGGACACGACCTGCACGACAACCTCTGCCAGCATCTCACGGCCACCGCCCTGGCGGGCCAGGTCCTGGGCGAACGCTTGGCCGCCAGGGCCCTGCCCGAAGCCGCCGACGCCGCCCACGTGGTCGCGTTGGTCGAGAAAGGCATCGATTTGGCCCGCAACCTCGCTCGGGGACTCTACCCCGTGGAGATGGAGGCCGAGGGGCTGATGGGGGCCTTCCAGGAATTGTCGGTCAATATCACCCGCACCGGCCGGTTTCGTTGCGTTTTCCAATGCCAGGAACCGGTGCTCATCGACGACGACGCCACGGCGACGCATCTGTATCGCATTGCGCAGGAGGCCGTGCGCAACGCCATGCAGCACGCCAAGTGCAATCGCATCGGCATCACGTTGTCCGAAATTGGCGGCGTGGTAAAGTTGACGGTCGAGGACGACGGTGTCGGCCTGCCGGAAACCCCGTCGCCCGGCGGCGGCCTGGGCATCCGGATAATGGCGCACCGCGCCTCGATGATCGGCGGCAGTTTCTCCGTCGAACCCGCTCCAACGGGAGGAACAATCGTGACGTGTTCATTAACCAAGGTCTCAAGACCGGAAAACAAACGTGCAAACTCAGCAGACCCAGTCGCCTGAAGCCGGGGCGCAAAAGAAAACGGTTTTCCTCGTCGACGACCACCCGCTGGTCCGGGAATGGCTGACCAACCTGATTCACCAGCAGGCGGACCTCGCGGTCTGCGGAGAAGCCGACAACGCCGCCCAGGCCATGCAGTCCATCCTGACCTTGAAACCCGATGTCGCCATCGTGGACATCAGCTTGAAAGACTCCTCGGGCATCGAACTGATCAAAGACCTCAAGCAGTGCAGCCCCGCGGTGGCCGTGCTGGTCCTCTCGATGCATGAGGAAGGCCATTACGTGGAACGCGCCCTGCGGGCGGGAGCGCGGGGCTACATCATGAAGCGCGAAACGACGCGAAAAGTCATCGCCGCCATTCGACAGGTGCTCCAAGGCAAGCTCTACATCAGCGAAGAAATCGCCGCGGCCATGGCCGCCCAGTTCGTCGAAGGCAAGACCCTCGACACGCACTCCCCGGCGGAGCAACTCAGCGACCGTGAACTCGAAGTCTTCGAACTCCTGGGCCAGGGCCGCGGCACCCGCCAGATCGCCGAAACCCTCCGCGTCAGCGTAAAAACAGTCCAGGCCTACTGCGCCCGCATCAAGGAAAAACTCAACCTGAACAGCGCGACCGAACTCATCCGCGAGGCCGTCCGCTGGCACGAGAGCCGGGAAAAAGCGTAACAGATCGCGACAGGAGCGCCGCGTTTACGCGGCAGGAGCGTCGCGTTTACGTGGCAGGAGCGTCGCGTTTACTCTGCAGACCCCGCGGCAAACGCCTGGACGTACGTCCTCCTCCGCTTCTCTCCCCGTCGGCCCATGACGCGACCCCGCTTCTCCCCCGCCCCACCGGAGCCGACTTTCATCATTTCGTCACGAGCGTGGAGCCGCAAGAAATCGTGCGTGTTCGACAAAAACCGGTTAGACCTGAGGTTTGACAGGATATAAAATGCCGCTTGAAAGCGGGTTGGGGATTTGGCGTGGGTAATCTTCAACCTGATCGGAGTTGCCATGAGCATTCTTAGCGTCGTTTCGCCTTTCGGGCGTGCTCTCAAATCGCGGACGAATCGCGCCTCGCCGAGGGCCGCTTTCGCGCCGTCCGTCGCCGCCGCCTTCCTGAGTCTCATTGCCACGACCACCGGCGCCCTGGCCCAGAACTGGACGCTGACAAGCGCACCGCTCACGAATTGGTCCTGCGTCGCGTCGTCGGCGGACGGAAGCAAGCTGGTGGCGGCGGTCAATGGCGGCCTCATTTATGCCTCGACCAATTCGGGCGCAACTTGGACCCCAACCGGCGCGCCCGCCGCAAACTGGTCGCGCATCGCCTCCTCGGCCGACGGCTCCAAACTCGTCGCCTTGGTCCCTTACGGAACAGTTGACGTCTCGACGGATTCAGGGGCCACGTGGACCGACAGAAACCCAGGCGACGGGTGGGTTTCCTTCGCTGAGTCGGCCAATGGCGGCATATTAGCGCTGGTTGGGGCCATGCATTATTTCAGTTTCTCGACCAACTCGGGTACGACTTGGTCTGAGGAGGTCGGCTTACCTCGTTACTCAGACGTCTGGTCGATCCTCGCCTGTTCCGCCGATGGCGAGAGGCTCGCCATTGTGGATAATATCTCAACCATCCCCACCTCAAGCGATGTCCTTTTCATCAGCCACTCAGGCGGCACGAATATAGCCGCCGGCGGCGGCGGTTTGTTCGCGACCAATGAGCCTTTCGGCTACTGCAACGCCATTGCCTGCTCGGCCGACGGGACAAAGGTGTCGGCCCTTTTTGAGAATCCTCCTTCGGCGGCGTGCGCCGGAGCGATCTACTCCTCCTTGGACTGGGGCGTGACCTGGACGAGCAACTGCGCGCCTGTGACCAACTGGACATCGCTCGCCTGCTCTGCGGACGGGACACGGCAAGTAGCCGTGGGCACGGGCAGCGAGTTTTACACCTCGACCAACGCCGGAGCGGCCTGGACGGCGACCACCGTGCCGAGCAACAACTGGACCTCCGTCGCGTCATCGGCTGACGGCGCGAAACTCGTGGCCGCGGCCAACGGCGGCGGGATTTACACCTGGCAAACAGCCCCCGCCCCAATCCTGACCGTCGCTGCTTCCCAGAAAGCCATTATCCTCTTCTGGACCGTCCCATCGGTCAACTTCTCACTTCAAGAAAACCAGAACTTGAAGTCGGCTAATTGGGCTGACGTTCCGGATTCGCCCGCCCTTGATTATTCCACCCTGCGGAACCAAGTGATTATCCCCGCACCGCCCGGAACCATGTTTTACCGCCTTGTTTCCCGATAGCGCGGGAGGCCGTGTTTCAGAAGCCAGGAACCGTCTTCAAGCACAAAACGCGACGCTACTGTCGCGTCGAGCCGTCCCCGCCGTGTAGTACATTCCCCTACATACAAAGTAGGTCTTGCCTACTGGACAATCAGGCGCCGCCGGATACTCTATTCGGCCAGTTGTAACCTATGCTGACAGCCCTGCCGCACGAGATTCGGACGCTGGCTTGGTTTCCGACTCGTATGCGGAAGCAAGTTGGGGTTTTGGCCATGGCGGGATTGGCCGCCCTTGCCGTGGGGCGCGCTCAGCCGGCGACCCATCCGCCCACCGGCGTCGCTGCCGCCGTCGCGCCCGACCGCCTGAAGCATCTCACGCTCGCTGATGCCCAGCGGATGGCCTTGGAGCGGAATTGGGACCTGCTGGCCGCCGCGGCCGGGGTCAATGCGGCCACTGCCCAGAAAATCATCTCCCACGAGTTCCCCAACCCGACGCTGTCTCTCTACAGCAGCCTCATCAATGTGGACAACCTGCCCAACTCGACCACCGCCGGCAACGGGATTTGGGACCGAAGCTACGACACGATTGTCGCCGTCAACCAACTCTTGGAGATTGGCGGCAAACGGCGGCGCCGGCAGGAGTCGGCCCAGGCGGGCTTTGAGAGCGCCAAAGCCCAGTTCCTGGACGCCAAGCGGACGCTGGACCTCGGCGTAGCCAGGGCCTACATCGCCGCCGCCCAGGCCGAGGAAAGCGTTCGCGTCCTCATGCAGTCGGCCGGCACGCTCCGGCAGGAAGCGGCTCTGGCCCAGGTGCGTTTCAAGGCGGGCGAGATTTCCGATTCGGACAAGAGCCAGATAGAAATCGGCGCCGAGCGTTTCGAATTGGACGCGCGCGCGGCCGAAGCCGCCGCCGCGCAGGCGCGCGTCGCCCTCGAAGTGCTCCTGGGCGTGCCCCGGCCCAACGCCGATTGCGTCCTGGCCCAGCCCCTCGAAAGCCTCGCCGACTCAACGGAACTCGGAAACACCAACTCGGCCGGCACCTGGCGCCCGGATGTGGTCGCCGCCGAGACCGCGTGGCGCAAGACCGAAGCCGACCTGCGCCTCCAGAGAGCCTACCGCATCCCCGACCCCACCGTGCTCGCCCAATACGAGCATGAACCGCCCGACGCCATGAACAGCGTCGGCTTCGGCGTCAGCTTCCCCGTCCCGCTCTGGAACCGGAACCGGGGCAACATCCTCGCCGCCCAAGCGGCCCGCGACCAGGCACGCCTGGCCTTTGATAAGGCCCAGGCCCAGGCGGTCGCCGAAATCGCGACGGCCATCCTGGCCTACGACGACGCGCTCAGGCGCTGGACACAATACCGCCGGAGCATCCGGCCCAAGTCGGAGCAAGTGCGCAAGACCAAGGCCTACGCATACGAGAAAGGCGGGACCTCTCTGCTGGATATGCTCGTAGCGGAACGCGACGACAACGACGTGCGCCTCGCGGCCAACCAGTCCGCCGGCGACACCGCCCTCGCCATTGCCGCGCTCAGGGCCGCCACGATGGAAATCCAACCTCTGCAGGTCAAGAAATGAGAAAAAGGATGCAACGAAGCCTTAGCCGGGGCCGCTCACTTTGGAGTGCGGTGGCAAGCAAAGCGCGACACCGCTTTGGTTCAGGCGGCCTCTGGCGCTTTGGGATGTCCCGGGCTGCCGGCATCCCGACTCGCCGGGATGTCCCCCGCCCCGCCGGCTTGCGCCGCGCGTGCATGCTGCCGGCCCTTCTTGCCACGGCGCTCATGGCCGGCGGGTGCAATTCCAATCATAACGCGGAGCAACCGCCGCAGGTCAAGGTGACCGCCGATACCGTCGCCATGGCGACCAATTCTCCGCAGTTGGCCCAGTTGACCGTCGAGACGGTCGGCGCCAAACAGCCCGTTTTCGTGCCCCTCACCGGACGGTTGGTATGGGATGAGGACGTCACGGTGCGGGTCTTTACCCCGTTTGCCGGCATTGTGCGAAAGCTCATGGTGGATGTCGGGCAAAGCGCGACCAAGGGCGCCCCCCTGGCGCAGATTCAATCGGCCGATTTCGGCCAGGCACAGGCCGATGCCCGCAAAGCGGAGAGCGATTTCCGGCTGGCCGACCGGAATCTCACCCGCCTGCGCGACCTCTTCGAACACGGCGCCGCGCCCAAAAAAGACCTCGAGGCCGCCGAGGCCGATTATGACCGCGCCCAGGTCGAGAAAGACCGCGCTTCCAGCCGCCTGGCCATTTACAACTCCAAACCGGACAGCCCGGACCAGGTCTTCCTCCTGCCCAGCCCGCAGGATGGCATCCTGGTCGAAAAAAACGTCACATCGGGACAGGAAGTTCGCCCGGACCAAATGCTGGCCAACCTCCCTCAATTCACCGCCCCGCTCTTCGTAGTGAGCGACCCCACCAAGCTCTGGGTCTGGCTGGATGTGACGGAGATACAGTTGGCCCAAGTGCATGAAGGCCAGGAGCTCACGATCCGCTCGAAGGCATTTCCCAACCGGACGTTCAAGGGAGAGCTGGACTTAATCGGGGATTCCCTGGACCCGACCACCCGCACCGTCCGCGCCCGCGGGACGGTTCAAAACCCCGGAAAACTCCTCAAGGCGGAGCTTTACGTCACCGCCGAAATCCCGGACGCCGTCCCGGTCAGCCTCCTCGTGCCGTCCAAGGCGGTCTTTCTGCGCGACAACCAGTATTACGTGTTCCTCGAAAAGGGCACAGGACGCTTCCAACGTCAGCCGGTTAAGCTGGGCTCGGAGCGCGAAGGCAAGGTCGCCATTCTCGATGGCTTGAAGGAGGGCCAGCGCCTCGTCACCGAAGGGTGCCTCCTGCTGCAATCCCTGATGGACAATGCGCCCAAAGAATGATCGCCCGAATCACCTCCTACACCCTCCGCCACCGGGCAATCATCGTCGCGTTGCTCGCGCTCTTTATCCTCGCCGGCATCAGCTCCTACCAGCGCCTCCCGGTCGAGGCCTTCCCGGATGTCTCGAACATGGCGGTCCAGGTCATCACGCTGTTCCCGGGCCATGCGGCCGAGGAGGTGGAGCGCCTGGTCACCATCCCGATCGAGAACCAGATGAACAGCGTGCCAAAACTGGTTTCTCTCCGCTCGATCAGCCTCTTCGGCCTCTCGCAAGTGACCCTCGTCTTCGAGGATGGCGCCCAACCCGACTACGTGCGCAACCAGGTCTTTCAATTCCTCTCGAATGTCACCCTTCCCGCCGGCGCCCAGGCCAGCCTTTCCCCCAATGCGACGCCCATCGGGGAAATCTACCGCTACACCCTCAAGGCCCCTCGGGGCTACCCGGCGGTGGAATTGAAGGCGCTCGAAGACTGGGTGGTCGAGCGCAAGCTCCGCACGGTGCCGGGGGTGGTGGATGTCGTCGGGTTTGGCGGACCGACCAAGCAGTACCAGGTGCAGGTCGATCCGGTTAAGCTCAAGGCCTATAACCTGTCGCTCAAGCAGGTCTTCGACGCCCTGTCCAACGGCAACCGCAACGCGGGCGGCTCCTACATCGAGCACGGTTCGGAAATGTACGTCGTGCGCGGCCTGGGCTTCGTCCGCGGCCCCTCGGACATCGGGGCCATCGCGGTCGACAGCCGCAACGGCACCCCCATCCACATCTCCGACATCGGCAGCGTCACCATCGGCAACGCCGTCCGCCTCGGCCGCGTCGGCATGCTCTTCAAGACCCCGACGGGCATCAGCGAGGACGACGACGCCGTCCAGGGCATCGTCATCATGCGGCGGGGCGAAAACCCGCGCACCGTCCTGGATGGCATTCACGCCGAGATAGCCGAGATCAACGCCCATTACCTGCCCGACGGCATCACTCTGGTCCCTCACTACGACCGGACCGAGTTGATCCACCGCACCTTGCACACCGTCCGCAAGAATATGCTCGAAGGCATCGGCCTCGTGGTGCTGGTGCTCGTGGTCTTTCTGGGTTTGGGCAATTACCGCACGGCTTTGGTCGTCGCGCTGGCCGTCCCGGTCTCCCTCCTCGGCGCTTACCTGCTCCTCGATCTGCAAGGCATCCCCGCCAACCTGATCTCCATGGGCGCAATCGACTTCGGCATCATCGTGGATTCGGCGGTCGTCATCGCCGAAAACCTGATCCGGCTCCTTCACGAGCGCAAAGACAAGACACAGCCGTTGCGCGCCCTCATTGTGCAGGCCGTAAGCGAGATGGGCCGGCCGATTCTCTTTTCCAAGGCGATCCTGCTCACCGCGTTCATCCCCGTCTATACCCTCGAGCGCGTTGAAGGCCGCATCTTCCGTCCGATGGCCCTGACACTAACCTACGCCTTGATTACAGGCACCCTCTTCGCAGTGTTCGTCGTGCCCGCCATCCTCAGCTTCGCCCTGAAACACGGCACCCGCGAGGAAGAGTCCTCGACGGTGCGTCACTTGATCCGCCTCTATCGCCCGCGACTCGAACTGGCCTTGGCCTATCGCAAGGTGGTCTTCGGCTTTGCCGCCCTCCTCCTGGCCGCAGGCGTCCTGGCCTATTACTCGATCGGCTCCGAATTCCTCCCCAAACTCGACGAAGGCGCCCTCTGGGTGAGAATCTTCATGCCCAAGTCCATTTCCCCCTCCGAAGCGGCCAAAATCGTCAGCAATGTCCGCCATCGCCTGGCATCCTTCCCGGAAGCCGAGAACGTGCTCAGCCAGCTTGGCCGGCCCGACGACGGCACCGACATCAACGGGTTCGATGTCTGTGAGTTCAACGTCAACCTCAAGCCCCGCTCCGAGTGGAAAACCGCTTCCAGCCGCGAGGGCCTGGTTGAGGCGATGTCAAAAGACCTCGATCAGATTCCGGGCATGGATTCCCAATTCAGCCAGTACATCGAAGACAACGTCAACGAGGCCGTCTCCGGCATCAAAAGCGAATTGGCTATCAAGCTCTACGGCGAAGACCCCGAGAAACTCCAGGAATTGGCCGACAAAATCGCCGACGCCATCAGCGCGGTGCCCGGGGCCAAAGACGTGGGCACCGACCGGTTCACCGGCCAGCCCCAGATTCAAATCGCCGTCGACCGCGCCGCCCTGGCCCGGTACGGCATCAGCGTCTCGGACATCCAATCCGTTATCGAGACCGCTCTGGGCGGCTCGGCCGCCACCCAGGTGCTCGAAGGAGAACGCTCCTTTGACCTCGTGGTAAAGCTCGTGCCCAAGGCGGTCTCCGATTTGGAGTCCATCCGGGCCATCCCGGTTTTCGGCGCCAACGGCGAGCGTCTCACCCTGGGCGCGCTGACCCAAGTCGAAGTCAGGTCCGGTCTGGCCAAGATCATGCGCGAAGGCAACGAACGCCGCATAGCCATCAAACTCTCCGTGCGCGGCCGCGATCTCGGCTCATTGGTCCACGAGGCCGAGCAGCGGGCCAACGCCGCCGTCAAGCTGCCGCCCGGCTACCGCATGGTTTGGACCGGAGCCTTTGAGAATGAGCAACGCGCGGCGCACCGGTTGGCGCTCGTCGTCCCCATTACCATCGTCGCCATCTTCTTCCTGCTCTTCACGGCGTTTGACTCCGGCAGGTTTGCCACGCTCATCCTGCTCAACGTGCCGTTCGCCGCCGTAGGCGGCCTCCTGGCCTTGCTGATCGCCCGCCTGGACCTGTCCGTCTCCGCCATGGTCGGCTTCATCGCCCTGTTTGGCGTGTCCATCCAGAGCGGCGTGCTGCTTGTCGAGCGGGTGCGTCAATTGCGGCGGCTGGGCAAACCGCTCCGGGATGCCGTCATCGAAGGCTCGGTCTCCCGGATGCGCCCCGTGATGATGACCTCCCTCATGGCGGCGCTCGGTCTCCTCCCCGCCGCCCTCTCCACCGGAGTCGGCGCCGAGACCGCAA
>CAZZFF010000058.1:0-38685 GCA_964653485.1 uncultured Verrucomicrobiota bacterium | reverse complement strand
CAAAAGTGCGGTTTTTCAGGCATTTTCATTAGACTCCTGGGGAAGTCAGGCTAATACGGCACGCACGCCCGGTTGTCAGCGTTCCAGCGCTTGTTGACGCTCGGATTCTTTAAGTCGAAAACCTGATTGACCCGCAGGCTCTCAGTGTGGGCGTCGCAAAAGCCCATGTTCCACCGCCTGCCATGACGCCACCGCCGTTCAAGCCAACTTGATAACGGCACGATCGGCCTGTTTCCCGGCGGTTGGACCGATGCCGGCGCAGAGAGTCCGTCTCCAAAATCGCGTGACTGCCCTCCCGGTTAACAAGGGGGTAGCCGCGATGCCTGCAAAGGAGTCTGATCAATTCTGCGCCGCTCAAATCGCGCGGTAATCCCATGCGCCGGCCAGAAGTTCGTCGCGCACCATAGCGCTGCAGGTCCACCCCATCCTTGTTAGGCGAGGCGGCACCCGGCGCACCCGCTGGCCTTAAGCATGATTGCGCCTGTGGGGCAGACCTCGGCGGCGCGACGGCCGGACTTGCGGAGGGCTTCGGCCATGGGCTTGCCGAATGGGACGGCGGCGGCGGCCTGAAATCCCCGTCCAATCAAGGCGAGGCCCAGTTCCTCGCCCGCCTGCGCGGCCACCTGCACGCAGGCGCCGCACAGAATGCACTTGCCCGGTTCGAAAATGATTTCGGGGTGGGAGGTGTCCCGTGCGAAATGGCGGCGCTGTCCGGCAAAGCGCTGGGGGTCCACCGCATATTCGGTGGCGAATTGGCGCAGGCGGCAGGGGATGGCTTTGCCGCAGCCGCAACCCAGGCAGCGCCGCGCCTCGCGCCCAGCGGTCTCGACTGAGAAGCCGAGCTCGACTTCCTGGAACGTCGCGCGCCGCTTGTCCATTCCCAATTGGGGCATGGGGGCGCGCGGGCTTTGCTCGATGTTCCGGAGCATCACCGCCAATTCCTCTTCGCTCAACCTTCCCATGAGCATATTGACCGGCTCCGGGGCGCCAATAACCTTCTTGCCGCTTAGGTACTCATCCAGGGAAGCCGCCGCGAGCTTGCCGGCCGCGACAGCCCGCACCGCAAGGTCGGGTCCGCTAACGCCATCGCCCCCGGCGAAAACACCGGGCAGATTGGTCGCCAGCGTCTTGGGGTCCACGGCAATGCCCCATTTGGACAACGTGAGTTCCGCGGCGGGCAGGCCGTCGAAGTCCACGCTCTGCCCGATGGCCGCGATGACGCAGGAGGCAGGCATGGCAAATTCGGAGCCCGGCACCGGCACGGGGCGAGCGCGGCCGCTTTCATCCGGCGCGCCCAGTTCCATGCGCTGGCACGTCAAGACCAGGTTCCCCGCCTTCCGCTCCAGCCGCATCGGAGCAATGAGAAAATCGAGTTGCACACCCTCGGCTTCCGCCGCTTCCACTTCCTCCATGAGGCAAGGCATCTCGCGCCGAGTGCGCCGATAGAGGACGCGCACGGATTTGGCCCCCAATCTCACGGCGCAACGGCTCGCGTCCATGGCCGTGTTTCCGCCCCCGACGATGACCACCTCGGCCCCGACCACCGGCGGCGGCCCATCGGTAAGCCGCTTCAAGAACTCCAGGGCCGGCATTGCCAACTCTTCGCCCGGGCAGCCCAAGCCGCGGGAGCCTTGCGCCCCGATTGCCAGGAACACCGCGTCGAAATCCCGCCTCAACTCGTCGAGCGTGAAGTCCCGGCCGAGCCGTTTGCCCAAACGGAATTCCGCCCCCAGGTCGCCGATGTGCTTTATTTCGGCATCGAGCACCTGGCGCGGCAGGCGAAACGCCGGGATGCCGTAGCGCAGCATCCCGCCCGCGTGAGGGTGCGCGTCAAATAAGACGGTACCGTGGCCTTTTTGGAGCAGGTGATACGCCGCGGCCAGGCCCGCGGGACCCGCCCCAACAATGGCCACGCGCTTGCCGCTGCGCTCGACGCTCAACTCCGGAACGCCGCCTTCAGGCGGCGGTGCCTCGACAGCGGCGGCGCCCCGTTTGCCGGCACGTTGTGGGCTGCCGCCTGAAGGCGGCGCTCCGGGCGTTGGCAGGCGATTGTGGTCGGCGGCGAACCGGTGCAGGTTGCGAATCGAGAGCGCATTCTCGACGTCGCACTGGCGGCATCGCTGCTCGCAAAGCCGCGGACAAACCCGTCCCAGGGATGCCGGCAGTGTGAGGTCGTGGGTCACGATCTCCGCCGAAGCGCCGTAGTCGCCCGCGGCGATCCGCCCGATGAAGTTCGGGATATCGAGCCGCGCGGGACATCCCGTCCGGCAAGGCCCGATGCAGTCGCCCGTATGGTCGGAGAGCAGGAGTTCGAGGGCGGTCTTGCGCGCGGCGCGGATGTCATCCGAATTGGTGATCACGGTCAGCCCCTCGGTCACGGGCATGGCGCAGGAAGGCCAAAGGCCGGCCCGCCCCTGGATCTGGACGACGCAAAGAAAACAAGAGGTCGAGGGCTGAAACCCCTCGACGTGGCAGAGCGTTGGGATGGCAATGCCCGCCTTCCGAGCCGCCTGAAGGATGGTCTGGCCGGGTTCGGCCTGAACGGGGAGGCCGTCGATGGTGAGGGAAAGGACAGTCATGGGATGGGCGGAGGGAAAGGGAGCATAATCCGAAATCCTGAAATCCGGACTGGTGAAATCCGAAATCCGAAATCCGAAATCCGAAGGAAATCCGAAATCCGAAATCCGAAGGCCGAGGTCGCAGACGAGGTGGGCGTTGGCTCTGCATTCAATACCGAGCCTGTAGGCTCTTGAGCGTCACGCAGCGAGCATAGCGAACAAGAGGCCGGACACGGAGTCTCCGCTTCGGATTTCGGATTTCGGATTTCCTTCGGATTTCGGATTTCGGATTTCGGATTTTTCCTCATGCAAATGGACTATTTCCTCCAAATGGAACCGAAGATGAGATTGAGCTCCTTGGCTTCGCGCCAGAGGAGGCGCGCGTCCGGGGCCAAGGCCTCTTCGGCTGTCGCGATGATGCGAAGAAAGAACATCGTCTCCTTCGATTCTTTGCGGCACGTGCCGATTCTGTTTTTGAAGTCCTTTCCGGATACCGAGTTGTCCGCCTCGCAGAAATTGGCCCCGATGGTGGTTCCCGCGCCAACAAGTTGATCGATCAGGCGATTGTTCACGGGGTTCGACGGTATCCTCTTCGCGAAGCGGACGACGGCCTCAGCGAAGCGGGCCGTGCGCTCAGCCAAATCCTTGGCCGGCGGAGCGACCGTCTGACCGGAATCTTTGAGCTCCATCTCCGCGGTCACCGGCTCTTCTCCCCAGGCCGTGAATGCGGAGTCGTCGAGGATCATTTCTCCAGCGTCATCCGCTTCGGATTTCGGATTTCGGATTTCCTTCGGATTTCGGATTTCGGATTTCGGATTTCTTTTTGGACAATTCAAGCAACCTCCATCAAGCCCGCATCATTTCACCTCAATAGCGCCCACCGGGCACACCTGGCGGCAGGAGTCGCAGCGGGTGCATTTTTCGGTGTCGATCTTGTGCCGCTGGTAGGGCGTCATCGCGATGGCGTCGACGGGGCAACGCTGGGCGCAGAGGGTGCAGCCGTTGCAGTTATCGAGCACGCGGTACTGGATAAGGGCGGAGCACTTACCGGCGGGGCAGCGGCCCTGCAAGTGCGCCTCGTATTCGTCGCGGAAGTAACGCAGGGTCGTGAGCACGGGGTTGGGGGCCGTCTTGCCGAGGCCGCAGAGGCTGCCTTGGGTCACCTGGCGGGCAAGTTGTTCGAGTTCCTCGAGGTGCTTTCGAGAGGCTTTGCCGGCGCACAGCAGTTCGAGCAACTCGAGCATTCGCTTGGTGCCGATGCGGCAGAAAGTGCATTTGCCGCAGGACTGGTTTTGCGTGAACTGGAGAAAATAGCGGGCGATATCGACCATGCAGGCGGTGTCATCGAGGATGACCATGCCGCCCGAACCCATGATGGCCCCTATCTCCCTCAGCGATTCGTAGTCCACCGACGTATCGGCCAGGCGCGCCGGCACGCAACCCCCGGAAGGCCCGCCGATTTGGACCGCCTTGAACTTGCGTCCCGGCGCGACACCGCCGCCGATCTCCTCGACGATTTGGCGGAGGGTCGTCCCCATGGGAATCTCGATAAGCCCGGCGCGACGGATTTTGCCCGCGAGTGCGAATACCTTGGTCCCCTTGCTCTTGGCGGTTCCGATGCGGGCGAAGGCCTGGCTTCCGTTGCGCAGTATCCACGGCACCAAGGCCAGGGTCTCGACGTTGTTGATAAGGGTAGGCTTGCCCCAAAGGCCGGATTGGGCCGGAAAGGGCGGACGCAGCCGGGGCATCCCCCGGCGGCCTTCCACCGAGGCGATGAGAGCGGTCTCTTCGCCGCACACGAACGCCCCGGCCCCTTCCTTGATAGAGATGCGCAAGGGGTAATCGCCGGAGAGCAGGCGCCCGCCCATCCAGCCGCGTTGCTCGCATTCCTTGAGGGCCGCCTTCACGCGCTTCAGCGCCTGGGGATACTCGTGGCGGATGTAGAAAATGGCGTCATGCGCTCCGACCGCGACGGCCGCGACGGCCAACCCTTCAATCACCCGGTAGGGAAACGACTCGAGAATCATCCGGTCCATGAAGGCCCCCGGATCGCCTTCGTCGCCGTTGCAAATCACATATTTGACCTCGCCCGGCTGCTGGCGAACCAGGCGCCATTTCTGCCCGGTGGGAAAGCCCGCCCCGCCGCGCCCTCGCAGGCCGGATTGCTCCATGGTCGTGATGATCTGTTCCGCCGAGAGCCGTCCTGATTCCGCGGGTTGGTTGGGCGTGCCGCCGCCTGACGGCGGCGTCCCGAGGACTTCCGCCCCGGTCTTCCCTCCGGGGACGCATCGGGCCAAGGCGGCAAACCCACCGTGCGCGACGTATTCATCGAGGTCCAAGGGATCGAGGCGCCCGTAATGCTCCATGGCGATGTGGACCTGGCGCTCGAAGAAGGCGCGCGCCTCGGGGAGATTAGGAGGGGGATTAGGATTACGACTAAGATCAAGCTTGGGAGCGGGGACCGAGGCGGGGGCATCGGGGGTTGCGGGGCTGGAAGGGGGTATCTCCTCGTCCACCAGCAAGCCGTCCAACATGCGCGCGCAGAGACGGGAGGCGCGCCGGATGAGGCCGCGCGGGCGGAAAAGGGTCTGCGCCAACTCGCCGGCCTGCGGCCCGGTCAGCCCGCTGTAAGTCACGCTGGAGCGCCCGGGCCGGCTGACCTCGATAACCGGCGTGAGATAGCAGGCGCCAACGCACCCCACCCGTTTTACCGTTGCCTCCGCGCCGTTGAGCCTCAGCCCCTCCTGGAGGGCGTGAAACACGCGGTCTGTGCCTTTGGCCACGCAGCAGGAGTCGAGGCAGACCTTGATCTGGGCGCCGCCGTTGGAGGCTTTGCCCGTGGTTGTCAACGGTTTGGCGGCGACGGCGTGCCGGCGGCTTTCGAGAAAGTCACGCATCGCGCCCGGCACTTTTTCGGCCGTCAGGGAACCGACGGTCTCCTCGGCGACCCTGAGCACCGGGGCCAGCGTGCAGCATCCCAGGCAGGCCACGCGTTCGAGGGTGAACAGGTTCCGGGCATCGGTGTCGCTGCCGTTGGGAATGTGCAAGTGGCGACGGAGGGCGTCCTCGACGCGTTCGGCGCCGCCAACGTGGCAGGCGGTGCCGTGGCACATCTGGACGATATACTTGCCGACCGGCTTGTGCCGGAACATGTCGTAGAAGGAAGAGACGCCCGTGATGGCCGCGGGAGTGATCTGGGTGGCCTCGCAGACCCGGAGCAGGGCCTCGCCGGGCAAATAGCCATAGTGATCCTGCATGGCTTGCAGAATCGGGATCACCGCATCAGGGGTCCGCCCGATGCGCTCGACCGCTTCATCCACGAATTTTAGGTCAACAGGCATATTATGGGGCCGATGCGATATACATCGGGCGAGCCCTTTTGGAGTGCGGTGGCAAGCGAAGCGCGGCACCGCTTTGGCGTGGGAGTCGCCTGGCGTTCCCGGGCATCTCGAGAGGACGAAAGCGCCGTCGCCGCTTCGCTCTGCCGGCGCACTCCAGGAGACCACTCTGTCAACGATGCAGACGGCTTCATCGTTTGCTCACCTCGATGCAGAACATATTCGTCACGCCGCGCAGAAACATCTTGTCCTGCGCGAAGGCGGGGCTGGCGTGAAAGGCGTCGCCCATTTCGGTTCGGAACAACTCTTTGAATTGAGGCCCGGCTTCCACGACGACGGCCCTGCCTTTTTGGCCGAAGAGATAGAGACGGTTTGCGGCCAGGGTGGGAGAGGCATGGCACTCCATGTCGAAATCGTGCTCCCATAGCTTCTTGCCATCCTTGGCGTTGAGGCAGGTGAGGAGGCCGGAAGTGGTGACCATGAAAAGCTGGTCGCCATTGCTGACGGGGCTGGTGACGTCCGGCACATTGTCTTCAACCGCCCACGCGAGATGGGTCTTGGACACGTCTCCCTGGCCGTCCGGACGAATGGCCATGAGCTTTTCCGAAGGGCTGATGGCAAAGACCAATCCGCCGGCGAAAATGGGTGAGGGTGTAATTTCGCCGTCCAACCCCTCGACGCGCCACAACTCGGCGCCGTCCACAGCCGAATAAGCGATGACCCACGGCACCGCCAAAGTGATGATCTGCGGTTTTCCCGCCGCCTCGACGACAATGGGAGAGGCCCAGGACGCGCCGACTTTCCGCGGCGTTTGCCATAGGACCTGGCCGGTGTGCCCGTCCAGGGCATAGAGTTTTGACTTGCCCTCTTCATTGTCGCCCTCGTCGAGTTGGAGGATGAGCCGGTCTCGCCAGGTCGCGAGGGAGGCGGCGTGGCCGTAAGGGTTTTTGAGGGGGCCAAGGCCCTTGGACCAGACGAGCTTGCCATCGAAGGTGAACGCCCCCAGGTCGCCGTTGGCGAAAATCACGTAGAGACGCCGGCCGTCGGAGGCCATCGTCGAGGCGGCATAGCCCGTCGTGTCCGGGACCTCCGCCTTTTGGGCGGGGCTGCCGGGGACGTTTTCGAGGGCCTGGCGCCAGAGCAACTGGCCGGTCTTGCCATCGAGGCAAAAGACCTCCCGTTTGGCGGCGTCGCCGCCCGAGAAGAAGACTTTGTCTCCCCATGTGACAGGCGAATTGAACCCGCCGGCCGGCACTGGGGATTTCCAGGCCACGCCCGCGCCGGTCTTCACGTCCCAGGTTACGGGGGCATTGGTGGAGGCGGAGACCCCTCCGCCGTCGGCCCCGCGGAAACGGGGCCAGTTCCGCCTGAGTTCGTCGGGGGGGACAGCGTCGTCCACCACGGCTTGGCGCGCTCCGCCGGTCGGAGGGATCGCTCCGGGGGAGAGGATGCCGGCAAGGGACTTGTCGAGTTCCGCCTGGGGCCCCGGCAAGGCCGTCTTCACGCCGAGGCTCGCCACAAAAAGCCCTGCGGCAAGAGCGGCGCCGCAAGCCGCCACGGACCATCGGGCGAGGGCGGCGGCGCGGAGGGCTTGGCCGCCGGCCTCCGGGTTGGGCTTGGGCAAGGGAGGTTGTCTCTGATAGCGGGCGACGCGGGGGCCGGCCAACCCGAAGAGGGCCGCCGCGCCGAGCAACATCCAGACGCCCGAGTTCATCCGCCAGAGATAGCGGAAATAATGCCGGCGAAGCTCCAAATCAAGCAGGCGGATGTTCTGTTTGAGCTGCTCATCGGCGGGATTGGCCTTGAGCTTCTCTTTCAGGTCCGCCATCCGGGCGGGCTTGAGCGGGTCCTCGTTCCGGCTGTTTACATAACTGAGCAACATGCCGGCGGCGACGAGGACGGCGAACACCCCGGCCATCCATTGGGTGAGCAGCCAGGCGCGCCGGGCTTGCCCCGCGCCGATGGGAAGCGGCTCCATGGCCTCCGCTTGGGTTAGCTGGTTCTGGCTCATTTGGTGGGCAGCGTCCCGCGTCTCATTAGTTCGTTGGGACAGTACTCCAGACAGCGGGCGCAGGAGAAACAGGCCCCGCGGTCGGGTTCGTAATCAGTCCGTTGCCGGCGAAGGGACAGCGAGATGAGCTTGACCCCAACGACCAGCCCGACCCACGCCCCAAAAAGCCAGCCGCCCAGAAGGAACTTGTGCTGAATGACGGCGGCCTGGGCCAGCAGGTCTTTGGGGTTCTGGCGGGCGCGCTCGAGCGATAGGTCGTCGGGAGTGAGGGTGCCGGTCTTCGGAGGAGTGTCGCGCTCGCGCACCCAGCGCTGCGCAAGGCTGACATCCGGGTGCAACTGCGAGGCGAAACCGCTGAAGCGTCCGCCCAGCCAGGCCCCGCCGGCCGTCAGGAGCGGGAGCAAAATGAGGACCCAGAGCAGGCGCCGCCGGGCCTGGGCCAGCGCGGCCGGTTCGGGCTTGCCGGACTCGGGCTGGCGCATGGCGCCGAAGGGGCAGGAGGCTTCGCAGAGGCGGCATTGGGTGCAGCGGTCCGGAGTGACGCGCAGCCGCCACTTGGCAACCGAGCCGGCCAGCTTGAGCAACGCCCCGTAAGGACACAGAAACCGGCAATAAGGCCGCCCTACAAACACGCCCAGGACCAGCAAGCCGGCCCCGGTCAGCACCATCAGGGCACGGCCGCTCATTCGGAACACGGTTACAAACGGGTCGTATTGGCAGATGATGAACGCGCTGCCGGTCGCCGCGAACAAGACGCCCGCGCCCAGATAGACAAAGGGCAGTATGCTCAAGCCCTGTTCGAGCCAGGCGGGCAGATTCACGGGCTTGAGCAACACCAAGTCCTGCAAGGCGCCGTGCGGGCAGACCCCCGAGCAGAACGTTCGGCCGGCAAAGAGCGCAAAGGCCAGCGGCAGCACAAAGAACGCAAGCACCCCTATCGGCACCGCGTAGCCGCTGTCGCCCAGTGCCAGCACTACGTCCTGGAGCGAGCCGATGGCGCAAACGCACCCTTTGCGATAGAAGCCGAAATAAGCCACCGAGAATATCGAGAGCGCCACCAGCCCCCGGCGCGAGCGTTTCCCAAGCACCAGCCACGTCGCTACGCCCAGCGCCACAGCCAGCACCGCGACATCGAGATACTGGAAAAAAAGACCTCGTGCCGCCGGCGTCGCCGTGAGCGGAAGCTGATGGCTGGTCTCGACAAAATCCGGCGGCGGGAACCGCTGCTCGGCAAAGGCGCTCAGAGAGCCCAAGAGAAATAGGAGCCAGAAGGACGAAATCCGAAAACCGAAATCCGAAATCCGAAGGAAATCCGAAAACCGAAATCCGAAAACAGACGCAGAGGGAGGCATGGAACATGCCGCCGGCGCGATCCGAATCGGATTTCGGATTTCGGATTTCCTTCGGATTTCGGATTTCGGATTTCGGATTTGGGCTGCGGGGCTCATTCAGTGACTCATGGTCTTGAGGAGATACGGATGGCTGGCCGGCACGCGGCGGAAGGCGTCCCCCGGGCAGGCTTTCGAGATGGCGCATTCGTTGCAGTTGAGACAGCGGTCGTGGCGAATCTGGAGGAAAAGGGAGCCGTTGCCGAAGCGGTTGCATCCCTCGGCGCATCTGGCGCAACCGATGCAAAGCTGCTCATCGATGGTGTATTCGTAATAAGGGTCCTCGACGAAGGAGCGTTTGATGGCGGCGGTGGGACAGGAGCAGTTCTCGGCGCCGGTGTTGAGGTCGTTGGGGGCCGGCTCGAAATAGCCGGTGCAAAGCTGGCAATACCCGCAAATGGCGTAGGCATGGACGCACTTGACGGCGGACTGTTCGAGGACGCAGTGAGTGGCGCAGTTGCCGCAGCGGACGCACTTCTGGGGGTCGATTTGCCAAACGGTGCCGGCGCCGGCGGTGCGGCCCGCCGCCAGACCCAGGAGACCCCCCAGGCCGGTCAATGCCGCCGCCCGCGCCCCGTCCCGCAGAAACTGCCGGCGATGGATGCTTCCCGGATTTGAAGACTGGCCTGGCGAGTTCATCAGCTTGTCTTGGCCTTCATCACCCGCACGTCGGCGCGGACAAGGTCCAGGACATAAATCCGGCCCTGGAAATCCACTGCGGCATCCAGGCCGCCCAGCAGGCCATCCGACGCATCATGGAGCGCCCCGGCCCTGGTGTTCTCCGGGAACGATTCCGTCCCGGCGACGACGCTCTGAAAATCGCCCTGGGGCGAGTAAATCTTGACGCGAGGCAGGCCCTTTTCGCACGTCACATAGCGATCGTCGGCAAGGAGGGCAAGGCCGACCGGGTTGCAGCATCCGCAAAAGCCATGGATGGCGGCGGTCGGTTTTCCCCAGGCCGACTCGAGGTCGCCGTTGGCGGCATAGACCTCGACGAGGTGCCGCCCGGGGTTATTGACGCGCAGCAGGCCGTCGCGGCCCATCTTGACGTCCAAGTAGGGGCTCGGGACGATGAGACCGGGGACGTTGCGCTCTTTGTTCTTCTCGCCGATGCGGCCGGCCACTTTGCCGGACTCGTCATAATGGAGCACGACCCGGTTGCCCGCATCGGCCGCGAAGACCTCTTTTCCCGCCACGGCCAGACCGGTGAGCCAGACCTTTTTGCCGGGCGATTCCCAGGCGGCCAATCGGCGGCCTTTGGGGTCAAAGACCTCCACGTGGTCCCGCAGACCGGCATAGACCGTCCCATCGGTCCGCACGGCGACGCACCGGGCCTGGGAGCCCAAGGCAATCCGGTCGAGCGGTCTGCCCTCGCCGTCAACGATGCTCACGCCGTCTTTGGCTGCGATGTACAGATGGCCTTCCGGTCCGATGGCCAGGCGCCGGGGTCCGGGGGCGGGACAGTCAAAGCGGCCGACCTCTTCATAGCCTACGAGCTTGGGGTCGGTCTTGCTGACCTGGTCCAGGTCGTATGCAAACGGGTTGCCGTTGCCCTGGGCCGCGCTTCCGAGCGAAGAGCCGCCCAATGCGAGCAATCCTGCTCCACCGGCGCTCCGCTTCAGGAACGCGCGCCGCGAGATGGTCTGGTTCCGGTCCCTCATCTTCCACCTCCGGGCTGGGCGTTCTTGGCCGAAAGAGCTTGGGGCAGGCCGCAGGACGCGAAGATGTCGCACCCCCGGCAAAGGCCCCGGTTGACGCACCGCTGGCCCGCGGCCCCTGGAGACCGAACCGCCAGCCCGCACGCGGCAATCAGCAGGCCCAGCAGACCGCCACGCGCGGCAACGCGGAAAAACTCCCGCCGGTTTTCAACCCTTTCCTGAGAACTGTGCATAACAAACGGTCGAATAATACCAAACACAAGTTCCTCCGCGAGCGGAAAAACGGCTACAGCAGAATTGTCCATTACTAACCGTTTATTGCTCTAGGTATAGCCGTTTTTGCAAAGGACCAGGGAAAGTCCTGCGGTCATTTCCACCGTATTGCCGGCCATGGGGGTGGGTCCGGACATCTCTGACGCTCAAGCTGAGACGACTCGCTGCAGACCTATGCCGCGCTGAAGCGGCGATGATTCACCGCTTTCACTTCCCGGCAATGAACTGCATTAGCTTTTGGAGCGCGGCTTTTTCGTCCGGCGTCTGGACATAGGGCAGCAGTTGCACCGGGTCTGTGGGGTTCTGCCCGCCGTTGGCGGTGGCAAAGGCCCGGATGGCCTGCTTCAGTGAATCCTCGGACGTGGTTGAACTGGAGATCGAGCTCGGGCTGACTTGAATCCTCGACGACGAATAATTGCCGTCCTGGTCGACTTGGAAATTGGCTTTCTCCGACACGGTTCCCGGTTGGGTGAATTCATAGCCCTGCAGCATGGAATCATCGACGGTTCCGGCAAGGTAGTGTTTGAGTTGGGAGAAATCGGCCGGCAACTGGCCGTTGTTGGCATCCGCATATTTGGCGAGGCCATCCTGGAGCGAGGCGGCCAACTCGCTCTTGGCGGCGGCCTTCAACGAGCCGATGGCGCTGCGAAAGTCGGCGTCGGTTTCGAGCTGCTTGAGCTTTCTTACGGCGTCGAGCCAGTCCTGGTCTGTAAGGAGCTGGAACTCAGGAATCTTCTCTTCCGGCATTTGTGCCAGCCTCTCCTTGAGTTTTTTGGCGCGGTCCATCCAGGACTTCATCTCGGCCGCGGTGGGGTCTTTTTGGCTGCCGCCCGGGGATGCCTTGAGCTGGGCCAATTCGCGCGAGTCCCCCCGCAGCCTGGCGACTTCTCCGCGGAGTTTGAGGAGCTCCGCGGCGTCGGCGCGCGGGCGGTTGGCCTCCTGCTGAATCTGGTCCAGCCGGCTTACGGCGTCATCCCGCTCCTGTTGCAGGCGTTTGTTTTGCCCGGCGAGCGAGTCCTGTTCTTGCCGGAGGGCATTGGCTTGTTCTCCCAGACGAGAGGCGCGGTGCTCCTCGTAGATTCCCGCTCCCATCGCCGCCGCGATGGCCGCCGTAATCAGAGTTTTTTGAAATAGTGTCATAGCTATGGTTTTGGTTGCTCCAAGGGTTGTGGCGTGTTGAACGGCGCCGCTGGTGAGAGCGACAGCCGCCGTGATTGTAGCGCTGAGCCCGGCAGGGGTGGCGGGCGCGGCATGGGCGGAAAGCAGAACGACAAGGCTCGCCGCGCCGACGGCAACGCCGCGCTTGGAGAAGACGCTCCGCAGTTGCTCGACCGCCCGGCTCACCCGCTTCCGCGCCGCGTCCTCGGAGGTTCCGAGGGTGTCTCCCACTTCACGCAGGCTCTTGTTCTCGAAATATCTCAGCAGGACCGCTGTGCGGTCCCTTTCTTCGAGTGCCTCCAGCGCTTCGTCCAGGAGTGGTTCGATGTGCTCCCATTCCACGGAATCGGATTTCATATCGGCTAATTCGAGGGCGGTTTGTTCGCGCGAATGGCGGCGGGTTTCGCCGCGCATCAAATCAATGGCCGCGTGCCGCGTCACGCGGTAAAGCCAGGCGGTCAGGATGGTGTTGGGCGCCAACGAGCCGGCGTTCCGGGCGAGACTCAGGAACGCGGACTGCGCCGCCTCCTCGGCCAGTTGCGGCGACCTCACGTGGCGTAGCGCCGTCGCGTAAACCAGCTTCAAATGGCGGTCAACGAGCGTGGCGAAGGCCTCTTCCGAGCCTTGTTGCTTGTATTGCCGCAGTAAATCGAGATCGTTCATTCTCGCCTTTATAAGTACAACGGCACCGCGGTGAAAACCGGACACGGCTTTTTGATGGCGTCGGCTACGCGGCGAATGATGCCGCTTCGGCGGGAGCGAAATGGATCGCGCGGCACTCGCGTTCTTTCCGCGGCGGACGACCTATCTCAGGGCTTCAAGGCGTGAATTTCCTCCTCCATTCCGTCCTCCGTCCTCCGCCCTCCGTCCTCCGCTTAGGGGTTCGCGGAGTGGAGTTTCTCCTCCATCTTGGCGACTTTGGGCTGGATGATGGCGCGGCAGTAGGGATAGGAGAGGTTGTTGCGGTAGAAGTTCTGGTGGTAGCCCTCGGCGGGGTAAAAGGCGGTCAGGGGGACGATTTCGGTCACAATCGGGTTATGAAACCGGGCTTGGGCCTGGACCTTGGATTTTTCCGCCGCGGCTTTTTGGGCGTCGTTCAGGTAGAGGATGATGGAGCGGTACTGGGTGCCGGAGTCGGGACCCTGGCGGTCGAGTGTGGTGGGATCGTGGGCCTGCCAGAAGGTCTCGAGCACCTTCTCATAAGTGATTGCGCTCGGATCGAACTTAACGCAGATGACCTCGGCGTGGCCGGTCTGGCCGGAGCACACGTCCTTGTAAGTCGGGTTTTCCGTCGCGCCGCCGGCGTAGCCGCTGATGACCGACTTGACGCCGGGCAGCATTTGGAACACCGCTTCCATGCACCAGAAACAGCCGCCGCCCAGGACGGCGACGCCGGTCGAATTAGTCGGAATGTTCATAGTCTTGGTTTGGGCCGGCGCGGCGGCGGCGCCGAGCGCGAGGCAGAGGGAGAATACCACAGACCGGCAGAGGCGCAAATGCCGCGTAAGGGCTCGATGCGAAAGCCGGCGAGAGGACGAGGCCGGGTTGCCAGACCAGGACGAGGCACGGGGCGAGGGGGCTTCAGCGAATGGTTTCATAATTCAATTCATCCGTGCGACTAATCTCGCCCACCCGGGCGTTTTCGCAACCGGATTGCATGGCCGGCGCGCGCGCGGGTTCTCGCCCGCGGGCGAACCGCCTCGCCGGGCGTCATTCGGCCGTCAGTTCCGCGCCAGGGATTTTGAACGTGTAGTTGTATCGGCAGGGAAGCTGCTGGGGGGCCAGCGCTGGGACCTCGATCTCGATGTCCTTGCCATTGACCTGGCTGCGGAGCACGCCTTGGACGCCGAGCAGGGTGACCTGGGGTTGGGCGGGAGCCTTCACGTTGTGCAGGGTCACGCGCGGCGCGAGCCAGCCGGTGGTGATGGCATAGAGAGCGCCGGGTTTCTTCGTGAAGAAGAACTGCTTGACGGCGCGGCCATCGGCTGGCTGCTGACCGACCTGGTCCATCAGGTTGTATTTGACCATGAACTGGCCGAATTCCTGCCCGGGGCGGGTTCCGGCCGACCACTGGCAAGGGCGTCCGGCGTAGCGTGTGCCGTAAATCGCCTCGCCGTTGACTTTGAGCCAGTCGCCCATCTCGATGAGGCGCTGCTGCATGATGACCGGGATGCGTCCGTCGCCCGTCGGGCCGATGTCGAGGAGGAAGTTGCCGCCCCGGCTGACCAGATCGCAGAGGACCATGATGAGCTCGCGGGCGCTCTTGTAATCGTCGATGTTCTCGGCCCGGTTATAGCCGTAGGAGTAGGCCATCCCGCGGCTCTCCTCCCAGGGATGAGAGGCGTCCTTCATGCCGGCCCCGTATTCGGTGGTGTAGTAGCCGCCGTGGTGGTGGCGGGTTTCCTTGCCCCAGCGGTCGTTGACGACCACCTCGTCCTTGCAGGCGGATTCGTTGAAAAGCCAGGCGAGCAACTCCTCGCTTTTCCATTCCGCCGAAGGGAGGTCCCATTCGCCGTCGGCGAAGATGATGGCGGGGCGGTAGCGGGTAACGGCGTCCTTGAACTGGGGGTGCATGTGTTGGGCGACGTAGGCGGGCTTGTCCTTGAGCCAGAGCGGGTTGTACCATTCATAGAGGGAATAATAGAACCCGAACTTGATCCCGTGCTTGCGGACCGCCCCGGCCAGGTCGCCCAGGAGGTCGCGCTTGGGGCCGATGACCGCGGCGTTCCAGGGGCGGCCCCACGTGCGGCTGGCGTCTTCGCTGGGCCAGAGACAGAACCCCTCGTGATGCTTGGAGGTGGGCACGATGTACTTGGCGCCCGAGCGGGCGAAAATGTCAGCCCATTGGTCCGGGTCGAAGAGTTCCGCGCGGAACATCGGGGCGAATTGCGGGTAATCGAAATCCTTGCCGTAGTTGGCCTGGTGAAACTGCCACCAGGGATTGCCGGGTTTTTTGTCGGCGATATGGTTCCAGTACCATTCGGCGTATTCTTTGGGCGCGCCCCAAGCGGGCACGGAATAGACGCCCCAATGGATGAAGATGCCGAATTTGGCGTCGAGGTACCATTCCGGGCATGGCCGTTTATCGAGGGAACTCCATTTGGCTTCGTACGTTGTTTCCGCCGCTTGCGCGCCGGGGCGGTCATCCGGAAGAATGGCCAATGCCGAAAAGAGGATTAGGCAACGGACAGATAAAGTGGTTTTCATTGCATTGCTCTGACTGGACCCCGACAGTTTTGATCCTTGCTGCGCCAGCCGGCAAGGAGTAAAAATCGAGACAAGATCATCGCGTGAACGACAGCGTCCAACCTGTGGGAGGGCGGAGGTGGGCCGGGAGTCTGGTCTGGCCGCTCATCTTGGGCCTGATGGCCGGCGGCTTGGGGGACGCGGCGGGGCATGAACAGTTGGGGGCCTGCGTTCAGCACCGCATCCATTTGAGCGTTGGCCGCCGCTACATCGATGTTACCGTGGAACTGACGTTTTTCGAGGAATGGTCGGCCCAGGAGCGTCGCGCGATGGATGCCGATGGCGACGGGCGCATCACGCGGTCGGAATCGGAATCCTACCTGAAGAAACTGGCGCCCGTCGTGGCGCGAGAGTTGAAGCTGCGTGTTGCGGGCCGGGAACTGGACCTGACGCCGCTTTACGAGCCGGAGCTCGACCTGCTGGGCAACAGCCGGAGCGGCCCGTCTCACCACAGGCTCCGCCTCTGGCTTTTCGGCTCGACGCCGCCTGGCTTGCGCGCCGGCGACGAGATCGTCGTCGAGGATTGGCTGTGGCCTCGGGCAAAGACGCTGGGGAGCTGGCAGGTCGAAGGCCATGATGGGTTTGCCTTGGAAACGACGGAGGCCGGCGATTCCGGCATCGCGCCCGCCCGCCCGGACGAAGAGCGTCTGTTTCACATTCGATGCCTCAAGGCGCCGGTGAGCAACGCCGGCCGGCCCGCGGGGCACATGCAGGAACAAATTAGTAACGTTCAGCCCAAACCACTATGAACACACCGCTTCCAGTCCGCCGCTGCGTGTCCGTCCCCTTCCTGGTTGCCGCGCTGGCGCTGGCGGCAGGCGCCCCGGCCGGCGGCGCGGCGGACGTCACGCCGCCGTTGCCCTCTGGAATCATTGATTTTGCCGGGCGCGTCTCCCACAACCATTGGTATCTGTTCGGGAGGGAAGCACGTCCGGAGTTGGAGTCGATCAACCGCGATTTGCGCGAGGAACAGGAGCAGTGGCGGAAGGCCGCCGACGAAACCGGCCGGCAGTCCGCCGGGGAACATCTGGCCGGTTCGGCCGGGCGGTTGCTCGCGCGGGTGAAGGCGTATCCGCGACTGCTCCGCGTGGACCTGGCGGGCGGGCGCCCCGGTCTGGCGGCCGGGGGGCCGGTCGAGTTGCCGGGAGACAGCGGGGCTTTGCTCATCGAAGTCACCGCCGGAGGCGAGGGAGTGAGCTATGCGACCAGCCTGACCGACATGTCGCAGCCCTCGGGTGAATCGAGCGTTGTAGGAGTTGACGCCGCGCCCGCCGGGGCCACCTTCGCCGTTGCGGGTCTGGAGCATGTCCCCCTCGGACGGACCACGCTGACGCTGGAGTTGCGGCGGCCGGGCCAATCCAGCGTGCGGCTGCCTCTGGATGTCGCCACGCCGGCGCCCGGCCGGCTCAGGCTCACCGTTCTTTCGGACGACACGGGCAAGCCCGCGCCCGCAATGGTGCGGTTGGTGTGGGAGACCGACGGGTTGGACCGCCAGCCCGGCAACGGTCTGAATTTCGGGCCTCAATTCGACAAGCAAGGCAACACCAGCGGCGCGCGCACCGCCAATCTGCCCGGGCCGCTCCACGACCCGTTCTGGTGCGTGCCCGGCCCTGTGGACATGGAATTGGCTCCGGGAACCTGGCAAATCGGGGCGCGGCGCGGCGTCGAGCACGAGGCCGTGTTTCAGGAAGTGACGATTCATTCCGGAGAAATCACCCGAATCGAAATGCGTCCCCGGCGGTGGGTGGACATGCGGCGGCGCGGGTGGTGGTCGGGGGACGACCATGTCCACTGCCAGATTCTCTCGGACGATGACGCGCGCCGCCTGCTGGCATGGGTGCAGGCCGAGGACATCCACCTGGCCAACGTCGTCAAGATGGGAAACATCTACCGGACCTTCTTCGAGCAACGCGGCTTCGGTCCCGACTACCGGGTCGCGGAGGGCGATTACGTCCTGTCACCCGGCCAGGAATGCCCCCGCACCCATGATCAGCTCGGCCACGTGCTGGCGATGGACACCACCGGCATGGTGCGCGATACCGAGCACTACTACCTCTACGACCAGATGTTCGACGCTGTCCATGCCCAAGGCGGCCTGACCGGCTACGCCCACGTCAATTCGGCGAACTTCCATGTCCAGCGCGACATGAGCCTGAACGTCCCGCGCCAGAAGGCCGATTTCGCCGAAATCCTCCAGTTCAACAACCTGGGCACCGACCTCTATTATGATTTCCTGAACTTGGGCTGCAAGCTCACCGCCTCCGCCGGCTCGGACGTGCCCTGGGGCGGCACGATCGGGGAGGTCCGCGCCTACGCCTTTTTGGGCCGGAAATCGTTCTCCCCGGACGGGTGGTTCGCCGCCTTCCGCAGCGGGCGCACCTTCACAACGAGCGGCCCAATGCTCGAATTTGAGGTCGACCACGCCCTGCCCGGTGACGAACTGCGGCTCAAATCCGACCGCCGGCTCCGCGTCCACGCGAGGGCCTGGGGCGACCCAAAGCGCATGGCTCCGCTGCGGCTTGAAGTGGTTCGCCACGGCGTTGTCATTCGCGCCGCCGGCTCGGCGGACGCGCAACGGCCGGAGGTCGCGCTGGATTTTACGGTGGAGGCCGGAGGAGGCTGCTGGCTGGCGGCCCGGGCCCGCGCCGGGGACGGCACCAGCGCGCACACGACGCCGGTATACGTTGTGCGCGAGGGGTTGCGCTTCTGGAAATTCGACGGCGTGGAGGAGTTGCTGGGCAAACGGCTCGCCAGCCTGGCCGAGATCGAGCAAATGGTCGCCGAAGCGCGGCGCCTGGATGCCGAAGGCCGGCTCGAGAACGACCGCGCCCGCAAACAACTCGCCTGGCAAGGCGACGCCCTGCTTGAGCGTGTGTCGCTGGCCCGCCAACTGTATGAAGACCTCAAGCGGACCGCGGAGGCTGAGCGTCCGCGGCGCGCGGGACTGGCAGGGCCTGAGACAAAGAAGTGACCGCCGCGAGGTTTTTCCGAATCGGCATGGGTTCTGAGGTGCTGGAATCGAAAATTGAAAACTGTAAGTGGATCAATGGTAATTCGGGTTGCGGCCTTGGGGTTGGCGGCGGTTTTGCCGCTTTGCGCCCTGGGCGGCGAGGAACTGCGGTTCGAGCGGCCGATGCGCTACTCAGGGATGTGCGACGCTTCAGGAGCCGTGGCGATCAGCTCGAATCTTTTCGCTGTCGCCAGCGACGAGGACAACGTGCTGCGCCTCTACCGGGCGGACCAGGCGAGCATGCCGCTCAGGGAGTTCGATTGCAACGCGTTCCTCGAACTGGAGCATAAGGGAAAATCGCTGGAAGCGGATTTGGAGGCCGCCGCGCGGATTGGCGACCGGGCCTTCTGGATGGGGTCGCACGGGAGAAACCGCGCCGGCAAGCTGCGGCGCAACCGCTGCCGCTTTTTTGCGACGGACATCACGGTGACGGGAGGGGAGGTCACGCTGACGCCGGTAGGCAAGCCGTGCAAGACGCTGCTGGATGATCTGGAGGCCGATCCGAGGTATGAGCCGTTCCATCTCGAAGAGGCCTCGCTCCACGCGCCGAAGGAGAAGGACGCGCTGAACATCGAGGGGCTTTCCGCGACGCCGGAAGGCAGGTTGCTCGTGGGCTTCCGCAACCCGGTGCCCGAGAAGAAAGCTCTGCTGGCCCCGCTCCTGAACCCGAACGAAGTCATCGCCGGTCAACCCGCCAGATTTGACGCGCCGATCCTGTTGGATTTGGGGGGCTTGGGCATCCGCGATATGGCCTTGTTCGACGGTACTTATCTGATCATCGCCGGTTCCTGGCACGGCGGCGGGCCATTCCGGCTCTACTACTGGAAGGGGCCGGGGACCGCGCCGGAACCGCTGATCGTAAAACACCTGCAGGATTACCAGCCTGAAGCGATCATCATCTATCCGCAGACTGGCCTGCGCGAGGTCCAAATCCTGAGCGACGACGGCACGCGGCTCATCGATGGCGTGCCGGGAAAATTGGTGCCGGACAGGAGCCTCCAGGGTTTCCGGAGCTTCTGGGTGGTTCAGCCGGCGGCCGCACCGAGCGCGCAAGGGAAATAGGGCGGGCAACAAAAGTATTGTGGAATCGTCCGAACACATGAATACTCCCTTGCGAGTGTTTCATGTCCAGCATTCCACAACGCCGGGTCCTTGTCGTCGATGACGAGCCACTTCTTTGCCACGCGCTGACGATGCTCCTCACGTTCGATGGCCACGCCGTCGATGTCGCCAATGGCAGCAAAGAAGCCTTGGACCTCTTCCAGAAAGGGAAATATGACCTGGTCGTCACGGATTACGAGATGCCCTGGATGCGGGGCGACGAACTGGCCCTGGCGATCAAGGCGCAGGACCCGGCCCAGCGAATCATGATGATCAGCGCCTACGCGCAGATGTTGACGGCTCGGGAGGGCGGGATACCGGGCGTCGACTATGTGCTGGGCAAGCCGTTCCTGATTGAAGATGTGCATCTCGCCCTTAGGACAGTCTGGGCGCAGCACAAATGATGAAGCTCTGGCGCAGACCGGGGGCCTGCGCCCTGCAGCTCCGGGAGCCTAATGCCGCCCCAGGCCGTGTGGGCCAATCCGGGCTGTTTGAGGGCGGACGGGGCATCTCAAGAGGGTCTTCAGCCGTTCGGGCGGCACCCGCCGTGGGTCGGACAGATATATCTCATGATGGCGCCCGTGGAACTCCAGTTGTTTGGTTGCCGCAAACTCCTTCATCATTGCGACGGTCACGCATTCCTGGTCGTACGGCCCGACATGCAGCATTTGCGCACAGGTTCCCTCGGCCAGAGAATCGAGCCTGACTTGCTCCACCTCCCTGCCCTTGCCTCGCTTGACCAACACGGCCGCCGCTTTCCGGAGTTCCTCTTCTGTGACGAAGCCCGGAGTCCTGATGAGCAGGTTCCAGCGCCACTGGTCTTTTGGCGCCTTTGAAAGGTCCGGCCCGGCGTCGCTCCACCATTGGGCTTCCAGCTTGCAGACGGCGTAGTCTTGCTGGCCGGCGAACTTGCGGGTCATCTTGATCGTGAACGCCGCCCCGTAGAGGGCGCCGATGTTCGTTTGGAACCGCTCGCCGCCCGGTTCGCCCTGTCCCTCGATGGCCAGGTAGAGGGCGGGCTTGATGTCGATCAACACCGGTTTCTTTGGGGCCGCGTATTCGTTCTTGTGCTGTTTGTAGAGGTCGATCTTGGGTTGAGTGTTTTTTGTCATAGGCGTTTTGGTTTGCTTCCGCTGTTAGCGCGCAAAGATGGCCAGCCGCGCCTCAAGGGGCGCGTAGATGTCGGTGATCAAGTCCTTGGGGTCGGTGCTCTGCGGGTCGTTGAGGTACACCTCGAAGCACGGGCAAGCTCGGAGTTGACGTCCGCTCCGGGGCAGCCATTGGCCGAGCAGGCGGGTGTATGTCCGGCCCAGGGCGTCGTACGGCCCGAAATGGGTCGTCATCGCATACTCGCCGCCGGCGATCACCTGCACGCCGATTTCGCCCATGGGCCGGAAGCTCTCATCCACGCTCACGCACGCATCATAGCGCACACGGTGTTGCGGAGTTACCTCCGGGTCGTCATGGCACAGGCCGATGAACTCGGCGCCTCCGCCCAGCAACCCTTCCTTGCCCGCCAGGGGCAAGAAGCGGTCCCAGGTCTTTCCCACCGTCGAATAGCGCCCGACATGCCGCATGAACGCCACGCGCAAAGGGCCTCGCCGCACGATTGTGACTTCCATCTTCTTGCCTCCAGGTTGAACGGTCTTGAAGTGCCCGATTTTCGCTCCGTCGGCAAAATGCAGGCCCGATGGGGCGGCGGCCGTAGCGCGCCGGTTGGAGGCCCGGAATCTCGAGGGCGAAACGCCAAAGACAGATCGGAACGATCGAGTAAAGGCTTCGTGGCTTTCATAGCCGGCCTCCAATGCTATGCCCACTACGGGCTGCGCCCCCAGCTTGAGCCGCGTGGCCGCCCGCTCGATGCGGAGCCGCCGCACGTGCTCCTTGACGGACTCGCCGACCATCCCCTTGAAAATGCGGTGGAAATGGAAAGGCGAGAAGCAGGCCAGCCCGGCTAGCTCATCCAGGGACAGGCTCTCGTCCAAGTGCTCCTGAATATGCACCAGCACGCGCAGCAGACGCTGCTTGTAATCGTCCAATGTCGCTGTTCTCATCGGTCGCCGCCTTAGTCTGCGACCCACGTTCTAGCAGGAACCTCTTTCGTCCGCTTGATTCTTTTTGCGGTTTTGTCGCGCTGCTCATCACCCCATCCGGGTTTGGGGACAGCCTTTACTTATTGGCGCTCAGGCGGTAGCTGAAGGCCCCTCTTACGGGCGTCACGTATGTGAGACCGTCCGTCGCGTGAAGCTCGGCCGGGCCAAGTTCGTGGTTGTCTTTGTCCAGCGCCACGGCGGAGGCGGCGCTCAGGGCGAAGCCGCACTGGGCATCCTGGTAGAGGATGATCTCGTATTGGCTGTTGGGGAGGATACGGCAAACGCCGAGGCCGTTGCCGGCGGCTTTGTCGAACCGGGCGAACGCGCCGCGGCCGTCCACGTAGAGATAGGAAGGGGTGGCGGCGTAATCGCAGCGGTGGCCTTGGACGCTGTCGCCGCTGATGACGTCAATGGCACCGTCGCTGGTCCAGCCGGCGTAACCGTTGGGGGGCAAATCGAGCTTGCGGCCGAAGGCCTCGCAGCGGAGGCGCTCGGTGCGGCTGCCGTTGGCGGCGGTCACGGTGCCATCGGCATAGCGGGTGACGACTTGGGAGCGCCGGAACGCGCCGGAAGCGACGGCGCGGCTCGTGTCCAGGAGCCGGCCCTCGGGGGAGACGTAGCGAATTTCCGAGGCGTTGGCCAGGCAATAGCGGCTCTGAAGCTGCTGGAGCAGGTAGTAGCTCCGGAGCGCATGGCCGTACCCGCCTTCCATGACCAGGAAACCCGGATGCCCGAAGGCGACCGTGGCGGCAAGGAAACGGTCGATTTCAGCGTCGCGCTCTTCCGGCGTGGCGCGGGGTTGGGGCCTGTTGGCATAGAACATGTCGAGGTTGCCCATGCCGAAGTTGCAGCCAAGCGGATGCATCTGGCGGAGATCGAAGTCGACGAGCCACGGATTCTCCGCCGGACGGTAGCTCTGGTCCTGGCCGTAGTTCCCGTCAGTCAGTCCCATGTAGAAGCAATGGTAATTGCCTTCGGAATACACGGGGCCGTTCCATGCCTTTTTTTGGAGGAGCATGATTTCGCCGTAGGAATAAAAGACGGCGGCGAAGGTGCCGGCGCCCGGCGCGCGCGGGTCGTAATCCACCCGATGCCACGGGGCGACGGCGGTATGGACGTCGCAATAGGCGGTGCTGAAGTGGAACTTGGCCTGGATTTGCGGGGCCAGGCGCGCGCAATACTCGACGGCGCGGGCCGGTTTGGGCGCGTAGCAGCGCATCCACGCATGTTGAAGCTGGTTGTGCGGGTCGCGGGAGACCATGTCGAAACTCCAGAACTCGTTGACCGGGGCGAAGTCGGTGTAGTTGTTATAGGGGCCGTAGATGAAGCCGAGCTTGTCCTGCATGAGGCGGGCATAGTCGTAGGCGCCCTGGTCGCCGCCTTTGCCGGGGGCGGCTCGAGTGCGAAAGGTGAAGCTCTCGCCCTCATCGCGCCAGAGCGTTTCGTGGTCGGTCACCACCATCTGCGTCAGGCCGTAGCGATGCACCTCGGTCCAATAGCTGGCGTCCTGCCGCCTGTCCGAGGCGGCGTGAGCCCGCCAAAGGCGAGTGCCGGTAACGTGTTTCCAGGGCGACGGCGGATTTGGGATGGTGGGCAGGACTTCTTCGTAGCGCGGGGAGAGCGTCACGAAAAACCGTTCGACGCAGTCGTTGCGCCTGCCGTTGGTCAGCGGGACATACCGTGTGCCGCCGTTGTAAGTCGCGCCGTCGGCCGAGACGGCATTGGCGGCCCACAATATCGAGCCGTTGGACAAATACCAGTCCGCGTTGCCCGCAAGGAAGAGCGGCGAGTCCGCCGTTCCCAGGACCAGCACGGCCGGCCGCCCGCCTTCCGCCGGATAGAAGGGATTGGTCACCAGACGGGGATTCCGGAGGCCGGGGCCGAGGGCGCGGCCGAAACGGACTTCGGCGACATCGCCTCCGGGCGCCAACACCTCGATGACGAGCGATTTGTTCCAGAGATGATACGTGTAAGTGACCTCGGCCGAGACGCCCTCCGCGCTCAAGCGCCAGTGCGATTGAATCCCGGCCCCCTTCCGCTCCGTGCCGAGATGCTCGGCTTTCCCGGGCGGGACAGGGCCGCCGGCGCCCTGGAGATACACGCCGCCGCCCACGCAAGGCTGGACCTCGCAGACCGGCGCGCCCGCCGCCGCCAGTTCGCCCCCCGGCGGAGACTCCCATTCAATCGTGAGGTCGCTCCACGTCCCGGTCCGCGGTTTCAAGCGGCAGACAAGCCGGCCATCGACGCCCGCATAAGAAAGGACGAAAGCATCGTCGGTCCCGGGCGCCGGGGCTGTGACGATGTTGGTGAATTGATCGGTAAGGTTGCACGGCAGAATCGTCTGGTCCCGCGTTGGGAAAGGCAGCCGGCCGGGGCCGGTGTTGGCGCCGGCCAACTGGCCTGGCAAGAGGGTGCAACCGCGCAGGGGGCGCGGCTCGAAGGTGAGCGGAGGAAATTGCTCTGTGAACACCGCGAGGTTGTCGAAATAAAGAACGCGGTCGTCCTTGTTCTTGCCGTTGGTGATGAGCAGGCCCATGAACCGGGCGCCTTGTTTGACCCGCTCGATCTGCTCCGGGGCCAAGCGCCGGTGCAACAGGGACCATTCCTTCCAGTCCACGCTGTAGAGAAAGACGGAGAACTCCTTTCCCGCGGCATCCGCGAACAAGGCGGTGATGCCCGCGCGCGGGGTGGACGGGTCGGTGGTCCAGCCCCAGTTATTGCCGTAACACCAGAGCGTGACCGCATCGAAGGGCCGGCTGATGGCGATCGGCTCGGGCGGCAGTATGCGCACCTCCGGCGCGGGCCCTGTGCCGCGATAACTCAGCTTGCCTACGTGCTCGCCCCAAATCTGTTGCTCGCGGGTTTGCTCGAACTTCGCCTCGGCATCCTTGCACTCAACGCGCCAGCCCCTGAGGTCCTCGAAGTCCACGAGCGGCGGGCAGTGGTCCTCCGTGCGGTTCGCCCAGTCCATCTCATAAGGCCGCTTGCCGACCGGTTGGATTCCGTTGGTTTGGGCCAAGCCGGCGCCGGCGCTGAAAACGCAGAAAACCACGAGGGTCGCGCAACGCAGAGACATGCGTGAATATTGGGCTGGGCGAGCGGACGCCGCAAGAACAGAAACCGTTGGAAACGGTTTCAATCTCGCGCCATTTTTCGACCTCCAGACTCCCACCCCCTGCACTCAGCCACCCCCTCCGCCGAAAGGGGACTCTCCTTGTGTGAGGGTCGCGTTTTCAATTATCCTGGGTGGATGACGGTCCTGGAAGTGATCCAGCGGAGCACGGAGTTTCTGGGGAGGAAGGGCGTGGACTCGGCGCGCCTGCAGGCGGAGCTGTTGCTGGCGCACGCGTTGAAGATGCCGCGCATGCAGTTGTATTTGAACTTTGAGCGCGTCCTCGCGCCGGCGGACCTCGATGTGTTGCGCGGGTTGGTCAAGCGCCGGGGAGAACGGGAGCCGCTCCAGCAGATTACCGGCTCGACTTCGTTTTGCGGGCTGGAGATTGCGGTGGACCGGCATGTGCTGGCGCCGCGTCCGGAAACGGAATTGCTGGCGGAACGGGGCTGGCAGTTCCTGCAGGGGCTTGTCCGGCAGGGTCAGGGGCCGGCGGGAGGGGCGCCCAAGGCGATCGAGTTCGGCATTGGCAGCGGTTGCCTGGCCATCGCGCTGGCGGTCCACTGCCCGGAGGCGCGGGTTTACGGGGTGGAGATATCCGCGGAGGCGCTGGATGTGGCAAGGCAAAACGCCGCCCGTCACGGAGTCTCCGAGCGCCTCGACCTCCGGCTGGGGGACGGTTTCGCGGGGCTGCCCGCGGAGCTGCGGGCGGAGTTGATTGTCAGCAACCCTCCTTACATTCCCAGCGGCGAACTCGGAGGCTTGCAGCCCGAGGTG
This sequence comes from uncultured Verrucomicrobiota bacterium, assembly GCA_964653485.1. GTDB lineage: Bacteria > Verrucomicrobiota > Verrucomicrobiia > Limisphaerales > UBA8199 > CAVQND01. Next base: position 12,962 of record CAZZFF010000058.1, on the reverse strand, counting down.
CGGGATTACGAGCCGCGCCAGGCCCTGGACGGGGGACCGGACGGGCTGGTTTATTATCGGCGGCTTGCGGTGGAGGCCCCGCCCTTCCTCCACCCGGGCGGCCGGCTGATGGTGGAATTGGGCGACGGTCAGACGGAAGCGCTGCGGGAAATCTTCGGCTCCCAAAACTGGATTGTGGAGGCAATCCAGGAGGACTACACTCAGCGCGACAGAATCCTGGTGGCGCGCCGGAACTAAGTCTGTTGCGCCGCCGAACGGACAGGTTGAGAATGTGAGTGTGTGACGCATGGACAGTTTGTTAATCAGAGGTGGAGTGCCGTTGCGAGGGGAAGTGAAGATCAGCGGCGCCAAGAATGCCGTGCTGCCAATCATGGCGGCGGCGCTGTTGACCGAATCCCCGTGCGTCATCCGCCGGGTGCCCAAGCTGAGCGACGTCCGGTTCATGGGGCAGATCCTCGCCGGGTTGGGGGCTGACGTCCGTTTCGATGGAGACACGGTGCGAATCGAGGCCCGGCGGATTAACGGGGCCGGCGACTACGAGCTCGTCCGCAAAATGCGGGGCTCCATCTGCGTCATGGGCCCCTTGCTGGGGCGCTTGAAGAAGGCCAGCGTTTCCCTGCCGGGCGGCTGTGTAATCGGCGCGCGGCCGATCAACCTGCATTTAAAAGGCCTGGAAGCCCTCGGCGCCAAGGTCACGATCAAAGGCGGCTACGTGGATGTGACCGCCAAACGGTTGATCGGCTCGGCGATGTTCCTGGGCGGGCGGGCGGGGCCGACGGTCCTCGGGACGGCCAACGTGATGATGGCGGCGACGCTCGCCCAAGGGGTGACGATCATCGAGAGCGCCGCCTGCGAACCGGAGGTGGTGGACCTGGCGAATTTTCTTAATGCCATGGGGGCGCGCATCACGGGCGCCGGCAGCCCCACCGTGACCATCCAAGGGGTGCGCCAACTGCACGGCGCCGAACACGAGGTGATCCCCGACCGGATCGAAGCGGCGACCTTCGCCATCGCCGGCGCGGCCACCGGGGGCGAAGTGACCCTGCGCGGGGCCCGGCCCGACCACATGCGGGCCGTGCTTGACAAGCTCAACGATGCGGGGGCCAAAATCGAACGGGACGGCTCCGACGTCACCATACGGCGCACAGGACCTTTGAAGGCGGTGGACATCACGACGCTGCCCTACGCCGGCTTCCCCACGGATGTGCAGGCCCAGATGATGGCGCTCATGGCCCTGACTCCGGGCATCAGCATCATCACCGAGCGCATCTTCGAGTCCCGTTTCATGCACGTCAGCGAACTGGCGCGCCTGGGGGCGGACATCGAGATCGAGGGTCCCAGCGCCATCGTCAAGGGTGGCAGACTGCTGACCGGGGCGCCGGTGATGGCGAGCGACCTGCGAGCTTCGGCGGCCTTGGTCATCGCGGGCCTCGCGGCCCGGGGCACCACCCAGGTCAACCGTGTCTATCACATCGACCGCGGCTATGAGAACATCGACGGCAAGCTGCGCGGCCTCGGGGCGCGCGTCAAACGTATCGAGGGAACATGAGTAAAGTCATCGGCATTGTAATTATTGTGCTCTTCCTCTTCGGGGTCTATCACCTCGTGATGTATTACGACAAGGTGAAGGACGAGAAGGAGAGCGAGCAAAAGCAGGCGGTCTCGGCCCGGTATCTCGGCGACACGTTGCCGGGCATGCCGACGCGTGAGCTTGAAACCTCCTACCAGGCAGCCGAGAAAGAGGGCGCCGCCGGCCTGGGCCGCTGGCTCAAGGCCTACGGCGCGAACGTTGGGGACCCGCGCAGGGGCTGGATAGAGCTGGACTACTGCGTCGAGATCGCCCGAGACAATCCAGCGGAGGCCAAGCGGATCTTTGCCGAGGTCAAACAGCGGACGCCGCCTTCATCGCCCTTGTGGCCGCGCATCAAGGAACTCTCGAAAACCTACGAATGAGGGGGAGAGGCGAGGCTGCGGAGTTTGCGGTTTCCTGATTTTTTTCTCGCTATGTCCGCGGGTGGGGGCTATTCTTGCGCCAGCGTTCCCTAACGAAAGGCCCACATTATGGATGTCATATTCAATTGTCCAAGATGCGAACAGGAGTTGGCCGTCGACAGTTCGGGGGCTGGCAGCGAGATCGACTGCCCGGCCTGCGGTGAGACGATCACCATCCCCGAACCTGAGACGGTGGTTCCCCGGCCTGGGCTGGAAACCGAGACAGGGGTTCCTCGCATCGAAGCGCACCCTGTAAACTCAATGGCCACCTCGGCGGCGGCCAAGGTGGAGATGCACCTGCGCGTGGCCTCCAACAAAACGCCCGAGAGCCTCATTACAAAACCTCTGCCCCCGCTCGACGCCATCAAGGAAACCGATAAAGGAGTCCACATCCGGACCATCCGGCACACGGATTGCATCGAGGTCGGCCACGACAAGTTCGATGAGGTTGTGACCAAGTTCCTGAACAGGATCGGCGAGGCCAACATCGTCAGCATCAACACGCTGACCTACACAATTCTGGACATCGGCACGCAGAAGCTGATGACGGACTACGGTCTGCTGGTCGTCTATCGCGGGTAAGGACGGTGTCACAATCAAGGCCAGGGGACCGGAGGGCGCCCAGTTCGACGCGTCCGCAGGTGGGTTTTCTTGACTTGGCAAGGGCGTCTGGCTACCGTGCCCGCATGAACCGTCGGTTAGTCACTGTATGGTTGTTGGTCGTGCTGGGCCTGGTGGCCTTCCCCTCCCGGTCGCCCGCCCCCCTGGTTTATCGCCCTGGCGAAGGGTGGACGTATGAGCCAGTGGGGGGAGAGGGAAAGTGGCGGCGCGCCCGCGCCAAGGAACAGTTGGAAGTGGCGCAGACCGCCTTCGACAAGAAGGATTACGGCTTGGCGCTCAGGGCGGCGCGGCGGGTGACAGGAGTATGGCCGCTATCCGATTACGCGCCCCAGGCGCAATACCTGGTGGGGCGCTGCTATGAGGCCAGGGGTCAGTCGGAAAAAGCCTTCAAGGAGTACCAGCGGCTGCTGGAGAAGCACCCAAAAATTGCCGGTTTCCAGGAGGTGCTGCATCGGCAGTATGAGATTGCCAATCTCTACCTGGCCGGCAAGTGGTTCCGGTTGTGGGGCTACATTCCGCTGCCGCCTTCGGCGGCAAAGACGGCGCAGATGTATGAGAAGATCGTCAAGAGCGGCCCTTACAGCGACGTGGCGCCCGAGGCGCAGCTCAAGCTGGGGGCGGCGCACGTGAAACAGAAGGACTTTCCTGCGGCGGCGAAGGATTTCGAAGTGGCCGCCGACCGGTATCACGACCGTCCCAAGATCGCGGCTGAGGCGCTGTTCCAGGAGGGCCAGGCATACAACCGCGAGGCCCTTAGAGCCGGTTACGACCAAAGCACGGCCGGCCAGGCCATCGCGGCTTTTAACGACTTCATGACGCTCTATCCGGACGAGCCCCGCGTATCCAAGGCGACCAACTCGATTGCCCTCCTCAAGAAGGAGCAAGCGCTCGGGTGCTTCCAAATCGCTGAATTCTACGAGAAGGCCAAGTTCTATTCCAAGGCCGCCCGGTGGAAAGGGGCGCGGACGTACTACAACGAAGTCGTGCTCCTGGACCCCACTTCCGAGTATGCGAACCTGGCGCGCAAGCGCATTGATGCGTTGAACAAACTCTTGAGGGAGGCCAGTAAATGACCCTGCGTTTCCACCTGGCATTTCTGACGGCCCTGCTCTTGACGGGCTGCGCCGGCTACCGCCTGGGCCCCACCAACGGAATGGCTGCCGGCGCAAAATCCATCCAAATCCGGCCTTTCGCCAACTCGACCTTGGAGCCGCGCCTCACCGACGCCTTCACCGCCCAACTCCGAAGGGAAATCCAGCGCGACGGCACGTTCCGCCTGGCCACGCAGGATGACGGCGACATCGTCGTGACCGGCGCGCTCACGCGCTATAATCGGCGCGAGATGAGCATCTCCACCGCGGATAACCTCACGCCCGTCGACTTCAAGGTCAGCCTGACGGCGCACGTCACCGCACGCGAGCGCGGCTCGGGCAAGGTCATCCTCGACAAGAACGTCATCGGCTCCGCCATCATCCGCATCGGCACCGATATGACTGATTCCGAACGCCAAGCCCTGCCGATCCTGGCGGGCGACCTGGCCAAGAATGTCACCGCCCTGCTGGCGGACGGAAGCTGGTAGCAAGCCAGACGCGGGGCGCCGCCGCGGGCCGGAACCTTGAAGGCGTGATTGCCTCGAGTCCTTAAAAACTTTGTCGGATTCTCCGACGCGCGGGTATTCAATGGGTAAGATGCAGTCCAAGCCCGACGCCCAACTTCTCCAGGAATACGCCGAAGACGGCATCGAACCCGCCTTCAACGAGATTGTGAGAAGGTACACCAATCTGGTGTATTCCGCTGCCGCGCGGCAGACGGACTCGCCGGATACCGCCGCGGAAGTGACGCAGCGCGTGTTCATCACTTTGGCGCGTGGGGCGCGAGCGTTGTCGCCGCGGCTGGCCCAGGATGCCTCGCTGGCGGGCTGGCTGTGCCGCAGCGCCCGCAACATCTCGCTGAATCTCCGGCGCGACGAATTCCGCCGGCATTCCCGTGAAAGGCAGGCCATGGAACAGCTTGACTCCACTCCCGAAACCACGCCCGACTGGGAGCGCCTCCGCCCGGTTCTTGATGAAGCCCTGTCCGAACTGAGCGAGCCGGACTGCGACGCGCTGGTAATGCGTTTTTTCAACAACCAGGACCTGCGGTCCGTTGGACGGGCACTCGGCGTTACTGATGACACGGCCCAGAAACGGGTCGCGCGCGCGCTCGACAAATTGCGAGCCTATTTGTCCCGGCGCGGAATCAACGCCTCCGCGGCGGCGTTGGCGATCGTTCTCTCCGCCAACGCCGTGAAGGCCGCGCCGGCCGGACTGGCCGTCGCGGTTTCCAGCGCCGCCACTCTTGCCGGAACAGCAATCGCCGCCACAGCAACCGCAACCGCCGCCAAAACCATCGCCATGACTACGCTCCAAAAGGCCCTCGTCGCCATTGCATTCGCCGCCGCCGTAGCGACTCCGTTGACGATTCAACACAACGCCCAGGTCAAACTGCGCTCGGAAAACCGAGCTTTGCGCCAGCAGGTTGACGATCTGGCTCAACTCACAACGGAGAACGAGCGCCGTTCAAATCTGGCGGCGCAATCAACCCAGTCCGCGGCTCCGCCGGGAGAGCCGTCACGCGAGTTGTTGCGGCTGCGCGGGCAGGTTGGCTTGCTCCGGCAGCAGAACCAAGGACTCGCCAAGCTCTTGGCTGACAGGCAGCAAACTACATCGGCCCCGGATTTCGAGCCGAGCAGTTCCTGGACAGATTCCGGCACTGCAACTCCCGAGGCCGCCGCCGGCACGTTCGCGTGGGCCATCAAGACGGGGAACAAGGACAAGCTCGCGGAGGTGCTGGTATTCGAGACAGCGCAGGCGGCTATGAATCGGGCGCCGACCGTCGAGGAGGTGAGCCGAGATTTTCAAGCTCTGATGTCGGAGATCGAGGCCTCCAGACTCGTATTAACGGATGATACCACGGCGGATCAGGTGACCTTCTGGTATCAAAGCCGGTTTAAGGACGGCCACACCATGGTGTCGCCGCTGACACTCCAGCGGGTCGGCGGCAGTTGGAAAGTCAGGCTGGTTCTTGGAGGTGATCAGCCCGGAGAGTAAAGTCCCGGCGGGAGGCTCGGGTGAACCGGCGGGGTCAACCCGCCTTTTTGCGGAACAGGCCGCGGGGGTCCGCGAGGTTGAGCTCAGACAGGTCCAAGCTGGCATCGGGGTTGCGGGCGTGGGCGATTTGGAGTTGGCGGGAGATGCGCATGGCGGCGGGTTGGGCGTAATACTTGACGAGGCCGACGCCGAGATGGGCTTGGAAGATGACGACGAGGAGGGCTTGTTCGTCGACGGCCAGCACGAAGAGGCTGAATTGTTCGCCCTGCTGGTAGAGGCTGTTGAAATGGGGTTCGCTGACAAGGCCGGCGATGGTTTGGTTGGCCATGAACGCTCCGGCGGCCAGGGCGGCGATGGTGGTCAGGTCGAACTGGCCGGCGTCTCCGCTGCTGCCGATGAGGAAGCCGCCGGTATCGATGAGCAGGGCGGTGGTTGCTTCCGATTGGGCGAGCAACCCTCGCAGTTCCTCCTCGAGTTTGAGGACGTCCTCCTCGACCAGTTGTGGCAATGAGGCCATGTCAAGCGTATTGAGGGGCGGGCTGGCTGATGAACTTATGCAGCAGCAGGCGCGTGATCATGTTGAGGCTCTCGAACACGCCTTCGCATAGGTGCGCTGTCGAGGTAAAAGCCGGGACCTGGAGGTCGCGGTTGTTTAGCAGAAAATCCATGTATTCCACCGGGGCGGCGTTGGGCAGGTCGCGTTTATTGTACTGAAGCACGCAGGGGATGCTGGCCAGGGCGAGCTTGAGGGTCTTGAGGTTTTCTTCGAGGTTGGCAAGGCTTTCGACGTTCTCGGCCATCTTCTCGTATTGCGAGTCCGCGACGAAGACAATGCCGTCCACGCCTCGGAGCACGAGTTGGCGGGTCGTGTTGTAGATGACCTGGCCGGGGACGGTATAGAGCTGGAATTTGGTTTTAAACCCTTTGATGGACATGGCTTCGATGGGCAGGAAGTCGAAAAAGAGGGTGCGGTCGGAACTGGTGGCCAGGGAGACGAGTTTGCCTTTGTGCCCGGCGGCGGTTTGGACGTGATCATGCACCTGGACGAGGTTGGTGGTCTTCCCGCCCATCGCGGGGCCGTAATAGACGATTTTGACCTGAAGTTCTTTGGTGGCCTGGTTGATGATGGCCATAAGTCATTTCGGTTTGTGGTCCAGTTCGGAGGCCAGGGCGGCCAATTGGGAGGCAGGCAGCGGCTGGCCGGGGCGGCCAAAGGCCGCAAAGAAGATGGCGTTGACTCGGCAGAGCGCCCAGGGAATGTCGCCGACCATGAAACTGAGGTTGTTGAGGTCGCCCATGCGCAGTTCTTTTGTGCATTGACTGACCTTGCCGAAGATTTGCGGCAGGAATGCCGCGAGCGTGTCGGCGTTCAGATCGGGTCCGAGGCGGCTGGCCACCAGCAGGCCGTCAGGCAAGCCGACGAGGGCGCCGGCGACATTGTCCAGGGCGGCGGCAGCGGAGACGATTTCATTTGGGGTGGCGTACTTGGCGATGAAGCGGGTCCCTGGGGTCGGGCTGTGTTTGGCCTCCTTTTGGGGCGCGGGGATGGCCTCCGAGGCCTCCTCCCAGACGCGGGAGTTGTCGTCCGGCGAGGCGGAAGGAGGGGAGGCGCCGCGCGGACTTTCGGGTTGGAGAAAGCCGAAGAACAGGTTCGGGATGCTCTGGTCGATGGTGACCTTCTGGCGCGGTTGATTGGTTTGGCGCTGGCGGGCCAGGAAGAGCGGCGCGACAATCTGGAGCGGAAGCTCGACCAGTGTGTCGTCCTCGGCCGAGGCGGCGGGCGGAGGAGGCGGCGTGATCCAGGCACGCAAGGTCTTCCACTTGAAGGCCACCCGGCCCTGCCTGAGTGCCTGTTCGATGGTCTGGGCCGGCAAGACGACCTTGGCCTCAGCGAGGTTCAGTTCGAGGATATGGCGGCGCACCCCCTCGGGCCAGCCCTCGGCCAGCGAGCCCAGGCCGAGGATGAACGGCACCGCCGGCGGCCCGGAGGCCGAGGGCATCGGGATGAGCGAATTGGGCCGGGCCGGGGCTTGAAGAGAGGACAAAAGGCCGGGGGGGCGCCGCAAGGCAGGGGGAGTGGTGAAGGGAAGCGGGTCCGGAGGGAGTGCCGTGATCGAGGGGCTTGGCGCTATCGCCAGGGCCCGGGCTTGCGAGTCGAACGGGCTGGTGACTTCCTGGGGCACTTCCACATGTTTCTGGGAGCGCCGGCGCAGAATGAAGGCGGGGTTGAGCCGGTTGAGGATTTCCCCCAGCGGGAGCGTCACCTGGACGTCGTCACGGTCAGTCTCAGTGGAAAAGAGATGAGGCGCGGCCCGGCGCAGCACGCCAAAGGGGATTCTCACCCTGCCGAGGGCAAGCTGGGGGAGAATGGTCTCAAGGGGGACCGACAGCGTCTGATCGGTCACTCCGTTGCTCCTGATGCGCGGGTGCAGTTCGAGGGGCAGTCCGTTGAGGATGGCATCCATGGGCAACTGGATGCCGGCGCCGTTACCGTGGGCGCCATTGCCCTGGTGGCTCGGCGCTGAATTGCCGGCAGGGGAGGGTGGCGGGGCGGACAGGGGCGCGGGGTCATCCCGGCTCTGAACCGGCGTGGGCGCCAGTCTGGCCAGGAAGTTTTTCAGGAAGCCGAACATTTTAGCTGGATATGTCTTCTCGCCGTGCATGGGTCTTTTCGCAGGAATTGTGCCATCTGGCGCAGGCTCGCAGCCCCTTATGAAACATCCGGCGAAGCTGGACAGAGGTGTCTCATCGATGGACTGCGTGTCCCGGTGTTGCCAGACGCCGGTTGCATCGCTCGACGACGGAGATGCGATATCGCCGCGGGCGAAGAAAACGGAACGGTCCATGCTGCCGGAAATCAGAGCCGGGTCCGGGTTCTCCGGGAGCCCTGGCTGGACGAGACACGAGACAGGCGTTTTATGCGTAAAGAGAGCCGCGCGCGGCCCAGGATTCTGCTGGTGGATGACGACCCGGATTTGCTGGAGATGTACCGGGACCTGCTGGGCCAATTGCCGAGCGAGCCGGAGATTCAGACAGCCGGTTCGGGGGCGCGGGCGATGGCTCTTCTCGAGACGGAGGACTTTCGGCTGATGGTCTGCGACCTGAGGATGCCCAGAATGGACGGGCTGCAGGTGCTTTCGATAGTGCGGCGGACCCATCCGCAACTGCGGACGGTCGCGCTCACGTCGGTGTTGGATGAAGAATTTCGGTCCAGGGCTTATGCGCTGGGGGTGGACCTCTTCTGGCAGAAGCCGGGGAGCGAGGAGGAGATTCGGATGTTTCTCGAATGCCTGGAATCGCTGTTGGGCCGGGAAACCGAAGGGGGATTCCGCGGCATGCAGAGCAAGAGCCTCGTGGACATCATCCAGTTGGAATGCCTGTCGCAAAGCTCCCTGGTGCTGCGGATTACGAACGGCAACCTGACGGGCAAGCTCTGGATTCAGGAGGGCCAGCTCATCGATGCCGAGACGGACGGGCAGCGCGGGGAGCCGGCCTTCCACCAAATCCTAAGCTGGCAGACGGGCCATTTCGAGACCTTGCCCGCCGAGCCAAGCCGGCCCCGGGCGATCACCAAGCCGTATAACGGCCTGCTCCTGGAGTCGGCCCAGGCGCTGGACGAGGGGCGCACGGGGCTCGGGAGCGACGGTCCGGGCGCGCCGGCCGCGGCGGCAGGGCTGTCGGAGATTGAAGGGATTGAGTTCGTCCTGGCCCTCCAACACGGCCAGACAACCCCTCGAATCGCGCGGGGCTTGGAAGACTCCAAGCGCATGGGCGCATGGGCGCAACAGAGCCTGGCGGGTTTTCGCTCGTTGGAAGAGCGTCTGGGGGCCGGTCCCCTGGAACAAGTCGAGGCCCTGGGTTCCCGGCGCCACGTCGTCCTGGTCGAGCAGGGCGACCTCGATTTTTGTGTGGGCTGGAAGCCTTCCATGAACGTGGGCCAGGTGCGAACCCTGATGAAGAAGGTGCTGGCGTTATGGGCCTGCTGAGGTTATTTGAAAAACCCGCCCCGACGTTGTTGCGGCTGCCTTCGGGCAGCTTCACCGTTGACTGCCGCGGCGTTCTGCTCATCGACACGCTGCCTTCGACGTTTCCCCGGGCGTTGCTGTGCGAGATTGCCCAGCAGGTGCTCAAGGTGTTCCGCGAAGCAGCGTCCGCTCAATTGCCTCTGGCCGAGTTGAACATCCGGTATGCCAGCCTGAAAATCACCGCTTGCGAACTGCGGGGGGGCGCCTTGGTCTTTCTCGCCCCCCTCGGGCTGGCCCAGGAACAACCGCGAATCTCCGACTGCCCGACCCGAGCCGTGAGAGCGTGAAGAACGACACCGCAAGCCATTATGCGCGCAACGAAACTCGACCAACTCATCAACCAGGTGCAGGTCTATCTCGAGTGCTGGAAGCAGTTCAACCGTTTCCTCAACCTCGCGCGGGAAAAGCGTTTCAGCCAGGAGGACGACAGCCAATTCCTCGAGGTCAAGAGCGTCCTCATCCAGCAGTTGGAACTGATCCTGGCCTCGGTTGAAGTCGGCTCGCCGACCCGCGACGAAGTCCATGCCCTGGTTGGCAGCGCGCCCTCGATGCGCTACCTCAGCGAATTGAGCGACGGCGCCTTGCGAAACCTGGAAAACCAGTGGCACAAGATTTACATCGGCTGGCACGCCATCCTCGGCCAGTTGAAGGTCCGCCAGCGCCTCGAAGAAAACAAGTCGGCTTGGGCGGCGCTCTTCGGCTGAAGCTGAAGACTCCCGGAATTTCGTTCTTGTCATTTGGGCTGATCTGTAGTTGATACGTAGCCCTTATGCCAATCTGGATAGCTATCATCGTGCTTGGGATCATCGAAGGCATCACCGAATTCCTGCCGGTGTCCTCAACCGGCCATCTTCTCATCGCGGAATGCTGGTTGCCGCGCCAGTCGGACTTGTTCAACATCGTCATTCAATGCGGGGCGGTGCTGGCCGTGTTGCCGCTGTTCCCGGAGCGGCTGCGCCAATTCGCCTTCGAGTGGCGCAAGAAGAGCACCCAGGATTACGCGCTAAAAATCGCCTTGGCCTTCGTATTGACGGGCATCGGCGGGCTCATCATGGAGAAGAAGGGATTCAAGTTGCCCGAGAGGCTCCAGCCGGTCGCGGTGGCGCTGTTGGTGGGCGGGATTGCCTTCATTGTGCTCGAACAATGGTTGCGGGGGCGCGCCCTCAGCAACGAGGTGACCTGGAGCATCGCGGTGGCGGTCGGGTTGGGCCAACTCCTGGCGGCCGCCTTCCCCGGCACGTCGCGGTCCGGCGCTTCCATCATTCTCTGTCTGCTGCTGGGGCTTAACCGCCCTGCCGCCACGGAGTACTCGTTTCTGGTGGGCATTCCGACGATGCTGGCGGCGGGAGGTTGGAAGATTTTCCAGGCCTTTCACCATCCGCCGGCCGGCGCGGCGCCGGAGAATTGGGGAATGGTGGTGTTGGCCTTTGTGGTCGCGGCCATTGTCTCATTCATCGCGGTCAAATGGCTGCTGCGCTATGTCCAGACCCATACGTTCGTGGCCTTCGGGTGGTACCGAATCGGACTGGCCGCGGCGGTCGGGGTGTTGCTGTTCCTGGGTTACGGGCGGTAAGCCGCGTCGAGCTTCTCGATGGCTTCGATGACGGGCTGGCATGGCTGGGCTGGGTTGCCGTTGAAGTCCCGCAGCAGCGAGAGCGCCCCTTGCCAGCAAGGAGAGAGCGGAGGGAACAGCAGGTCTTTGAGGGCGGCCGGCTGCGGCAGGCGATTCTCCACAGCCAGGGCGCACCCCAAGGGGAGGAGGCCATCGAGCAACGCGGCGCGGGCCTCCTGGTCCAAGCCGGCTTGGCTCAGGACCCGCGCCATCTTGAGTTTGCGGGCGGCCAGTTGGCGATGAGCGGCGAGCTTTTCCAACTCGGCCGGGGAGAGCGGCGGGGGTGCGGCCTGGGCGGGTTCGGGCGGCCAGAGCGGGCGGCTGGCCCGCATGGTGCGGGCCAGCAAGCCGGCATCGATGAGGCGTTGGAGCGCGTCGTCGGTGGCGCGGTCCACGACCTCCAGCCGGGCCGGGGCTAGCGGGTCCCAGCGGCCTGGACCGAAATAGTCGTCATGGAGGGAGGCAAGCTGGGTGCGGGATTGGAGGGCGTCGCGCTCGACAACCACATAGATGACGGAATGGGGGCCGTCGTTAGGAAACCGCTCTTCACAGCGGAGCAGGGCGCCGCTGAGGCGCTGTTGCGCGGCGGCGGCAAAGCCGAGGGGGCGGTCGGCGGGGAGGGAGGGTTTGGCTTCGCGCAATTCCGGCTTCGGCGCGGACGCGGGGGTGACGAGTTGCTGGAGCTTGGCCAGGAAGGCCTGGCGGCCGCTGGCGAGCTTGAGTTCCTTGAGGTTGCCCTTGCGTTCAAGGACGCCTTCAGCCAGGGCTTGCTTGAGGGAGAGCGTCTGGAGCATGCGCTGTTCGATCGTGTTTTCGGAGACCAGGTTCACAACGGTGACCGACCGGGTCTGATGTTTGCGCCAGGCGCGGGCGATGCGTTGTTCGAGCTTGGCGGGGTTCCAAGGCAGGTCGCAGTTGATGACGACGCTGGCGGCTTGGAGGTTGAGGCCCGCGGCGCCGGAATCGGTGCTGAGGAAGACGCGGCAGTTGGGGTCGGATTTGAAGGCGTTGATTTCGGCCCGGCGTCGGCGTTGGGGGACGCTCCCGGTGTGCCAGGCGAAGCCGAGCCGGAGTTGGTCGCAGAGGCCGCGGACCAATTCGAGCATGCGTTCCCACTCGGAAAACACCAGCACCTTGACGTCGAGATTGTCGCGGCACTCTTCGAGGAGCTTCTCCAGTTCGCCCAATTTGGGGCACTCGCGCTGTGTGGCATCCAGGATGTAATTGGTGTCGCAGACCATCCGCATCATGGCCAGGTGGCGCATGAGCTTGTCCTGCTCCGGCTGGGTGAGGGGGCGACGCCTGGCGGTGGCGGCCAGACGCGCCACCACGAGTTCGTGGGATTCGTATTCGGCCTGCTGCTCGGTGCTCAGGGCGACGAAGAAATTGCGGTCGGTGCGGGCGGGCAATTCCGTTTCAACATCCGCCTTGCGCCGGCGCAGCATGTAGGGCCGGATGCGCTCGTGGAGCTTGTCCAGGTTGCGGTAGCCAACCGGGCGGCCGCGGTCGTCTAGCTCGTAAAACTCGCGATTGAACCGGAACAACGGCCCGAGGACGGACGGCTCCAGGAAATCCATCAAGGAATGGATTTCGTCGATGCGGTTTTCAATGGGCGTGCCGGTG